>JAFSKN010000054.1 GCA_017448975.1 Clostridia bacterium
GCGTCACGCCCCTGGTCGGGGGACGAACCGCCGATGACCGCCAGTGGCGGGAATCTCATCGGCGGTGAGATCAGGCGAAAAGGAGCAATCTCCCCATGAAGGGGAGTTGCGACTATTGAGCCTGCGGAACTGGGGGCGGAGAGCCCCCGATACTCCTTTTCAACAAATCCAATTTTGTAATTCATGCGTAAGCCCTGGACGCATATGTTTTTCTGATAATACGCATTTTTTGTCCTTGCCGGGCAATGGAAAATACGGTATAATAAAGTAAAAGGAACATCATCCCATTTCAGGAGGTTTTCCCCATGAGCAGATTTTCCATCGGTATCATTTTGGATTCCTTCCGCAAGCCCTTCCCGGAGGCCCTGAAGCTGACCAGCCAGCTGGGGGCCCAGGGCATTCAGGTGTACGCCACCAAGGGTGAAATGTCCCCCGAAAACCTGGCAGGGCAGAAACGCAAGGATTTCCTGAACATGGTGAAGGACAACGGCCTGGTGATTTCCGCCCTGTGCGGCGACCTGGGCCGGGGCTTTGCCAACGCCGAACTGAACCCCGAACTGATCCGCCGGTCCAAAATGATCGTGGATCTGGCCAAGGAACTGGAAACCAACATCGTCACCACCCACATCGGCGTGGTGCCCAAGGACCCCAAGAATCCCCACTACGCCATCATTCAGGACGCCTGCGGCGAGCTGGCGGCCTACGCGGACAAAATGGAAGCCCGCTTCGCCGTGGAAACCGGCCCCGAGCTTTCCTCCACCCTGCGCACCTTCCTGGACGCCCTCCATTCCAAGGGCGTATCCATCAACCTGGACCCCGCCAATCTGGTGATGGTGGCGGGGGACGATCCCGTGCAGGCCGTGCATAACTTAGGGCCATACATCGTGCATACCCACGCCAAGGACGGCATCATGTGCCGCAAAACCGACCCGGAAGCCGTCTATGCCGAAACCATGCACGGCAATAACAAAACCGAGGAAGGTCCCGCCTACTTGGAGCTGCCCTTGGGCAAGGGCGGCGTGCCGTGGGATAAGTACCTGAACGCCCTGGAGGAAGAAGGCTTCCACGGCTTCCTGACCATCGAGCGCGAGGTGGGCGAAGACCCCGCGGCGGATATCGCCCTGGCGGTGAATTTCCTGAAACAAAGAATTTGATGCCACGATCAATTCAAGGCGCGGCGAGGAAAGGATTCAAAAGCAAAAAAGCGGAGGGTGCGGTCATAGGTCCGCGCCCCAAACCTCCCATTCCGTTAAGGCGGGAAATGCGGAAGGATCGTCGCTTTTGATCATTCGCTCCAGCTGCATCCAGCGCACGACGCGGCGGCCCAGGCAAATAACCTGCCGGTCGCCGCTTTTTTTGAGGGAAAATGCCATGTCCGTCCCATCGGACAGCAGCACATGTCCGCCCGTCCAATACGCGTCATGGGGAAAATCGGCCCGCAATGTCAGGGCCATTTCATCCACCCGCACGTCCCGGCCAAAGTCCAGACGGCACCGGGCGTCTTCCCTTGCGCCGATGCCCCAGCTTTGATAGGGCCATTCGCCGTGATACGTGTTGAGCCGCAGGCCGTCGATGACGTTCCGGGCGCAGAAGCAGGCTTCGTTTCTCGTTTCCACGTTGGCGGTGCAGTGGGGGTAAAAATCCGTATTGCCCCGGAGGTCGGCAGGATTGCAGGCGATGTTCCGGCGGGCGGCGATTTCATCTTCCGACATCATACGGGCGGAAATCACGTGCCGCTGCGCCGCAAAGATACCGGGCGCGTAAGCGAAGCGATGCTCGCCCGCCGGTACGTTCCAGGTCATTTTCCCTTGGGGCAGGAAGATTTCGCCGGCCGGCATCCCTTGATCCATCTGGACAAACAGATGCCGCGCGCCGGAAAGGACGATCTGATCCCCGGGCTGATAGACCCGATCCACGCACAGAAGCGCCTCGAAAGCATGGCCTGCGGCGGCAAGGATGTTGCCCGACGCATCTCTTAATTCGATGGTAATCATTCTGCTTCCTCTCAGCGCCAAAGCATGGGGTCGGTTCCGTTCAGCTTGGCCAGCGCTTCCACCAGAAAATAATCGCCGTAAGTGATATTGGTATGCCGTCCCGCGCCGTCGTCATGGTAGCTGGCGGTGCATTTGGTCAGCAGACCGCAGCGGTTTTCTGTCCAGTCGCAGCAGGAATCCAGCAGGCCGTCGATCAACCGCAGGGCGGCGGAGCGGTGCTGTTCTTTTCCGGTGATTTTGTGCAGCTCCAATAAGCCGCAGGCGGCGATCGCCCCGGCGATGTTGTCGATGCGCTCCTCCGTATCGGGCTGACAGAAATCACAGTCCGTCAGGCCGTCCGGGCGGATGTGGGCGATGAAATTGGCGGCGATCTTTTCCGCGGCGTTCAAATAGCGGGCGTCCTGGGCATTGAGATGCGCCAAAGTAAATCCGTACAGGCCCCAAGCCTGCCCCCGGCTCCATTGGGTGCCCAAGGCATAGCCCTGGCCGGGGTGCTCCCGCACCCGTTTGCCCGTTTCCGGATCGAATTCGATGATATGGCTGACGGAACCGTCCGCACGGAGAAATTCCCGCAGGGCGGTATCGGCATGGATTTTCGCCACATGCGCAAAGCGCGGGTCTCCCGTCTGGCGGGAAGCCCAGAACAGCAGGCTCAGGTTCATCATGCAGTCGATGATCGCGAAGCCTGCCTGGTTTTCGCCGTTCCACGCCCGGATGTAGCCTGCCGGGTTGAAACGGCCCATCAGCAGGCTGGCGGCGTGCAGCGTGTCCCAGCGCGCTTGGGAATCGCCGGTCAATTTGGCGTCCGCGCCGCAGGAAAGCAGGTACATGAACCCCACGTCATGATTCAAAGCGCGGAAGGCGCGGAATTCATCCACCAGCAGCTTTTCCGTACGCCTTGCTTCTTCAAGGAAAAAATCATCGTTTGTGGCGGCGTAAAACTGCCACATCAGCCCCGGCCAAAAGCCGCCTGTCCACCAGCTGTTGCCGTCATAGGGCGAGGCGATCCATTGCCCGTTCTCGCTTTTGTAGGGAATGATATCGGCTTGGGCCGCCGACACGGCGGTACGGCGGAATTTTTCGGCCGCTTTTTTCGCGGCGTCCTCATAACGATTCAGCAAGATCCTTTACCTCCTGTGGAATATTTTTCGGGCAGCAGTCCCCCGCGTCGGCAAACACGGCGCAGATCAGGCAATGCTCGCCGGGCGATAATTGCGCGCGCAGGGTGGGCAGCACCGTTCGGGGATAGACCAGATTGGTATTGGGCTCCGTATGGATGATTTCGCCTTGGCTGTACCCCAGCAGGGCGAAGATCGCGCTGGCGCCGTATGCCCCGTGGGCGGCGGCAAAACGGTCGTTCGCGGCGCAGGCGGAGGAAATTCGGTCGCAGGGCCGGGCGCCTGCCCAGTCCTTCCGGACGGCAAAGGCTCCCTCCGCCGCTTCGATTTCGCAGGCTGTGCGGATGATATGCTTTCGCACATGCCACATCCCCCAAGGCGCAATGACCGTATCAATGGATACGCCCTCCATGGGCGACCAGGTGAAGGCCACCCGGTCTTCCGTCAGAGAAAAGCTGTCGCATCCGCTGCGGACGTGCCATAAATCCCTGCCCGTTCGCCTGACAGCCAGCATGGAATCAAAAGCGCCTTTATTCAGCGTGGTCGCTTCCTTGGTGACGGAGAAAGCAAACCGCGTGGAATAGGCGAATTTTTCGTATTTTTCATCCTCGTGCATATGCTCCCAGGCGTGGTTCCCGGCGGTATAGGCGATGACCTGACGGTTTTCGGCATCGCGTGTCAGCAGCAGGCGCACCTGTCCATCCAGGAATTTTTCCGGCGGCGTATAGGGCGTTTCCTCCGCCTGCCAGAAGGGATGATCCTCCGGCAGCGCCAGGGCGAAAAACGTTTTCATGCCCCAGTAGGGAGAGCCGGGCGCGTTGTAGCCTTCCGCGGCGCACAGGTTGGGATAGCCATAGCCCACGGTCAGCGCCCCGCCCCGGTCAAAGATGGGCATTTTCAGCCATTCGCGCAGATTGCCCAGCAGCATATGCTTCATGCCGCCCCAGCCGATTTCTTCCGCTTCCGCCCCGGCAAAGGCCATGGCCGCCCAGAAGCTGCCCTGGGCGAAGCGGTAGGTCAGGCTGCGGCCATAGGGCAGGGCCCGGCCCTCCCGGTCAAACCAGCAGGCGAACCGGGGCGCGATCAGCTTCGCCCTTTCGATAAACCGCCGGCAACGCTCCGGGTCTTCCTCCCGCATAGCGGCCGCATACAGCAGGCTGTAATAGTGAAAGCCCCAGATGGTGTAATAATCCCGCTTGGTGGGATAATCAAAATACCAGCCGTCGCCTGTATAATGGCTTTCCATCATATCCAGGTCCTCTGTCAGACGGACCCGATCTACGGGCAGGCCCGCCTTCAGGAAGCCGATATTGACCAGGATGCGGAAAAAGCGCCAGTTGTTTTTGGGCATATCATAACGGTTGATTTGATTCAGCCATTGGAAAAGGTTTTCCTGCTGGGCGGCGGTGAATTGATGATAGAACTGATCCGGCGCAAAGCACAGGCCCGTGCCGATCACCGCCATTTCCACCATGCGCTGGTCATAATCGCCGATACCGCCCCAGTATTCCGGATGGGCAGGATCGGTGCCATGGAGGATGCCTTCCTTCCATAATTGCCAGAAGGGTTCCGCTTCCGGGCATTTGCCGATCAGCATGGGCACCAGCGCCCACAGCACCCGGGAAAAACCCTCCATCCCGGCGATATCCTCCGAATAATGAGCGGAACCCGCGCCCACGATCATACGGGCTTTGCCGGGCGTCAGGCAGGAAACCAGCGGCGCGATCATCTGTGCCGCGGCATCCGCCATATCCTGCCGGGTCAGCAGGGGATTCTTGCTCATATCATGCATGCGTTCTTCCTCCCGACGGTAAAGAAAGCTTCGGCATACGCCGCGGGCGCGCCTGTAAGCTTTACCCGCCACAGGCTGCCGGGGAAATTCCGGGCCATACGGCTGTCCGTGACGGGGATTTCTTCGGCCTCGCATTGCAAATCAGCCGGAAAAACGATCCGGATGCCGCCGGAAATCAGCGTATTCCCGAGGACGGTCGGCCGGTTTCTCAGCATCCATACCCAGGTCACGGGAGCGGGCCGGCACAAGCTGATCTGATCGTGCAGGACGAATTGGCTTTCCGTCAGTTCCATGGTCCGCCGCAGCGATTCGATCCCCGCCGCCGCGCCGTACGTTCCCTTTAGCTCCAGCGATAAGCCGTTTGGCAGACAGCGCACATCCCGCGCCGCGTATGCTTTCCCGGGCTGCTGTTCACACCCTCCGATCAGGGGCAGGTTATGGTAAGCCGCCCGCACATTCCACAGGGTGTACCGCTGATCTGAAAAGGTTTTGGCAGTATAGTTCATATTGCCCGCGTCGATGATTTCCGGCTGCCCGTCCACATACAGCATGAAAGAGCCCGCGTCGTTGTGATTGTGGCTTTCGCCGTTGTGGCCGCCTTTGCCGCACAGGGTCATTCCGCCCCGGCGAACGACCCGAAGCTGCAAATCCGGCAGCCAAACGTCCCGCGGCTGGGGGGCGGCGGCTTCCTGTCCGGCGGGATGAAACAGCAGTTTCAAAAGCCGGCTGAAATGCGGCACGTCATTGATTTGATCGCTCAGAGCGCCCCTGAAACGAATCCCCATGGAAGTCAGCGCGGGATCGCCTAACTTTTCCCCGGCGTATTGCAGGCGTTCCCCCGAAAGGAAGGGCCTGGCGTCGCAATCGGCAAAATTGACGAACCAGCCGCCGCCCAGCTCCGCCTTGGCGGGGAAGGAAAGGATATTGCGGATTTTTTCTTCCTGCCAAAAAGTCATCCGTCCGTCCGTCGCCTGCTCCAACAATTCCAGACAATCCAGCAGCGCGCCGCCCGCCATGTTCCAATAGCCCGCGCCTTCGTCGCAGCCGCCGTCGGCGGGCACTGCGTCCAGCCAGCGGTCCAGCATCCGGCATGCCCGGTCCAGCAGCGCCGCCAGCGCGTCTTTCTCCGTGAGCCAGACGCAGGCGCACAGCATCACGTTGGATACGATCCAGGGCGTCCAGTTGCATAAGTCCTTCCGCCGGAAGCCCATCCACCAAAAATCGTCCGTTTCCATGAAGGGGAGAATGATACGGCGAAGGATCTCTGATTTGATCCGCTGCCCGATCAGCGGCGTAACGGCGTCCAAACGATCCTTCAGCAGACAATGAACCAACGAAAGGATCATGCCCGTCTGGGCGGAAAACAGGTCGATATAGGGTTTTTCCACATCGGGCAGGGGAGCGTCCTGCGCCCTTGGCGCGCCGGGGATCGGGTTTACATTGTGGGCGCTGACAGCCCAGCTGCTTTCCTCGCAGATACACCAGATCCCGTCGGTCACATCGTCTGCGTCAGCCGTTTGATCCAGGCAGCACATCAGCGCCGAAGCGCACAGCTTCCGCCGACGGAAAAAATAAGGACCTTCGTCCGCCGTCCGGCTTCCTGTGCGGACAAACGCCAGAAAATCCGTCGCTTTTCGCATGGGGTACGGCTGGACGGCGTATTGCGCTGCCATCCGCCCGATTTCCTGACGGAATGCATCCGGAATCTTTTCCCATGCGGCGCGGTCCCGCGCCGCAGGGAAAAAACTGACGGTCCTTTGCGTCAGCAGCGCCCGCAAGGGATATTTCTGCAAATATTCAGAAAACATAGCTGTATCCCCTTACCGATGAGACGTGATAAGTATTTACAGATGATGCAGCGGCGAATTGTTTGATTCGCCTTCCAGGACTCATTATATCCCTTTTTATATAATTGTCAAGAAACCATGAAAATTACTCGCATGATTTTATTGTAAATTTGTGAAAATAAATGTAAATATTTTCAACCATCCTATTGAATTGAAAAACCCAAGTATGCTATAATCTGATGCGAAAGAGAGGCCGATCCTATGAACGATAAGCATCCTACGATTGTTGATGTCGCGGAGAAAGCCGGCGTATCCATTGCTACCGTTTCCCGTGCGCTGACCGGCGGCAGCATATCGGCAGCCTCCCGAAAAAAGGTTGAAGAAGCGATCAAGGCGCTGAATTATCAGCCCGGAGCCGCCAGAATGGCGCATCGGTTTGTTTCGGATCGCAATATCGCCCTGGTGATGTCGTCGCAGACAAGCCCTTATTACGCATCCATGTGCGAAGGGATCACCGCGGAAGCTGTCCGCAGCGGCTGCCGGGTGCTGAACTTATGCTATCCGGAGGGCACAAGCTGTGAAACCGTCACCAACGATCTGCTGGAATTGGAGCCGGCCGGCGCGTTGCTTGCGGGGTCGGTGGTCGAAAACAGCGCGGCGCAGGATGCGACGCGGGCCTGCCTCCGGCGCATCCAGCAGGCCATGCCCCTGGTAGCTATCGGCCCGCCCATCGAGGGGATCGCGTGCGCGCGCCTCACCGCCGATCCATCCCAGTGCATTCGGAAAAACATGGCCCATCTGTCGATGCTGGGCCATCGAAAAATCGCCTTCGTGGGGGGTGACCGCAGCGCGCGGTTCAGCGTCATCCGGGAAAACGCTTATTATGAAGAAATCCAGCGGCTCGGCTGCGCCGTCGATCCCATGTATGTGATGCTGACAGGCTGCAACGCACAGGCGGGCGAATTGGGCGCCAGTATTCTGCTGGGCAGCCACGAAACCAAAAACTACCCGACGGCTATCGTTGCCATCAACGATTTGGTGGCCTTGGGCGTGATGCGCCACTTGCAGCGCAACGGGATTTCCATTCCCCATGATATTGCGCTGACGGGCTGCGACAACGCTTTTTTTGCGCCGTATTTGACGCCATCCTTGACGACGGTGGATTTGCATCCCTATGAGCACGGACGGTCCGCTATGGCGGAGCTGATCATGTCCATCAACGCCGGGCATCCCATTTCCTTCAATCAGTCGTTTGAGAGCAGCCTCATCGTTCGGGAAAGCTGCGGCGCGGCGCTGGGCGTACGAACATTTGAAGAATGAAATGATAAAACACAGAGAAAATACATGATTATACTGTTTTACCCACCGGAACTTGCTTGATTTTCTTCCTTATTCGGTGTAAAATAACGAAGGTTTTTACATCATTTTGCACAATACGGAGGGAAAACCATGCAAAAAAACGTAAAATTATTGATCTTTATCTGTCTGCTCACCGTGGCGGCGCTGGCCGTGCTCCCCTGCTTCGCGGAGGGGACTGAGGAAGTGGCCGAAGCGGTGGAAGCGGTCAGCCCGTTTCTGAACAGCTTCTGGGCGCTGGTGCCGCCCATCATCGCCATCGTGCTGGCCCTGATTACCAAGGAAGTATACTCCTCCTTGTTCGTGGGCATCGCCGCCGGGGCGCTGCTGCTGAATAACTTCCATCTGGAAAACACCATGAACCGGCTGTTCAGCGGCGGCTTCGTCGCCGCCGTGACCGACACCTACAACCTGGGCATCCTGGTTTTCCTGGTGCTGCTGGGCATGATGGTGTCCCTGATGAACAAGGCGGGCGGCAGCGCCGCCTTTGGCCGCTGGGCCCAGACCCACATCAAAACCCGCGTGGGCGCGCAGCTGGCCACCATCCTGCTGGGCGTGCTGATCTTCATTGACGACTATTTCAACTGCCTCACCGTGGGCAGCGTCATGCGTCCCGTGACGGACAAGCACAACATCTCCCGCGCCAAGCTGGCCTATCTGATCGACGCTACGGCGGCCCCGGTGTGCATCATCGCGCCCATCAGCTCCTGGGCGGCGGCGGTGGCCGCCTTCGCGGACGACGGCGTGGGCCTGAGGCTGTTCATCAGCGCCATTCCGTTCAACTTCTACGCGCTTCTGACCATCGTGATGATGGTGGGCATGGTGCTTTTAAAGAAGGAATACGGCCCCATGAAGCGCTTTGAGGTGAACGCGGTGAAGGGCGATCTGTTCTCCGGCAAGAATCCCTACGCCACCGCCGAGGCGGAGGAAAAGGATAATGGAAAAGGCTCCCTGCTGTATCTGATCCTGCCTGTGATCGTGCTGATCGTGTGCTGCACGCTTGGCATGCTCTATACCGGCCAGTTCTTCAGCGGCGAAAACTTCATCACCGCCTTCTCCAATTCCGACGCTTCCATCGGCCTGATGCTGGGCTCCTTCTTCGCCATCGTGTTCACCGCCCTGTATTACCTGTTCTCCGGGGCCATGAAGTGGAACGACATCATGGAATGCCTGCCCAACGGCTTCAAGGCCATGGTGCCCGCCATCCTGATCCTGATCTTCGCCTGGACGCTGAAGGACATCACCATCGAGTTAGGCGCCAAGACCTATGTGCATGACATCGTCGAGGGCAGCGCCGGTTCCTTCCAGAACTTCCTGCCCGCCATTATCTTTGCCATCGCCTGCCTGCTCAGCTTCGCCACCGGCACCAGCTGGGGCACCTTCGGCATGCTGATCCCCATCGTGCAGAGCGTGTTCCCCATGGATAATCCTCTGGCTATCGTGTGCATCTCCGCCTGCATGGCGGGCGCTGTGTGCGGCGATCATTGCTCGCCCATCTCTGATACCACCATCATGTCCTCCGCCGGGGCCCAGTGCGACCACGTGAACCATGTGAACACCCAGCTGCCCTACGCGGTCACCTGCGCGGGCGTGTCCTTCGTGGCATACATCGTTTCCGGGTTCATCCCCAACGCCTGGATCGCCCTGCCCATCGCCCTGGGACTCATGGTGATCACCCTGTTCATCATCAACGCGGCCACCAAGAAAATCGCGTGATTTTCAAGGGCTGCAAGAAAGCATAAAGAGGGCCGGTTTTCCGTTGGCGGTACGCGATCCGCACGGAAAACCGGCCCTTGATATTTGACGGAGTATGTATTATGTGGTATGATACAAAGCGTGGCTTGTGTTATTCCCCCAAATCAATGATCACCAGCTCCGGCCTGTTATTGACGCGGGGAACGTTGGTGGTTTCCCGGGCCAGGCCCCGGCTGACGATCATCACGGAGCCGTTTTTTTCGTATTTCCCGCCCGTGTATTCGGGGAAAAAGCCCTGCCCCGGCGCGTACAAGCCGTCGAGCAGGCCGGGAATGCGCCATTGCCCACCGTGGACATGGCCGGAAAGCACCAGATCAAAGCCGAATTGGCAGTAATAATCGAACAGCTCCGGCCGATGGGCCAGCAGGATCGTGTAATTTCCATTTTGGGCCTGCTTCGCCACCTTCGCTACCTGTTCCTTATAACGGGCTTCCCGGCCTTCAAGAGGATCGTCGCTGTCCTTCCAGGCGTTCGGGTCGTCCACGCCGCAGATATTAATGTTTGTGTCCTTGATCCGGATCACCTTCATCTCGCCGCTGAGCCGGGTGATTCCGTACTTTTTTAAGACTTCCATTCTTTCCGCCAAAGCCTTTTTGCCCTTTTCGTACTCGTTGTTCCCGGTGACGAAATAGCAGGGATATTTCCCCTGGATACCTTTAAGAAAAGCGACCGTGGGTTCCATGGGCAGGCTGCCGTCGAAGATGTCGCCGGTCAGCACCACAAGATCGGGCTTTTCCCTGTCGATGGCTTCCAACAGCTCGCGTTGTTCTTCCCCATACGCGCTGGAATGAAGATCGCTTACGTGTGCGATGCGGATCGAAGGGAGAGCGTCCTCCGTGTGCACCGTATACCGAACCACCTGCAATTCATCGCTGAATATCGATATCACGGAGCCGATATTCAAGCCCTTGGACGCTTGCTCCGCCTGTCCGGGCAAGCAAATCACAAGCAAAAGAGAAAACGCTGCAAGCAGCAGGCAAATCCGTCTGATCATCTTCCTGTTCCTCTCTCTTCCGGCGTGCCGATGAACCGTGATATCCTTCATTTATACAAGCGTCCCCCTCCGGTTTGGAGGGGGCGCTTTTCAGGGCTGCCAATCAGATTTTCTTTTTCGGGAACGCGAAATACCGGTCGGCGTTGTTAAAGCTGATATCCCGCACGATCTCCTTCAGGGTGTCCATATCCTCGGGATAGAAGCCGCCCTCCACCCATTCGCCGAACACGCGGCACAGGATGCGGCGGAAGTATTCATGGCGGGGATAGCTGAGGAAAGAACGGCTGTCGGTGAGCATGCCCACGAAGCCCGCTAAATACCCAAGGCTGGCCAGGGATTTGAGCTGCTCGGTCATGCCCTCGAAATGGTCGTTGAACCACCAGGCGGAGCCGTGCTGGATCTTGCTCACGGCCTCGTCGTTCTGGAAGCAGCCCAAGATGGTGTCGATGGAGGCGTTGTCGTTGTTGTTCAGGGAATACAGAATGGTCTTGGGCAGCTTGCCCGCGTCCTCCATAGAACCTAAGAACGCGGCGGTTTCGGTGGAGGGGGCGGTGTTGTCCACGCAGTCGAAGCCCGTATCGGGCCCTAATTTGCGGAACATGGGCGGGTTGTTATCCCGGCGGCAGCCGTAATGCAGCTGCATCACCCAGCCCCGGTCATGGTACTCGCCCGCCAGGAAAGCCATGCACGCGAACTTGAAGACCGCCTCTTCCTTCGCATCGGGCAGCACGCCTTGCAGCCGTTCGGCGAAAATGCGTTCCACTTCCGCGTCGGCGGCGGGGGCGTACATCACGTAATTGAGGCCGTGGTCGCTGAGGGAACAGCTGTGGGCGGCGAAGTAATCCAGGCGTTTGGCAATGGCCTTTTTGAGGGCCGCGAAGGTTTTGATTTCCATGCCGGCAGCGGCTTCCAGCTTGGCCAGATAATCCACGTAGGTATCCTTCTCCAGGTTCATGGCCTTGTCGGGCCGCCAGGCGGGCAGCACGGTGACGGGGAAACTTTTGTCCGCCGCTAATTTTTCGTGCCATTCCAGGGTGTCGATGGGGTCGTCCGTGGTGCAGATGGTGTCCACGTTGCTCATCATAATGAGGCCCCGGCTGGTATAGCCGTCCTTTTGCAGCTTTTCGTTGGCGATCTTCCATACTTCGGGAGCGGTGTCCTTATTCAGGATGCCGTCGTAGCCGAAGAAGCGGCGCAGCTCCAGATGGCTCCAGTGGTGCAGGGGGTTGCCGATGGCCTTGCCCAGCACCTCGGCGTATTTCAGGAACTTGTCGTAATCGGAGGCGTCGCCGGTCACGTACTTTTCCGGCACGCCCGCGCTGCGCATGAGCCGCCACTTGTAATGGTCGCCGCCCAGCCATACCTGGGTGATGTTTTCATACCGGATATCCTCGTAAATTTCCTTGGGGCTCAGATGGCAGTGGTAGTCCATGATGGGGCACTTTTCCGCCGCCTCGTGATACAGCACGCGGGCGGTTTCCGTATTCAGCAGGAAATCCTGATCCATAAACGCTTTCATTTTCTTCTCCTATCCTCATTTTCTGGCCCAATGATCCGCTGATCAGCCGTTGTTCGGTGCGTCGCCGATATACTCAAGCTCGACACTTTGCCACTGGACTCCGCCGGAGACCGCTTCCATCAACTCGTCGGGCAGTTCGACGCCCGCCTGCTTCGCGAACACGGACAGTTCCTCCACCGTCTTGCATGCCTTCGCCTTCGCCTTCTGCTCGTCCGTCAGGAAACTCCAAGCTCCGTTGAAAATATCGTTCAGCTTTACTTTCATTGGTTCAGCCTCCTCTTTTGAATTTTTCCATACAATATACGAAATGATTTTTGCTTCTCACAAAGAGCCTCTTTGATGAAAAAAGTATAGCATAGCGAATAAGAAAATGCAATGAATAATCGTCAGCCGAACATCCATTGCACGGCCTTGACGATGTATTCGTGCCAGAACACCATATCGTGACCGCCTTTACTTTCGTAATATTGGTGGGGAATCCGTTCATCGGTCAGGAATTTGTGCATCTGGCGATTGTTTTCCAGCAGGAAATCCTCGGTGCCGCAGGCTAAGAAGATTTCGGGCAGCTTTCCTTCCGCTTTCCGTTTCAAGGCCAGAACCTCGGGGTTTACGTCCCGCTGCTCCACCGTTTCCAGATCGCCGAAGCACTCCCGGTAGTATTCATCATTGGCCATGCCGTTGTCCGTGCCCGGTTTCATATGGGCGATGCCGTGCACGATCAGGGCGGAGGACAGGCCCGCCAGCTTTCCGAAGGTGTCCGGATAGGCCAGGGCGGTATGCAGCGCGCCGAAGCCGCCCATGCTCATGCCCGCGATGCAGGTGTTTTCCCGGTTTTTCGCCAGGCCGAAGGTGCGGCGCACATAATCCACCATTTCCTCGCCCACCAGGGTCTGGAAAGCGTGGCCTGTGGCCGGGCCGTTCAGATAGAAGGAATTTTCCGCCGTGGGCATGACGATGGCGAAGTTGTACTTGGCCGCCAGCTCCTCCGGCACCCAGTTGCCCGCCTTGCCGGTGTAGCCGTGAAGCAGGAACAGGGTGCCCATGGGCTTGTTCGGGATTTCCATGGGAATGTCCGTGCGGTAATCATTGGGGATCAGCATTTCAAAGCTGGTGGAACGGTGCAGAGCGTTGGAGAAGTATTCGATGCGGAAATAGGCCATGGCGTTTACCTCCTGTTGTATATTTCCATCATGGCCTTGGCGTCCTCGGCCATGGTGCCTTTGCATTCGCAGATGATCCGGGGCTGATAGCCTCTTTGCTTTAAAAGCGGGGCCAAATGCTGGAACCGGGGGCCGTAGGCTTCCTCCGCGAAAGTGCGGTGGCGCTTTTCCCCGGCGGCGGTGTATTCGATGGTGGAAAAATGAACGTGCATTTCCCTGGCGCGGGCAAGGCCCAGGGCTTTTTCGATTGCGTCCAGCACGGCGGCGAAATCCTCCGGCCTCTTCAGCGCGCCCCGGCCCAGAGCGTGCAGGTGGGCAAAGTCAATGCAGGGGATCAGCCGCTCGTCCAATTGGCAGAAGGCAAGCGTTTCTTTTAAGTCGCCGATCTGGCTCACACGCCCCATGGTTTCCGGGCACAGGTGAACGTGAGATAAACCTAAATCGTCCAGCCGCATATAGGCTTCCTTGATGCCCCGCCGGCAGTTTTCGATAGCTTCCTCCCGCTCCAGCTTCATCAACGCGCCCACGTGCACCACCACCCGGTCGCCGCCCAAGCAGTTTACCAGCCGGGCGCTGTCGGTGATATAGCGGAAGGAGGCTTCCCGTTTTTCCGGGTCTGGATTGGCTAAATTGATGAAATACGGCGCGTGGGCGCTGACGGCGATGTCGTTTTCCCGGGCGTACCCGGCGATTTTTTCCGCCGCTTCCTCCGATAAGCCCACTCCGCGCCCGAAGGAATACTCATAGGCGGAAAGGCCCATGCCCCGCAGCCAGCCCGGGGCCTGCCAGCTGGCTTTATAGCCCTGGGCGTAAAAGGATTCGGAATTGCCCGCCGGACCGAAACGGATCATGGTTTTTCCCTCCCGTTGGCCCGGGCGTAAACGCCGGAGAGGATTTCCCGTTCAAACAGGTCGGCGTTGTGCATGCCGCGCCGCCCAGCTTCCCGGGTGTCCCGGACGGCCTGTTCCCGATCATAGGGCACGGTGACTGTGGTGATATCCAGGGGAGCGAGTTCCCGGCTGTCCGGTTCACAGCGCAGGATGACATATTGGGCCATGGGCACGCCCAAGCCGTTGCCCACGCTGCCGGTGTTAAACAAAATGCCCTGGGTGTTCAGCAGCCGCACGCCCTGGCGGTGGCAGTCGCCATAGCCCACCACGTCGTAATCCGGCAGAAAGTAAGGGGCAAGCAGCTCCGCGTCCTCGTGGACGCCGTAAGGCGCGGGCATGGTGGAGCGCCCGTGAAACAGGCGCGTTTTCCGGCCCGAAAGAAAGCATTCATATTCAAAGGCCCATTGGGTCAGGGCAGCCATGCGCTGTTCGCCTAACTGATCGTAATAGAATTGATCGTTGGGGAACTGTTTTTTGCCGACGCCTTCATCCCAGTTGCCTTGCAGGATGAATTCACAGTTTTCCACCGCCCAGTCAAAGGTGCGGTCGCTGGAGGGGCCTTTGCCTACCACGTCCCCCAAACACCAGACGCGGCGGATGCCCCGGGCGCGGATGTCCCGATCCACCGCCTCCGTGGCGGGCCAATTGCCGTGCAGGTCGGCCACCAGGGCGATTTCCGTCATCATCTGCAGGCTCCCACAAAGGCGTTGAACAGGGCCTGGGCTTCTTCGTAACGGTCGCCCAAGGCTTCGGGATGCCACTGAACGCCCAGCACAAATTTCTTCCCCGGCAGCTCTGCGCCCTCGATCAGTCCGTCCGGCGCGTGGGCGATGACCTTTAAGCCTGACCCGGGCGTTTTTATTGCCTGATGATGGCGGCTGTTCACCTGAAACCGCGTCAAGCCCGTGATCCTGTGCAGCAGGGAGCCTTCCTCCACGAGCATATCGTGCACCTTGTCCCGTGGGGTATCATACTGGGGATGCTTGAGCTCGGGGCCGAACTGCTCGGCTATATCCTGGTACATGGTACCACCCAGTACGCAGGACAGCACCTGATGTCCCCGGCAAATGGCGAAAATGGGCATATCTTTTTCCAGCGCCATGCGGCACAGGGGAAACTCGAACCGGTCCCGGGCCGGGGTCGTTTCTCCGCAGCAGGGCAGCTTTTCTTCCCCGTACATCTCCGGCCCCACGTCGTCCCCGCCGGTGAGCAGCAGGCCGTCCACCCGGTTGAGCATTTCCCGCATGACGGCTTCATCCTCCGTCAGGGGCAGCAGCACGGGCAGCGCCCCCGCCCGGAACACCGCGTTAAAATAATCCTGGTTCTGGGTTATATTCCCTTTCTCCGTCAGAGACGGGGTCACGCCGATCATAACCATAAACTCTCCTCCTTTGGTTTCGGCTCCCATGATAGCCCGCAAAAGTAAAAAAGTCAAGGCGAAGAAAAGGCCTCCGCGGGATAAAATCGCGGAGGCGCGGGAATCTGCTGACGGCGCGTCATGGCGTTTTATACGTTTTTCTATCAAACCAGGGTTTCGATCGGTCGTTGATCTGATAGATAAAATGGGTTGGCCGGTTCATGAGCATGGAGGAAAAATAGAGGAAAGCGATGAATTCGATGTACGCCTTTCCCTGGTAGATCGTTTTGCTTTGGGTTCCGGTGGCAAAGCTGGCTTGAGATACGACGTTGATGCTGACGAGCCCGTCAATGATTTTTGAAGCTTCCTCTGTGGAAACGGACAGGGCCGCGGCCATCGCTTCCGCGTCAAAGTAGGCGTTTTGTTCAGACATGATATAGTACATGGCTTTCAGCGCGTTGGGGGACGCCAGCACTTCGTACAGATGAACGAACGCTTCGTCGTAGGGCACGGCGCTTTCGTAACCTTCCTTAGGTTCGGGGATCAGCAGGAAATAGGGCTGTTTTTCGTGCAGCCGTCCCTGAAAGAAGCCTTCATCAAGCGCGCCTTCCGTATAGGTGCTTTCGTCCGCGTGGCTGAATAGGAACTCATTGTATTTTTCCACCCGACAGACAGACGCGCCGCATAACTGGCCGATGCGGTACAGTTCCCCAATGACATCGCGCCAGTGTACTCCATACATGTGTTGCAGGAAGCGGTCGTAAAAGCTCAATTCCTCTTTTTGCCGTCCGAAGAGGGCGTCGATAGAAACGCCCAGCGCGTCCGCGATGGCGGGCAGCAGCGCCGCGTCCGGCAGGCCGCCCTGTTCCCATTTGCTCACCGCCTGGGGCGATACGCCCACGGCGGCGGCCAATTCCTCCTGTTTCATATCCTTTGCTTTGCGGAGACTTTTGAGATCAAATGCGTTTTCCATGGATGGGCCTCCTTTGTCGTTTTCTGCCGCGGCGCCTGCATTGTAGCATGAACTGAAGGTTGTTTCAACGGAGAAATCCTTCAAAAAATCAACTTATAGTGGAATGAAAAAAGATAAAACAACGAATGTTTGTTTTTGGGCAGAAAACAAAAAACGCCGCTGGCGAACCAACGGCGGCGGGATGGAAACAAAACGGAGCGTCCAATGCCGGACGCTCCATGGGGCAGCTTATTCAAAGTCAACGGTTTCCGCGATTTTTTCATCGTCCCAATCCGGGTGGGCGTCCATGGTGTCCAAAATCTCCTGGAGGGTATGCGGATGAATCATCAGAATCAATGAAAGCGTTCCTTTGTCAACGGTGTGCCGGGAATTGCGTACTTGTGCAACCTTTCCCATGTATCCACCCATCCGCCTGTTTTCTTTCAGCATTTCATTCAGAACCATATACTCCCTCCTCCACTGATCGTCCGAGCGCACGTATTCCACGGCCTCGTTCAGCATTCTTGTATAGTCGCTGTCCGGCTTGAAGCCCTCCATGTAGCGCAAAAGAGATTTCAAGTCATCGCTGATTTCGCCCGCGCCGCCCTTGGTGTTGAGAATGACCTTGGTCGCGCCATCATCCAGAGCGATAGCAGGGTCTTCCCGGCAAAGATTCTCGAAGGTGTAAACCCATCGGCCCTGATGGAAGGGGTCAAAGGTGCAGATGAAAATGACGAAGCTGCGGCGGAGCGCCGTATAATCTTCGCCCTTTTCCAGGATGTGCAGGTCAATGGCTCCCTGATAATAACGCGTTCTTTTCGGCAGGTGCTTTTTATCGGAGGTTTGAATCTCCACGTTGTAGACGGTTTCTTTCTCGTCCTCCACGTACACGTCCAGCCGGATGCCTTTGGAACCGTACCGCTCATTCAGGGCTTTTTGCAGTTCGGGGTATTCGATCCTCCGTATTTTCACGCCTAAGATCATTTCCAGCAAGGGCTTTAGCAGCTTCGGGTCGCGCATCACGGCCCCGAACATAAAATCATCCGTGATGGTCAGTTCTTCAATTGGTTTGACCATATGATCCCTCCCTGAACGGCAGCTGTTCCCATAAACATTATAAGCGAAATCAGGTCAAAAAACAAGTGCGGTACTCACATAGGATCGTTTTTCGATAAAATGCCTCCGCGCTGAAAATCGCGGAGGCTTTCGGAATCACAATACCTTGTTCAGGAAATCCTTGGTCCGCTGCTGGGTGGGATGGGAGAAAATCGCGTCGGGGGTGCCTTCCTCCACGATCTGCCCTTCGTCCATGAACAGCACCCGGTCGGCCACCTCCCGAGCGAAGCCCATTTCGTGGGTGACCACCACCATGGTCATGCCCTCCTGGGCCAAACGCTTCATTACGTCCAGCACCTCGCCCACCATTTCGGGGTCCAGGGCGGAGGTGGGCTCGTCAAAGAGCATGACCTCCGGCTCCATGCACAAGGCGCGCACGATGGCGATGCGCTGCTTTTGTCCGCCGGAAAGCTGGCTGGGATAGGCGTCGGCCCGGTCGGCCAGATTGACGCGCTTGAGCAGCCCCACGGCCTTTTCCTCGGCGTCTTTTTTGCTTTTTTTCAGCAGCTTCATGGGGGCCAGGGTCATGTTGCGCAGCACGGTCATGTGGGGGAACAGGTTAAAGTGCTGGAACACCATGCCCATTTTCTGCCGGTGGATGTTGATGTTCACCTTGGGGTCGGTGATGTCCACGCCCTCAAAGGAGATGGTGCCGGAGGTGGGCATTTCCAGCAGGTTCAGGCACCGCAGGAAGGTGCTTTTGCCGCTGCCGCTGGGACCGATCACCACCACCACTTCGCCCCTGTGGATATCGGCGCTGACGCCCCGCAGGGCTTTCAGCTCGCCGCCCTTGAAATGCTTCTGCAAATCCTTTACGGAAATGATAATATCAGTGGTCACTGCTGCGCAGCCTCCTTTCCAGCTTGCCTACCAGCCAGGTGAAAAACATGACCATCACTAAATATATGGCGGCCACGGCCAGCAGCGGCATAAAGGCGGAATAGGTGACGCCGCGAATGATGTCGCCGCCCTTGGTCAGGTCCTTCACCGCCACGTAACCGGCCACGGAGGTTTCCTTCAGCAGCACGATAAATTCGTTCGCCAGGGCGGGCAGCACGTTTTTCATGGTCTGGGGGATGATCACGTACCACATGGTTTTGATGTAATCAAAGCCCAGGGAGCGCCCGGCCTCCATCTGCCCCTTGTCGATGCTCATGATGCCGCCCCGGATGATTTCGGCCACGTATGCGCCGGAGTTGATGCCGAAGGACAGCATGGCCACCATGACCCCGTTGCGGCTGGAAGCTAAGATGATGTAGTAAGCGATCATCAGCTGGATCACCACGGGGGTGCCGCGGATGACGGTCAGGTACACCTTGCAAATGCCGTTGAGCAGGCACATTACCGTCCGGCCCAGGCCTTTGCGCATGGTTTCCTGGGTCTGATCCCACGTGGAGCGCACCATGGCCACCAGCACGCCGATGATGATGCCCAGCGCCACGGCCCCAAAGGTGATGTTCAGGGTGACGCCCAAACCGTTCCACAGATACTGCCAGCGGTCGTCGTCCAGGAAGTTCAGCTTGAAATCCGCCGCGATGGCGGAGAGCTGTTTGCCCGGCGTCACCTTTTCCGCCATGACCGCGATTAGCGCCGTCAGGTCTTCGTCGGTCGCGCCTTCGGGCAATGTGGCCTGCACCACGATGCGCAGATCATCATAGGGTGACGCCATATAAAACAGCGCCGTGCGGCTTTCTTCGCCGTCCTGAATGAGCAGGAGGCCCGGCTGACCGGCGATTTCCGTTTCCTTGCCCTGGTTCAGATCGGCGATTCTGCTCGCCGCCTGGCCGAAAACCAGCAGCGTGCCCGGCTGCTTTTCCGCGTCCTTGCCCTGGTACATAAAAAAGGTGGTGACGGCGTCGCCGTCCGTATCCGGGGCGTTTTTCACGGCGGCATAGTTTTTGGGCAGGTTCACGTCCGCCAGCTTCACGTATGTATCGCTGTCCTCCTGGGCGATGAGCCAGGTGGATTTGGCGCCGGACACCTTGCCGTTTTCGATTTTCAGCACGTCCGCCTGATAGAACACGGCGAAATAGCCCGCCACAAGCACCACGGCGATCACGGCCAGCACCGCGCAGATTTTGATCCAAAGGGGCTGTTTTTTCTTCATGTTGCTCCGTCCTCTGATGATATAAAGCAATAGGGGGCGATTGCTCGCTCCCTATTGGATGAAAGAGAAAGCCTGTATTACTCGGCGGGAATGTACTTTTCCACGATAGTGGCCACGGTGCCGTCCGCGATCAGCGCTTCCAGGGCGGCGTTGACCTTTTCCAGCAGCTCGGTGTTTTCCAGGGCGATGGCGATGGCGTAGTCTTCCACGGCGTACTGGGTATCCAGCAGCACCAGGCCGACGTTAGCTTCCACGAAAGCCTTGGCGGGGTTGTTGTCGATGATCACGCAGTCCACCTTATCGGCCAGCAGGGCGGCCACGGCGTCCGCGCCTACCTTGTACTTAAACACGTTTTCATCGCCGAAATCGTCGGAGCAGTAAATGTCGCCGGTGGTGGATTCCTGCACGCCGATCTTGTAGGAAGCGCCTTCCGCATACAGATCGTCAACGGAAGCGATGGGGGAGCCTTCCTTCACGATGATGGCCTGGATGCCGGTGGCGTAGGAGGTGGAGAAGTTCACGCTCTGCAGGCGTTCTTCGGTCACGGTCATGCCGGCCATGCCCATGGACACCTTGCCGGTGGTCACGGCGGTGATGATGGCGCCGAAGTCCATATCGTCGATCACCAGCTCCATGCCCAGCTTTTCAGCGATGGCCGCGGCGATTTCAGCGTCGATGCCCACGATCACGCCGTCCTCATAATATTCGTAGGGCGGGAAAGCGGCGTTGGTGCCCATGATCAGCTTATCCTCCGCGAAAGCGGACAGGGCCGGGACCAGCAGGCAAAGAACCAATACCATAGCGAGAATCTTCTTCATAAGTCTTTTCCTCCTGACAAATTGTGTTCGTTTGATTCGCGTTCCTTTTGGGGAACGGGTGCAGTATACCACACAGAAAAACGCCTGTCAAGAGGAAATTTGAATTTTTATTCAAAAACTTTTGGAAAAATACAAGAATTATCTTGATATTTATTCATGAAATTCATGCTTTTGTGCATATATGCGGAATCACGCGAAATTTGCGGCCACAAACGGACGCGCTTTACATGAACAGGAAAGCTATGATACAATAGGCGCATCCGAAAACAGGGGGTGGGCCGATGGCAGGCAAGCTGATCGTGATCGTGGGCACCAATGCCTCGGGCAAAAGCGGCTTGGGGGTGGAATTGGCGCTCCGGTATGGGGGAGAGGTGGTTTCTGCCGATTCCCGGCAGGTGTTCCGGGGCCTGGATTTGGGCAGCGGCAAAATCACACCGGACGAAACCAAGGGCGTGCCCCATCACCTGATCGACGTTTGCCAGCCGGGGGATTTTTTCTCCATGGCGGATTTTCAGCGTTTAGCTTATGAAGCCATCGACGGCATTTTAGCCCGGGGAAAAATCCCCTTCCTGGTGGGCGGCACCGGCCTGTACGTGGATTCCGTGGCGGACGGCTATGAATTATCGGATATCGAGCCGGACCTGAATCTCCGCGCCCACCTGGAAACCTTCGAGACCCCGGCGTTATATGAAATGCTGAAAGAAAAGCTGCCGGACACGGACATCGACCCCAAGAACCGCAATCGCGTCATGCGCGCCCTGGAACGCTTAGCGGCGGACGATTACCACCCCGGCAGGCGCAATCCCCGCTATGAAACCCTGAAATTGGGCGTCACCTGGCCCCGGGAAACCCTGAAAGCCCGCATCGACGAGCGCCTGGAACGGCGGCTTTCTCAGGGCATGGTGGACGAAGTGCGCGGCCTCCTGAACGCGGGCGTCAGCACAGAATTTTTAATGAAGCTCGGCCTGGAATATCGCTATCTCACCCGCTATCTGCTGGGCGAAATCACCTACGATCAAATGGTGCTGGAATTGGGCAACGCCATCAAGAAATTCGCCAAGCGCCAAATGACCTGGTTCCGCCGGGAGGAAAATCTCCATTGGCTGGATATGGCAAGCGACCCCGTGACGCAGGCGGCAGAACTGATCGACGCTTTTCTGGAAAAATAAAGACTCAGGGGCCTCCGCGGCCCCTGATCCGCAACTTCAAAGGTCGCAACTCCCCTTCATGGGGAGATTGCTCCCTTTCGGTTGATCTCACCGCCGATGAAATTCCCGCCACAGGCGGTCATCGGCGGTTCGTCCCCGCGGCAGGGGGCTTCGTCCCCTGCACCCCATCAGGCGATACAAGAACGTATAAAAACAAACAGTATGCGCCAGCTTGGGGAAAGATCATATAGCAAGCTCCTGGGCAAAGAAAAACGAGGTATATGCCAGGGAAAAAGCACGCTTTTTCCTGGTCATATCCTCGTTTTTCAGGTGCGCTCTGCGCACCGTGGGCGGCTTTGCCGCCCCCAGGAGCGATAATTGGCGATCCGGAAATGGGTCCAGGGCCCAGGCGGGCCCTGGTTCAGGGGTTTGGGGGCTGAAGAAGCCCCCAAGGTTTCCTATTGTGCCCCCAGCAGTCTTTCCGCCTGCTCCCTGGCCGCGCGCATGGCGGTGGGCAGGGGCAGGGCGCGCATCTCGCCGAGGGTGACGAAGCGGCCTTCCCGGCAGGCGGGGGTTTCGGCAATATAATGGTATAAAGTCATGTTCCAAACCCGATGGGTGAACACGTGGCGGGCAGTACCCAAGGTGCTCTGGAAGGCGGCGCGGATGCCGCAGCTTTTCAGGGCTTTTTCCATGTCGGCGTTTTTTTCAGCGTTTTTTCCGGCGGTTTCCACAAGGAGGTATACCCACAGGTTTTTCAGCAGCGCTTCCTTCCGCTGGACCATCCATACTTTATCCCCGCAGGTGACGAGGGCCACAGCCATGGAAATTTCCAGGGGCGGTTTGGCGGCGGCCTTTATGGGCAGATCGTCCGCGTCCCCCGTCTTGTAAGCGTCGCAGAGAGGACGCAGGGGACAGGCGGCACAGTCCGGCGTGCCGGGGGTGCAGACGGTGGCGCCCAAATCCATGAGCGCCTGATTGAAATCCCCGCAGCGGGCGGGGGGCATGTCCGCCTGGGCCAGCTCCAGTAAACGGCGCTTTACGGAGGGAATGCCCACGTCCTCCCGCACCCCATGAAAGCGGGACAGCACGCGGGTCAGATTGCCGTCCATAGCGGGGGCGGGCAGGTCAAAGGCGATGGAGGCCACCGCCGCTGCCGTATAGTCTCCCACCCCGGGCAGGGCGCGAAGGGCGTCCAGATCAGCGGGGAAGCTCCCGCTGTATTGTTCCACGATCTGCTTTGCCGCCCGGTGCAGGTTCCGGGCCCGGGAATAATAGCCCAGGCCCTCCCAGCATTTCAGCACGTCCTGCTCCGGGGCGGCGGCCAGGGAAAACACATCGGGAAACCGTTCCAGAAAGCGCGTGTAATAAGCCCCCACCGTTTCGGTGCGGGTCTGCTGCAGCATGATCTCACTGAGCCAGATCCGGTAAGGGTCCTTTGTACCCCGGAAAGGCAAAACGCGGCCGTGGGCGTCGTACCAGGCCAATAATAAAGTGGAAAGCAAAGAGAAACACCGCCTTTTCAGAGTGGAGAGTTGGGTGCTAAGAGTGGAGAGTTGAGATTTAGATAGCGCATCATGGAGTTGAGTTGATAACGGAGCGTACAAATTGGCAGACTGTATCATCTCTACTCCCCACTCTCAACGCTGAACTTCGTTCCCATCTTACCATAGATTGATGAATCTTTGAACAGGAAAATGAAAAATCGAAGAAAACAAGAGAAATTTTAAGAAAACATGGCATAAATCAGGAATAAACGGAAATAATTCCAGTCTTTCGCATGATTTTCCGAAATTTGGGTAAAATAGCATTTGCGTCCGGCGCATGAATGAAGTACACTATGCAAGGATGATTTAGCACTCGTTAATCATGAGTGCTAACAGCCCCTAAAATCGCAATCCATAAGAGGAGGAGCTATATGAACATCAAGCCTTTGTTTGACCGCGTGGTCATCAAGAACGTGGAAGCCGAAGAAACCACCAAGAGCGGCATTATCCTCACCAGCAGCGCCAAGGAAAAGCCCCAGATGGCCGAAGTGCTGGCCGTGGGTCCCGGCGGCAAGGTAGACGGCAAGGACGTTACCATGCAGGTGGAAGTGGGCCAGAAGGTGATTTATTCCAAGTACGCCGGCACCGAAGTGAAGCTGGACGGCCAGGAAGTCATCATCGTGCGGCAGAGCGATATTCTCGCTGTGGTCGAATAAACGCAAAGCGAAAAAAACGAGAGTTGAGAGCGGAGCGTTGAGATATAGAATGTCTCAATCATGCACAAAACCGTTGCTCAGACAAAATCATCTCAACTCTCAACGCTTAACTCCCTACTCTATAACAAATTGACTGAATCATCAGGAGGGAAAATATATGGCTAAGCAGTTAAAGTACGGCGAGGACGCCCGCCGCGCCCTGGAATCCGGTATCAACGCACTGGCGAACACCGTCAAGATCACCCTGGGCCCCAAGGGCCGCAACGTAGTGCTGGATAAGAAATACGGCGCTCCCCTCATCACCAACGACGGCGTGACCATCGCCAAGGAAATCGAGCTGGAAGACCCCTTTGAAAACATGGGCGCGCAGCTCATCAAGGAAGTCGCCACCAAGACCAACGACGTGGCCGGCGACGGCACCACCACCGCCACCCTTTTGGCCCAGGCCATCGTGCGCGAGGGCCTGAAGAACCTGGCCGCGGGCGCCAACCCCATGGTGCTCAAAAACGGCATTGAAGCCGCCACTGAAGCCGCCGTGGAAGGCCTGAAGGAAATCTCCCGTCCCATCAGCGGCAAGCAGGCCATCGCCCAGGTCGCTTCCATTTCCGCCGGCAGCGAGGCCATCGGCCAGCTGATCTCCGACGCCATGGAAAAGGTGGGCAAGGACGGCGTTATCACCGTGGAAGAAAGCAAGACCATGAAGACCGAGCTGACCACCGTGGAAGGCATGCAGTTCGATCGCGGCTACGCTTCCGCTTACATGGTCACCGATACCGACAAGATGGTGGCCGAGCTGGATAACCCCTACATCCTGATCACTGATAAGAAGATCAGCAACATCCAGGAGATCCTGCCGGTGCTGGAGCAGGTGGTGCAGGCTGGCAAGAAGCTGCTCATCATCGCCGAGGACGTGGAAGGCGAAGCCCTGGCGACCCTGGTTGTGAACAAGCTGCGCGGCACCTTCACCTGCGTGGCCGTCAAGGCCCCCGGCTTCGGCGACCGCCGCAAGGAAATGCTCCGCGACATCGCCATCCTGACCGGCGGCCAGGTCATCAGCGAAGAACTGGGCCTTGAACTCAAGGAAGCCACCATCGACATGCTGGGCCAGGCCCATCAGGTGAAGGTGGACAAAGAAAACACCACCATCATCGACGGCGCGGGCGACAAGGAAGAAATCAAGAACCGCGTGAACCAGATCAAGGCCCAGATCGCCGAAACCACCAGCGATTACGACCGTGAAAAGCTCCAGGAGCGGCTGGCGAAGCTGGCTGGCGGCGTAGCCGTGATCCAGGTCGGCGCTGCCACCGAGATCGAAATGAAAGAGCGCAAGATGCGCATTGAAGACGCGCTGGCCGCTACCCGTGCCGCTGTGGAAGAGGGCATCGTGCCCGGCGGCGGCGTGGCCCTGCTGAACGCCATTGCGAAGGTGCAGGCCCTGGTTTCCAAGAACAGCGGCGACGCCAAGACCGGCGTGCAGATCGTGCTCCGCGCCATGGAAGAGCCCGTCCGTCAGATCGCCCTGAACGCTGGCATCGACGGCGCCGTGATCATCGACACCATCCGCCGCAGCCGCAAGACCGGCTATGGCTACGACGCGCTCAAGGGCGAGTATGTGGACATGATCGAACGCGGCATCATCGACCCCACCAAGGTGACCCGTTCCGCCCTGCAGAACGCCGCCTCCGTGGCCGCCATGGTGCTGACCACCGAATCCCTGGTCACCGATATCCCCGCGCCCGAACCCGCGGCCCCCGCTGGCAACCCCGGCATGGGCGGCATGTATTGATCGGATAAAAGCGAACATGAACCCCCGGCCTCCTTTCGGAAGTCGGGGGCGTTTTTTTGATCCCTTATCGTTATTTTCCCGAAATCACGATCCCGCCGCAGGCCAGCCAGGGCAGCACGCTGCCGCCGTCGCAGACCTGTTCTTTGGATACGGCGATCACGTTTTTGAACGCCTGTTCCAGGTTGCCGTTGATCATGGTTTCCGTTACCGCGCCGACGATCTTTCCGTTTTCCACATAGAAGCTGTTTTTTGCCACGCCGGAAAACTCGCCGTTGGCCCCCGGTTCGCCGCCGGAGAAGCCGCCCACGATGAGGCCTTTGTCCACGGAGGCGATCATATCGGCCAAGGGAGTATCCCCGTTTTCAATGACCATGGAAAAGCTGGTGTTTTTGACCACGGGCTTTCCGGTCTTTTTGGCGGCGTACAGGTTCAGCAGGAAGCAATTCAGCACGCCCTTTTCGATAACGGTCACGTTTTCGGCCTTATAGCCGTCGCTGGTGAAGGGCTGCAGCTTGGCGATGCGTTCATCCTGGGCTTTCAGGGAAACCGTGATCTTTTCGCTGGCCACCTGTTGGCCCAGCCTGTCCAGCCATTGGCTGGTGCCGTTCATGATCACGCCGCCCATGATGTAATTGCTGGCCAGCATATCCACGAACTGCCCCAAACAGTCCGGGGTGAAGATCACCGTGCCCTCGAATTTGCCCGGCAGGGGCACGCTGTTCAGGCTCTTTTCGGTGGCCTCCAAATGCTGCTTCACGCTGCCCTGCTCGATCAATGGCGTGTCCAGATCCTTTGTGCAGAAGCCGGTATAATCCAAACCGGTATTCTTTTCCCCGTCGGAACCGGACATTTCGATGCCCGCTTCGTACAGCCCGCTGTAATTCTCAAAGCGGGTGCCGTTGGAATTGACATAATAAACGTGATAGCGGGTATGATCCCCGATCAGCGTCATCAAATTCACTTTGGGATAATCCTTTGCCATGGTGTCCGTCAGGGCTTTCAGGCAGTCGTAGAACCGGGGCATATCGGCCTCCCAGCAGCCGGAGCGGAACGTTTCCGGTTCTTCACGCTCCGCGATCACGTTGGCCTCGTCCACCATGGAGGATTCCGCCCCTGCAATCGCGTCCGAGACGGCCTTTTCCAGGCCCTCATCGCTTAAATCGTTGCCGGAGGCGGAGCCTTTTTTGCCGTCTAAGATCACAGTGACGGACACACCGCTGTCAAAGATGGTACGGAACAGGTTAAAGTCCGCCTTTTCGGTGTTCAATTCCTGCTTTTCGCTTTCGGATACGCAGTGTTCATATACCTGAACGCCCTTTCCCTTCAGCAGGCTGTCCAGCTTTTGAGATACTTGCTTGATATCGTACATGGTTTTTCCCTCCCTTCCTCAGCGTCCGCCGATGGTGATGCGGCAGCGCATGTCCGGGCCGCCCATACCCACGGGCATAGGCTGCTTCTTGCCGCAGAAGCCGCTGGAGGACCAGACCACCTTGTCGGACAGCATGTCCACGGTTTTGAGCATTTCAAAGGCGACGCCGGAAACGGTGGTGTCCAGCAGGGCCCGGCCCAGCTTGCCGCGCTTGATCTCATAGCCTAAGGACACGCCGAACATAAATTCACCCGTCAAATCGGCCTGGCCGTTGGAGCTGTCGATCAGATAATAGCCGTCGTCGATGGAGGCGATCATGTCTTCCAGCGTGCTCTTGCCCGGAAGGATGCAGGTGTTCCGCATGCGGATCAGGGGTTCGTCGTTGAAATCCCAGGCCCGGGCGTTGCCTTGAGGCGCCACCCCGAAATGGGCGGCGGTTTCCCGGTTGTTCATGTAACCGGCCAGGATGCCGTCTTTGATCAGCACAGCGTCCCTGGCCAGGGTGCCCTCATCGTCTAAGTACACGGGCAGGGGAGTGGGCACGCCGAAGGCTTCCCCGGCGAAATCCACCAGGTTTACCATTGCAGAGGCCACAGGCTTGTGCAGGCTGGGCCCGGCTGCGCTGCCGCCCAGTACAAGATCGGCCTCCACGGTGTGGCCCACGGCTTCATGGGCCAGCATGCCGCCCATCATGCCGCCTAAAATGACGGTTTTGCTGCCCGCTTCGGCGTACACGCCTTCTTTTTTGTTCATGAGGTGAGCGTGCAGCGCGTCGATGCCGGGATACACCGCGGACAGATCGGCAAAGTGATCCGCAAAGCTGCCCGCGCCGCCGAAGGCCTTGAACAGCTCCACCGGCGCGCCGCTTTTGCTTTCGGCGGACATCATCACATAGATATAGCACCGGGGATAAGTGACGTGGCCGCTGGCCGCGTCGGAAGTGAGGATGATCTTATCCTGGGAATCTTCGGAATAGACCACCGTACGGCTGAGCAGATCGGGATAGGTGCGGCAGATATAGCCGTCGATCTCCTGGCAGGCCTCGATGATGCGCTTCTGATCGGTATCCACGATCAGGCGGCAGTCCGGCACCGTGCCGCCCGGCAGGGCCGGATACGTCCCGCGGGGAGCGCCGGCCCGCTGATCCAGGAACAGCGCGTTTTCCGTGGCGGCTTTCAGTACCGCTTCCGCGTCCTTTTCCGTGTAGGAGGCCACCGATGAAAAGCCGTACCGGCCGTTCTTGGTGACCCGCGCGCTGATGCCCCGGCTTTCGCCGCGGCTATTCTGTACTAAGCTTCCTTTCAGCAGCACCACGCGGCGGGAACGGTTTTCGTGTCCCCGCAGCACGGTCTGCGCGCCCGGGGCAAAATGCTTCGCCTGCGGGCTGATGATATCTGCGATCATAGCTCCTCCTTTTATCAGGTTCGTTCGCTGTTTTGCCCGGTTTTCCCCGGGCTTTCCTGTTTTTTTCGCCATGGCGCGCCTCTTTTCCTGCCTGAAAGCTCGAAAAGGGCGGAATGGAGAAAGAAATCAATAATCCTTTTTCGTACACATCCGGAACAGCGGGACGGTTGTTTTCCTTATTGTTTTCTGCTACAATGGGCGGCGATAACAGAACAAAACACGCAAGGAGGCCCTTATGGCGATCGAGAATGTAAGAGCGTTTTTCAGGCAATACGGCTTGGAAGACCGGATTCGGGAATTTACCGTTTCCAGCGCCACGGTGGAATTGGCGGCGGAGGCTCTGGGCTGCGCGGGCTGCCGCATCGCAAAAAGCCTGTCCTTCTCGGTGAACGGCGAACCTATCTTAGTGGTGGCCGCCGGGGACGCCAAGGTGGATAACGCCAAATTCAAGGCGCAATTTGCCGCAAAGGCCAAAATGCTGTCCCCGGAGGATACCCTTGCCCTGATCGGTCACGCGGTGGGCGGCGTGTGCCCCTTCGCGGTGAAGGAGGGCGTGAAGGTCTATTTAGACGCTTCCCTCAAACGCTTTGACACCGTGTTTCCCGCCTGCGGCAGCAGCAACAGCGCCATCGAGCTGACCATCCCCGAATTGGAAAAGTATTCCGCCTGCGCGGGGTGGGTAGACGTGTGCAAGGGCTGGAACACGTAAACAAGCGGACGGTTCCGCGTTCGAAAAACCAATGAGCGGAAGGAGGGCTGGGCATGGCGGAAACGGACATTTTTTTTGCTTTCTTTATTTTGTTTCTGCTGGTGGGGCTGGCGTTCACCGTTTTCAACGATTCCTATATCCGCCGCGAACACCGAAAAACCCTGCTGCTGATCGTTGGCCTGTGCGCTTCCCTGGTCGTCCAGAATTGCTGGCAGTACGCGCTGACCATCGGGCCGATGAAGCAGGTGGAAAGACAACTGGTTGCCATTTACGGTTATTCCGTCCGCCCGGTAATCATCGCGCTGATCTTTCCCATCATCGCGCCGAAAACGCCGAAAACGCCGAAAAAGCGGTTCTGGCCCGCCTGGTCCCTGGTGGGGATCAACGCGGCGGTTCATATGACCGCCCTGTTTTCCACCATCTGTTTCACGATCACCGAGCATAATCGTTACTATGGCGGGCCCCTCAAGTTTTTCTGCGTTTTTACCAGTCTGCTGCTGCTGGCTTACCTGCTGTATATGATCATCCGCGAATCCCGCGGCCTCCGCCCCGCGGACAAGGTGATGCCCGTGCTGTCCATCGTGCTGATCCTCGTTTCCGTGTGGCTGGACGTACAGGACGATGGAAACAGTCATGCCATCACGTTTCTGACCGTCGCCCTGTCTGTCAGTAGTGTGTTTTATTATATCTGGCTGCATCTCCAGTTCGTGCGCGAGCATGAGGAGGATTTGAAGGCGCGGCAGCGCATCCGGATCATGATGTCCCAGATCCAGCCCCATTTCTTGTACAATACCCTGTCCACCATCCAGGCGCTTTGCTACGCAAACCCGAAAAAGGCCGCCGGGATCACGGGGGATTTCGCCGCTTACCTGCGCCAGAATTTGGCTTCCCTGGGCGAATCCGGCCTGATTCCCTTCCCAAAGGAGCTGGAGCATACCAAAGTGTACGCGGGGATCGAGGAAACCCGTTTTCCCAACATTCATGTGCGGTATGATATTCAGGACGGCGGTTTTTCCCTGCCGCCCCTGACTCTCCAGCCCATCGTGGAAAACGCCATCCGCCACGGCGTGCGCATCCGGGAGGAAGGGATCATCGAAATCAGTACGCGGCAGCGGGAGGATGGCCATGAGATCGTGGTCCGCGACAACGGCGTGGGCTTCGACGTGCGGAAGCTGGAAAACGCCGACGAAAGCCACATCGGTTTACGGAACGTGCGGGACCGGGTGGAGCGCATGTGCGGCGGCACATTGACCGTTGAAAGCCGCGTCGGGGAAGGAACCGGCGTCACAATTTTCGTACCCGCAGCAGGAAAAAACTGGAAAGGATAATGGGTCATGAGAGCGATTTGTGTGGATGATGAAAAGCTGATCACCGATTACGTGGTTTCCCTGTGCCGCGAAATGCCGCCGCTTACCGAAGCGCAGGGCTTTACCCGCGCCCGGGAAGCGCTCCAATGGCTTGGGGATCACGACGCCGACCTGGCCCTGCTGGATATCGATATGCCGGATATGAACGGCCTTAAGCTGGCGGCGGAGATCAAAAAGCTGCGCCCCGGTACGGCCATCGTTTTTCTCACCGGCTATTCCGAATACGCGGTAGACGCCTTTGCGCTGCGCGCCTCCGGCTATCTGCTCAAGCCCGTCAGCAAAGAAAAGCTGGCTGCGGAAGTGGCCTACGCCCTGTCCGGGCAACGCAAAGCCCCCGAGGGGCGTGTTGTGGCGCGCACCTTCGGGAGCTTCGATCTGTTTGTGGACGGGGAGCTGGCCACCTTCCGCCAGGCCAAATGAAAGGAGCTGCTGGCCTACCTGATCGACCGCCAGGGCGGCAGCGTCACCCGGGCGGAGGCTTTCGCCATCCTGTGGGAGGACCGCATGTACGACCGGGGCATGCAGAAGCAGTTGGACGGAATCATCCGCAGCCTGCGGGACACGCTGGCGGAATACGGGATCGGGGAAATCTTAGAAATGAAAAAAGGCGCCCTGCGGGTCCGCCCGGAGATGATCTCCTGCGACGCCTGGCGCTTTTTCCAAGGCGACGCGAACGCGGTGAACGCTTTCCGGGGCGAATACATGAGCGCTTATGCCTGGGGCGCGGAAACCGAAAGCTTTATGAGCCGGAAGCTTGGTTTCTGAAAGCAGATTGAAAAACTGTTTCATTCTTTTCGGCCTTTGGAGGACATTCGGAGATAGTTCGCCTTTGATGAAAACCGTGAGGATTGAGCTCGTATCCCCGACGCTGTATTCATGTGGAGCATGGTCAGCACGGGAGGTTTTCACAGGCAAACGCCTATGCCTTAGGTACATACGGCTTGGCTTATAGCCCCTCCGAATGCCGTCCAAGGGCCGAAAAATATGCGCAGGTATCCCTTGCAAGGATATCATATGATACGCTGTCCAGTAAGTGTCCAGTAAAAACAAGAAAAAAAGCCCTCCTTCCGCGAATTTTTTTCATCCGCGGAAGGCGGGCTTTTGTTCCGGCGCTCATTCCCGTTCTATGCAATCTAACGCTTTTAGCTTAATTCTTGTTTCTCCTGTTCGTTCTCGCGATTCTGATTCTACAGATTATTTGTATTCTCCATGCTCTACAGCCTCAGTTTATCATTTCTTTATCAGCGTGATAAAGAGGCTGTTTTGCTGTGGATTGCGGGGATTATTCCCCTGGAATCATTATATGTTATATTCAGAATAGAAGCAAGCGTTTTGTAACCATTTATACTAAATATCCTTCCCGCGCTTTGATACCGAACCTCTTCTCCAGCTGGTGCATCTGCTCGTCAGTGATGGTATTGAGCCGGGGCAAATGTGCGATCTTCATATAGATTTCGGCGGCTTTTTCGGCGGTTTCGATGAGGCCGAAGGTCTCGTCCAGGTCCTTGCCCGCGCCGTAAATACCATGCTGACTCCACACCACCAGCCGGGCGGTCAGCATCTTTTCCGCCGTAGCCTCGCCGATCTCGTTGGTGCCGCAGAGCATCCAGGGCAGCACGTTCACGCCCTCGGGGAAGACAACGATGCACTCGGTGCACATCTGCCACAGGGTACGGGTGAATTCTCGCTCGTCCAGCGTGTGCACATAGGTCATGGCCAGCAGGTTGGCGGGGTGGCAGTGCATGACGACCCTGTTTTCGGGATTCACCTTCAGCCGTGCCACATGGCTCATCATGTGGGCCGGGAATTCGCTGGTAAACTGCCCGCCGTCGGTGTAACCCCACAGAAGATCGGCTTGGGTACCCTGCTCCTTCAACCGCACAATGCCAAGGTTGACGTCCGGGGCATACTGCACGTTCTTGAAATACTTGCCCGTGCCGGTGACAAGGAAGTATTTCCCGTCCAGCTCCGGCGCGGTGAAGCCCGTGGGGATGGTGCGGAGCATACCGTTTTCCGTGTCCAGGTATTCCTTGATTTCGTTTTCCTCCAGCATCAGGGAGATGTTCCCGCCGTTGCGTTCGTCCCAGCCGTGGGCGTACATGTTCGTCGCGGTGCGGATCATTTCCACCATAAAAGGCGCTTCCAGAATATTCTTCATTCTCTTTTCCTCCTCAGTTTATCGGGTGATAACGTCCACGGGAACATCGAAAATCTTGGCGACTTTGAGGATCGTATCAATGTGCCGGCCCACGGCTGCCGCCATGTGATGCGTGGGGCCGGCTTCGCTCCAGCGGTTACAGAAATCCCGGGCCCCGCAGGTGAAGCGCATGCGCATGTTGGTATCGCCGAAGGTGAAGATGGGGCCTTTCTCGTTGACGCCCTCCGCTGCGACGAACTTGAAATGCCCGTCCCTGTCCTGCGTGATGCCCAGGAAGGTGATGGCTTTGTTGGTGGGCGGATAGAATTGGGTCAGATACCCGCCGCCGGTTTTGCCGTGGAACACAGGGACGATCTTCATGGTGGGCTTTTTCGCCTGGGAAATGTCCGCATCTCCGCTGCCGGAATGCCCGATGATGCAGATGTCCTCGTTGAAGTCGATGGAATACATTTCGGAAAGCTGGCCAGTGCCGGAAATGGTTTTCAGGATGCCCATGGCCATGGCCACCTTGATGTCCCCTTCCACGGCGCAGGCGGTGCCCTGCTTGATGAGCATGGAAAACGCCGGAATCAGCATGGAATCCAGCTTTCCCGCAATGCCCTGGGCGAAGCCGTCGTAGTGGGAGGCCACGAAGCCCAGCTGCTCGTCTTTGCACCACTGCTCGAAAGCGACGACATACTTTGCCATGTCCCACACGGTTTCCACCGTCGCGCCGCCCTCGATGTCGAAGGTATCCAGAATATCCTGGGCCTTTAAGCGGATGGCTTTTTCGTCGGTGATGTCATCGGCGATGGCCCACATCTTTTCCCAGTCAAACTGCTTGGTGTACAGTCCCATCCGGTGATACAGGTTGGTTTCGTCGATGTACAGGTCCATCATGCCGGGATAGGGCCGGCCGATCTGGGCGATGTTGGTGTAACGGAAGCGGCGGCGCACCTGGGCGGCCTTGCACCAGTCCAGAATTTCCTTTTCCACTTCAGGATCGCCGCCCTCCACCACGCCGGTAATGACCGCGTGGCGCTTGCCGGCCCTTTCCAGATCGGCCACCATCTCGCCCACGGCCCCGCAGGCGTACAATTCGCCCAGCCAGGTGGGCGTATCGGTATTCGTGTAGTCTGGGGCCTTTTTCTTCTGCACGTTCACCAGCACCACGGGCACGTCCAGGTCCCGCACGGCGGGCAGCATGTTGTAGGAGGTGGCGTAGGTGAGCAGCTGCAGGATCACCAGATCCACGTCCGCGGCGCGAAATTTGTCGCCAGCCTCCATGGCCTTTTCCTTGGTGGTGATGATGCCGCCGTCGATCAGCTCCACGGTGTCCGGGATGGTCTTTTTGAACGCGGCGTACTGGCCCTCGAATTCCGGCACCAGTTGCGGGAACTGGGGCAGGTACGCCCCCAGAGCGATGGCAAACACGCCGACGCGGGCTTTGGTTTCCACGAGCATGGTTTATTCCTCCTTTGCTGCTTTCATCTGGATCTGCAGGTTGCCGAGGGCTGTGGCTTCGATGGGCAGAGCGACGACTTCTTTTCCGGTCGCTTCCGCCGTCAGGCGGTTCAGAAAGGCATTCTTCGCGCCGCCGCCCACAATGTACAGCTGGTCATAGTGCTTGCCGGTGTTGTGCTGCAGCTCCTGGATAGCGTTCATATAGCTGAGAGCCAGGGAGCGGTAGGCGCAGCGGAAGTAATCGTCCATGTTCTGCGGAGCGGTTTTCAGCGCCTCGTCAAATGCTTCCTTCATGCTCTTCGGCGCAAGAAAGGCTTGTGCATTGGCGTCTGCGGTTTCCTCAAAACGGCTCTTTTCCGCTTGGGCGATGATGCTTCCCCAATCCATATCGGGACATAGCTCAGCCCGGAGCCGATTGACGATCCACATGCCCATGATGTTCTTTTGGTAACGGTTGTAGCCCACGCCGCCCTCGTTGGACCAGTTGGCCAGTTCGCTGGCGGCATTGGTGATGGGCCTTTCGGTCTTGACGCCAAGCAAACTCCAGGTGCCGGAGGAAATGTAGGGCTCGTTCCCCGCCATGGGGATGCCCTCCACCGCGCTGCCGGTATCGTGGGTGGCGCAGAGGACGACCTTTATGCCCTTGTATGTCCCGATCACCGTGCCGGGCTGCTGCAGGGGCTTGAAAAACCGCTTGGGCAGATCCAGGGCGCGGATGATTTCCGCATCATATTCCCCGGTTTGGGCGCTGACCATGCCGCCGGTGGTGGCGTTGGTGTACTCGTGGCTTTTCACGCCGCAGAGCCTGTACATCAGGTATTCCGGGATCATCAGGAAGCCGCAGGCCTGCTCCAGCCGCCCGGCCAGCTTGTCGGCGTACAGCTGATAGATCGTATTGAAGGGCTGGAACTGGATGCCCGTTCTGCGGTACAGCTCCGAAAAGGGCATTTTTTCGTGCACCTGCGGGATCACCGCTTCCGTCCGCCCATCCCGATAAGCGTAGCAGGGCAGAATGGGCTGGTTCTTGTTCATCAGCACGTAATCCACGCCCCAGGTGTCGACGGACAGACTTTCGATCTGCGGGTATTGTTTCAGCGCCGCCTCGATGCCCGTCCGCACGTGGGCTTCCAGGATTTCGATATCCCAGGTCAGATGCCCGTTCGCCTTTGTCACGCCGTTGGGAAAGCGGTACACCTCTTTGGTTTGGATTTCCCCATTCGCTTTCCAGCCGACGATGTGCCGCCCGCTGGACGCGCCGATGTCGATGGCCAGATAGTATTTCATCCGTGTCCCCCGCTTTCTTTATACGTCCAGCTCGGTCACTTCTTTGGGATACTCTCGCATTTCATCCGGGCCGTGGAGGGGATTCCAGACCTGGGCGAAGAAAGGATCGGCCTTGGCCCGGGCCCCGTAATTCCAGCTTTTGCGCTCACATTCCGGGCACCAGTGTCCGCCCTCCAGGATAAGCCTTGGGCTGGCGTCGAAGGTGTGGCCGAAGGCGCAGCGGAAGGTCTGCTTGCTCTGCCAGTCACCCTTTTCCATAGCTTCGCTCAGGCATTTGCCGCCCCGGAATTCTGCCGCGCCTTGCAGATCGGAAAGCGTCAATTCGTTTTCAGACTTGGATTCGTCGTAGCCGTGGTCGATGGGAATGACCTTGTCCCAATCGGTGAAGTGATCCATCTGGCTGGCCTTTTCAGGCAACGCTTCCCAGCGTTTGCGGCTGCCCCAGTAGGCGTCGATGTGGTCCTCCATGTTGGCGTCGATGAAATGTTTGGTGCCGTGCTGGCTGTTCAGGTGCTTTTTGAAGGTGCTTTTGATGATGGTCCCCATCAGCTTCTGCCCGCCCGGCAGCTTGCAGATGATCTTCCCAAAGGGCTTGGCCGCGCCGAGCTCTTTCAGATAGGCGTCGTAGAAATACTGCATGCTGTCGGAACGGAAATGCAGATAATTTTCCAGCTTGTCCGAATCCAGGTAATACTGGCCGTGGAAGTTCAGCGTGGCGTTGACCTTGGGATCGATGACGTAATCAATGTTTTTGATGCCGATTTCCCTGTACATGAGCTTGTACATGGTGTAGGTGTCCACCCGGCAGGATGGCCCGCCGCCGATGTTGTAAATGTGGCCCCAGAATTCCTCCGGCAGCGTACCGTTTTCCGTATAGGCGGCCAGATGGCACATGAGCCGGCCGCTGTCCCGGTCGGACACGTATTCCAGCACGTTGTCCAGGCAGTTGTGGAACTGGATGGCGTCCCGGACCTTCGCCATGGCCGGGCCCATGATGCCCGTCTGCCGGAGGCTGACCCAGTATTTCAGCCCGCTTTCAATCACGTACCGTTCCGCCGCGATCTTGGACACCGCGTAATAATCGAACATGCTGGGCTTGATGGGATCGCCCACCCGGCCCCAATGGATGGGCGGCATGCGGTCGCCGGTCTCCGCCACGGTGCCGATGTACACAAAGCGTGTAGTATCGTTCTGCCCCAGCCTTTTGACGGCTTCGATCAGGTTCCGGGTGCCGCCGAAATTGACCTCCATGGCCTTTTTCGGATGATAGTCCGCGGCGGGAGAAACGAAAGCGGCCACGTGCAGGATGAGATCGCAGCCCCGAACGGCATTTTCCACAAAGGCCGCGTCGGTCAGGTCGCCGAACAGGGTCTGCACCCTTTTGCTGTCCGCGTAGGGTTTCAGCCTTTCCCGGCAGCGTTCGGTGTCCAGATCCAGCGCGACGATCAGATAGCTTCCCCTGTCCTCCGCCATCTGCTTCAGGCTTTCCAGCCCCATGCCGCCCGCTGCGCCTGTCAATAATACCTTCATGTCATTCACCCTTCATGCCCAGCACCTGGGTTTTCTTCTCGATCACGGCCTTGCACAGCAGGATGGAATCCCCGATGGCGGCGTCGATATCATCGTCGGTAACGCCCAGAGCAGCGCATCCCTCGCTCTTGTCGATGAAAAGGTTGGAGCACATGATGTCCGCAAACTTCACCATGTGCAGCCCGCCCTGGATGCCCTTTTCCTTCTGCTCCTTCATGATCTTTTTGCAGCCCAGGGCGTACATCCAGGTGGGGATGGTGATGATCTTCTTGTCCGGGCAACCCAGGTATTTATGGACGATCCTGAGCAGCTCCTTCCAGGTCAGGTTATAGTACCCGATGGGATAGCATTTGCCGCCTTTGTTCCGCTCCAGTGCCCCGGCAATGGCCTGGCCCACCTGATGCACCGTCACCATGGTAGAGCCGCCCCTGGGGTACATGGTTACGCCCTTCATGGCCATCACATTTTCCACCAGGAACACCCACACCGGCTTGCGGCCCGGCTGGGTGCCGAAGATGTAAGGCAGCTCCAGCACGGCCACGTCCAGATCATTCCCCGCGAAGGCCATGGCGGCTTCCTCCTGGTCGATGCGGCTGCGGATGTAGGGGTGCCATTCCGTCAGCTTCTTTTCGGGCCATTTTTTTGCCGCGTAGGAGAAATAGGAGCCCAGGATCACCGCGTGCTTCACGCCGCATTCCTTGCACAGCGTCAGCAGCCGCTTCACGGGATCGATGTTGTACTTCTTGTACAGATCATAGATGGGCGCGGGGCCTTCCACCCGTTCGTCCACGCCCGCGGCGAACACGAAGCCCTCGCAGCCGGTGAGGTAAGCGCGCAGTTCGTCGTCGGTCATTTCCAGATAGTTGCCGTATTCGATCTTCATTTCCGGCGGCAGCACCGCGCCGGTGGGCAGCGGCGGCAGCGCGATGCTGGATACCTCGTGCCCCCGGGCGATCAGCTCCTTCGCCGCTTCGCTGCCCAGCAGGCCCGTTCCGCCGATCATAAATACTTTCATTGGCTTTCCCTCCGTCTGTCAGATCGTATAGGTAGCAGTGCCGGTTTTCTGCACGCGTTCGCTGCCGTCGGGCAGGCGCACCAGGGCTTCGCAGTTGACGGGCACGGCGACGGTGAACACGGTCTTTCCGTTTTTCTTTTCCCAGCCGCTTTCCACGGTGCCGTAGATGCTGTCGTAGCGCGCTTTGGCACAGGTCAGGCGTCCGCCGGGACGCGGGGCGATGAGGAAGCGGTTCTCGCCGCCCACCCGGATGCCACAGCAGGTATCGAACAGCCACTCGCAGACCGCACCCTTGGAATAGTGGTTCAGGGAACAGATGCCGCTGTCGGATTTGGGGCCTTCCCAGCCCTCCCAGATGGTCATGGCGCCGGATTTGGGCATGGACAGCCAGCCGGGAATTTCCTCGTTTTCCAGCAGCCGGTAGGCGTATTCGATGTCCATGTCCGCAAGCACGTAGAGGATCAGGGGCGTGGAGAGGAAGCCCGTGCCCAGCCGCCACCGGTAATTGTCCAGCGCCCGGATCAGCCGCTTTTTCGCAAAGGCGGTCTGCTCATCATTCAGCAAATCCATGTACAGGGGACGCACCAGCTTGGCCTGGCGGTCCGTGTCCAGGGTGAACTTCGGTTTCGTCACCATTTCCTGATAGGCCCGCTTCGCGCCTTCGGAATATTCCCGCAGCTCCGCAATGGGCTCGGTTTTCCCCAGCACCTCGCAGATGTCTGCCATGATGCCCAGCACCCAGGCGGTGTAAGCGGTGGATTCCTCGGGATGCGGTTCGGCAAAGTCCGTCCAGACGAAAGCCCGCACGTCCTTGGGCTCCGCCCACTCGCCGTAGGACTGGCCCGCGTTGACGGCGTATTTCCGGTTGGCGTGGGAGATGCCCAAAGGCTTTGCGTAAATGCCGCCCGGCTTGCCGCAGCGGGAGATCATGAACTTCGCGTAGCGCAGCATCCGGTCGAAATTGTCTTCCAGGATGCGCCTGTCGCCGTATTTCTGATAAAAGCGCCAGGGCATCAGGATGCCCACGTCCGCCCAGCCCACGGAGCCGTTCATGGTCCACATGAACCAGTCCTCGTTGGCATAAGGCGCGATCTGGGGCAGCTTGCCGTTCTTCCACTGCCGGTCGAAGACGTCCCGCAGGTGCTTCCGGGCAAAGGCGGCGTAATCCGAAAGGAAGCTGGCCGTGCCGAAAAACACCTGGCTGTCGCCGGTCCAGCCCATGCGCTCCCGGGTGGGGCAGTCGGAAGGAATGTCGGTGGAATTGGATTTCAGCGACCATTCCGTGGCTTGATAGAACCGGTTGATCAGCTCGTTGGAGCAATCGAAGGAGGAGGTGAAGGGAAAATCCGAATACAGGGCGATTTGCGTGAAATCATCCAATTCAAAGGGAATATCCGTTTCGATCAGGGCGTACTGGAACCCGCCGTAGAAGAACTTTGGCTTGTACTCGTTGAGCCCTTCCCGGCAGGTATAGGTAAACTCCTGCAGCGGTGACGCTTTTCCCTTGGTGACGCACTGGATGTTCTTCTGGGTGAACTCTCCCGCGTCGTCCAGCATTTCGCCCAGGCGGATATGGATTTGCTGCCCCTTGCGGGCATTCAGCCGGAAAGCAAGATACCCGCACAGATTCTGGGGGAATTTCAGCACAGTCTTTCTGCTGGGGGTAGTAATCTTTTCGACGGGCTTGAATTGCTCATGCTCCGTCACAAACGCATTATTGGAGGCGGTCAGGGGCACGTTCAGAGGGCTCGGCTTCGCCTTGCCGGAATAGCTCGGTTCCCGGTTTGCGTCTACGATCTCGCCGTCCTCGTTGTCGGCGAGGCGGATGGGGCCGTCATTGGACCACTGCCAGCTTTCATCCGTCCCGGTGACCTGCGTTTTGCCGTCTACACCGGTGATTTCCAGCTGCGCGATGAGGCGGGTGACGGTGCCGTAGGTGCAGGTACGGCCCTTCGCGCCGCTGCTGCCGCGGTACCAGCCGTCGGCCAGCTCCGCCGTCAGAACGTTCTCGCCGCTCCGGATCATGTCCGTCACGTCGTAGGTCTGATACTGGATCCGCTTGTGATAATCCGTGGAGCCGGGGGCAAGAATGAAGTTTCCCACGCGCTCCCCGTTGATCCGGGCTTCGTATTCGCCGCAGGCGGAGATGTACAGCCGGGCCTGCTTCACGTCCCCGGCAGAGAACGCCTTGCGGAAGCAGTCCACCGGATAGCGTTCCTTCTTCTTCGGCTGATAATTCCCGGTGATCCATTGGGCCTTCCACGCGGAAATGCCCATCTCGAAGAACGCTTCGCTCCAGTCTCCGGGCTCGTCGTTCTCATCCCACAGGCAAACCTTCCAGTTCACCCGCTCCCGATCGGAAAGCTCCTTGGGATAATCCGCGTGCATGGAGGAGGACGTCACCTTGCCGCTGTCCCATTTTTCGGTGACGATCCGGTAGGCGGTCTGCTTCTGTCCGCCCTCACAGATCCATTGGAGGCGGGGAGAACGGATGTCGATGCCCAGCGGGTTTTCCAGGTATTCGGTTCTCAGTCGAATTGCTTTCATTCAGCAGTCCTCCTCGCCTTGATCTCTTCCTGCTCCCTGGCGATATTCTTTTCCACATTGATAAACCACAGGATGACAGCCAGAATGATTCCGGTAAACACTTCCAGTCCAACGAAAGCGATGGTGATCATGCCGTTTACACCGGTGGGCTGCTGCATGGCCACAGTAAGCACACCGTCCGCGGCGGGCTTCAGGCTTTCCAGCGCCACCTGGGCTGTCCATCCGTTTGCCGCCAGGGTGGAGGCGGCTTCCGTAACGCTGCCGGCAGTGATGGGGGCGATATAACCGGAGGTGGCCAGCATCCAGTTAAAGACGCCGGTCATGATACCGACCATAGCGACCGCGATGATGTTATAAATACTCATGGCCGCGCCGTCCATGCGGATGTTCTTTTTCCATTCCAGATGATCCAGGCAGTCGGCAAACAGGGCCATAAACACGTAAGCGCAGGGCAGGCCGCCGATGTTCTTGATAAACTGACCGACAAGGACGATGATCAGGCTGGTTGGGAACAGCCAGCAGATCAGGCTGCCGAGGGCGTACAGCAGGAATCCCACCATGGTCACGTTCCGCTTCCCAAACTTCTTGGCCAGCGGCCAGACGGCAAAAATGCCGATGCCCATCGGCACGCCGCCGATCACCGAAACCAGCATCTGCGTAATGCCGTCGTTGTAGGTGCCCAGCACATAATTGCAATAGTAAACCAACCCGAGATTTTTCAGCGTGGTGCCGATCGTGTAGACCAGGAAATAGACATACATGAGCACCATGTATTTGTCCGTGAACAGGATTTTGATCTGCTGCCTGAACGGAAGCTGGCTTTTCGTCTCCCTCTCCCCGGCGTTTTCCTCGGTCACGCGCTCCTTGGTGAAGAAGTATTCCAGCAGCGTCAGCGGCAGCGCGATGATGGACAGGATGGCCATCAGCGTGATCCATTTGGATTTATCCACGCCGATCATCGGCATGATCACCATGGGGAATACCAGCGCCACCAGAATGCCGCTCATCATGATGGTGGTGATCTGATTGAACACGGAAAGCCCGCCGCGGGCAGTCCCGTCGCGGGTGGAAAGGGGCACCATCAGGTTGTGGCTCATGTTGAAGATGGTATAGGCGAAGGAATAGAACAGGTTGTATGAGATCATCACCCAGATCGCCTTGACCGTATCGCTCCCCTCGGGAACGGTAAACAGCAGGATGGCGGTGATCGGCACCAGAATGGCGGACAGCAGCAGCCAGGGACGGGCCTTGCCCTCTTTCGTTTTCGTCCTGTCGATCACCTGGCCCATCAGGATATTGGTGATGGCGTCGATCACCTTGGACACGATGGGGAAGATGGTCAGGAACATGCCGCCCCACAGCGGGGTCAGATTCAGCACGTCCGTGTAGTAGACGTTCAGATAAGTGGCCAGGACGGCGTTGAGCAGCAGCGCCCCGGCGGGGCCCAGCAGATAGCCCAGCCATTTTTCCTTCTTGCTGACCTCCGGTGTTCTGACGAGACTTGCGGGCAGTTTCATTTCAGTTCTCCTCCTTCGGCAGTTTCGGTACCCTGATCTTTTGCATAAAGCAGCGAGCGCCTTTGATGAGGTGTCCGTTGGTGAGTTCGACGAAGCCCTGCGCGAAATTGTACGGCATGGACTTGCCGGCGGTCATGCTCATGGAGCGGGGGGAATTGCTCTCTAAAATGCGTTTCAGGAACTGCGCTCCCTTGCGCTTGTTCTCTTTCTCCGGGCCTTCCGGCATTTTCTCCGCTTCTTTCGCCTGCTTTTTCGCCACGGACAGCACGGCATTGTACAGGATGCGGCCCATGAAGCTCTGCTTCAGGTCTGTAAAACGGGACTCCATCGTTACCGGGAAACGCGGCGGATCACCCTGAACCGTATAGCTGTCGGAATACGCAGTCTCCGGCTCCGGTTCCACCGTGAGCGTCACGGTTTGGGATTCGCCTGGCTTCAGATACACCTTTTGAAAGCCCTTCAATTCGCCGTCTACATAGAGCTGAGCGACCTCCGCGCCGTACCGGCCGCCGGTATTCGTGATGGTCTGCGCGTACTGCGTTCCGTCTTTCATCCACTCGGTTTTCTCAAAGACGGTGTAGCTCAGTCCGAAGCCGAAGGGGAAGCGGACCGGGATGCCGTGCTTGTGATAATAACGGTAGCCGACCTCTGTGCCCTCGCTGTAAATCTCATTCACGCCCTTGCCGAAGGTTTCGGCGCTGGGCACGTCCTCATATTTCAGCGGCCAGGTCTCGGCCAGCTTGCCGGAGGGGTTCTTTTCGCCGAAAAGCAGCTGATAAGCCGCCGTGCCGCCGTTCTGCCCGGGCAGGTACATGTTGAGGATGGCGCCGACCCTGTCGCAGAAGGGAAGCTCCACCGGGGAGCCGCCGAAAAGCACCACGACCACTTTTTTCCCGCTTTCGCACAGCGCGTCGATCTCCCGCAGCTGCTTTTCCGGCAGGCGCATGTGCTCCCGGTCGCCGCCCTCGGATTCATATTCGTCGGTGAGGCCCGCGAAAACGAGGATCACGTCGGCTTCTTCCAGCGGCACAGACCGGACGCCACGCTGCACGAAGGCGTCCTTCGGGGTCGTGACCTGGGTCGGGTGGATCATGGAGCTGCCCGCTCCTTGATAGCGCATGTTTTCAAACAGCCCGCCCGCGATGTGCAGCTTTTCTTTCCCGCTCAGCGGCAGCACGCCGTCGTTCTTCATCAGCACGGCGCAGTCCGCGGCGATTTCAGCCGCCAGGGCATGATGCGCGTCCCAGTCCACCGGCGATGGATCGGCGGGCTTTGCATACGCGTCGATCCAGCGCAGGATGTTGCGGCAGGCTTTGTCCAGGTCCTCCATGGGCAGCGTGCCGTCCGCCGCGGCATCCAGGATACACCGGCGGCAGATGGCCGTGTCGCCGGGCATCTCCAGATCAAGACCGGCTTTCAGCCCCGCCACGCGGTCATGCACGGCGCCCCAGTCCGTCATCACCACGCCGTCAAAGCCCCATTCGCTGCGGAGCACGTCGGTTAGGAGCCATTTGTTCTCCGAGCAGAAGGTCCCGTTGATCCGGTTGTAGGCGCACATCACGGTGGCGGGCCTGGCGTGCTTCACGACGTATTCAAAGGGCTTCAGGTAGATTTCTCGCATGGTTTTTTCCGAGGCGACGGAATTGCCCATGAAGCGGTAATTCTCGCTGTTGTTCAGGGCGAAGTGCTTGAGGGAAACGCCCACGCCTTCGCTCTGCACGCCCTCCACCTCCGCCGCGCCCATCACGCCGGAGAGCAGCGGGTCTTCCGAAAAATACTCGAAATTCCGCCCGCAGAGGGGATTCCGCTTGATGTTGACCCCGGGGCCCAGCAGCGTGTGGACACCGTAATGCCTGCATTCCTTCGCGATGGCCCGGCCCATTTTCCTCAGGTTCTCCGGGTTCCAGCCCGAGGCGGTGCAGGCCGCCGTCGGGAACGCCGTGGAAGGCTCGGACTGGCTTACGCCGTTGTCGCCGCTGCCGATCTGCTTGCGCAGGCCGTGGGGGCCGTCCGACATGCAAAGGCCCGGTATTCCCAAACGCGGGATGGGATTCGTATACATGAAATCCGTGCCGGAAACCAGCGCGGCCTTTTCCTCCACGGTCATCTGGCGGATGATGCGATTCACATCCAACGCCGGCCACCTCCATCCTGAATCCTATGGACTGATTATATCATGCAATCTGCTCTGCGTATTACACATTTGTCGTGTATTATTGATATTTGTCTCTAAAGAGGAGCTCCCTTCCCACATGGATCGCGGGAAGGGAGCGAAAGGGGGATTACGGTTCATCCACCAGCACGATCACCGCGTTCTGGAGGAAGGCCGCAGGCACGGCGGAGCCGTATTCCGCGATGACGTCGTTGATGTTGGAAGTATAGGAAGCGCCTTCCACGGTCAGGTCGCCGTTGGCGATGTAGGGCAGCGGCTCACCCTTCACAGTGAGCGCCTGACCCTTGGCGGCCGTCACGGCTTCGCCGTTCAGGGTGACTTCGGCCTGGTTGTTACGGCAGCCGGAGGAAGCCACGGCGCCGGGGTCGGCAAAGATCAGCTGCACGATGCAGTAGGGCACGTTGGTGCTGCCGATCACCTGACCAACGTAGACCTTACCCTGATCGGGATCCAGCTGAAGATCGGTGGCGATCTCCGCCTTCAGCGTGTTGTTTTCCGCCACCTGATAGCGCTGGGAGCCGGTCAGGCCGCCGATGGAGACAGTCGACGCACCTGCGGGTTTCACCACGCGTACATTGATCGTGCCAGTATAAGTGCCGTTCGTCTGGGTGGTGTTGGTGCCGCCCATGCCGCCCACGTTCACCACCAGTTCAGTGTCGGTGAGTGCCTGGCTTCTGTCCTCGATGTTGACGTTCAGTTCATAGGTCGCGCTGTTTCCGTCCATGAAGGCGTAGCCTTCGCCCAGCATCGCGCCCACATAGTATTCGCCGCCGTGGGAGCGGACAGGCTCGCCATTCAGGGTAATCTTTGCATCGGTGACTGTGCAGCCCGTGATCGTGTCGCTCCAGCCGCCTGCCACCAGGGCGCTGGCGGCGGCCCAGGCGCTGGCCCTGCTTTGGGCGGCGGAATCGCTGGCATTCACAATCACGGAAGGTTCGGTCACGGTGATATGGGCAAGCGTGCTGCCGATATCGAATCCGGCGACCACTGCCGCGTAGGGGGTGGCGTCGCCGTCGGATGTCACGTTGACAAGGGGATAATCAAACACCAGGTCGCAGACCTCAGCCTTGGCCATGGCGCCGAAGAAGGCAGCCTCGCTGCCGGAGTAAGTGCCGTCGTTGCGCCACACGGCGTTTTCGGTGCCCTCCATAGCGGCCACGTCCGCCAGCCAGTTTCCGATGGTCAGGCCGCTGATGGTGTGGCCCGCGCCATCCAGCGTGCCGCGGAAGGCGTAAGTCCAGTAAGGCGCGTTGACGGTCTCATAATTGGAGAAGTACATACCGACGGGAATCCACTGGCGGCCGGAAAGGTCGATGTCCTCCGCCAGCACGTACCAGCCGTACAGGTCTTCGCCCAATGCCTGAAGCTCTTCCGCGGTATGGATATACACGGGCGCCACCCAGCGGGCGTAGACGGTGACAGTAGCCCCGTCCGTGCTCTCCAGGCTGTCGATGGCCGTGCCCGCGCCGCCGTAAAGGCTGGACGCGCCCGCCGGGACTTCATAGGGAGAAACGCCCAGGATCAGGTCATCTCTGGTGACGTTGGGCCGGGTCTGCCAGCCGGCAAAATGGAAGCCCTCCTTCACGGGAATTTCGACCTCCGGGAGGACGGAGGCGTCCGCGGTCTCGACGGTCTGATAGACGATGCCTTCGGCGTCGGTGTAGATGACGGTGTAGGTCACAGGCTGCGCACTTTCAGCAGTGGGCGCGGGTTCGCCCACTTCCAGCTTCGGATGGCAGACGGTCTGGGTGTTGGGATCCTTGACCTCGCAGCTCCAGACGCCGTTCGCCAGGGTCACGGCGATGTCCTCGCCGGATTCGGGATGCAGCGCAAGTTCGGTATCGCTGACGCGCTCCCAGGCGCCGGACTGGGCCTCGATACCCTTGTATTCCTCGCTGTAGTCATAGGCGACGGTGAACGTGCCGTCCGCGTTGATCGCCACATGGCAGCCCAGCCAGAAATCAGCCAGGTCGTAGAGTTCCATGCCGGTCTCCGGCGTAATGGCCGGTGCGGCGGATTCCGCAGCGGGGACTTCCAGTTTCGGATGACACACCGTCTGCGTGTTGGGATCCTTGACCTCGCAGCTCCAGACGCCGTCCGCCAGGGTCACGGCGATGGCGTCACCGGTTTCGGGCTTCAGCGTCAGCCCGGTATCGCTGACGCGCTCCCAGACGCCGGTCTGGGCCACGACGCCCGCATAGTCGGCGCTGTAATCGTAGGCGACGGCAAAGGTATGATCCGCATTGATGTTCACATGGCAGCCAAGCCAGCCGTCCGCCAGCTCGTAGAGCTCCAAGCCGTTTTCGGGGCTGACGGCAGCGGCGGTTTCTTCCGCGGCGGCCTCGGCCTTCGGATGGCATACCGTGTGGGTGTTGGGCTCGGTCACTTCGCATTTCCACGCGCCGTTATCCAATGTCACCGGGATGTCTTCGCCGGATTCGGGATGCAGGGTGATGGCGGTATCGGAAACCTGCTCCCAGGCACCGGTCATGGAGACGATGCCGTTGCTGTCGCCGCCGTAGTCGAAAGCGACGGAGAAAGTATTGTCTTCCTTCAGATAAACGTGGCAGCCCAGCCAGCCGTCCGCCAGGTCGTAAAGCTCCATGCCGCCGGCGGCTGCCGTTTCCGCCGTTTCCACGGGGGCGGCTTCCTTGACGGGATAAGCCAGATCGGGATTCACCCACATGGCGGCGCTGTTGGCCTGGGTGTACAGGATGTTGTGGCAGGCTTCCCGCATGGCGATCTGCGCAGTGTTGCTGGAAGTGTCCAGCGTCGCGCCCATGAGGCAGAGCATCATATCGTTGCCGGAGCGGATCGCCAGGTTGGGGTCCATCCAGTCGATGTTGGCCATGGCGGAGTCGGTCACCACCATGCCGGTGAAGCCCCATTCGCCCCGCAGCACGTCGGTGATCAGCGGGCGGGAAGCGCCGGCCCAGGTCGTGCCCAGATAGCTGTAGCTGGACATGATGGCCGCGGTTTTGCCTTCCTTCACCGTGATTTCAAAGGGGCGGAAATACACCTCGCGCATGGCTTGCTCGTTGGCCCAGACGGAGAGATGCAGGCGGTTTTCGTCCTGGTCGTTGAGGACGAAGTGCTTGGCGTAGAGATAGACGCCCTCAGACGCCGCTCCCCGCACCTGGGCAGCACCCAGCTTGCCGGAAAGCAGGCCGTCCTCGGAATAATACTCAAAGTTGCGGCCGGAGAAGGGGGTGCGGTGAATGTTCATGCCGGGAGCGTACAGGCCCGCGACGCCGTTGGCCTTGGCTTCCTCGGCAAACACGCCGCCGAACGCTTCCACCAGCTCCGTGTTCCAGGTGGCGCCGATCACCACCTCGCTGGGGAAGGAAACGCCCCGGAGCGAGCTGATGAGGGAGTTGAGGCCCGCGGGGCCATCGATATCGGCGGTGGCAGGCTTGCCGACGCTCTCGATGGCAGGGGTGGACCAGCCGCCCTTGAGGATCATTTCGGACATGTCCTCCACGCTGAGCTGCTGCAGGAGCAGATTCCACTTAGGATCGTCCCAGGCGAGGCCCGTCATGTCGCCGAGCTTCAGTCCGTTGTCCGCAAACACGATCTCCGGATCGCTTTCGTTGACCGCGTAAGGTGCTTTATTGGTGAAGGCTTCTACCACGGCTTCCGGCGCTTCCTTGCCCGCCACACGGGTCTGGGGCAGCGTGCCCGCCCAGTCGGAACGGGAAACATAGGCTTCGATCTGGCCGTATTCCACGTCGGAGAACCGGGTCACGGCGGCGGCCTGATCGGAGGAACGGGGATTCTCCGCGTTATACACCACAGTGTTTTCGACGGTGTATTCCCGGCTGTCGATCACGTCGTGGGCGTTGCGCATCAGCTTGATTTCGTATGCGCCCGCTTCCAGCACATAGCAGCCGTTTCCTTTGCTGTCGAAGGAGGCCATTTCCTCGGCCGGGAAGGAAACGGTCAGGGTTTCGCTTTCGCCGGGCCGGAGCAGCCCGGTCTTGACAAAGCCGGCCAGCACCACATGGGCTTTTTCGATGCCGCCGGGGGTGTAGGGCGCGGTGTAATACACCTGGGCCACGTCCTTGCCGTCCGCGCTGCCGGTATTTGTGACCTGGATCTGCATCGTGACGACGCCATCCTCCACAGCAAACGATTCGATGCTCTGCTCGAAGCTCGTATAGCTCATGCCGTAGCCGAAGGGATACTGCACCGTGGCGGCGTAGTCGATGGCTCCGTCGGCGGCGGCGGTCTCATAATAGCGGTACCCCACATAAATGCCCTCGGCGTACTCCACATAGCTGCGCCCCTTCAGGTTGCCGTAGGAGAAATCGCCGGCGTTCCAATAAGCGGGGGAAGACGTGAGGTCATAGGCGTAGGTGTCCGTCAGCCGTCCGGAGGGGTTCACTTCACCGGTGAGCACCCTGCCCACGGCGTTGAAGCCCACCGTGCCGGGGCTGCCGATCCACAGGCAGGCGTCCACGCCTTCCGCAAAGCCCAGTTCCATGACGTTGGAGGCATTGACCAGGACGATCACCTTCGCGTAGCCCTGACCCTTCACCAGCGCCAGCAAGTCCTCTTCATCCTGCGTCAGCTCCAGGTAGTGGCGGTCTTCGTCCTCGGCGGTATAGCCCGCGGCATGCATGTTCATGGGCAGGTCGCCGCCCTCGCCGCCGATGCGGGAGATCACGATCACCGCCGTATCCGAAAACGCCCTGGCGTCGGCAAGGAGGCTTTCGGGATAGCTGGCAGCAGGCACCTCCGCCGGGGTGAAATCAGAGCCGGAGAATCCGCTCTGCTTGATCCGGCTGACCCTGGAATTGCGATAGAAATCCGCCAGCTGTTCATTGACCTCCAGCCCAGCATTCTTCAGGCCGGCGATCACGTCCACGTTGCCGGAGGTGTCGCCCGCACCGGAGCCGGTGCCGCCGTAAATGGGGGCTACAGAAGCGTAGCCGAAGAGATTGACCTTCGCTCCGGCGGCCAGGGGCAGCGCGCCGTTTTCATTGCGCAGCAGCACGATGCCTTCGCTTTCCAGCTCTTCCGCCATTTGCAGGCTCTGCGCCGCGGCTTTTGCCGCGGGAAGGATCTCATGGCTCGCTGTTTCCTCCGCGTATGCGGGTGCAATCGCGTTCCGTGCGTTCATGGGACCGCAGATCACCAGCGCGGCGATCAGCAGCACGGCAATGAATGAAAACCGGTTGTTCTTTTTCATGGATCGGCCCTCCTCGTCGTTGATCGGCAAACGGGTTCCCTTCATGCTGTATTTTAGCAGGATGATCCGGGCGATGTATTGCATATTTGTCGCGTATCATTTATAATTGTCTCAACTTGATAAATCGGAAGAGGACTTGTGAAATGAAAAGGGACGATCTGGTTTATATCTGCGCCATGACGGCCAATCTGTCCGGCCTTCCCGTCCGTCTCTACGAGGGGGACAGGCTGCTGTCTCATTTCAGCATGACGCCGCTTCCCCGGGATCCGATCCTGCTGGTGCGGCCTGAGATCACGGCCATTGACCGGCACGTAGGGTTTTACATCTCCAAACGGTTCTACGTGTACGGCGTGGTCAGCAGCGGGAAACGCCGGATCGTCATCGGGCCAACCCGGCAGGCCCCGCCGCAGGATCAGGAGCTGCGGGAAATCGCGTTTGAATTGGACGTGCCGCCGGACGACCTGACGGAGTTCATCTCCGGCATGAAGCAAATCACCCGGCTACCCCTGGAAAGCCTGATCCAGATGCTGTGTTTTCTCAATTTTGTGGTCAACGGGGAAAAGCTGCGGCTGAACGACCTGATCGAAGGCGGAGAAAACCTTTTCGGGCTGGAACAAAGCCGCTCCGAGCAGCGGTTCAATCAGGCCGAGCCTGACGCCGAAACGCTTCACAATACCCTGGCAATTGAGCAGATGGTGATGAACATCATCCGCAAGGGGGACGTAGCCGCCCTGGAAGCGTTCGCGCAGGACGCGCCCGCCGTGATCCCCGGGAACATGGCCCGGGAGCAGCTGCGTCAGGCCAAAAATACCTTCATCGTCACCGTTACCGAAGCCAGCCGGTCCGCCATCCGGGGCGGCATGGACGTGGAGGACGCCCTGCAGGCCAGCGACGCGTATATTCAGCAATGTGAAATGATGACGGACATTCATCAGATCACAAAGCTCAATTACGACATGGTTCTGTATTACACGCAGCGGGTGCAGGCGATCCGTCACGGCCATTACGCGACGGATCTGGTGCGGAACGTGGCGCTCTACATTCAGCGGCATCTCTCCGAAACCATCACCACCGATCAGATCGCCGCCCATCTGTTCATGAGCCGGCAGCACCTTTCCCGCCGATTCACGCAGGAGGCCGGGATCCCCCTGGCTGCCTATATCCGCAATGAAAAAACGGAGGAAGCCAAACGTCTCCTCCGCTATACGGACAAATCCATCTCTTCCATCGCCCTGTTTCTGGGCTTTTCCAGCCAGGCGCATTTTTCCAAAGTGTTCAAGGAAATCACGGGCATGACCCCAGGGGAATACAGGGAAAAGAAACAGGGAAAATAACAGCAAGCAGGGCAAAAGTATCACATTTTGCATAGCTGCAAGCAATGCAAAGTTAATACATTTTGCAAAAAGCTTGTTGAGGGCTCCGCCCCCAAGCCCCTCATAGCCAGCACTTTGTGCTATGGTTGTGTGGTGAACCTTTGGTATCACCACGGTTCAGCAAACGCTGAATGATAAAGAAAACCCCCTGCGCCTGTTGGTTGGTTTGTGATACCAACTTTTCAGGTGCAGGGGTTTGGTGCTCTATTGGTATTAACTTGGTTTCGGGTGATGATTCATTTTCCGGCTTAAGGCAAGGTCTTCCAATTTATTCCGTTGGCTTTTTGCATCTTGGGTTGGTATTACAAGTGGTATCATTTTTCAGCCCGTCGTGATACCACTTGTGGTGCACCCCTCAGAAGCAGTCCAGGAAGGCTTCGATGTTCGCTTCTGTTTCATCGGGCGGATCAGATTGCGCCGGCGGCTCAGATTTCTCTGCTGTCGGTGGCGCAGCGGTGATTTGGAACTCTTTCATGCAGCTGATGAACGTTTCCCGGATCGTAGCCTCGATCTTTTTTAGAAGCGCTGCTTCCCATTCCTGTTGCTCCTCCATGCGATCCTGCCGGGCAAAGTGATCGTTGATAGCGGTGACGATTGCTCTGCTGTATGAGCTGTATTCCGGCTGGTTTCTGTCGGTGCTCATCAGGTTGTTCCAAGCCTCCATGTCCTGTGTATTGTTCAGGTTCAGCCGCAGGGTCGTGGTGAAGAGGTTCTCCTTCTTGTTCATGCCGCATTCGCCTTCTTCAGCTTCAGATTGGCCAGGAACTCATAGCCCTTGGCCGTAGCGCGGATGTCGTCATTGATCGTTACCCGGTTGGGATCGTATTCACCGAAATTCCGGATCAGGCACCCGCCGCCACCTACGATGTACAGCTTCATCAGCTCGGGATTGTACTCATGTTCACGCAGCCGGCGTATGATCCCGGCCACATACTGCCGGGCGACTTCCCGGATCACAGTCAGGTATTTTTCACCGATATCCGCTTTGCCGTACCTGAGCGCATCCTCGATCACATCATCATCAATGGCCGTACCGAACTTCCGCATGAGATGCTCCCGGATGGACAGCATGCACTGGTAGGTTCCATATTTCTCCGTATAGCATTTCTGCGGATTGGGTTTCCCGTTGCTGATGGTCATGATGTTCATGGTACCGTTGCCGATGTTGCAGAGCATGGTCGTGCCTTTGAATTCCGCCAGCTTATCCGCCACAGCCGCGAAGCCCTGAGGGAAGACGTCACAGCCGACAATCCGGATGCTGTAGGCAGTGCCATCGAAGCTGAACTTCACGTCCTTCCTCTGGATCAGGTATTTGCGGAAGCGGTCTTTCTGCTCCGATACCCAGGTCAGGGGCAATCCGACAGCCAGGTGGATGTCGGCGCTGGTCAGATGCGCCAGTTCCATCTCCCGGGCGATAGCGGCAAGCGTCAGGATATAGTAGTCCTGATCCGTCATCTTCTCCGGGATGAATTCCTTGTGTTCCTCGCTGATGCCGTACCACTTGCCATTGTATTGGAGAGCGCCGAGGATGAAGAACGGTTCCTTGTCATAGGTGGTCACACCTGCCCGAAAGCAGGTGTTAGCCGTCTTAATGTTTCCGTAGCCATGGTCGATCCCAATGACTACGATAGAATTCTTTGTGTTGTTGCTGGTATTGGTAAGCATATTTCTCTCTTTCTGCCGCCCAGGCGGCGCTGTCATGTTACAGGGTATTGATGATTTCTTGTTTTACGATTTCTTCTGCCCGGCTGCGGATGCTGTTCATTCTCTGAACCCATTCCAGCTGATCCGATCCTTTTAGGTCTTCCGTAATACCTTCCTGCTGGGCCATCTGGCTGATCAGCCGTTCTAGCATCGCCCTGGCGCGCTCCTCTGCGTCTGCCATATGCTTGTCCAGGGTTCCGTTCAGGATCAGCCGTTCATAGAGTCCCGGATGCTCCGTTTCCAGGTATGCCCGGTGCATCCGTCCCCATCTTCCGATGGGGCGGTGCTCTTGGGGTTCCAGGATCAGTTTCGGGTAGAGCATGCCGTGTACTCCGAGGGTGTAGGTGCCGCCGCGTTCTTCAAAGATGCTGTTCATTTTCTTTCCTCCTTCATATCGTTCAGCATTTTTGTGATCAGTGCGATATCTTCAAGCAGCTCCGGGCTGGGGTTTTCTCCCTGGCTAAGCCGCTGAAGTTCCATCAGAATGTCCTTCATGTGGATATTCATCATTTTGAATATCCGTGGATTCGGGGTGACAGTGATATCCCGGTTCATACATTTCTGGTAGCAGTACTCCTGTTTGGGAAGCCCGGACAGGGCCACCGCCCGGTTTAGCTGCTCATTCTCTTCCGGCGATACCCGGAACCCCACTGTGATGCTGCGGAACCGGTTGTGCCGGTCTACGTTCTTAGCTGACATTTCTTTGTCCCTCCATTCTTTCGTTGTTCAGCCGCTGCGCCATATCCACCTGACGAGAGGGGAACATGTGCGCGTACCGGAAGGTGATATCGATGCTCTCGTGCCCAACCCGATCCGCGATCGCCACCGCGCTGAATCCCATGTCGATCAGAAGTGATATATGACTGTGCCTCAGATCATGAATTCTGATGCGCTTAACACCTGCTTCCTTTGATCCCCGTCTCATCTCATGCTGCAGATAGCTTTTGGTGATGGGGAAGATCCTGTCGTTCTTCTGCACCTTGTAGAGGCTCTTGATGTAATCCTGCATTTCATCACAGAGGAAGTCCGGCATTTCAACTGTTCGCACGCTCTTGCGGGTTTTGGGCGAGGTAATCAGATCCTGTCCATGAATCCGCTGGTATGTCTTGTTGATCCGTACCGTCTTTTTCGTGAAGTTGAAGTCCGCTGGGGTGAGCGCCAGCAGCTCTCCCTCCCGGATTCCGCACCAGTACAGCATCTCGAAAGCGTAGTAGGACATGGGCTTGTCCATGATTGCCTCCGCGAATTTCAGATACTCCTCCTTTGTCCAGAAGTTCATTTCCTCCCGTTCTTTGCTGCCGATGCAGCCCACCTTGGAGGCCGGGTTGCTTTTCAGCCCATAGTGCCGTACCGCATGGTTCAGGATCGCTACCAGCTGGTTATGTACCGTTTTCAGGTAGGTAGCCGAGTACGGCTTTTTGAATTCATCCCGATAGGCCAGCAGCTCATTCTGCCAGGCGATGACGTGCTTGGTTTCAATTTCGCTCATCATCATTTTCCCAAAGGTCGGGATCAGCCTGTTTTTGATGATGTTTTCCTTGGTCAGCCATGTGCTTTCCTTCAGGCGAGGCCGCCGATCCTTTTCGTAGAGCCCGCAGAAGGCTTCGAAGGTCATATCGATGCCCGCTGCGTTCTGCTGCACATAGCTCCGCTCCCAATCCTGCGCCTCTTTTTTGGTTTCAAAGCCGCGCTTGCATTTCTGGCGGCCTTCGCCCTTCCAGTCGTGATACCAGGCCAACGCATACCATTTCCCGGTTTTTTCGTCCTTATAGACCGACATTCTGTTTCACCCCACTTTCTGCTGCATAGAGCCTTTCCTCCAAATAATCCCGGTTGATCCTTCCTGCGATGGTCAGGAATCCCCGCTCTTTGAGTTCCTGATTAAGCTGCCGGATCAGCTTGTAGGCGTAGGACCTCGAGATTCCGAGTTCCTTTGCCACCTCATCTGCTCTCATAAACTGGTTTGCCATTCGTTCGTCCCTTTCTCCTGTGTCTTCATTAAGCATTGTTGCTTAACTTCACTCTCATTATACTAAACGAAAATGCTTGTGTCAACATCCTCTACAGACAAACTTCTAACTTTTTTTGTTAAATTACCTCTTGACCATATTAAACGAATTTGCTATAATAAATCATCTTTTTCAAGAGGTGATTTTGATGGCGACTGGCGAACGCATCCGCTTCTTCCGCACATTACGGGGGATGACGCAGAAGTATCTGGGACTTATGCTGGGCTTTCCCGACAATTCGGCTGATGTCCGGCTGGCACAGTATGAATCCGAGGATCGCACACCCAAGGCTGATCTGACAGCTCAGCTGGCGGAAGCACTGGATGTTTCTCCCAAAGCGATCGCTGTGCCGGATATCGACACTATGGATGGACTGATGCACACGCTTTTCGCATTGGAGGATCGTAAGCTGCTTCGCATCACAAATGCGGATGGCCTGATCTGTCTCCGCGCCGCGATTTTTGACGGCGGTGTACACGCTGCAGATCTGGATCAGCGGCTTCGTGCCTGGCAGGAGCAAGCCGCTAAGCTGAAAGCCGGAGAAATCACGCAAGAGGATTACGACCGCTGGCGTTATCACTACCCTGCATTTGACGATACAAGTATCCGTGTTCCGATCCCAGCGGAAGAGTCCACCCGTTCCAAACGAGGCAGAAAACCGAAGAATAAAGACTGACACAAAAAGCCCTCCGATCTGCGGATGATCAATCCACAGCGGAGGGCTGAATCATACAAATCTGTAGTCTTTATTGATCCCGTTTTCCGTATTCGGCCTTTCAACCCCACAACCACCGGACATGGGGACGATGTGACCTTTTTCCGGAAAACTTTATCATTTCTTTATCAGAGCCACTTTGGAGAGGGCTGAAAGCATTGTGACATAAGGGGTTTCGCCATTCCAGCACTCATTCCCACTCAAGACCAAAGCCTTGACATCTCGTGAAAATATGGCACTCTCAATACGCTTTTCAGGCCGTTTATCCATCTTCTCTACGATTTATCAGTACGTCTTTCAACTTATTGTAGCCATTTTGTAGCCAGCGGCTGCTTCACCTCAATCAACTCAACAGCCACCGGGCATCAACAAAAAGCATTGATTGAAAAGGAGAATGAAGATATGTCTGCCAAGAATTTGGATGCTCACCATCGCTGGCGCAGCGTCACCGTCGCTTTCCGGGTATCTCCCGAAGAAGATCAGCAGTTAGAACGATTGGTACAACTCACCGGTCTCACCAAGCAGGACTACATCATTAATCGCCTGCTTGGGCGAGAAATCGTCGTACAGGGTAATCTGCGGGTTTATCAGGCTTTGCAGGATCATCTCACGGCGGTCTTGCAAGAACTGAAACGAATCCAGCCCGAGGAAAGCATTCCTGATGATCTGAGCGACATAATCCAATTCATCGCGCAAATCATGGAAGGAATGAAGCAAGGAACCTGAACTTACATCTTTACTGGACGCAACCGATCACGGTTGCGTCTGTTCTTTTTCAGCTTTTCCATTGTTATGCTGTTTTCTTGCCAGCAAGCTCCTGAACCTTTTCCAACGGGAGTTCGGTCACTTCGGCAATTTCTTCCAGATCGTACTTGCCCTTTTCGATCATATTCTTGGCAATCCGAATCGCTTTCTCGTTTCTGGTTTCCTCAAAAGCTTTGCACATAATTTCCACTCCTTCCGGGTTTTCCTTATAGTACCGGGTTGCAGATTTCAGCAATTCAAAGTTCATGTCATCGGGATCCCAGCAGGAAAAATCATGCATGAGTTTCCCGATGTCGGAATCATCCCGATAAGCGCCGTTGACATACAGGATATGTTCCCCATCGTCAAACGGTTCATCCAGATCGAGGTTGATCCGTTCCACTCTATAAAACGGTTTACCCCTGGAAAACACGTCATGTTCCGTCACAAAAATCGTGTACGTGTCGGGCAGTTCATCGAAATCCTGCCCGGCGTCCAGATTTTCGATGTCCATGGAACTGGAATGATACCGCGCACGGTGCTTGCCCGCGCCGTGATCGGCACGCTGCACTTCCAAATCATACTTTTTCCCCTGCGCGTCCGTCCCATACGCATCCAGACAGATGGAACGAGCACCGACCAGCCGCTTCAAGTCCATCTGCGTCTCCAGCTTCGTGATTTCCAAATCATCCTTACCGGTGAGGATTCGCAGCACAAGCTGGGCAAGGGGAATATTATCCCGGAAGATGCAGCGCATAAAGTCGTCATCAATGGGACGTAAGCCGCGCAGCTTCGCCAAGTCCTCCTGGCGTTCCCGTTCTTTTCGCTCCTGATTGTTTTCTGGCACGGCGCTCACCTCGGTTCCTTTCTATATTCTTCATCATGGATGCTTTATCCTTCTTTTGGGACGGAAAGGTTATTGCATCACCTTATCCATCAAATCCTGGTAATTCTTCACCCCGCTGAACTTCACCAGCCCATTTGACAATTTACAAAACAGCTTTTCCGCACAATCAATTTTTGCTTTTTCGATAGGACGCAAATCCATTGTTTTCATTGAGCCCTTCGTTTCCGCTACAAAGTATATGTGCTTGATACTTCCTTCACGGAACACGATAGCCCAGTCAGGGGAATAATGTCCCACCGGTGTAGGGATAGCAAAGCCCTTCGGAAGCTTGGCATAGATGTTCACGTCCTGAGAACCGTCAAGGGCCTCTGCAAACTCACGTTCCACACTTTTTTCAGCAGTGCCGTCGGTAAACACATATTCCTGAATGGCTTTTGTTGCCCGAAATGCCTGAGAAAAAGTTTTTCCGTGCTTTTCCGCTGTGAAAAAGCTGCTGTCATAACAGCCTTCGATCGTATCATAGGTGATATGATCCACGATCATGGCGGCTTTCTGTTCCTTGATCAGCCGGATCACCTTGGAGATGAACTCTTCGGGGTTATTCTGGAACATGGCGAAAGTGTTGTGCTTGATTCCTTTCAGGATGGCGGCGGCTGTCCTGCGGGTCAACACGGTTCCTTCCGCAATCTTGCCCACCAGATCGTATTTGATCTGGCTGACCTCCGCATGCTTGAGGACGTTCGTTTTTGTCTTAGCCGCTTCAAAGCTGTCGCCTTCCCGCATCATATCCGCGTCAATACTCACCCGCTGACTGGCGACGGATACTGTATACTGGAGTTGGCTCACATACAGATTAGCATCGATTGCGTCAATGGCTTTATGAATCAATTCGTCCGAATCGAAATCCACGGTATAGGCGTATTTATGATTGATGGTTTTCCACAGCGTTTGAAACGCATCCTTATAGAATCGGTCATTGAGCGGATTCTCCGGCGCAGGTGTTTGGTTCCCATCCTCGAACATTTCAGCAAGCACACGATCATCAAAGATGGCTTGAACCAGTTTGTGAATACTGTCCTGCATGGGTTGCAAGGCGGCAGTAACCGGCTGCAAGGTGTTCATCCGCGCATCATCCCTGTATTCCTGGGTGACATTCTCGTTTTCGTCGATATAGCCGTTGCGCAACAGATACTGATAAATCTGCACGGCCTGCGTGCGGCTGATTTTTGCCTTGCTGCCATCTGCCAGGATAATGTTCTTGCCCTCAAAGTATTCGATGCTTGCTTTCCGGGGCCGGTCATACAGCACGGCCTTGGTCTGATCCTGCAAATCCTTCACAAAGGAAGCGTATCCCTCGCTGGCAATCACCGTCAGCGTGTTCAATTCCTGTACGCTTTGTTCGCCCACGGTTTCCGCATCCATACGGTCGCCCGCCTGATTGACGCACAGGCGAAGGCCGCGGCCCACTTCCTGCCGCTTCTGCGTGGTGCTGTCGCCGCCGTGTTTCAGGGTGCAAATTTGGAACACGTTGGGGTTGTCCCATCCTTCCCGCAGGGCGGAATGGGAGAAAATGAAGCGCGTCGGTTCTTCAAAGCTCAGCAGCCGTTCCTTGTTTTTCAGAATCAAATCATAGGCGGAAATATCGTCGCTGAACTCGCTGCCCCGTTTCAGGGCGGAATCCACGGCACGCCCCGTCTTTTTGTCGATACTGAAATACCCCCGATGGGTTTCGTGGGCGGAGATACCGTCTAAATATGCCAAATAGCCCGCATCCAGGAATGTGCGGTAGTCTTTCAGCACGCTTTCATATTCTTCTTCAAAGACGCGGCCATATTCACCCAATGTCTCGTTTCCGTCTTCGTCATATTGGCGGTATTTATCCACTTTGTCAATGAAAAACAGAGACAGCGTTTTGATTCCCTGGTTGAACAATTCCGCTTCTTTTTGCAGATGGGAGATGATCGTTTCCCGGATTTGCACCCGACGTATATCCTCATCGAGAATATTGCCCACCATGTCGCCTTTATGGATCACCTTCCCGTTGAGGAAGGTCACGGAAGCCGTAATGGGGTCGATTTGGGAAATGGTGTATCCATCTCGATACTGTTCCATTTCATTGGAGATGTAGAACAGGTCATCGCTTACACCCAGCAGCCGTGTTTCCCGGTTGATTGATTTCTGATATTTGATTTCCAATTCCATCCGCACCATGGGCGGCTTTTTCGGAGACAGCACAATGGATTCCAGATACAAATACTGATCCGTTCCCCGGAAATTCTTGACCTCAAAGCCCTTGACCTCGATCCGCTTCACCAGCCGCTTGTTATAAGCATCCAGCGCGTCCAGCACGTACACCAGGTTATGCTGCTTGGCGTGGGTGGCGGAGTAGTTCAGCACGAACAGGGGATTGAACTTTGCCAGCGTTTTCTGGGTCACTTCGCCACCCATTTTCTGCGGTTCGTCCATAATAATAATGGGCCGGTTGGCGGCAATCACGTCGATGGGACGGCGGGAACCAAATTCATCCCGCTTTGAAAAGATGATCCGGGCGGCAGCGTCTCCCTTGCGGCCTTCCACGTTCTTTTCCTCGTTCATGGAGGCAGCGAAAGCCTGGGTATTGATAATCATGACATTGATGCCGCTATCGGAAGAAAAGCTGTCCAGTTGGTTCAGATTGGCGCTGGAATAAATGAAGAACCGGGCTTTCCTGCCGTACAGCTCCATGAAGTGATCCTGGGTGATTTCAAAGGATTTCTTCACGCCCTCACGGATGGCGATGGACGGCACAACCACAATGAACTTGCTCCAGCCATACCGCTTGTTCAGCTCAAACATGGTTTTGATGTACACGTAGGTTTTGCCCGTGCCCGTTTCCATTTCCACGTCCAGGCTGCACCGTCCGTGGGATTTCACAAGCGAATCAGACAGGCGGATATTGTTCTCCGTCTGGATGGCATGAATATTGCCGAGCAGCTCCGCGTCCGTCAGATGCAGCGTTTCATTGAGAAAACCCGTATCATCGATGGGCTCAAAAATGCTGGCCTGTTCGCCGGGAAACAGCGTGGTCTGCTCCGCTGTGCCCGGCTGAATGGGCTGCACTTCGCCAACGTCCCGGCGATAGGACAGCCCATCCACCTTGGGCTGACCCTGGAACACCCGCACTACACTTTCCACCGCGTCCGTCTGATACTGCTGGATTTTGAAGCGGAACTTCATTGTTTCTTCTCCCTGCTTTTTTTCTTGGCTGATTTTTCAAGGCTTTTTACAGTTTCCAGATAGGCTTCTTCCACGGGAGAAAGCGTTTGCGCCTGATATTTCCGATATTCGGTCTGCGCTTTCTTCATTGCCTGCTGGTGGCTCACATTGCCCGCGCCGTCCAGCAGCTTCCGCCCGCCGGAGGACAGCACGGCATCCAGCTGCGCGATATAATCCCGCATATACATGGGCCGATGCTCGATGGCCGCGATTTCCGCAATGTCAAAGTAACCGGATACCAGGTTATTCAGCACCCGCAACTCCTGTTCGTCCAGATAATTCTTTGCGATACCCACGTCCCGCAGCACCGGCAGATCGCCGGAGAATGTGCGCAGGCCCATGAAAGGCTGATCCGCGTCTGCACGCTGATAGATCACTTCTGCCGCCGTGTGCCCGTGCGCGGCATAATGCAGCTTGTTCTGAACGATTTGGAAGAAGCGAACCGATTCCTCGCTGTGCGGGTCATAATCCAGGCTGGTGGCGTATAAATCCAGCACCTGCCGGTACAGCATCTTTTCCGACGAACGAATATCCCGGATGCGGGCAAGCAATTCTTTCCAATAGTTGCCGCCGCCGTTGCCTTTCAGCCGTTCATCGTCCAGCGTGAAGCCCTTTTGAATATATTCTTTCAGCCGCGCCGTGGCCCATTGGCGAAACTGCGTACCCCTTTGGGATTTCACGCGATACCCAACCGCAATAATCACTTCCAGGGAATAGAATTCCACCAATTTGTCAGAATTTGGAACGTGCATTTTTTGCACGTTGCTTTTCTGATCCAGCTCTCCTTCCTGGAAAACAGCGCTGATATGACGGCCGATGCTCGTTCTGTCGCGCTGGAACAGTTCAGCCATCTGAGCCTTGGAAAGCCAAACCGTTTCGTTTTCCATCAGCACGTCAACCCGTGCGATGCCGTCTTCTGACTGATAAACAATGATTTCGCCGTGATTTTGCTCAGGCATGTAATGGGCCTCCTAATAGTAATGACTGTTTCGTGCCATGATATAGCTGTATCAGAAAAGGGCCTTGATCCATTCCGTCAATTTGTGCGTCAAATCTGTATAACCAGTTTTTAATTAGCGCCATAGTTTGGATAACTCATTTTTCTCCTTGTTAATTATCTACCATGGTTTCTAAAACGTATAAATGTGCATTTATTTGCTGTCTATAAAACTCCTTGTCAGAATTTCGTTTGCAATACTCAATTAATGCGCCTTTTAGTTCAACTATTTTAAAACTGCATCTTAAAGGGGTTCCGTCTCTTAGCGAATCTAATTGATCAATTGTACCTTTTGCAGATTTATAATTTGGGTAATCCATAGCTAAGTCAACGACATGCTTAATCTGCAAATATAATTCTTCAGAAATATTGCCGCGTTCATCCTTCATTACAATACCCTCCTCACTGTCTGCGGTGAATAAGTTTCAAAGATTTGGTCAAAGTTGGTGGCGACGCTATCGCTAGCCATGGAGCTATCGCGGAACACGGCGTAGTAGGGGTGCTGTTTGGCGATAGCGGTGACGGTTTCGGTGGTGACGCCGGGATCGAAGCAGGCCAGCAGGTAGGTGCCGGCTACGGCGTACACCTTTTTGCCGTCGACGGTGGTTTCCTGGATGGGGCTGGAAAGTTCCACGCCCAAATCCAGCATCACCTGGAAAAGCAAATCCTCCGGGGTGCGGTCGGGCTTGATATTGTCGGTGGTCAGATCCAGCAGGTTTTGGGTCATGGCGGCAGGGTTATAGTACACATCCTGCATGTTGCTGCTGTCCAGGCGGAGGACGCGGAAACCAATGTCCAATTCAAGGACTGTCATACCCGCTTCTTCCTTTACTTTTCGTCCTGCGCGTCGGATTCGTTCTTTGCCTATTTCACATATATTATGTGGCGCATGAATGCTGTCTAATAAAGCTACTGCATTCTTTGCAACCTTCTTTGCATTATCACTACTTGCTTTCTCGGGATCGATGATCTCTGGCAATTGAACGAGAATAAAACGACGCTGACCTTGATCGAACATATTCTCCTGTATAACAGCATGCGCTGTAGTACCTGAGCCTGAGAAGAAGTCAAGGATTATATCATTTTCGGATGTAATCCTCTTGATCAGATAACTTAGAAGACTGACTGGCTTGGGATACGAAAAAGGTTTTGCAGTAAACAAGTTGTCAATATCGTCATTCCCTTTAGCAGTGAAGAATTTCTTATCCGTCCATATCGTCGAAATACCAGCACCAGCCGTTTTATAATCCTTGATCTCGATAGTGGGAATTCTCGGGTTATTACTAATACGATAGGTTGTCAATTCACCAGATAGTATTTTCTGAATAATGCCTTCCGACAAATACTGAATTCCGTAAGGTTGAGATGTTTTATCTATAGCTGTTTGAATTACTTTGATGTATCCTTTTGCATAATCACTTAGAAGACGATTTGGAATTAATCGCCATACGCATTGCTCACCCTTCGCAGATATTGGCCAGATAGCTGTTACACCTGATGGAACATCATCAGTTTTATACACGAAATCTCCCAGTGCCCCTTGATAAGATCCATCATCTATTCTTTCCTGAAGACTTTTTCCGCAACCGACTATACATCCTTCATCATCAACATAAATTGGATAGGCTTGATTTGGTCTCTGAATCTGATTGAATGTTGCAAGAGTCATACCGTGATATGGTGAAGCATACTCTTTCATATCTTCTTCAGTGGGAATTGGGGCAAATTCCTTCGGCGCAATAAAAACCAAATACTCATGTGTGATGTTAAAACCACTATTCGGTTTTCCACCTGATGTCTGAATGGTAACGGCCATTACTTGCTTGTTGCTAAACAGATGCTCACAAAGCATAACTAAATTATGAACCTCATGATATCCAATGCTTATAATGAGAACACCATCTTCAGATAACAGGTTCTTTGCTACACGTAGTCTCGGATAAACCATATTTAACCAGTCCGTATGAAACCGCCCGTTGCTTTCCGTATTCTGTTCCAGCCGGTTCCCCTGATCGTCAAACTGGCCGCTGCGTTCCAGATAGCCTTCGGCGTCCTCGGCAAAATCATCCTCATACACAAAATCATTACCCGTGTTGTACGGCGGGTCAATATAAATCATCTTCACTTTGCCAAGATAGGTTTCCTGCAACAGCTTCAGCACATCCAGGTTATCCCCCTCGATGTACAGGTTTTCGCTGTCCCACCCGCCGGGCGTGCCGTCCTTGCCCACGCTCTCCGCCCGCACAGGCCGCAGCGTCGCCGCGATGGGCGCGTTCGCCGCCAGCATCGCCTTCTTTTTATCCGGCCATGTGAACTGATACCGCTCCTCCCGGCCTTCCACCACATGGGCGGAAATCTCCTGCATCAGCACGTCCTTGTCAATGGCACGGACAACCTCGCCCGTTTCAGGGTCAATCGTTTCCGTCACGGCATTGGGAAATAAAGCCGCCAGCTTTTTATAGTTTTCATCCGCCAAATTTGGCGTGTGCATTCTCATTTTTTTCATGAGATTAGCCTCCAATTTTTCTTTCATTCGTTACCTTCATTAGTGACAGATTCTTCGATTTCTTCTGTTTCTGTTTGCAATGGAGGCGGCAACTTAATTAACCGGTTAATAATGTAAACGACTTTTCTGCAATGAATTATTTCTTCAAATACCTCCTTAAACTTCTCCAAATTATCTATTTCAATATGTTTTTGCAGAGATGCCTCTTCAGCAATTGTCGGCTCAATCAATAAAGAAGCAGGTAGGGTATCGTTACAAGTTATCTGGAACAATGACAACTCATATTTATGTATATCATCAACAATTAGGAATTCATACGTTTTCTTTTTATACAGATTTGATGCATCTGTAGCATCCTTGCTGAGCGTGGCATGATAGTGACCATTTGTAATCCCACCGAAAGCATCTGCCAGAGTTGCAGCTACGTCTTTCCAGGAAACTCCCGCACGTACTAACACAGCTGTTAGTTTTCCTTCAGTTGCTTGTGCAAGCTCGGCCGCTTGTTGCCGGATAAAATCAATTACAGGTTGAGAAGGAAGTTCATTTTGATTGGAAATAATCCATATTGTTTCCTTCGCCATTTATGGTTCCTCCTTATTAATAAGTTCAAAGGTTATTGGAAGGTGATCACTTATAACCTTTTTGGGTATATTGCCATTAGTCAATAAATCATTTCCTATTTTGCTCACGATTTGCAGTGAATCAGGACAAAAATATGATAACAGAGAGTGTTTTATAAGCACCTGATCAAAACAAAACCATTGAGGTGCTACTTGTTGATAAAAAAATGTACCTCTCGGCTGACTTGCAGATTTAGCATCATGATAAACGAGCATCATTGGATTATAAAATAAATCACGTGTTTCTCCATGCAAAGTACGGGAGGTAAAGCGCATTTGGTGCCTGAATAATTTTGCATTGAAACCTGAAAACTCTATCATAGGAGCATCATACGGATTCATGTTATAATCTCCAATAACTATGGTTCTCTTGTCGTTATACTTTTCCTCCATTCGAGCTATTGCACTTAGTGCCCGAGAAATATCCGCACGTTGACCTTCGCAGTAATTTGGATCGGATCGGGACGTTAAATGCACTACAACAAGATTAATTCCAAGGGGCTCGATCCTAAGGAGGCAGAATCTGCTGTCTTCTTTATAATAATACTGTGTGGTAACTGCTGTATCTTTGACAAACACTTGAATATCACCCTGCTTTGCTCGATTATCGATATGTTCAACAAGATGATATCCAGAGTTGGCCATAAGTTCCATATTACTTGGAGCCTCACATACAGCAATAACGCTAAAATCCTCGCTAATTCCAAGATTAATAATGCGGTCAATATTTTTCTGTACACGATGGACGTTCCAAAAAGCAAATCCAACTATATTACTGATACCATACACCCCCTTTCGTTTACCAAGCATTTACTCTACAAGTGACAGCGAAGTTTTTCGATTTTTTTCTTATATTCAAGTTTCTTTTTGGGCTGTTTCTCCGTCCAAGCTATCTTTTCCAGTTTGGTGATTTCCTTCTCCAGTTTCTGCCGCTTTTGTTGGGCGGCCAATTGTTCGTCCAGCGTCTGCCCCTGGGCCACTTCCACCCCGGCAACATTTGCCACGATGTTTTCCCAAATTTTATCCAAATCCAGTCCGTCCAGCGTTACTTTCAGGGCGTCAGGCGCAGCCCAGGGGCCAAGGATCAGGTGGGTCTGCCATACGGAAAGGGACTGCTTTCCTTCGCATTCTAACACAAGCAATAGCTTCTGACGAAATATTTTCGTCAGAAAAGCAATATTTTGCTTGTCGAAATCTTTCCGTTTCAGTTCCACCAGTAAAACAAAGAAAGAGTTGATGTTTTCACCCATCGCAATGTTGACCGAAACGGGAGAAACTTCATTTGTCAGCGTGATACGCGCAATATCGGCGTCAAAGCTCTTGCGGCGCTCCGTACTCATTTCCGCGCCGAAATGCTCGAAAACTTTTTTCTTTGTAATTACCTTGTATATCTCTGTCCCTGCCGGAAGCCCCAACATATTCCCATCTCCAATTACGCATTACAAATTACGAATTGCTCATTTCACCACCAGGAAGCAAATCAGCTCAAAATCGTCCAGCCCCTTGATTCTCCCGGACAGAAAGCTGACCTGGCTGCCTTTGAGGAAACTGTCAATATCGCTTTCCTCCTTGACGTGAATGATGGAATCAATGGCGTCGGACAGCAGTTCGGAGTACAGCTCCATGTCCCGTCCGTCTTTCGTTTCCCGATTGAAAGCGCGGCACAGCGCCTTGTCTGGTTCGGAATGTCCCTTGCAGATCAGCCGCATCCGATCCAGCAGCTCCTTCGGGCTCAGGTGATCGCAGACCACTTCGCCGTTCTCTCCGATATATACCATATAAAACGGATGCAGTCGGTTCTGGTTGCCGATGTTCACATCATTGCTGATGTTTCGCAGGACGAAGATCACCCCGGGCGGCATATCATCCGTGGCGGATACGACGGCATGCATCCCGTGGGGCGCGTGCTCCACGTCGTCATGGTGCTTGATATATTCCAGCAGGTCAAGCCGGAACTCGTTCAGGCCCAAATCCATGATGGATATGCCGCTTTGCATATCCTCTATATCCACCACTTCTTCCATCAGCCGCTTGAGCTGCTGGCGGCGATATTCCAAATCGCCCTTTTCCTCCAAATCAATAAGGTTATCGTCGCCGGTGGAGGTCATGACGGAAATTTTCATGCGGGTCTCCACCCGGTCTTTCAGGTTGATATACTCGTCCAAATCCATGTCCGGCCAGAAATTCACCAACTGTATTTTGGCGTTACGAGAGCCGATACGGTCAATGCGACCGAAGCGCTGAATGATTCGCACGGGGTTCCAGTGAATATCGTAATTCACCAGGAAATCACAGTCCTGCAAGTTTTGGCCTTCGGAAATACAGTCGGTGGCGATCAAAACGTCTATATCGTCCTTGCTGCCGGGCATCAGCAAATCCCGTCCCTTGGAAATGGGAGAGAAGCACGTAAGCACCGTATTCAAATCGCCGCTCAGCTTTGGAATGGTGGTTTTTCCGTCCACGCTTCCGGTAATCTCTGCGGAATGCAGATGGTAGCGTTCCATCACATAACGGCTGACGTTTTCATACAGGTAATCCGCCGTATCGGAAAAGGCCGTGAAAATGATGATTTTCTTGTTCCCCTCATTGATAGGGGCCGCCATTTTTTTATCAATGGCTTTAAACAGCGTTTGCAGCTTCGTATCGTAAATGGGGGTAATGTCGGCAACCATAGAGGAAAGCAGTTCCAGATTGTCCCTGTCGCTGGTCAATTGATGCAGCCAGGATTTGTAATCCATATCTGCCAGGTCGATTTTCACTTTCTTCCCTATCTGGAAAACGCCGCCGTTCTGGTCGTCATCATCAAATTCGGAAGCGTCCGAAATCTCCACCAGATCAAGAACGCAGGCCCCGCTGGTGTATTGTTCAATCGTCTGAATGGTTTGATCAATGAACTCCCGTATCCGGTCAAGCGTCAGCCGGAAGGAAAAGACTGAGCTTTCCAGCCGTTTCAGCAGGTTAATAGCCATCAAACGGCGGATGCCTTGCTCACGGCCCTGCATGGTCAGATGGGTCGCTTCTTCATCATCCACGTCCATATACTTGCCCAGTTTGGACGGCAGGATAAAATGTGACGGGGTGTAGACGGTCAGGTTCAGTTCATTCAAGAGCGTGTAAATATCATTGTAATTGATGGCGTTGTTTAAATCGGTCAGATGGGGACGGTATGCAATCGGCTTGAGCCGTTCCGGGAATTTGCCAATTTCCGCAGTCGAATAGTATTTTTCGATATGGCGGCGGGAACGGGCAATGGTCACGCTGTCCAGCACTTCAAAGAAATCAAAGTCCAGCATTTTGAGCAGCGAGCCGGTGGTGCGCTGTTCCGGTTTCAGTTTACTCCAAGCATTGAAGGCTTTCTGCGCCTGCTTGAATATCTCGTTGATCGGTTTGCTGGTATCCAGCCGTTCGTCAATGTATTCTGGATTCCCCTCGTAAGCAAGCGCAAGCTGATTCCGCAGATCAGTAAACCGATTATTGACGGGGGTAGCGGAAAGCATCAGAACTTTTGTCTTTACACCCGTCTGGATCACTTTCCGCATCAGCGTTTGATAGCGGTTCTCCCGTTTCCCTTTATGCACGCCTTCGCCGCCTTCACCGTTGCGGAAGTTGTGGCTTTCATCAATCACGATCAAGTCATAGTTGCCCCAATTCAGCAAGTTCAGATCAAGACCGTTGGAAACGCCCCGTTCACGGGAAAGATCGGTATGATACAGCACATCATAGCGCAGGCGATCTGTAGCAATGGGATTATTGACGTAGTTTCCCTTATAGGTGCTCCAGTTTGCGGAAAGCTTCTTCGGGCACAGCACAAGCACGGATTTATTGCGGCCTTCGTAGTATTTGATGACGGCCAGGGCGGTAAAGGTTTTGCCCAAGCCTACGCTGTCCGCAAGGATGCAGCCGTTATACTTTTCCAGTTTGCTGATAATGGCTAATACAGCATCCCGCTGGAAATTGTAAAGCATGCTCCAAATTTTGCTTTGCTTAAAGCCTGTAGCTTCGTTGGGCAGAACGTCTTCCGATATGTCTTCCAGGAATTCATTGAAGATATTATAGAGGGTGTAAAAGTATATGAAGTCAGGCGAGTTTTCTCGGTAGGCCGTGGAAATGTTTTCTATAACAATTTCAGTTACGTCCTGCAAGCGCTTGCTGTCATTCCAAATCTCGTCGAACAGCCGGATAAACTGTCTGCCGTTTTCAGTACTTTCAGTGCGCGTAACGATATTATAGGCATTGTTGCCGCGCTCGCAGCCTAAATCCACCGTCGTAAATCCGCTCACTGGCATGAAGGTGCTTTCATCTACCGTCAGAAAGCCCATCATCTGTTCCTGCGTAATATTGGATTTGAAAGATACCTTTTTCCGTATCCAATCCGCGCATTCTTTTGCGATTGCCCGCTGTGTCAATTCATTGCGCAGCTTTATTTCAAATTCTGTTCCATACAGACTGCGTTCGCGGGTCAATCGGGGGATGAAGAATTCACGTTTTGCTTTGGGCGTTTTTTCTTCTATGAATGTGGGAGAGGTAAAAATGAACCGGACTTCCTCAACATGTTCGAGTTGGCGCTTCAGTTCCTGATAGGCATAAATAGAAAAGCAGGCAGCAGCGATGGACAGCTTGCTGCCCTTTTGAATGGTCTGTAACAGGTCATCCCGAACCGTTTGCGTAACATTGTCCAGTATTTTCATTCGTGCCCCCAATAGATTCTTGTCCGTTATGATACACGAAGATCAAAGATAGTTTTCCCTTCACGATTATACCATAAAACCGCCATTTTGGGAAGTTCTTAGAGTATAGTTCTGATTGCCTGACAGAATACGCAATTAAGGTCATATGTTTTTTGTGGCGTGATATATGAACTTTCATTTTCCGCAAGTGGGGCTTTCTGATATCATTCCTGATAATCAGCAAGCAATGCTTTCCGATATCATGTTTGATAATCGGCAAGCAATGTCCCGATGGCCAATAACTGCCATCGGTCGCTTGTTGGGGTGTACCCCAAGCCCCCAAGATCGCATGGTAAACCATGCGGCTGTGCGTTTTTTCAAAACGCTTCTGCACCCTGCGGGTGCCGGGGATGAATAACGGGAGAAATATACGATCATGGGCCTTGCTCCTTCCTTAATTCTTTTCCGTATTCTGAATTCATATTTTGTGAAAGAGGTTCCGTCTACAGGAGACACGGCATCTCGAATCGAGCGACAGAAAAAAATTCTATTTTATCAGGATACCAGTGAGATAAAACGGTGCGAAGAAAAACTCCTCCGCACCGCGTGCCTCCGAAATCCGTTCCAATACAACCGTCAGGAGACTTTCCCGGTATCATCCTCATCTACCTGCAACCCATAGAACTTCTGCTTGAAATACGATGTGGGACACTTTCCAGATAAGGTGATATACCCTTCTGCTTTCAATTCCCGGTTTATTCCTTGAAGAATCTGATAGGCTTTACTCCTGCTGACGCCAAGAATCTTTTGAACGTCATCGACGGTGACAAATTGCTTTTGCATACGCTCCCTCCCTTCCGCTTGCTGTGTTCACCTCGTTTCATCCTTGTGCCAAACTGTACTATACGAATTTTTAATACGCATTTTTATTATAAGTGGCAAAAATCTGTTTGTCAATAGAGGATTTCAAAAAATATGTACTTGAAATACGCATTTTTCTGTGTTATACTGTGTCCGAGGTGAATCAGTCATGGATCAATTTGACCCTGCCGCCATTGGCAATCGTATCAAAATCCTTCGGAAAAAGAAGGGTTACAGCCAAACCGAACTCGCCGCCATCATTGGAAAGTCTTTGCGCACTGTTCAGAAGTACGAAACGGGCGAAATAGAAGTCGCTGTTTCGGTCATCAATCAGCTGGCAGATGTGCTGGACGCTTCTCCCACCTACATCCTTGGCTATGAAACGGAAGTCACACCCATCCGCAGTCTTTCGGATGTTATGAACTTTCTGTTCCATATCGAACAGGTGAAGGGACTGAATTTTTCCATTGATGTGAAGCGTCCACCCCGAAGCAATGATTGGACGTGCGCTTTGGTCTTCGACGGCAAAGCAAAAGGTGAGGAATACAATTCAGATATGTGTCTGTTTCTGGAGGAATGGGAGGCGCGCCGGGACGACCTGCGCACCTACAAATACGCCTATTCCGACTATAACAGATGGAAGGAAAAAACGCTGGTATACTACGCCTCTCTTCCTGTGGATTGTGAAGAACCGGCCGACCTTCCTCGTTCTGAACGAATCAAACTGCGGAAAGAGTATTTCATGCACCTGTTCGATGAACAGGAGGGAAACGAGTAACGGGATGTCAAGGTCCAAGTCTGAGGGAAAGGAGGAAGAATGTCTGTCACGAAAGACGGAAACACAGGGCGTTGGATGAGCCAGATCCGCGTCACAGACTGGACGGGAAATGTCATTCACAAAAAGAAACGGGGCTTCGCCACCAAGAAGGAAGCCTTGAAATGGGAACAGGAAATCACCAATCAGGCCACTGGAAGCGTGGGCATGACCTTCGGCAGCTTTGTGGAAATCTATTACAATGATCTGAAAGAACGTGTAAAAGAGACCACTTTGCGGGGAAAGCATTGGATGATCGACACCAAGATCACCCCTTACTTCAAGAAACTGCAGCTGAACGAGATCAAGCCGACCGACATCCGCAAATGGCAGAACATGATGACAAGCTATCGGGATCAGGGCGGAAAACCCTATTCTCCAACTTACATTCGGACGGTGTACAACCAACTGACGGCGATTTTCAATTATGCCGTGAAGTATTACGGCCTGAAAGAGAATCCCTGCCATAAAGCGGGCGGTGTCGGGAAAAAGAAAGCGGACGAAATGCAGTTCTGGACGAAGGAGGAATTCAATACCTTCATCGAGGCTGTAAAGGATGATGTAGTGGTTTATACCATCTTCATGACGCTGTACTATTCCGGCATCCGGGAAGGAGAACTGCTTGCGCTGACCCCGGCGGACATCGACCTTGAAAAGAAAACGCTGACGGTCAACAAGAATTATCAGGTCGTGGGCGATAAGGAGATGATCACTTCTCCGAAAACGCCCAAGAGCAATCGGGTGATCCCCATTCCCGATAAGCTGTGCGAGTGTCTGGATTTGTACATGGGACTGTGCTACGGCTTGAAACCTTCGGATCGTCTCTTTCCTTATCGGAAAGAATTCCTGTATCGAGAACTGAATAAGGGATGCAAGAAATCCGGGGTTAAGAAGGTACGAATTCATGATATTCGTCACAGCCACGCATCGCTTCTGGTAGAATTGGGATTCTCCCCGCTGCTGATCGCGGAACGCTTAGGCCATGAAAAGGTACAGACGACGATGGATACCTACAGTCATTTATACCCCAACAAGCAGGTGGAGGTCGCCAAGCAGCTCAACAGCCTGATCCCATGAGCAGTACGCGTCATCAAGAATGGGATGGCTACAAAATTCAGGAGAATGTAGCCATTTTGTAGCCAATCCAAAACGCAAAATCCCGGAAACGCCGGTAAAATCAGCGCTTCCGGGGCAAAAGACTTCAAGAAATCATTATTCCCACTCGATGCTGGCCGGGGGTTTCGTCGTCACGTCCAGGACGACGCGGCTGGCGTGGGGCACTTCGTTCACGATGCGGGCGGAAACCGTCGCGATCAGCTCATAGGGGAGACGCGCCCAGTCGGCGGTCATGAAATCGTCGGTAGTGACGGCGCGGAGGGCGATGGTGTAATCGTAGGTGCGTTCGTCGCCCATGACGCCCACGCTGTGCACGCCGGTGAGCACGGTGAAATACTGGTTCACCTTTCGGTCCAGGCCGGCCTTGGCAATTTCCTCCCGGAAGATGGCGTCGCTTTCCCGCACGATCGCCACCTTTTCGGGCGTCACCTCGCCGATGACGCGGATGGAAAGGCCGGGACCGGGGAAGGGCTGCCGCCAGACCAGTTCGCGGGGGAGGCCCAGGGCTTCGCCCAAGGCGCGCACTTCGTCCTTAAAGAGCATGCGCAGGGGCTCGATCAGTTCGGTAAAGCCCAATTCTTTGGGCAGGCCGCCCACGTTGTGGTGGCTTTTGATGACGGCGGCGTTGGTGCCCTGGCCGCTTTCGATCACGTCGGAGTAAATGGTGCCCTGGGCGAAATAATCCAGCTTGCCCAGCTTCGCCGCTTCCTCCCGGAAGACTTCAATGAAATCCCGGCCGATGATGTGGCGTTTTTCTTCCGGTTCGGTGACGCCTTTGAGGTCGGCAAAGAATTTTTCCGAAGCGTCGGCCCGGACGAAGCGCACCGGGAACAAATGGCTGAACACATGGCACACCTGCTCGCTTTCGCCCTTGCGGAGCAGGCCGTGATCCACAAACACGCAGGTGAGGCGTTTGCCAATGGCGCGGTAAATCAGCGCCGCCGCCACAGAGGAATCCACGCCGCCGCTGAGGGCCAGCAGGACCGTTCCGGCATCTCCTGTCACTTCCCGAATCTGTTTAACGGCGGTTTCGGCGTAGGCGTCCATGGTCCAGTCGCCCGCGCAGCCGCAGATATCGTACAGGAAACTGCGGATCAGGCGCTTGCCCTCGTCGGTGTGGGTCACTTCGGGATGGAACTGCACGCCGTAAACGCGCCTTTCCTCGTTCGCCATGGCGGCTACGGGGCAATTGTCCGTTTCGGCGATGGCATGAAAGCCGGGCGGGCACTGCACCACCTGCCAGGTGTGGCTCATCCAGCAGGAGGAGGAAGCGCTCATGCCCGAAAGCAATCCCGCCTGCTCTTTCATGCGCACGGTGACGCGGCCGTATTCCCGTTCCTGGGCCTTTTGCACCTTGCCGCCCAGCAGGTGGGCGGTCAGCTGCATGCCGTAGCAGATCCCCAGCACCGGCACGCCTAAATCATAAATGGCCGGGCTGATATGGGGCGCGTCCGGGTCGCATACGCTGGACGGGCCGCCGGACAGGATGACGCCCGCAGGCTTGCGCTGTTTGATTTCCTCCGCCGGGATATTCCAGGGCACCACTTCCGAAAAGACGCGGTTTTCCCGCACCCGCCGGGCGATCAATTGGGTATACTGTCCGCCGAAATCCAGGATGACGATTTTCTGATGGTCAGGCATGAGGCCGCCTCCTTTGCTGCGCCGTTCATTCCGGCATACCGGTTATTTCGCCTTGAGGATCAAAAAACCTTTTATGACCAATGCCGTCAAACAGATGAACCCCGGGTATGGCTGCCGGGTCAGAATGAATACGGCGGAACTTGCGATGGATAAAACCGTGCCCGCCGCGATCCCGTACCGGTTCCAGGCCGGTTTATCCAGCCGGCTGATGATGATTGCGCAAATCCCTTGCAGAACCATCAGGCAGAGAAGGATCACGAACACCGCTTTGATCCAGGGGGCCACGCCGGTTAAGCCAAACAGAGATACGGCGGGAGCGCCTGCCCCATTGCCAAAAACCGGGATAAACAGCAGGATCGCTAAGAACACGTCCAGCGCGCCGCAGAGGAACGAAAGGTATTTGCCGGTGAACTCCTTCTTTTCGTTTTCCGCCGCGGAAAGGATTTCTTCCGAACAGATCAGATCGTCGATTTTTACGGAAAAGAACCGGGACAGCTCTTTCAAGGAGTCGATATTGGGATATCCTCTGCCGGACTCCCATTTTGAAACGGCGGTTCTGGAGACGAAAAGCGCCTCCGCCAGTTCCTCCTGGGTAAGCCCCCGGCTTTTCCGCAGCTGCTGCAGCTTTTCATTGAATTCCACTGGTTTCCTCCTTGCGCCGCGCTGCTTTCTTTTGGTCTGCGATGTTTACGGAAGTCCGATACACGGTGAACAGCCCTCCGCTTAACAAAACGGAACCGACGATGTCCGTCGCCCAATGGACGCCTGCAATCAATCTTCCGATCACCATCAGCGCCGAAAACAGAACGGCAAAGGCGTTTATTGCGCGCCGAAGCCTGGCGTTTTTGCATCTCCGGTCCATTTGAAGCGTCAGCGTCGGCATCACGCTCAGCACCAGCAGCGTGGTGGAAGAAGGATAGGAAGCCTCCAAAATCCCGTCGATCAGCACTGGGCGATAATTGACCGGCACCATCTCGAAAAACAGGTATCCGAAGATGACCAGGATATAATAGACACCTAAGAGGAGTATGTCAAGATCGACCCGAAGCATGCGTTTCCGCTTGATCCACTGGGAAAGCCCCAGAACGCCAAAACCCATGCAAATGAAGATGGGAACGAGCCCCAGCCAGTCCGTGACCGTGTAGACCGTCATGTGCACGCCGGTCATCCGGTGAAACCAACCGTTAAAGGCTGCGAACCCCACCGTCGTCCCATTCGGTCCGATGGCCTGAACGTCCGCCGTCCGGATCAGGACCGTCCACCCAATGAACGCGGCCAGCAGCGCCGCGCCGGTCCAAAGCCCTCTTGTTTCTTTTTCTTTCATTTTTCCTCTGTCCTTTCATTTTGTGCCCAAGGCCAAAATGAAAGTAACAGGGGTTCATGAAAACGTAAAGAAACGGGCTGTCACAGGCGTGATACGAATCGTGTCATTGGGGAAAACCGTTGAATTTCCATGGTTCCGCCCGCGCGTTTATTTGACCATCGCCCGGCCGCTGACCGTTTCAAAGCCGAATTTGGCGTACAGGCCATGGGCGTCCCGGGTGAGCAGGAGGCCGCGCAGCCCCGCGTATTCGGGCCGGGATTCGATGTGCCCGATCAGCGCCGTGCCCAAGCCCTTGCCCCGATATTCCGCGTCGATGATCACATCGCACAGGTAATAGGTGGTGGCGCAGTCGGTGATGACGCGGGCAAAGCCAACGAGCTTTTGTTCATCCTCCAGCCAGACGCCGTAGCAGGCGGAATGGCGCAGAGACGCTTCGATTTTTTCCGCCGGGCGCTGACCGGCCCAATAGGTGGTTCTGAGCAACCGGACGATGTCGTCCAGGCGCAGATTTTCCGCGCCTTCGAGGATTTTGTAATGCATACACAGCTTTCCTTTATTCGCCGCTGGCTCCGTAGTTGGCAAGCACCCGGGCAGAGGGGTCGTCCACGTCGCAGCCGGGCCAGGTCTTGTTGGGCATCCAGAAATCGGGGATCATATGGGCCTGACCGGGATAGAATTGCTCGAAAAGTTCCCGGTAGAGCAGGCTTTCCTTGGTGAAAGGCCTGCGGTAATCATATTTCGACGCTTTCTCGAAAAATTCCTTGTCGGTGTAGGTCCTTTCCGCCAGGGCTTTCAAATCGTTGACCATGCTGTGGCCCACGGCGTCGGAGAAAGCCGCTTTCTGCCGCCAGAGGATGGCGTCGGGCAGGATATGGTCGTCGGCAAAGGCTTTGCGGATCAGGTACTTGCCCATGTCGTGGGTGTTCATTTTCAGCTCGGGGTCGATGCTCATGGCGTAGCGCACGAATTTGAGATCGCCGAAGGGAACGCGGGCTTCCAGGGAGTTGACGGAAATGCACCGGTCGGCCCGGAGCACGTCGTACACGTGCAGTTCCCGGATGCGCTTTTCCGCCTCCTCCTGGAATGCGGCGGCGTTGGGGGCAAAGTCCGTATATTTGTAGCCAAACAGTTCATCGGAGATTTCGCCGGTGAGCAGCACGCGCACATCCGTATGCTCGTGAATCCATTTGCACACCAGATACATACCGATGGAGGCGCGGATGGTGGTAATGTCCCAGGTGCCAAGCAGCTCCACCACGGTGGGCAGGGCGGAAATCACGTCCTTTTCGGAAATGATGACCTCGGTGTGGTCGCTGCCGATGTAATCGGCCACCATGCGGGCGTATTTGAGATCGATGGCGTCGATGTCCATGCCGATGGCGAAGGTGCGGATGGGTTTTTTCAGCAGCTTCTGGGCGATGGCGCACACGAGAGAAGAATCCAGGCCGCCGGAGAGCAGGAAGCCCACGGGGGCGTCGGCGTCCAGGCGCTTTTCCACCCCGTCCATGAGCAGGCGGCGGAGCTTCGGACACACTTCCTCTTCCGTTTTCATGGTGAAGTAGCCCACGTAGGCGGGATCGGCGTATTGGATGAACCGGCCGTCCATCCAGTAGTGGCCCGGGGGGAAGGGCAGGATGGTTTCGCACAGGCCCATCAGGTTCTTGGGCTCGCTGGCGAAGGCCCATTCGCCGTCCGTCAGCCTGCCGTAATACAGGGGCCGGATGCCGATGGGGTCCCGGGCGGCAATCAGCTTTTTCTGCGTCCCGTCGTAGAGCAGCAGGGCAAATTCCGCGTCCAGGGTCTTGAACATTTCCACGCCGTATTCGTGGTAAAGGGGAAGCAGGATTTCGCAGTCGGACTGGCTGTGCAGCTCGTACTTGGCAAGCAGCCGGTCCCGCAGGGGGCGGAAGCCGTACAATTCGCCGTTGCACACCACGGCGTCCCCGCTCATGCGGAAGGGCTGCATGCCCCGATCGTCCAGGCCCATGATGGCCAGGCGGTGGAAGCCTAAGTACCCGATGGGGATTTTTTCAAACCGGCTCATGTCCGGCCCGCGGGACACGGTGCGTTCAAAGCACTGTTTCAGGGTTTCAGGGTCGATTTGTTTGCTGGTCACGCCGAAAATGGAACACATAAAAGGCACCTCCGTTCATTTGGTCGGCAATCATTCTGTTGTCGCTGCGCCAATGGGGTCGCGAAGCTGGATTTGGGATGAGCAATCACTCCAGGCAAGGAATGAGGCCGCAGGCGTACTGGAGGTACGTCAAGGCCGAATGACGCAGGATGGAGGGATTGATCGCCCAAAGACGATTCGTGATCTCGTTGGTGCAACGACCTTCAGGACGAAGGCCGCCGCTCCGTGGTGCCACCTGATTTGCTTCTTTGTCAGGCTCTTGGGATCATCCTTAGTCCCGCTAAGCCCTGGCGGCTGTAACGTGCCGCCCTGACGCCGCCCCTACTTGCCTTCGGCGGCTTTCAGTTTGGACTTGGAAGGGTTCTTCGCCTGACCGCTCATACGGGATTCTCACCGGCTACCGCTCTCTTGGATGCCGCCGCATCAGGTTACTTTGCTTCCGCAACGCTTTGGTGTGAAATTTGCGGGCATTGTAGCACAGGTTCTCTGCCCTGTCAAGAGGAAAAAATGGAAAAACAATCAGAAAACAGAGAAACAATTGCAGAACAATTTATTTTTCTGAAAGTTATTGACTTTGCTCTGGAAGAATGTTATAGTTTCCGCGACAAGGCAAAGGGGTCATGTCGAAAGGCCCGATTTGCCTGTTTTTTATTTTTGAAGGAGGCGTTTGTCATGAGTAAGTACACCAAGGAAGATATCATCCGCATGGTACGGGAAGACGACGTGGAATTCATCCGCATGCAGTTCACCGATATTTTCGGCCAGTTGAAAAATGTGGCCATTACAGCCAGCCAGATCGAAAAGGCGGTCAATAATGAAATCATGATCGACGGAAGCTCCATCGAGGGCTTTGTGCGTATCAATGAAAGCGACCAGTATCTGCGGCCCGATTTGGACACCTTCGCCATCCTGCCCTGGCGGCCCCAGCACGGCAAGGTGGCCCGTCTCATCTGCGACGTGTACAACCCGGACGGCACCCCCTTCGCAGGCGACCCCCGCGGGGTACTCAAGAAGGTATTGAAGAAAGCCGCCGATATGGGTTATTCCTTCAACGTGGGCCCTGAAATGGAATTCTTCCTCTTCCAGACCGACGGAGAGGGCCGTCCCACCACCACCACGGGCGACGAAGCGGGCTACTTCGACCTGGGCCCTCTGGATCACGGCGAGAGCACCCGCCGGGAAATCTGCATGAGCCTGGAACAGATGGGCTTTGAAATCGAGGCCAGCCACCACGAAGTGGCCGCCGGTCAGCACGAGATCGACTTTAAATACGCCGACGCCCTCACCGCCGCCGATAACATCATGACCTTCAAGCTGGCGGTGAAGACCCTGGCCCAGAAGAACGGCCTGCACGCCACCTTCATGCCCAAGCCCGTGTTCGGCATCAACGGCAGCGGCATGCACACCAACATGAGCCTGTTCAAGGACGGCAAGAACGTGTTCGCCGATCCCGGCGACAAGAAGGGATTGAGCAAGGAAGCCTACGCTTTCATCGCGGGCATCCTTTCCCACGTGCGCGGCATGGCGGCGGTGACCAATCCCCTGGTGAACAGCTACAAGCGCCTGGTGCCGGGCTATGAAGCGCCCTGCTATCTGGCCTGGAGCGCCAGCAACCGCAGCGCGCTGATCCGTATTCCCGCAGCCCGGGGCATGGGCACCCGCGTGGAACTGCGCTGCCCCGACCCCAGCTGCAATCCCTACCTGAACATGGCGGTGTGCTTAGCCGCGGGCCTGGACGGCATTGAAAAGGGCCTGACCCCGCCGGACGAAATCACCGAAAACATTTTCGCCATGGACGGCCCCACCCGCGAAGCCAAGGGCATCAAGTCCCTGCCCGGCACCTTGAAGGAAGCCATCGAATGCCTCAAGGCCGATCCCGTGATCTGCGCCGCGCTGGGCGAACACGTGCTTTCCCAGTACGTGGAGGGCAAGGAAAAGGAATGGGACGCTTACCGCACCCACGTGAGCAAATGGGAAATCGATCGGTATATCGTGATGTACTGATGAGCCATCCCGGAAACGCCCCCAAGCTTTCCGGAGCCGAGGGGTAGGAGGAAAGGAGGCACACCATGAAACGCATTGTGATCGCGGCCAGCACGGAAACCAGCCGGGAACACCTGACCAGGATCCTGAACGGGGCGGGTTTTCAAGTGTTCCGTTCCTGCGCGTCCGGCGGCGAGGTGCGGCGGGCGGTGAACCAGGCGGGGGACTGTCTGGTGATCCTCTTCGGCGCGCTGACGGACTGTCTGGTGGACGAGCTGGCCTGGGATATTCAATCGGACGCCCAGATTTTGCTGCTGGCGCGGCCTGAACTGCTCGTCCGCTGCGAGCATCCCCGCCTGTTCAAACTGGAAGCGCCCTGCCCCGGCAGCGCCCTGACGGCGGCGGTGGATATGCTGTCCCAGATGCAGCGGATGCAGATGCCCCGGCGGGAGGGCCAGGACAAGGAAACGGTGGAAAAGGCCAAGCGCCTGCTCATGGAACAAAAGGGCCTGACCGAACCGGAAGCCCATCGGGCCATTCAGCAGTACGCCATGCACCACGGCGTAAAAATGGCCGAGTACGCGAAACAAATTCTTAATTCGTCAATGAGGACGGAGGAATGACCATGGTGGATCAGCAATATCCGCTTTATCACCCGGAAATGGAGCATGACTCCTGCGGGGTCGGCGCGATCGTGGACTTAAGCGGAAAAAGCACCCACCGCACCGTAGACCAGGCGCTTTCCATTGTGGAGCGCCTGGCCCACCGGGCGGGCAGCGACGCTTTGGGCACCACGGGCGACGGCGTGGGCATCATGACCCAGCTTCCCCACGCCCTGTTTGCCGCCTGGGCCCAGGAGGAAGGCATTCCTCTGGGCAATCCCGGCGACTACGGCGTGGGCATGTTTTTTTTGCCGGAAGATGAGGTGGGCGTGCGCAACATCTGCCGCATTTTTGAGCAGCTGGCCGCCGCTGAAGCCATTCCCGTTTTGGGCTGGCGGGAAGTACCCTGCCACCCCGCCCAATTGGGGGCCGGGGCGCGCCGCACCATGCCACGCATCCGCCAATGTTTTTTGAAGCGTCCCGCGTCCATTGCCGCCGGGCAGGATTTTGACCGGCGGCTCTATGTTTTGCGCCGGGTGTTTGAAAAGCAGGATACCGATACCTATATTTGTTCCCTGTCCTGCCGCACCATCGTTTATAAGGGCATGATGCTGGTGAACCAGCTTCGGTCCTTCTATGACGATTTGCAGGACGTGCGCTACTGCTCCCAGATGGCCATGGTGCATTCCCGGTTTTCCACCAACACCTTCCCCTCCTGGAGCAAAGCCCATCCCCAAAGGATGCTGCTGCACAACGGGGAAATCAACACCATCCGGGGCAACCATGACCGCATGAAGGCCCGGGAAGAAACCATGCGTTCTGACCTTATGGGCGCGGAAATGGCCCGTGTGCTGCCCGTGGTCACAGAAGGCGGCAGCGACAGCCAGATGCTGGATAATACCCTGGAATTCTTAGCCATGAACGGCTTCCCCCTGCCGCTGGCGGGGATGATCCTGCTGCCCGAGCCCTGGCAGGGCCAGAAGCGGGAAACGCCCTGGCGGGACCTGTACCGCTATTACGCCGCCATGATGGAACCCTGGGACGGCCCTGCGGCCATCCTGTATTCCGACGGGGACACAGTGTGCGCCTCCCTGGACCGCAACGGGCTGCGGCCTTTGCGCTGCGCCCTGACGGACGACAAGCGGCTGATCCTTTCCTCCGAGGCGGGGGTACTGTTTGAAGAAAACGCCCACATCCTGCGGCGCTGGAAGCTGACATCCGGCGACGTGCTGGAAGCCAATCTGCGCACCGGGACGCTGACGGAAAGCGAAGCGCTCAAGACCCGCTTTTCGTCCCTGCACCCTTACGGGGAATGGATGCGCGGCCTGATCCGTATGGAGGATTTGCCCAAACAGGCGGAGCAGAATCAGCCCTTGGACGAAGCGGAGAGGACCCGCCTTTGCAAAGCTTTCCATTATACCTGGGAGGATGTGCGGGATGTGATCCTGCCCATGGCAAAGAACGGGGCGGAGCCCATCGGCTCCATGGGCGCGGACGAGCCCCTGGCGGCGCTGTCCAAAACCCATCCCAGCCTGTTCGACTATTTCAAACAGCGCTTTGCCCAGGTGACCAATCCGCCCATCGACGCCCTGCGGGAGGAAATCAAAACCGACTGCTCCATTTATATCGGCGACGACGGGAACCTGCTGGGCACCGGGCCGGATAACTGCACCGTGCTGGAACTGAACACGCCCGTTTTGACGGAGGAAGAGTTGGCCCGCGTCCGGGCCATCCGCCATCCTGCTTTTGCCGTGCGAACGGTTTCCCTTTTATATGGAAGAAATCAATCTTTGCGGCAGGCGCTGGAAGCGCTCTTTTCCGCCTGCGATCAGGCGTGCCGGGACGGGATCAATATTCTGATCCTGTCCGACCGGGGCGTGGACGCAAACCGTTTGACCATTCCCTCCCTGCTTGCAGTATCGGCCCTGGAGCAGCACTTGATCCACATCAAAAAACGCACCGCGGTGTCCGTGATTTTGGAGAGCGGCGAACCCAGGGACACACACCAATTGGCGCTGCTCATCGCCTACGGCGCCCGGGCTGTGAACCCTTATTTGGCGCACGACTGCGTGCGCGCCCTCTGCGAACAGGGGCAGATCGATAAGGCCCCCGAAAGCGCCGTTGCCGATTACAACAAGGCGCTGACTGCCGGTGTGCTGAAAATCGCCTCCAAGATGGGCGTATCCACCCTGCAGGCGTACCAGAGCGCCCAGCTTTTCGAGGCCGTAGGCCTGGATCAGCAGTTTGTGGACCGGTACTTTACCAATACGCCCGCTGTGTTAGGCGGCACGGATTTGAGCAAGGTGGAGGCGGACAGCCGCTTCCATCACGGCGCCGCTTTCTGTGAAACCCAGCCCGCCGGTCTGCCCAGCGTGGGCGCCCATAGGCTTCGCGCGGGGGAAGGGGCGGAAGAACACCTGTATGCCCCGGAAACCATTCATCTTTTGCAGCAGGCCGTGTGGACGGACGACAGGGCGCTGTTTGACCAATACGCCGCCCGGGTGGAAAACGAGGGCCCCCGCACCGTTCGCTCCATGCTCACCTTCCGCTTTGAAGCCTGCCGGGAAATCCCCTTGGAGGAGGTGGAAAGCGCGGCCAGCATCGTGCGCCGCTTCCGCACCGGAGCCATGAGCTACGGCTCCATTTCCCGGGAGGCCCATGAGTGCATGGCCCAGGCCATGAATCACTTGGGCGGCTGCTCCAACAGCGGCGAGGGCGGCGAGCTGCCCGCCCGCTTCGGCACGGCGCTCAATTCCGCCATCAAGCAGGTGGCCTCCGGCCGCTTCGGCGTGACGCGGGAGTATTTGCTTTCCGCCAAAGAAATTCAAATCAAAATGGCCCAGGGGGCCAAGCCCGGCGAGGGCGGCCACCTGCCGGGGGCCAAGGTGACGGACAGCGTGGCGAAAACCCGCTGTTCCACCCCCGGTATTTCCCTCATTTCCCCGCCGCCCCACCATGATATTTACTCTATTGAAGATTTGGCTGAGCTGATTTACGACCTGCAATGCGCGGCGGAGCAGGCGAAAATCACGGTGAAGCTGGTGTCCTCCACGGGCGTTGGCACCATCGCCAGCGGCGTAGCCAAGGCCGGGGCGGGAGGCATCCTGATTTCCGGCGGCGAGGGCGGCACCGGGGCCGCGCCCCTGTCCAGCGTGCATCACGCGGGGCTCCCCTGGGAAATCGGCCTGGCCGAAGCCCATCAGGTGCTGTGCCGCAACAGGCTCCGCCAGAAGGTGACGTTGGAAGCGGACGGCAAGCTTATGACCGGTCACGACGTGGCGGTGGCCCTGCTGCTGGGCGCGGAGGAATTCGGCTTTGCCACGGCGCCCCTCATCACCATGGGCTGCCGTATGATGCGGGTGTGCCATTTGGGCACCTGCCCCTTTGGCATCGCCACGCAGAACCCACAGCTGCGCAAGCGGTTTGCGGGCAAGCCGGAATATGTGGAGCGCTTCATGCTGTTCATCGCCGAGCAGCTGCGGGAAATCATGGCAAAGCTCGGCGCGAGGACCGTCAACGAACTGGTGGGCCGGGGCGATCTGCTGAAAATGAAGCCGGACGCCGCCCTGGATCTGTCCGCCCTGATCGGCTTTTCCCGGAATACCCATTTCCAGCCGGAAGCCAGGCATGATTTCCATTTGAACGAACGCACCGACGCAAGGCTGTTCCAGCAGCACGTCACCCTGACCACCACCGACCGGGCCTTCGGCACCCTGCTGAAAGGCAGTCAGACCGTGCAGGCCCAGGGCTGCGGCGGCCAGTCCTTCGGGGCGTTCCTGCCCCAGGACAAGCACCTCACCCTCTACGGCGTGGCCAACGATTACGTGGGCAAGGGCCTGTCCGGCGGCTCCATCGCCGTTTGCCCGCCGGTGGACAGCGTATGGCTGGCGGAAGACACCCTCATCGGCAACGTGGCTTTGTATGGGGCCACCAGCGGCTTTGCGTTCATTGCCGGGATGGCGGGGGAACGGTTTGCCGTGCGCAATTCCGGGGCCTGGGCCGTGGTGGAAGGCGTGGGCGACCACGGCTGCGAATACATGACCGGCGGCCGGGTGGCCGTGCTGGGCCCGGTGGGCGATAACTTCGCCGCGGGCATGAGCGGCGGCGTGGCCTGGGTGCTGGACGAAAACGATCAGTTAAAAGACCGCCTGAATACAGGCCGCGTAAAAATCTACCCCGTATCCCCGGAGCAGGCGGGAGAACTGCACAGGCTTTTGCAGATGCACGAGAAAGCCACCGGTTCCCGGAAAGCCAAAGAAATCCTGCGGGATTTTGAAGCCTGGCTGCCCAAGTTCCGGGCGGTGATTTCCGACGAATATTTGGCGTATCTGAAAGGGGCGTGACGGTATGGGCAAAGCCACCGGATTTTTAGAATATCCCCGGACGGAAAACCCGTATCGGGACGAACAGGCGCGGCTTCGGGATTTTGACGATCTGCACGCCGCCCAGCCCGTGGACGTAAGGCGCTGTCAGGCGTCCCGGTGCATGAATTGCGGCGTGCCCTTCTGCCAGTCCGATTTCGGGTGTCCCCTGCACAACCTGATCCCGGAATGGAACGATTTGATCTATCAGGGCCAGGACAGGGAAGCACTCATGCGGCTTCTGCGCACCGCCCCTTTCCCGGAATTTACGGGGCGGGTGTGTCCCGCCCTGTGCGAAAAAGCCTGCAATTTGGCCGACGACGGCGTGACCAACCGGGACAACGAACTGTATCTGATCGAGACGGGCTTTGAAAAGGGCTGGATCCAGCCCCGGATCCCCGCTGTCCGCACGGGGAAAACCGTGGCGGTGGTGGGCAGCGGGCCTTCGGGTCTGGCCGCCGCCGATTGGCTCAACCAAATGGGGCATACCGTCACCGTGATCGAACGGGCGGACCGTCCCGGCGGGCTGCTCATGTACGGCATCCCCAACATGAAGCTGCCCAAATCTGTGGTGGAGCGCCGCATTCAATTGATGGAAGCGGAGGGGATCTCTTTCGTATTGAATACCGAAGCCACGCCGGAGATCACCGACGCCTATGACGCGGCGGTATGCTGCGGCGGGGCGCGGAACCCCCGTTCCCTGAATGTGCCCGGCATGGAGGCGGAGGGCGTTCATTTTGCCGTGGATTACCTGACGGAAGCGACCAAAGGCGTATTGAGCGGCGTATCGCCCGCGATTGCCGCAAAAGGAAAACATGTGATCGTGGTCGGCGGGGGAGACACGGGCAACGACTGCGTGGGCACCGCCCTGCGGCAGGGCTGCGCCTCCGTTCTGCAATTGGAAATGATGCCCGCCGCCCCGGAAAAGCGCGCGCCCGGCAATCCCTGGCCCCAGTGGCCCCGCACCCTGCGCACCGATTACGGGCAGGTGGAGGCCATCGGCCTGCAGGGGGTTGACCCGAGGATTTACGAAACCACGGTGAAAACCATTTTGAAGGACGAAAACGGCGTTCTCCGCGCCCTGGAAACCGTGAAGCTGCAAAAGAATGCCGAGGGAAAGCCCGCTCCCGTGCCCGGCACGGAACAAACCCTGCCCTGCGAGCTTTTGCTCATCGCGGCGGGCTTCGTTGGCTGCGATCCGCAAACGCTTCGCGCCTTTTCCCTGGCCGCCGATGCCCGCGGACGGCTGCTGCCCCAAGATCAATCCCATTATTTGGGCGGCAAGCTGTTTTCCGCCGGGGATATGCGCACCGGCCAGTCCCTGGTGGTGCGCGCCCTTTCAGACGGACGGGCGGCGGCGAAGGAAGTTCAGTTATACTTTGAAAAAAAGAACAGTTTATAAGCAAGGAAGGAATTGACATCAGCCGGGAAGGAAAGCATAATATGCAAATGGATTTTCGCGGCGATTGCCGCTGACAGGAGGCAAGGGAGCCATGTGTGGAATCGTCGGTTATACGGGCAATGAACAGGCCGCGCCCATTCTGCTGGACGGGTTAAAACGGCTGGAATACAGAGGATATGATTCGGCGGGGCTGGCTGTGCGCGACGGCAGCGCCCTGGCGGAGGTGGTCAAGGCCACGGGCAAGCTGCAGCATTTAGCGGACAAGACCGACCAGGGCCGCGCCCTGCCCGGCATGTGCGGCATCGGGCACACCCGGTGGGCCACCCACGGCGGTCCCAGCATGGTGAACGCCCATCCTCACGTCAGCGGCAACTGCTCCGGCTCCGGCTGCGGCGCGGTGGAATCGGACGTGGTGGGCGTGCACAACGGCATCATCGAAAACTTTACCGAGCTGAAGGAAAAGCTGCTGCGCCACGGCTATGTTTTTTACAGCGACACCGACACGGAAGTGGTGGTGAAGCTGGTGGATTACTACTACAAGAAATACAAGATCGGCCCGGTGGACGCCATCACGCGTACCATGGTGCGCGTGCGGGGCAGCTATGCCCTGGCCCTCATGTTCAAGGATTATCCGGACGAGATATTCGCCGCCCGGAAGGATTCGCCCCTGATCATCGGCACGGCGGAAAACGCCTCCTTCCTGGCCTCCGACGTGCCCGCCATCCTGAAATACACCCGCAGCGTGTATTATATCGACAATTTGCAGGTGGCGCGGGTTGCCCCGGGCAGCGTGAAATTTTACGACCTGAACGGGGACGAGGTAACGCTTCCCCTGACGGAGATCACCTGGGACGCGGCGGCGGCGGAAAAGAGCGGCTACGAGCATTTCATGCTCAAGGAAATCCACGAGCAGCCCGCCGCCGTGCGGGACACGCTGAACAGCATCATCAAAAACGGCGATATCGTGCTCACGGAAACGGGATTGACGGACGAGGTGATCCAGTCCCTTTCCCAAATCGATATCGTGGCCTGCGGCTCCGCCTGGCATGTGGGCATGGCCGCCCAGTACGTGATCGAAGACATGGTCAAGCTCCCCGTGCGGGTGGAGCTGGCCTCCGAATTCCGTTACCGCAGCGCGCCCATGCCGGAAAACACCCTGGTGATCGTCATTTCCCAGTCCGGCGAAACCGCCGACAGCTTAGCCGCCCTGCGGGTAGCCAAGGAACGCGGGGCGCTCACCCTGGCGGTGGTGAACGTGATCGGCTCCACCATCGCGCGGGAGGCGGATCACGTGCTGTACACGCTGGCGGGCCCCGAAATCGCCGTGGCGACCACCAAGGCGTACAGCGCCCAGCTCGCCGCCATGGACGCCTTAGCGGTGCGCATGGCCCTGGCCCGGGGCCAAATCTCCCGGGAGCAGTACGGCCATTTGATCGAGGAACTGGCCGCCATCCCGGACAAAATCAAGCGTATTTTGGAGGATAAGGAACGGCTGCAATGGTTCTCCTCCAAGATCGCCAACGCCCACGATATTTTCTTCATCGGCCGGGGGCTGGACTACGCCATTTCCCTGGAAGGCAGCCTGAAAATGAAGGAAATCAGCTACATTCATTCCGAAGCCTACGCGGCGGGGGAACTGAAGCACGGCACCATCAGCCTGATCGAGCGCGGCACGTTGGTGGTGGGCGTGCTCACCCAAAGCGGGCTGTACGAAAAAACCGTTTCCAATATGATGGAATGCAAGTCCCGTGGCGCGTATCTGATGGGCGTGACCACCAACGGGAATTTCGACGTGGAGGATTCCGTGAATTTCGCCGTCTACGTTCCCCGGACCGACGAGCATTTCGTTTCTTCCCTGGCCGTGGTGCCCCTGCAATTGCTGGGCTATTATACCAGCGTCAGCCGGGGCCTGGACGTGGATAAACCCCGAAACCTTGCCAAAAGTGTGACTGTTGAGTAAAAAGTGAGGTACGAAGGTATGACGAAATACATTTTTGTGACCGGCGGCGTGGTTTCGGGCCTGGGCAAAGGCATCACGGCGGCGTCCCTGGGACGGCTGCTGAAAGCCCGGGGTCTCAAGGTGGCGGCCCAGAAGCTGGACCCCTACATCAACGTGGACCCCGGCACCATGAGCCCCTACCAGCACGGGGAGGTCTACGTGACCGAGGACGGGGCGGAAACGGACCTGGACCTGGGCCACTACGAGCGCTTTATCGACGAGGACCTGAACAAGTATTCCAACCTGACCACCGGCAAGGTGTTCCATAACGTGCTCAACAAGGAACGCCATGGCGGCTATTTGGGTTCCACCGTACAGATCATTCCCCACATCACCGACGAAATCAAGCGCTTCATTTACCGGGTGGGCGAAAAAACCGACGCCGACGTGGTGATTACCGAAATCGGCGGCACCATCGGCGACATCGAAAGCCAGCCCTTCATCGAAGCCATCCGCCAGGTGGGACTGGAGGCGGGAAAGGAAAACGCCCTGTACGTCCACGTCACCCTGGTTCCCTACCTGAAAGCCAGCGGCGAGCACAAATCCAAACCCACGCAGCATTCCGTCAAGGAACTGCAGGGCATGGGCATCACCCCCAACATCATCGTGCTGCGGGTGGACGAAAAAATTACCGATGAAACGATCTTCTCCAAGATCGCCCACTTCTGCAACGTAAAATCGGACTGCGTGATCGAAAATCTGACCCTGCCCAGCCTCTACGAAGCGCCTCTGATGCTGGAGGAAAGCGGCCTGTCCGGCATCGTGTGCCGGGAATTGGGCATTTCCGCCCCCGCCCCCGACCTGACCGAATGGCGGGAGCTGGCGGAGCGCATCCGGCATCAGAGCAAAACGGTGAAAATCGGCCTGGTGGGCAAGTATGTCCAGCTCCACGACGCTTATTTATCCGTGGCCGAGGCCCTGCGCCACGCGGGCTACGCCCTGGACGCGAAAGTGGAAATTACCTGGATCGATTCGGAAACCCTGACGGAAGAAAATATCGAAGAAGTCCTGTCGCCCATGCAGGGGCTCATCGTGCCCGGCGGCTTCGGAGGCCGGGGTATCGAGGGCATGATCCTGACGGCGCGGTTCGCCCGGGAGCATCACATTCCCTATTTCGGCATTTGCCTTGGCATGCAGATCGCCGTGATTGAGTACGCCCGGCATCAGGCGAACCTGGAACACGCCAATTCAAGAGAATTTGATGAAAACGCGCCTCACAAGGTGATCGATTTCATGCCGGGCCAGAACGACGAAATCGACAAGGGCGGCACCCTGCGCCTGGGGAAATATCCCTGTATCCTGCATGAAAACACGGTGATCGCCCGCTGCTACGGAAAAACCGAAATCAGCGAGCGCCACCGCCACCGTTACGAGTTCGCCAACGAATACCGGGACGCGCTGACGGGCGCGGGCCTGTGCCTTTCCGGCCTGTCCCCGGACGGCAGGCTGGTGGAAACTGTCGAAATTCCCGGCGAAGCCTTCTTCGTGGGCGTGCAGTTTCATCCCGAATTCAAGAGCCGCCCCAACAAACCCCATCCTCTGTTTCAGGGCTTCGTCCAGGCGGCGCTGGAAACAAAAGCATAAGATAAACGCCATGGCGGGAAGCTCCGTCATGGCGATTTAATAAAGAAAGGAAAGTTTAATTGGTTTCCCCCGAGGGCACACTCCATTGGAGAATTTGGTCCAGCAGAAGGGGTTTTGCGTAATAATATCCCTGGAAGCTCTTTACGCTATAGCTCCGCAGGATATCCCGCATGCTCTTCGTTTCGATGCCCTCCACGCAGACCTTGGAGCCGAAGATGGTGGCCAGATCCGCCACGTTCCGGACGAGCTGCCGGTTGACGTTGCTCTGCTCGATGTCCGTTACAAAGCTGCGGTCGATCTTGATGGTGTCGAAGGGCACCTCTTTCAGGAGGCCGACGTTGGAAAAACCGGTGCCGAAATCGTCCATGGCGATCAGGATCCCCCGGGATTTCAGGCTGGCGATCACATTTTTCAGCAGATCCATATCCAGCAGCCTGCACCGTTCCGTCACTTCCAGGCACAAATGATCCGCCGGGAAATCCAGTTCGTTCAGGATGCGCAGCACCCCGTCCGTGAAATCCGGTTTTTCCAGCTGGGTATAGGACAGGTTCACGTTCACGATGAAATCGGGATGCAGCTGCAAAATCTGCTTTGTGGCCAGGATCGCTTCCCGAATGATCCATTCTCCCAGCGTGGGGAACAGGGGGTCCGATTCTAAAACGGGAATGAACTGATCCGGCGGCACCATGCCGTACACGTCGTTTTTCCAGCGGATCAGCGCTTCCGCGCCGATCAGCCTTTCCGTCTTGGCGTCCACCACCGGCTGATACAGCAGGTAGAAGCCTTCAAAGCTGTGGGTGATGGAGGCGCGGATGGTGTGCAGCATGCCAAGCCGCTGGTGGCTTTGCTCGTTCAGGCCGTTGCGGAATTCCACCAGATCGCCCTTTCGGTGCAGCTTGGATTCTTCATAGGCGAAGTTCAGGCAGGCGTAGACCGTTTGGGAATCCACGTCGAAATTATCCACCCGCAGCGCGCCGCAGTTCAGATCCAGCAGCAGGTTTTTGCCGTCCACCTTGAAGTTTTCGTGCAGGAACGCCCGGAAACGGCTGTAATAGCCCCGGAACTCGGCAATGGACAGGGTGTTGCTGATCACCGCGAACTTCGTTCCGTCGATCCTGTAAACATGGCCCACGTTCCCGGCGGCTTCAAAAACGCTCCGGGCGTATTGCTGCAGCACCCGGCTCCCGAAATGGTACCCGTACATTTCGTTGATTTCTGAAAATTTGCTGATGCCGAACAGCGAAACGCTGACCGCCGCGTTTCTTTTGATGCAGCCGTCCAGGTCTTCAAAGAAGCCGTACTGGTTTCTCAGCCCCGTCAGCGTGTCGATATGGCTCTGCAGGCCGTGATTGCGGATGGTGCCCACAAAGTAGTCCGGTTCGCCCGCCTGATCCCGGATCACGGTGCCCCGGCAGGTGCACACGTCGTATTCTCCTGTCGTTCGCCTTGCCCTGTACTGCATATCATGCCCGGCGGCGTTGCCGGAAAAAATTTCATCGATGCCTTTGTGATAGGCCGCCCGATCATCCGGATGGATTTGGTTTTCCCAGATATCGCCCGCCCCGTACATGTACTCGGCGGGCAGACCGTAGGTGTCCACCGCGCTTTTGGACCAGCGGGAGAAATCATACTTCATATCGCAGAGGTAGATGTAGGTTCCTTCCGAAACCACCTCGAAGGCCTTGTACAGGGCGTCCAGGTTGACCCGCCTTTCTTCGGTGATGGCCCGGATTTCTGATTTGTCCTGGAAGGAATGGCTTTCCTGAAGCATCTTCTGTTCCTTCAGGCGCGCCTTGTCGGCGTACATCAGGCTGTCGGCGCGGTTGAACACGTCCTCCACGGAATGGTCTTCATACGGCAGGAAGCCCGCCAGCCCGGACGCCACCACCGGCCCCTCGCCGAAGCGGATGTTTTCTTCCACCTGCCTTTTCAGGGCGTCGATCAGTTCCTCCCGGCACACGTAATCCTTTCCCGTGAGGATCACGGCAAATTCGTCCCCGCCAATGCGGAAGACGGGGCTGTGATGGAAAATGCGGCAGATCAGCTTGCAGGAGGCCTTGATATAATCGTCCCCCGCCTTGTGCCCTTCCGTGTCGTTGACGGTCTTTAAGCCGTTGATATCGCACACCACGATGCCAAAGGATTCGCGGCCTTCTTTCACCAGCTTCTGCAGCTCCTTTTCCGCTTCCTGATAGGCCGTTTTGTTCTTGGTGCCTGTCAGCTCGTCCCGCCGGGCCATCTCATTGGCGGTGGAGAGCGCCGCCAAATGCTCCTGCTCCCTGCGCACGTCCTCCTCCCGGTTTTCCACGCAGATGATAAAGTGGCTGTGATCGGAGGAATACGTGACCGACATGCGGGTGTACTGCGTCTTTTTACCGTCAATGAGCATGCGGTAATCCTCGGCGAGCTGCCGCCTGTTTTCAAGCTGGGAAATCAAGTTGTCCCTGTCCAGAAACAGCTTCACCCGTTCCCTGTCCTCGGAATAAACCAGCCGGTCCGCGTTTGTTCTGGAGATGGCGAAGAAATCGTCGCCCTCGTCCTGCACCCTGAGTTCGCCGGATTTCCGCTTGGTGGAAAACTCCGCGTAATTGGAGGTTTCGCAGTCGATATAATAGATCAGATCGTAGTGGGCGGCCAGCCGCTCGGCGATCTGCGTATAGGTAACGCTCTTTTTCTGATCCGCTTTCAGGGCAAGCTCCGCCTGCACCTCCGCGTCGATGTTCTTGATGCAGACGATGATATGCTTTTTGTCCCGAGCCATGATTTCCGAATGGCGGATATGCTGAACCTGCCCGTTCACCACCAGCCGCCAGGCCAGGGAGAAGGAGCCCCCGTTTTTCAGGTTGTCCAGCATCACGTCCTTATAATGAATGCTGAGGGCTTTTTCCTGATCCTCGGGGTGCACATACGTGCGGATGCTTCGCCTGCTTTCGGCAAAAAAGTCGCTGCCGGTGGCGGGCACATTCAGCTTTTTATATTCATCCGTGGAAGAAATTTCACTGTACGTGTTGGTGGCGATATCGATGTAATACAGCGTATCGTACTGTTCGGTCAGACTGCCGGTGATCTGGTCGTAGATTTCCTTTTGCCGCTCGATTTCTTTTTCCAGTTCTCTTTGCTTGTACTCGGCGTCAATGTTTTTCACGCCCAGCACAAAATAATCCTGTGTGCCGTCCAGGCCGCGAATCAGCCGCAGGGAATGCCATGTGGGCGTCCCGTTGATCATCAGGCGGTATTCGATGCTTTGCATCATGCCCTTCTTCATGGCGTTCAGAAGCTGTTCTTTCTGAATGTCCTGAATGAAGATGTGCTGATCCTCTTCATAGATCACCTTTTTGCAGTCCCGGATGATGTTTTTGAAAAAGTCATCGCCCCCCTGCTCCAAATTGAGGGAATGAAACTCCGGGTTCACGGAATACCAGTAGTATTCATTTGTCACGGCGTTCACATAGTAGATGCTGCTGTAATCCACCAGCAGCGCTTCCGCGATTTTCATAAAAATCTTTTCCTGTATCGTCATAAGCCACCTCACGAGACGTCAAACGGTGTCAGGCTTAACGTTCTTTTGCATTCATCTCATCTTACCATATTTTTTTCCCAATTTCTACCCCAAAAATGAAACCGTGAAAGAAAAAGAAAGAAAGAAAGATTTCAGGTTCCCGCGCGGTCCCTGAAACCTTTCTGATTCGGGGGCTTGGACGGATTGAATGAGCCCCCTATTTGGGATTACGAATGAAAGGACGCGGATTTTTTCACCGCCGCGTCCACGGCGTCCATAACGGCGGCGCGAAAGCCGCCCTTTTCCAGCGCGGCCACGCCTTCGATGGTGGTGCCCGCCGGAGAGGTGACCATATCTTTTAGCTGGCCCGGATGCAGGCCCGTTTCCTGGGCCAGTTTCCCGCTGCCCACCAGGGTCTGGGCGGCCAGCCGGGTGGCCAGCGCCCGGGGAAGGCCTGCCCGTACTCCGGCATCGGACAGCGCTTCTAAGAACATGAACACAAAAGCGGGGGAAGAGCCGCTAAGCCCCGTCACCGCGTCCATCCATTTTTCTTCCACTGCCTCCGCCAGGCCCATGCAGGAAAGCAGCTTCATGCCCCGCTGCCATTCCTCGTCCGTCACGTACTGCCCCCGGCAGGCAGCCAGGGCCCCTTCGCCCACCATGGCGGGGGTGTTGGGCATAACGCGAATGATGTGAGCCTGATCGTTTTTCAGCAGCGCGTGCAGCATTTTTAAATCGTATCCTGCCATAATGGACAGCACCAGCGTATCCGGTTTCACCGCGCCGTCGATTTCCTTCCCCACCGCCGGGGCGTACTGGGGCTTCACCGCCAGCAGCAGGCAGGGAGCCAGGGCCGCCGCCTGCCGGTTATCCGATGTGACAGTCACGCCCAATTCCTTTTGCAATTTCTCCCGCAGCTCCGGGTTTTTGTCCGCCGCGATCACTTCTTCGGGCTGGAACATGCCCGCCTTTAACCATTGCCGCAGCATGGCCCCGCCCATATTGCCGCACCCGATGATGCCAAGCCGGATCATCATGCTCAACCTCCCTTTTTCTCTAAAATTGCAGCTGTTCCGCAGTGTCTGTAAAGTATTAAGAGAAGAAACAGACAATGACCATGTTCATTATAACCCGCCCGGCTGGCCCGTGCGGCGCTTTTTTTGTTTTTTTCATGGGCGCGGAAAAAATCTGACCATTTTTATATCAAAGCGTCATAATGTTCGGTTTTTCCGGGATTGACTTTTGCCGGATCATCGGTTATAATGCATCGAACTGACGGAAAGGAGCGTGAACCAGCGTGCGGACCTTGCTCACAGGCGGCATCGTATACCAGCGTGGCACGCTTTCGGCGTCGGATGTAGCCGTTCGGAAAGGGACGGTGGACGCTGTGGCGGATAAGCTTCCTCCCCAGCCCGGCGACCGTGTTTTGGACGTTTCCAATTGTATTTTGATCCCCGGTCTCGTAGATGTGCATGTGCACCTTCGGGAACCGGGCTTTGTTTATAAAGAAACCATCGAAACGGGCACTTTGGCCGCAGCCCGGGGCGGGTACACCACCGTGTGCGCCATGCCCAACGTGAAGCCCGCCCCGGATACGCCCATGAACTTGAAGGTGGAATTAAAGGCCATCCGGCACAAGGCCAAGGTGGAAGTGCTGCCCTACGGGTGCATCACCATGGGCCAGCTGGGCCGGGGTGAATTGGCGGACTTCGGCGGCATGGCCCCCTATGTCTGCGGTTTTTCCGACGACGGGCGCGGGGTGCAGGATGAAGAACTCATGGAGCTTGCCATGCTGGCGGTGCGCAAAACGGGCAGGCTCATCGCCGCCCACTGCGAGGATGAAAGCCTGCTGCGGGGCGGCTATATCCACGACGGGCCCTATGCGAGGCTGAACGGCCACGCGGGCATCTGCTCCGAAAGCGAAACGGCCCAGGTGAAGCGGGATTTGAGATTGGCGGCGAAAACCGGCTGCCCCTACCACGTGTGCCATGTGTCCGCCAAGGAAACAGTGCAGGTCATCCGGGAAGCCAAGCGGGCGGGGGTGGACGTGACCTGCGAAACCGCGCCCCACTATCTGCTTTTGACCGATATGGATTTGCGGGAGGACGGACGCTTCAAAATGAACCCGCCCATCCGGGAACAGGCGGACCGGGACGCCCTCATCGAGGGCATCCTGGACGGCACCATCGATATGATCGTCACCGACCACGCGCCCCATTCCGACGCGGAAAAGGAAAAGGGCTTAGAGGGCAGCCTCATGGGCGTGGTGGGCCTGGAATGTGCTTTCCGAGTGTTATACAGCCGTTTGGTTCGGGAGCAAAAAATCCTTACCCTGGAAAAAATGGTGGAGCTCATGAGCCTGAATCCCCGGAAACGCTTTCAGATTCAGGGAGGCATCGAGCCGGGCCGGCGGGCGGACATTACGGTGATCGACCCGGACAAAACCGGCGTGATCGACCCGGACGAATTTTACTCCATGGGCCGGGCTACGCCCTTCGAGGGGTGGGAAACCACGGGCGACGTGGTCATGACCCTGGCGGCCGGAGACGTGGTGTGGAAGGCAAAAAGATAGAGTGGAGAGTTGAAAGTTAAGCGTTGAGATGATTTTGTGCTTATCTGTTGTGCTGTCAGCACATCGGTAAAGGAATCACTTTTAAATATCTCTCAACACTATAACTCATAAAGCACCCTTTAACAATCATCCCAAATTGCAGTACAGCATAGGAGGCAACTATGGCGAAGCGCACCGATATCAAAAAGGTTCTCATCATCGGCTCCGGCCCCATCGTGATCGGTCAGGCGGCGGAATTCGACTACGCGGGGACCCAGGCCTGCCTGGCCCTGAAGGAAGAGGGCTACGAGGTGATCCTGTGCAATTCCAACCCCGCCACCATCATGACCGATACCGCCATCGCGGACAAGGTGTACATGGAGCCCCTGACCCTGGAATACGTGGCCAAGATCCTGCGCTACGAGCGCCCGGACGCCATCGTGCCCGGCATCGGCGGCCAGACGGGACTGAACTTGGCCATGCAGCTGGAAAAGAAGGGCGTGCTGCGGGAGTGCGGCGTGGAGCTGCTGGGTACCTCCAGCGAAAGCATCGAACGGGCGGAGGACCGGGAACTGTTCAAGGAAATGTGCCTGAAAATCGGCGAGCCCGTCATTCCCTCCGAAATCACCTATAACATCGAAGAAGCCAAGGCCGCGGCCCAGCGCATCGGTTATCCCGTGGTGCTGCGCCCCGCGTTCACCTTAGGCGGCACCGGCGGCGGCTTCGCCAACGATGAAGGAGAGTTGACGGAAATCGCCATGAACGGCTTTGCCCTCTCGCCCGTGCATCAGGTGCTGGTGGAAAAAAGCGTGAAGGGTTACAAGGAAATCGAATTCGAGGTCATGCGGGACAGCACCGATCACGCCATTACCATCTGCGGCATGGAAAACATCGACCCCGTGGGCGTGCATACCGGCGACAGCATCGTGGTGGCCCCCATCCTGAGCCTGAACGAGCACGATCTCAAGATGCTGAACGACAGCGCCATCAAGATCATCCGGGAGCTGAAAATCGAGGGCGGCTGCAACGTACAGTTCGCCCTGAATCCCCAAAGCAGCGAATATTTCCTGATCGAGGTAAACCCCCGGGTGTCCCGCTCCTCCGCCCTGGCCAGCAAGGCCAGCGGATATCCCATCGCCCGGGTCACGGCCAAAATCGCGCTGGGCATGGCGCTGGAGGACATCGCCGTGGCGGGCGGCACCGCCGCCATCGAACCCAGCCTGGATTACATTGTGGCGAAATTCCCCCGCTTCCCCTTTGATAAATTCGCCTCCGCGCCCAACACCTTAGGCACCCAGATGAAGGCCACCGGCGAGGTCATGGGCATCGGCAGCACCCTGGAGGAATGTCTGCTCAAATCCGTGCGGAGCTTAGAAACGGGCGCGTGCCATTTTTACCTGCCCAAATTCGACGGGAAAACCGACGAAGAGCTGCTGGATTCTATCGGCACGTTCCGGGACGACAACGTGTACGCCATTTTCGAGCTGCTGCGCAGGGGCGTATCCATCGAAACCCTGCACGAAAAAACCATGATCACGGAGCTTTTCCTGGAGAGCTTCCGCCGCATCGTGGATATGGAACGGGAACTGAAGGATAACATCAATTCCGAGGATGCCTTACGCAAAGCGAAGATCATGGGCTTTTCCGACGCGTATATCGCCCGGCTCTGGCATTTGGACGAAAGGGAGATTTACTTCCGCCGCAAACGGGCGGGCATTACCCCCGTATTCCGCATGGTGGACACCCTGCACACCGGCGCGTACATCGCTTACCTGTATTCCTCTTACTCCAACCAAAATGACAGCCGCCTGACGGATAAAAAGAAGATCGTGGTGCTGGGCGCCGGCCCCATCCGCATCGGCCAGGGGGTGGAATTCGACTATTCCACCGTTCACGCGGTGCAGACCATCCGGCGGGCGGGCTATGAAGCCATCATCATCAACAACAACCCGGAAACCGTGTCCACCGACTATACCACGGCGGACAAGCTGTACTTCGAGCCCCTGACGCCCGAGGACGTGATGGCGATCATCGATTTTGAAAAGCCCCAGGGCGTGATCGCCTCCTTAGGCGGGCAGACCGCCATCAACCTGGCCCAGCCCCTTATGGATCGGGGCGTGACCATCATCGGCACGGACTGCGCCGCTATCGAACGGGCGGAGAACCGGGACAGCTTTGAAAAGCTGCTGCTGGCCCTGGGTATTCCTCAGCCCAAGGGCCGGGCCGTTACCAGCATCGAGGCCGGGGTGGCCGCCGCCGAAGAAATCGGCTATCCCGTGCTGGTGCGGCCCAGCTTCGTGCTGGGCGGGCGGGCCATGCAGATCGTCGCAAATGAAACCCAGCTTCGCAAGTACCTGAAATCCGCCGTGGAAATCGACGCTGAAAAGCCGGTGCTGGTGGACAAGTACATCGAGGGCAAGGAGGTGGAGGTGGACGCCATCTGCGACGGGCTGGACGTGTTCGTGCCCGGCATCATGGAGCTGGTGGAGCGCACGGGCATCCATTCCGGCGATTCCATCAGCGTATACCCCGCTTTCTCCATTTCGGACAAGGTCAAGGGCGTCATCCTGCAATATGCCAAAAAGTTAGGCCTTGGCATCGGCATCAAGGGCCTTTACAACATCCAGTTCATTGTGGACAGGCAGGAGAACGTATTCATCATCGAGGTGAATCCCCGTTCCTCCCGCACGGTGCCCTTCCTGTCCAAGGCCACGGGGTACAGCTTAGCGGATATCGCCACCGAAGTGATTTTGGGCAAAACCCTCAAGGAACAGGGCATTTTCTGCCTGTACCCCGAGGAAAAGAAGCGCTTCTATGTGAAGGTGCCCGTGTTCAGCTTCAATAAGATCAAGGGCCTGGACGTGTACCTGAGCCCCGAAATGAAGTCCACCGGCGAGGCCATCGGCTACGACGCCAAGCTGAACCGCGCCCTGTACAAGGCGCTCCAGGCATCCGGCATGCATTTGCAGAATTACGGCACGGTGTTCGCCACCATCGCCGACCACGACAAGGAAGAGGCCCTGCCCCTCATCCGCCGGTTCTACAACTTGGGCTTTAACATCCAGGCCACTTTGGGCACCGCCCGCTTCCTCAAGGAGCACGGCATCCGCACCCACGTGCTGGGCAAAATCAGCGAGGGCAGCCAGGAAATCCCCGACGCCCTGCGCCAGGGCCATATCGCCTACGTGATCAACACCCGCCGCCTGGATTCTCCCGCCGAGGCCAGCGACGGCATCGCCATCCGCCGTCTGGCGACGGACAACAACGTGTCCATCTTTACCTCCCTGGACACCGTGCGCGTGCTGCTGGACGTGCTGGAGGAAACCACCCTGGGCATTTCCACCATCGACGCGGAGTAACGGGGGACAGGGAACGGACGGGGCGTTCTTTCTTGGAGCCCAAGAAAGAACCAAAGAAGGCACTTTGAGGGCTTTATGGAAAAAGCAACGAGAAAAACATTGGCATTGATTGCGAAAGAAAAAGCGCTGTTCCCTTTTCATGGGTACATTCCAGGTCAGGCGTCCAATCTGGAACCGATCATCCGTTTTTTTCCCTCTTGGAGCCTGAAAGAAGCGGACGGGTTATGGTGCGCGGCGTTCGTGTATTATTGCTGTGTGGAAGCGGGCTTTGAAATCCCTTACCGGCCCAACGAATGTATCACCTGTCATTTGGCAGGCTGCGTTGCTTGGGAGGAATTTGCTCTCGGCGACCGGCGAATAGAATATCACAAGGGAACGGAAGCCTTTGGGCCGGAAGCGGGCGATATCGTTCTTTACGACAGGGTGTTCGACAATCAGCCCCATGACCATATGGGCATCGTTCTGCAAAAGCAAAAGGATTCGATCCTTGCGGCGGAGGGAAACGTCCAGAATGTATCGGGATTGATCGAACGTCCCTTGGACGGGCATATCCGGGCGTATATCCGTCTCCCGGACGGTTATTGCTATGGAGGAGGCCGTCATGCGAATTGGTGAAGTGGGTCTGCCGACAAATGATACAATATGCTTCCGATGCTTTTCGGATAACGGCTGAATTTCATCATCTGACAGGAGAATTGCATGCTATACCAGATCATCGAAAACACCCCCATCGCCCCCGGCGTGTTCCTGCTGGATTTAGCGGGGGACACGTCCATGGTGAAAGCCCCCGGCCAGTTTTGCCAAATCCAGATCCCCGGCTTTTACCTCCGCCGTCCCATTTCCCTCTGCGATTGGGACGAAAACGGCATGACCCTGATTTATAAAACGGTGGGCCAAGGCACCGACGCCCTTTCCCGCATGGAAACCGGCGACACGCTGGACATCTTAAACGGCTTAGGCAACGGCTACGACGTGAACGCCTGCGGACAGCGCCCCCTGGTGATCGGCGGCGGCGTGGGCGTCCCGCCCCTGTACGCGCTCACCAAGGCGCTGCTGGCTGCCGGGAAAACGCCCACCGTGATCTTGGGCTTCAATAAAGAGGAAGAAATCTTCCTCATGGATTCCTTTGAGGACTTGGGCGTGCCGGTGCTGCTCACCACCGTGGACGGCAGCGCCGGACAAAAGGGCTTCGTCACCGGCACCCTGCCGCAGGATTATGATTCCTTCTTCGCCTGCGGCCCCCTGCCCATGCTGAAAGCGGTTTACAAAGCCTGCGGCACAAACGGCCAACTATCCCTGGAGGAACGCATGGGCTGCGGCTTCGGGGCCTGCATGGGCTGCACCGTCCAGACCAAGGACGGCCCCAAGCGCGTCTGCAAAGAGGGCCCCGTGTTCCGGAAGGAGGAATTGGCATGGTGAACCTGTCCGTCAATTTATGCGGCCTGAAATTAGATAATCCCGTCATTCCCGCCAGCGGGTGCTTCGGCTATGGCAAAGAATTTGCGGAATATTACGATATCAACATTTTAGGCTCCTTCTCCTTTAAGGGCACCACTCTGGAACCGCGCTTCGGCAACCCCACCCCCCGCATCGCGGAAACGGCCTCCGGCATGCTGAACGCCGTGGGCCTGCAAAACCCCGGTGTAAACCATGTGATTACCCACGAGCTGCCGGACATGAAAGCGTACTTCCATAAGCCCGTCATCGCCAACGTCAGCGGCTTTTCCATCGGGGAATACGAAAAAACCTGCGCTCTGCTGGACGCGCAGGAGCAGGTGGGCATTATCGAAGTGAACATTTCCTGCCCCAACGTGCACGGCGGGGGCATGGCTTTCGGCGTAAGTCCCGAAAGCGCGGCGGCGGTGACCAAAGCCGTCAAGGCCGTGACGAAAAAGCCGGTATTTATCAAGCTGTCCCCCAACGTAACGGATATTGTATCCATCGCCAAAGCGTGCCAGGACGCGGGGGCGGACGGCCTGTCCCTCATCAATACATTGCTTGGCATGCGCATCGATCTGAAAACGCGGAAGCCCATTTTAGCCAACACCATGGGCGGCCTCTCCGGCCCGGCGGTGTTCCCGGTGGCCCTGCGGATGGTATACCAGGTGTGCAAAGCCGTTTCCATCCCCATCATGGGCATGGGCGGCGTGTCCAGCGCCCGGGACGTGATCGAAATGATGCTGGCCGGGGCCACGGCGGTGCAGATCGGCGCGGCGAACCTGGTGAACCCCTTCATCTGCAAAGAAATCATTGAACAGTTGCCCGAAGAAATGGAACGTTTGGGGATCAACTCCCTGCAAGAAATCATTGGAGGTGCGCACGCATGAACCATGACGTCATCATTGCCCTGGATTTCCCGTCCGCCCTGGACGTGTATTCTTTTCTCGACCAGTTCAAGGATGAAAAGCCCTTCGTGAAGATCGGCATGGAGCTGTTTTACGCCGAAGGGCCGGACATCGTGCGGCAAATCAAGGCCCGGGAGCACAAAATCTTCCTGGATTTGAAGCTGCATGACATCCCCAACACCGTGAAATCCGCCATGCGGGTGCTCAGTCGCCTGGACGTGGACATGGTGAACCTCCACGCCGCGGGCACCATGGACATGATGCGCGCCGCCTTAGAGGGCTTGACCCGGGAGGACGGCACCCGGCCCCTGCTGCTGGCCGTGACCCAGCTCACCTCCACCAGTGAGGAACGCATGCGGAAGGAACTGCTCATTTCCGCCTCCATGCCGGACACCGTAGCCCATTACGCCCGGAACGCCAAGGAAGCGGGCCTGGACGGCGTGGTGTGCTCCCCCCTGGAAGCCGCCCTGGTCAAAGCCGCCTGCGGCCCGGATTTCGCCACCGTCACCCCCGGCATCCGGTTTGTCGACAGCGCCGCCGACGACCAGAGCCGCGTCATGACCCCCGAAAAAGCCCGCCTTGGCGGCAGCGATTACATCGTAGTGGGCCGCCCCATCACTCGCGCCGCCGATCCCGTGGCCGCTTACCGCCGGTGCGTAAAGGAGTTCTTGGGGTAAAGCCCCGTTTTGCCCGAAAACATACGGACGGAGAAGCCCATCTCGCTTCCCCGTCCGTTCGTTTATATCTGCCCGGCGATCAGCTCCCAGTCGTTATCGGAAATCTCTAATATTTCTTTTACCTGCGGTTCTGATAAGCCCAAATTGGCCTTTATATTCCTAACGGTTTCAATCAGCAAACGAAAGTGTTCTTCCTTTCGCCCCCTTTCCAGGGCTTCATTGCGCATATCTTCCATAGCCTTGCACATTTCACTGACCCCCTTTGGATTCTCCTTGAAATAGCGTGCCCGCCGGGCAAGAATATCATAATGCATATCGGCGGGGTCGTTGCACAGAAAATCGTGCATGAGCCTGCCCAGATCGTCGTTGCCCTGATACTGGGCGTTGACGTACAGGATGTGTTCCCGATCTTTGAAGCGTTCCCCGGTGACCAGATTCATGCGTTCGATGGGATACAGGCCCGCGCCTTTTCCGAAGAAATCATGCTCGGTCACAAAGATGACGTAGGTTTCGGGAAGCTCCTCAAACTCCTGCCCGGCGTTCAGGCTTTCCACATCCAGCGCCGCGGCGTGGTATCGAGTCCGCTCGGACCGCCTCCTTCCACCTTTATTTTCATTCTGTCTTCCGCTTTTCAACTGCTTTACTGGTTTTTCTTTTATTCCACCGAAGCTACATATATCAGATTGAAATGCGTTTCACATTCAATCTCTTTTCCATGAGCGATATATAATCATCATTCTTATCACAAAGAATTGCTTTGAACCCGTTTTTTATCGCAGATGCGCCCGTAGTTCCTGAGCCGGCCATAGGGTCAAAAACCATTTGGTTTTCTGCCATTGCCATAAGTAATAACTTGTCAAATACAGCTTCAGGTTTTTGGGACGGATGACCCGTTTGTTCATTCTTACCAACGAAACCAATTAGTAAAGGCGCTTCAATAACAGTGGGAGGCCCCGGCACAAACCGCATTTTTCCAGTTTCAAGTTTTTCTTTTTGTGTTTCATTCAAAAAGTGTTCTGGATGCAAGGAATACCCTCGACGCATGAATTGAATACACGCATTTTGACTTGAACGCCATCCACGAATAACAGACGGGCAGTTTTTGTAATACCATGTCAACCATGATGCCATATAAAAACCTTTAGGAGCATATCGAACATAAGGTCCGATTACTTCCGGGAATCCCCACAAATACAACAATTCCGACAATTCGCCAGATCTTTCTAACAACTGATTAATAAATGAATCATATTCATCTATCGGTAAAACGTTACCTTTGCCCTTGTTATACCATGGGTCAAGCATAGTACATGCAACATGTATTTCTTCTGTTTTCAAAAGGCTAATAGAATCAAAAACATCCATTGGAGGTAGTATAGCTATCCCTTGTTTGTTAATTGATTCAAATATTATGTCTTTCACGCTCATTTTGTTTTAACAAATCCTTTCTCCAGCAGCCATTGAATATCTTCAAATGGTTCTACATGGGAACGCCATAACAACTCCAACATTGGTGCAATCTCTAAAGCGCGTTTTATCGCATCAGCTTGAAGCAATCCCCAATAAGTTGAATATCCCGGAACAGTCAAATAACCCGCGATTTTGTCCGCCGGAATCGGCTGACCATAATTTGCAATGGTATCAAGTATGCAATATTTTCTTACAACGCTTTCTCTACTGGCTGATATAACAAACGGTTCTGTTTCAGATAAAAGCGCGTTTCTGATAGCGGAACTAATTCCCGTCTCTATTTCGTCAAGAGAATAGCCATCATTCAGCAATTTTTGAATTACATCATCTTTCTTACCGCCTGTCATCAAAATAGCATGTTCGATTTCCAGCGTAGTAAGGAAGCTTATACCCTGTAATTCTCGGCGCAGCTTCAACGGTGCTGTACAAATCTGTATGAAATTCTTTGTCGATGGTTTTGCAAGCATTTTTCGCAAATCACCGTTCAAAGAAGAAAAATAACCTGCCCCATCGAGGTACTCAATAAAAACAGCTTGTGGAAACTTTTTTAATGTTACTTCACGGCTGCTGTCGGTTTGGTCTACAACTTTATGTGAAACACTTCCAGAATCCCCGGCGTAAAACTGACTCTGAATAAAGACCTTTGCGCCGCTTTCCCTTGACTGATATGGAATAATGAAATCATATTTCCTCTTTTTAATCTGCGGGTTTGCTTCGATATCTCCAAGAATTTGTCCGATTTCAACATCCTGTGTATTGTAATCTGTTCCTGCTTCAAGCCCCCATTCTGTCATATATGAACGGAGAACAGTTTCCGGAATGTGCCCTTGCGTTGCTGTAATAGAACCGCGAGATTGAAAAACAACAATAGGGCTAAGCAAGGAATCTTCATTTCCCATCTGCTTTTGCGTATAGTAAGCGGTTCCTAAACTCCATAACTGTTTGGCATAATCTTCATCTGAAATGATAAGATGAAAATAGCTTTCAAGAAATCTTTCCTGAAACTCTGCTTTACCATCTGCTTGAATAATGATCTTTGTTACTGCGTCAAACTGTAAGGTTCGTGGCAGTTGTTTTTTAACCCAACGTCCAGAACTATTCTTCTGTGGATATTCGCAAATTCCGTAGGTATTGCGTAACAAAAGCGGGAACTGACATTTCAAATTGTTATCCGTTTTTCCTGTGACAAGAAGCAATACCCCACATATACTATTCAAAATAGCTTGTTTTTCATCTTCGTTCTGACCTGAAATAAGATTGACCGTATTGTGTGCAAGAGCAGATGAAGAACAACTCGATAAAAAATTAAAGTTGTTCGTGATTTGTGCCATATAATCAAACCCGCGCTTCATACCGTCCAAATTCACCTTGAATTGCGGCATGTCTCGAATTTCGCCAAGTGAAGGTGTAACCCAAATATCAAATTCAGACATTTTTTCTTCGAGCGATTCATCATAAAGCCGTAGTTTCATAAGAACACCCCGTTTCTGCATTTGATTGCTGGATATAATAACACAGATAGCAGTATAGCACAAACTTACAACGTTCTCAATACGGTGTCTTGCCAGAATTTCTGTTATCTTTCTGTATCGGCTTGTAGATTTAAGCGACAAACAGACATAGAGAAACGACGAAAGCCCTAAAACTAAGCATTTTCGCCGTTCTGAATATACTCTTTTTCAGAATATAAACGTGAAAAGGGCGGTTCGCGTTTTTCGTTTTCAGTTTTCCTCCCCCATCACCGCTTCCGTTTTCTCCAAAATCGGCACTGCGGCGCGGAGCAGTTCTTCCACGGTCAGTTTGGGATCGCGGAACAGGATGGCCGGTTCCTTGGAGGCGGAGAGCAGCAGGCGTTTGTCCGTTTTTTCCAGGGCGGCGTACAGGCGGGCGGGGTCCAGGGGGGCGTTGGGGTCCAGGCGGCAGACCAGGGTGTTGGCGGTGTAGTTCACCCGGTTCACGCCCAGCCGTCCGCAGATGCCCCGCAGGTGGGCGATGTCGATCAGGTTCATCACGCAGTCGGGAATATCGCCGAAGCGGTCGATCATTTCCTCGATCACGTCCTCCCGAATCTCGCGGGTCTTGATCATGGCGATGCGCTTGAAGATTTCCATGCGCTGGGTGTCGCCCCGCACGTATTCGGCGGGCAGGTAAGCGTCCACCCGCACCTCCACCCGGGTTTCCGTCTGGTAGGGCACCTTTTCGCCCTGGGCGCCCCGGGCTTCCCGCACGGCTTCCTCAATGAGGCGGCAGTACATATCGTAGCCCACCTGGGCCACCTGACCGGACTGCTCGGGGCCGAAGATGTTGCCCGCGCCGCGGATTTCCAGATCGCGCATGGCGATGCGGAAGCCGGAGCCGAATTCCGTGAACTCCCGGATGGCGGACAGGCGCTTCTGGGCGGTTTCGGACAGCATTTTGTCCGGCCGCACGGTAAAGTAGGCGTAGGCCATGCGGTTGGAACGGCCCACCCGGCCCCGGAGCTGATAGAGCTGGCTCAATCCGAAGCGGTCCGCGTCGAAGACGATGATGGTGTTGGCCGTGGGCACGTCCAGACCGTTTTCAATGATGGTAGAGCACAGCAGCACGTCGAACCGGCCCTCGTAGAAGTCCAGCATCACGTCCTCCAGCAGGCTTTCCTTCATCTGCCCATGGGCCACGGCGATGCGGGCCTCCGGAACCAGGGCGCGGAGGCGGGCGGCAAACTGGTCGATGTGCCGCACCTGATTGTACAGGAAATACACCTGCCCCTGCCGGTTCAGCTCCCGCATGACGGCGTCCCGGATCACGGCGTCGTTGTAATCCAGCACGTAGGTCTGCACGGGGTAGCGTTCCTCCGGCGGCGTCTGCAAAAGGCTCATATCCCGAACCCCCACCATGGACATGTGCAATGTGCGGGGAATGGGCGTGGCGGACAGGGTGAGCACGTCCACCTGATTTTTCATGTTTTTGATGGATTCCTTGTGGGCCACGCCGAAGCGCTGTTCCTCGTCCACGATGAGCAGGCCCAGGTCCTTAAAATGCACGTCCTTGGACAAAAGCCGGTGGGTGCCCACCAGAATGTCGATCTTGCCCTCCGCCGCTTTGCATAGGGTTTCCTTTTGCAGCTTGGGGCTGCGGAAACGGGAAAGCACGTCGATCTCCACCGGGAAATGGGCGAAGCGCTTGAGCATGGTGTAATAATGCTGCTGGGCTAAAATGGTGGTAGGGGCCAGCAGGGCCACCTGTTTGCCGTCCATGACGGCCTTCATGGCGGCGCGGAGGGCCACTTCCGTTTTGCCGTAGCCCACGTCGCCGCACACCAGGCGATCCATATTGCTAGGCGCTTCCATATCCCGGCGGATGTCCTCCACGGCCTTGTCCTGGTCGGGGGTCAGCTCGTAGGGGAAAGCGTCCTCAAATTCCCGCTGCCAGGGGGTGTCCGGGCAGAAGGCGTGGCCGGGGTTGGCCTGACGGTCGGCGTACAGCTTCACCAGGTCGAAAGCTAACTTTTTCAGGCCGGCCTTGACCTTGTTTTTTTTCTTTTCCCAATCGTTGCCGCTTAAGGAGTTCAGGGGCGGCGGGTTGTCCTGGCCGCCGATGTATTTCTGCACCCGGTCGAACTGATCCGTGGGCACGTACAGCTTATCGCTGCCCTGGTACTGGATCAGCAGGTAGTCCCGGTAGGTGCCTTCGCTTTGGAGCCGCACGGTGCCCTTGAAGATGCCCACGCCGTGGGCCTCGTGCACCACATAGTCCCCTTCCTTTAAGTCGGTAAAGGCTTCGATGCGCTCCCCGGCGGTCTGGCGCTTCCGGGTCTTGCGGTAGCCCGCGCCAAAGAGGTCGCTGTCGGCGATGACGGCCAGCTTGCAGTCCGGCAGAGTAAAGCCGTGGCTGAAGGTCTGGGGCCAGATCACCGCGTCCCCCGCTTTGACAGCCATGCCCTCCTCCCAGGCGGGCACGGGTACGTCCATTTCGGTCAGGGCCGTTTGCAGGCGGTGGGCGCGGGCTTCGCCGCCCGCCATGAGCAGCGTGAGATAGCCTTCCTTTTCCCAGGCTTTCAGGTCGCCGCCCAGATCCTTGAACCGGGACACGTATTTGGGCGCGTTCACCCCGGCGAAGCGGGTGATGCGGGTGGGCTTTAATTCTCCCATGCCCCGCAGGAATTCCATCAGCAGGTGGATGGGACGGCCCTGCATGGCGGCGGCCGCTTCCTCCCAGGTGCGCAGCAGATTGCCCTGCTCCGGCACGGCCTCCTGGCGCTCTAAGGTCAGCTTGAAATCCTCCCCGAAGCCCGCCAGCCGGTCTTCGCACCGGGCCTTGACCCGTTCCGGCTCTTCAAGGACCAGAATGGGATCGTTTAAGTATTCCCACAGCCAGGCGCAGGGCACGTCCAGCGCCCCGGCCCATAAGGACAGGGTGGGCGGCTGCAATCCCGCGTCCAGGTGGTCGGCGTCCTGGAGCAATCTGCCCACTCCGGTATCGTACACCCGGCGCACGGGAACGGCGGATTTTTCTTCTTTGCTTTCTTCCTCGTCCTCCGGCAGGGGCGGCAAATCGGCGTTCAAAAGATGATCCGGCAGGCGCTTCATCTGCTCCCGCACCAGGGCGCGGATGGACGCGGCATAGGACGCGGGCAGCAGCCATTCCACCGCCGGATAGAAATTCACTTCCTCCAAATTATCCAGGCTCCGCTGACTGATAGGGTCGAAAGCGCGGAGGGAGTCCACCTCGTCGTCCCAGAATTCCACGCGGGTAGCGCCGTTTTCGGCGGGGGAGAAGGCGTCCACGATGTCGCCGCGCAGGGCGCACTGGCCCCGGCCCTCCACCATGTCCACCCGCTCGTAGCCCATTTTTACCAGACGGGCCACCAGTTCGCCGGGCTCCATTTTGCTGCCGGAGCGCAGGCAAACGGCGTGCTCCTCATACTTCGCCGGGGGCATCATGCGGGTGAGCAGCGCTTCGGCGGAAACGCACAGCACCTTGATTTCGCCCCGGCGGGCCCGCTGCAGAACGGACAGGCGCTGGAACGCGGTTTCCCGGCTGGCGGTGCCCCGGGTGAAATTCATATCCGGCACGGGCAGCACCGCCGTGCCTCCGCCTAACCACGCGGCGCAGTCGTCCGCCGCCCGCATGGCCGTGGCGTCGGAGGGCGCGACGTACAAAACGGGCCTGCCGCTTTCCGCCGCAAGCAGGGCGGCATAGAAGGGCCGCTGGCCCTCCGCCATATCGTACAGGGCGGCAATGCCGTTTTCGCGCGCGTCAAAAGCCTCCCGAAAGGCTGGGGAGGCGTGTAAAAAATCCCGAACATTATTCAGCATGGCGATTGTTGAAGCGGTTCATGGCTGTGTCAATGCCGTTCTCCGCCCAGCAAATGGCCGCGTCGGCGGCCAGCATGTAGGCGTCAAAGGCAATTTTCCGCTCCTCCTCCGTCTGGAATTTGCTGAGCACCCAATCGGCCAAGTCCCACTGGGGCGGCGGCGCGCCCATGCCCACCCGCACCCGGGGAAAATCCCCCGTGGCGGTGCATTGCACGATGTGGCGCAGGCCGTTGTGGGTGCCGGGGCCGCCCTTGGGCCGGATGCGCACCTGCCCGAAAGGCAGGTCGATATCGTCCACAATGAGCAGCATGTCCTTCGGTTCCATTTTGTACCAGCTCAGAGCGTCCGATACGGTGTAGCCGCTTAAATTCATAAAGGTCTGGGGCTTGATGAGCACCAGCTTTTCGCCGCCCAGCAGGGTTTCACCGATCAGGCCCTGGAATTTCATTTTTTTGATGGGCGTGTTCAGCTTGGCGGCGATGATGCTGATCACGTCAAACCCGACGTTGTGCCGGGTATGCTCATATTTTTCGCCCGGATTTCCCAGGCCAACGATGGCTCGCATGGGTGCTCCTTTCCCGCCTGTTCAAAATACCCGGAAGATACCGGGCACTTCATTATAATGGATTTGGAGGACCGCGTCAAGAAAAGCGTCACGCTGAGCAATGATCCTATTCTTCCAAATTATCCAAGGATGCGGCGCAGAAATATTTCGAGAGCTATGCCGCCGCGCATGGCAATGCCCGGGAATATGGAACGCCGTATACTTTGCAAAGCATGAAACCGGCACATGAAAAAAGACGCGGCGGCGCCTTTCTTCCAAAACATACTTTAACACCCAAGAACGGCATGAAATCAGCCGTTCTTTTTTAATTCCTCCTGATAAGCCGCCCATTCTTTTTGATTGGCGCGGACGAAGTGGCCCGGTTCGATTTCCGCCCAGAAGGGCTTGTCCGTGGCGTAATCATGCACGGATTCGTCGTAAATCAGGGGCGGACCCTCGGTGCGGCAATCGGGGGAGGGCATGGGCACGGCGGACAGCAGGGCCTTGGTATAGGGATGCAGGGGATGGCGGAACAGCAGTTCCGTTTCGCCCAGTTCCATGAGCAGGCCCTTATGGATGACGGCGATGCGGTCGCAGATGAAACGCATCACGCTCAAATCGTGGGAAATGAACAGGTAGGTGAGGCCCCGCTCCTTTTGCAGCTCGGATAGCAGGTTCAGCACCTGGGCGCGGATACTCACGTCCAGGGCGGAAATGGGTTCGTCGGCCACGATGAATTCCGGCTCCATGATCAGGGCCCGGGCGATGCCGATGCGCTGGCGCTGGCCCCCGGAAAACTCGTGGGGGAAACGGCTGGCAAACTCGGGCAGCAGACCCACGTCCAGCAGGGCCCGGCGCACCTTTTCCGCCCGCTCTTCCTTTGTGAATTTCCGGTCGGAATTGTACAGGCCCTCGGATACGATATAGTCCACCTTGGCGCGCTCGTTCAGGGAAGCCATGGGGTCCTGAAAGATCATCTGTATTTTCCGGGTCACTTGCCGGTCCAGTTCTTTGCTGATTTTTCCGTTGATCTTCTGGCCGTCGAAAATCACTTCGCCTCCCGCCGTTTCGTAAATGCGGATGATGGCGCGGCCAATGGTGGTTTTGCCGCTGCCGCTTTCGCCTACCAGGCCGAAGGTCTCTCCGCGATAGATGTCAAAGCTGACGCCCTTCACGGCGTGGAAAGGCTTGCGGCGGGAGCCGAAATCCACCTTCATGTCCCTGACGGACAGCAGGATCTTTCTTTCTTCGCTCATGCCAGTTCCTCCTGTTTCAGCCTTTGGAGCACCGGCGGCGGGTCTACCTTGGGCGCGTCGGGATGCAAAAGCCAAGTGCGGGCAAAGTGGGTGGGGCTCACCTCAAACAGGGGCGGCCGCCGCTCAAAATCGATTTTCAGCGCCTGGGGATTCCGGGCGGCGAAAGCGTCCCCTTTGATTTCCTGGAACAGGCTGGGAGGCGTGCCCTGGATGGAAAACAGCTTTTCTCCCTTCACGCCCAACTGGGGCAGGGAGGAGAGCAGCGCCCAGGTGTAGGGGTGCTTGGCGTCGTAAAACACTTCCCGGGCCATGCCGATTTCCACGATGTCCCCGGCGTACATGACGGCCACCCGATCGGCTACGTTGGCCACCACGCCCAAATCGTGGGTGATGTATACGGTGGTCAGGTGATATTTGTGCACCAGATCGCGGATCAGGTGCAAAATCTGTGCCTGAATGGTCACGTCCAGGGCGGTGGTGGGCTCGTCGCAGATGAGGATTTTCGGGTTGCAGGCCATGGCGATGGCGATGACCACCCGCTGGCGCATGCCACCGGAAAACTCATGGGGGTACTGCCTGCTGCGGCGTTCCGGCTCGGGAATGCCCACGTCGGACAAAAGATCGATCACCCGCTTGTGGGCGACCGGGCCGGTGACATGCTGGTGCAGGACAATGGCTTCCTCGATCTGCATGCCGATGGTTTTCAGGGGGTTCAGGCTGGTCATGGGGTCCTGGAGCACCATGGCGATTTCTTTGCCCCGGATGGTGAGCCATTCCTTTTCGGTTTTGTACTTCGCCAGATCCTGGCCGTTATACAGGATGCTGCCGCTGTCGATCCAGCCGTTCTGGTCCATGAGGCCCATGAAGGTTTTGGTCAGCACCGATTTGCCGGAGCCGCTTTCGCCTACGATGGCCAGGGTTTCGCCCTTGTACAAATCCAGGGACACGTCCCGAATGGCGTGAAGCACCTTGCCCCGAAGGGAAAACTTCACGTTCAGATGCTGCACGGACAAAATGGGTTCCTGATCCACGGTTTTCCCTCCTTACAGATGGTTTTTGGGGTCGGCTGCGTCGGCGAAGGCGTTGCCGATGATGTAGAAGGAAATGGTGATGACAGACAGCACAATAGCGGGGAAGAACAGCTGATACCGCAGCGACGCGGAGGAAATCAGCTTGCGCCCTTCGTTGATCAGATTGCCCAGGGAGGGCACGTCCACCGGCAGGCCTAAGCCGATGTAGGTGATGAATACTTCGCTGCCGATCGCGCCGGGAATGGCCAGCGCCATGCGCAGCATGATGACCGAAACCAGATACGGCAGCAGGTTCCGCATCATGATCCGAACGGAGCCCGTGCCCAAGCAGCGGGAAGCTAAGTTATAATCCCGGTCGCGGATGATCACGATCTGATTGCGGATGAAGCGCGCCATGCCCAGCCAGCGCGTCAGCGACATGGCGAAAATCAGGGTGCGGATGCCGGGCCGCATGATATAGGAAATGAGAATCAGGATGATGGTGGTGGGGATATTGTCCAGCACGTTGTAGACTTCGGTGATCAGCCGGTCCAGCCTGCGCACATAGCCCCAAACGACGCCCACGATGATGCCGATGAACGCCTCAAAAAAGGCTACCACAAAGCCGATCCACAGGCTGGTGCGCGTGCCGCTCCACACCCGGGCCCAAAGGTCCTGGCCAATGTTGTTGGTGCCGAACAGAAAAGGATGCGCTGACGGCATGCTGTGCAGCGCCGTTTCCTTTACGGTGACGACCTTTCCGCCGTCCATTTCGCGCAGGCTTTCCGTCTCGGCGTAAAGCGGCTCGCCGCCGTTGGTGTAGTCCACGGGCTCTTCATAGACGGAAATGGGAAAATTGGATTTGCTTTCGTAGGGGGTAGCGGCGGGGTCGGCGGGCAGCTTCAGCTTGGTCTGGAAATTATTCTTCACATAGCCGACCACGCCGCCATATTCGATCTTGCACCAGTCTTCCCCGTATTCCAGCAGGGTAAAGGCCTGGCGCGCCTTCAGGGTAAGCGCCACGTTGGACACGGCGTACCAGTCCCCGTCGATGGCGCTGCCGATCAGGACCGTTCCCTCCGGCACGGTGATGTAAGTCGTCGTCAGGCTCGGCGCCTGGTTCTGCATCTGCATGCCGGTGACGGGGTTGTTGTAAACCGTGTTGGCCTCGTACTGGCCGGGCAGGTAAGGCTGGATGAACGTAAACAGCAGCACCAGCGCCAGCACGGTCAGCAGCGTGATGGCCAGGGGATTATGAAAAAACACGTTAAAAGTGCTGCGCCAGTAGGAATAGTTGGAAAAGCCCGTTTTTTCGGACGCCTGTTCGTCATATTGGGCGGGGGCGAACAGCGCTTTATCGATCTCCGGCAAAGGGGCGTCCTGGACAGCGGCGGTGATATGGCCCTCGACCCGGCGCTTGCGGCCCTCAAACAGCGACAGCATCAGCGCGCACCCTCTTTCTTCACAAAACTGATCCTCGGGTCGATCACGGCCATCAGCAGATCGCCCAGCAGCATGCCGATGATGCCGATGGCGGAATAGAGCATCACCAGCGTCTGCACCATGGGGTTATCCTGGCGGCCGATCACGTCCACCAGCAAGCCGCCCATGCCCGGCACGGAATAAAGGGATTCGATGTAGATGGAGCCGGAAATGGTATAGAGGATGGAGGCCGGGATATACTGGATCATCGGTACGAAAGCGTTGCGGAATACGTGGCGCATCATGATCTTCTGGCTGACCACGCCCTTGGCGCGGGCAAGACGCACATAATCCTTGTTGATTTCATCCAGCATGTAGCGCCTCAGCCACATGGCGTAGCTGGCGGTGGAGCCTAAAGACATGGAAAACACGGGCAGGATCCAGGTGATCCAGTTGGTTCGGTCGAACAGCAGCGAAATGTGCATCCAGTCGGTGCCGTAAAGCTGAATAAAAATATAATAGACCGCCGCGGGCACCGCGTTGATGAACACGATGAACACCGTGCCGAATTTATCCCAGAATTTGTTTTTGCTGCGGGCCATGGCCGCCCCTAAGGGAATGCCCATCAGCAGCGACAGCGCCATGCTCATCAGGCCCATCTGGATGGAAAGAGGGGCCTTCTGGGCAATGATGCCGGCGATGGGCGTGCCCACGCTGTACCGGGTGGAGGTGCCAAAATCGCCCTGGAACAGCTTGGTGTAAAAATCCCAAAGCTGGGCCGGGATCGATTTGGTCAGGCCCAAATTGGCCAGCTTGACGTTGATCTGTGCCTCGCTCAGCTTTTCAAAATTGTCAAAGTAGCCCTCGATAGGCATTTGCCTGAGCAGCACAAACACAATGGTGATGACGATAAACAGCGTCAGCACGGACAGGGCCAGCCGCTTGAGCACATATTTCACCATGGTTCCATCACAACCTTTACGCGAACTCCACGCCGGAGGAAGCCAGCTTTTTTTAAAAAAAACGCGCACCCCCTACCGGGGTTTGAGGACGACTTTCGTAGGGGGATTGTCAAGGGGTGTTCCCCTTGACTGTAATCCGCACCGGCGGCGTGTACGCCGGGAGGACGGAAAATTTCTGTAGGGAGCGAAGACGACTGAAAGAAATTTTCCTTCCTTGCGGTTTTTCCGCCCGGAAATCCTGAAAGGATTTTAGGAAAAACCGTGCGGGGGGCACGCGGGGGGTATGCAATACCCGCCCGCGGGTTACCAGGAAGCCGCAGGCTGAATGGTAACCACAATACATCGCGGAGGCGGCCGTCAGACCGCCCCCGTGATGATCTTTGTTCTTATATGTTCCGTTTCTCAGTCAGCCGATCATTTGCCCTGGGCGGTGAGTTCTTCCAGCCAGGCGTCATAGGCGTCGTAATATTCGTCGGTGCTCATGGGCTTCTCCAGGAGATGCTGGCCCTTGAAGCGGCAGGTGGCCAGACCGGTGGGAGCGAACTGCGCCTCGAAGGGATTCAGGCGGGAGGCCGTATAGCCGGCGGTATCGGAGCCGAAGGGGATGGCGACGGCGTGATTGAGCAGATACGCTTCCGCCGCGGCATAAGCCTGATAGCGTGCTTCCGGATCGGTGGTGGAGGCTTTGCCCGCGGCATTCAGCAGGTTAAAGTAGGTCAGGGTGCCGTCCTCGTCGAAGAGGTCAGCCTGGGTGGCAAACTTGAAGAAGTTGTAGTTGTTGCCATCCTTGAAGGGGCTGGTCATGTTCTCGGGATCGTCGTAGTCCAGGCCCCAGTTGCACTTCAGGAAAGCATAGTTACCGGAGCGGCGGATCGCCTTGAGGAAACCCGAGGAGGGACCGGCTTCGATGACGATATCGATGTAATCCTTGCCCAGCAGGCCTTCCAGCTGCTGCTCCACGACCTGGCATTCCTCGGCCCAGGTGGAGGAAGAGGGATTGTAGCTCATGAGGATCTTCACCGGGAAGGTGGCGCCGGCTTCGGTCAATTCCTTTTTGGCGGCGTCCCGGGCGGCCAGGGCTTTTTCGGTATTGGCGGTCAGATCCGGGATCTCGGCCAGGGCCTTCACCATATCCGCGTAATCGGTGCCGTTATACACCACGATGCTGGCAGGGGTGAGGGAATCCCAAATCAGGTCGGAGGGGTTATCGGGCTCGATAACGGTCTTGGCCTTCAGGCGGTCCAGGCCGAAGTACAGGGACTTGCGGAAATTCTCGTTATTGACGGCGATCTTCCAGTTATCGGGTTCGTATGCGGCGTCAAATTTGGGATCGAAGTTGAAGCAGAAGAAGTAGGAATACTGGCCGATCTGGCGCACGGGATGGATCAGGTCGGCCTTTTCCGGGTCAGCCAGCCATTCGGCGGCGATGGTGGGGGTGATATCGGCGGCGTCAACCTCGCCGCGCAGATACATTTCGGGAGAAAGGGTGCTGGCTTCCTTGTTGTAAAGTTCCTTGATGGTGGTGATATACACGTGCTCCGCGTCCCAGTTGGAAGCGTTCTTGGTGAACACGCGGCATTCCTGGGGCTTGAACTCAGACAGGATATAGGGGCCGCAGAACAGCAGGGTGTCGTTGCCGGTAGCCAGGCCGAATTGATCGCCCTTTTCTTCCAGGAACTTGGCGTTTACCGGCATGTAGCAGGAATAATCCAGCATGGAGAGGAAGAAGGGGATGGGCTCCATGGTGGTATAGGCGATGGTGTACTCGTCCAGGGCCTTTACGCCCACCGTTTCAAAATCAACGGGATCGGGGGCCGCTTCGCCCTCGCCGGGGAGCTCGGTGCTCTCGTAGTAGGCTTCCGCGCCCTCTAAATAATCGGTCAGGATCCAGGCGTTGGAGGCGTCGTTCTTGGCGTCCAGCACATACTGGGCGGCAGTCACAAAGTCGTCGGCGGTCACGCCGGCGTAGTACGCGCCGTTCTGATCCACCCAAGTGGCGCCCTTGCGGAGGTGGAAGGTCCAGGTCAGGCCGTCCTCGCTCTGCTCCCAGCTTTCAGCCAGACAGGGAACGATGTTGCCGTAAGCGTCGCGCTCCACCAGCGTGTCGATAATATTGGCTGCCACAGAGAATTCATTGGTGGTGCCTGTGGTCAGGTAGTTCAGGCTGGTCACTTCGCCGCTGTACAGCGTGGTATAAGTGGCCCCGTCTTCCGCCACGGCGCCGGTCATGCCGATCAGCAGCGCCAGGCAAAGCAATAAGGAAACAATTTTCTTCATGGGGGTTTCTCCCTTCCTTTGGATTACATGAAGAACCAAAGCCTTCCGCCGGTTCTCACGGTAAACAAAACATTAGCATAAAAATTTAAATATTGCAATCAATATACAAAGAAAATGCAGTTTGCATACAGAAATACAGAAAACGCCCTGCTATTACCGATTATTTTGATAGGCGTATTGACTTTTTCCTTTTGCCATGGTATGCTTTTGCCGTAAACCCGACAAAAAAGGTCGGGATTTTGGAAGGGGGCCTTTATGAAGCTGTCCACCAAGGGAAAGTATGGGCTGTACGCCATGATTTTTCTGGCCCGGCGGCACGGGGAAGGGCCGCAAAGCCTGAAAGCCTTCGGGGAACTGAACCTGCCGGAAGCGTATTTGGAGCAGCTGTTGGGATCGCTTCGCCGGGCCGGGCTGGTAAACACCGTACGGGGCACCCAGGGCGGGTATCTGCTCTCCCGGGAGCCGGAAAAGATCACGGTGAAGGAAATTTTGGAAGCCATGGAAGGGCCTTTATGCTTTGCGGACTGCGTGGCCGATTCGGACCAGCCGCCCTGCGCCCACAGCGGCGATTGCCCCGCCCGGGGGGTATGGGAATACCTGACGGGGGAAATCAACGCGCTGCTGGGCCGCATCACCCTTTCCGATATCCTGAATCAAAATCTGCATCATCCTGAAAACGTTACGGAGGAAACAACATGATGGATCGCATTTACATGGACAACGCCGCCACCACCGCCATCTGTCCCGAAGCGCTGGCCGCTATGCTGCCCTGCTTCGGCGAGCATTTCGGCAACGCTTCCAGCATCCACGGCACAGGGCGGGACGCCCGCAAGGTGCTGGAGGACGCCCGCCGCACGGTGGCGGATATCTTAGGCGCCAAGCCCGCCGAGATTTATTTTACCTCCGGCGGCTCGGAAAGCGATAACTGGGCCATCAAAGGCGCGGCTTTCGCCAACCGGAAGAAGGGCAACCACATCATCACCAGCCAGATCGAGCATCACGCGGTGCTGCACACCTGCCAGTGGCTGGAAAAGCAGGGCTTTGAAGTCACCTATCTGCCGGTGGATGAATACGGCCTGGTGAACCCCCGGGACGTGGAAGCTGCCATTACCGACAAAACCATCCTGATCACCATCATGGCCGCCAACAACGAGATCGGCACCATCGAGCCCATCCCGGAGATCGGCAGGATCGCCCACGAGCACAAGATCATTTTCCACTGCGACGCGGTGCAGGCCGTGGGGGCCATCCCCGTGAACGTGGACGCCTGGCACGTGGATATGCTCAGCCTTTCCGGCCACAAGTTCCACGGCCCCAAGGGCGTGGGCGCGCTGTACATCCGCACCGGCACCAAAGTGGATCAGTTCCTTCACGGCGGGGCCCAGGAGCGTGGCCGCAGGGCCACCACGGAAAACGTGCCCGGCATCGTGGGCATGGCGGCGGCGCTGGAAAAGGCGGCGGCCAACCTGGAAGAAAACGGCGTGCGCCTGACCTATCTGCGGGATAAGCTGATTAAGGGCATCCTGGATGCCATTCCTTACACCCGCCTCAACGGCCATTCCCTGAAACGTCTGCCCGGCAACGTGAACGTGTCCATTCAGTACATCGAGGGCGAAGCGCTGCTTTTGCGCCTGGATTTAGCGGGTATCGCCGCTTCCTCAGGCTCCGCCTGCACCAGCGGCAGTCTGGACCCCTCCCACGTGCTGCTGGCCATCGGCCTGCCCCATGAGGTGGCCCACGGCAGCCTGCGCCTGTCCCTCACCGACAGCAACACCGAGGAAGAGGTGGACGAGGTGCTGCGGGTCCTGCCCAAGATCGTGGAGACCCTGCGGGCCATGTCGCCCATGTACGACGATTTTATCCACAGCGCGAAGTGAAAGGGTACGCTGGGGCCTCCGCGGCCCCAGACCCTGCGGCAGGGGATGATCCCCTGCACCCCACCCGGCGATCAGCTTGAATATAGAAACCAAACAATTTCCGCCTGCAGCTCGGAGATACGAAAGATGGGGGCTTCTGGCCCAAGAAAGCCGGGAAAATCCCAAGGAAAAAGCTCGCTTTTTCCTAAGGGATTATTCCCCGGCTTTCCCCGGATGCTTTGCATCCGGGTTGGCCGCTTTCAGCGGCCGGGCCAGAAGCACAGCAGCGACAAGCGTGTTTCACCTTTCCAAGCAGCAGCGGGAAATTGCCTGATTATCCTATCAAGAAACTTCCGCGAGTGTGGGTCCAGGGAGGTCACCTCCCTGGTGGGGACGAACCTCGGACGGCCGCCTGCGGCGGAAATACCGTCCGAGGTGAGATCAGGCGAAACAAGCAATGTCCGCATGAAGCGGACTTGCGAAGATTGAGCCTGCGGAAGGGGCAAAGCCCCGCCGTCCCTTAGCGGTGATACGCAGTCAGTAACTTGTAAAAAACAGAATTTACATAAATAATAGGAGGAAATAAAGCCGTGTACAGCGAAAAAGTAATGGATCACTTTGAAAACCCCCGCAACGTGGGCGAAATTCCCGACGCCAACGGCGTGGGCACGGTGGGCAACGCCAAGTGCGGCGACATCATGCGCATGTATTTGAAGGTGGAAAACGGCATTATCGAGGATGTAAAGTTCAAAACCTTCGGCTGCGGCGCGGCCATCGCCACCTCGTCCATGGCGACGGAAATGGTGAAGGGCAAAACCTTGAAGGAAGCCCTGCAATTGACCAACAAGGCCGTGGCGGAAGCCCTGGACGGGCTGCCCCCGGTGAAAATGCACTGTTCCCTGCTGGCGGAGGAGGCCATCCACGCCGCGGTGGAGGATTACTTGAAGAATCATCCGGAGGAAGCGCCAAAGGATTAAAAGTGAAAAGTGGAAAGAGAAAAGTGAAAATGTAAATGGTCCGCGTATTTGCGGCCAAATGACGTCAGCTTTATTAGTCTCCACTTTTCACTTTCCACTTTCCCGCTTCTCCGAAAAAAAGGAGAACGAATGCAAGAAGTACACGGAAACATCACGGGGATCCGGGACAGCCAACTGGCGGAATTAAAAGCCCTGTACGACTGTCCCTTTGAATGGAACGAATACGCGCCGCGCGAGCTGATACAAGAGCTTGCGCGGCATTCGTGCGCTTTGAACCGGGAAATCGCGGTGTATGTGAGCCGGGACGGGGACGTGCTGGACGTGACCGTGGGGGTCATCGACAGCGTGCCCCTGCTGGACCTGCATTTGCGCAGGAACAGCAAGCGCCTGTCCTGCGTGCGCTGCATCCACACCCATCCCGGCGGAAGCGCCCAACTGTCTGACGTGGACATCGCCGCCCTGCGCTCCCTCATGCTGGACAGCATGTGCGCCATCGGCGTATCAGGCGACGGGCACGTGACCGGCGTCAGCGCCGCGTTCCTGACGGAGCGGGTGAACGGACTGCCCGGTGTCGAGATAACCGATGTTTATCCCCTGAAAAAGCTGCCCCAGGAAGCCTGGATGCGGGAAATCGAGCTGTCCGATCAGCGGGTCATGCAGGGGGACGAAGGAGCCATCACCGAGCCGCCGGAAAAGGCCGTGCTGGTGGGCATCGATTCGGAAAAATCTTTGGACGAGCTGGCCGCCTTGGCGGAAAGCGCCGGGGCCCAGGTAGTGGGCCGGTTCTTCCAGAAGCGCCCCAAGCCCGACACCGCCACCTTCGTGGGCAGCGGAAAAGCCCAGCAATTGCAGCTGGACGCCCAGGCGCTGGAAGCCGACCTGGTGATCTTTGACGACGAGCTCACCGGAGCCCAAACCCGCAATTTAGAAGAAATCATCGGGGTGAAGGTCATCGACCGCACCACCCTGATCCTGGATATTTTTGCCCAGCGCGCCCAGAGCGGCGAGGGCAAATTGCAGGTGCAGCTGGCCCAGCTCAAATACCGTTCCGGCCGCCTCATCGGCCAGGGCCTGATTCTGTCCCGCTTAGGCGGCGGCATCGGCACCCGGGGCCCTGGCGAAAGCAAGCTGGAAATCGACCGCCGCCGCATCCGGGAGCAGATCACGGCGCTGAAACGCGAGCTGGACACCCTGCAAAAGCAGCGCCAGCTTCGCCGCCGGAACCGGGAAAAGAACTTGATCCCCATCGTTTCTTTGGTGGGGTACACCAACACGGGCAAATCCACCCTGCTCAACACCATGACCGGCGCGGGGGTGTACGCGGAAAACAAGCTGTTCGCCACGCTCGACGCCGTGTCCCGCCGGGTGGAGCTGCCCGACGGCGGCGAATTTTTGCTGGTGGACACCGTGGGCTTTATCAGCAAGCTGCCTCATGAATTGGTGGAGGCGTTCAAATCCACCCTGGAGGAAGCGGCGCTATCCGACTTGCTGGTGATCGTTTCCGACGCCGCGTCCCCCGACACACCGGAACAGCACCGGGTGGTGGAGGAAGTGCTTTCCCAGATCGGGGCCGACACCCAGCCCCGGATCGACGTGCTGAACAAGAGCGACCTGATCCCCGCCGGGGAAGAGGTGCTGCCCATCATGCCGGGGGCCCTGCGGATTTCCGCCAAGACCGGCGCGGGCCTGGACCGGCTGCTTGCCGCCATCGCGGGTGAGCTGCGCAAAAAAGAGCAGCAACTGACCCTGCTGGTGCCCTTCGACCGCTACGCCGTCATGGGCGAATTGCGGCAAAAAGGCCGGGTGATCGAAGAAAACTATGAAGATACCGGCACGCGGGTCACGGTGATGCTGCCCGGCGACGCCGCGGGACAGATCGCGGCCAGGTACGGGGATTTGATACAAAAGAGAGTGGAGAGTTGAGAGTGAAGAGTGGAGATATATTATGTGTTTTCCGTCCACCGAATTTACGGAACGCAGATTGAAAACTATATAAATCTCCACTCTCCACTCTTCACTCTCCACTCTTTGCAATACGGAGGCAATCATGCTTTCAAAACTATTGAGCCTGCTCCTGACCCTCCTTTCCCTGGGCCAGACGGCGGTGGAATCGTATGTGAACGAAGCCAGCTTAGGGGGCAATCTATTTCTGGTGAATCGGGATTACACCATCTCGGCGGATTATGTGCCGAACGATTTGGTCAAGCCCAACGTTTTAGGCGGCAGTGAAAGCACCATGCTGCGGGCGGAAGCCGCCGCGGCCCTGGAAGAAATGTTCAACGCCGCCAAGGAGGAGGAAGGCTATCTCCTGGTGGCCGTTTCCGGCTACCGCAGCTACGGCAAGCAGGCGTCCATCCACCGGCGGAAGATACAAACCGTGGGTAAAAAAGAGGCCCTGCGGGTATCCGCCCCGGCGGGGTGCAGCGAGCATCAATTGGGCCTGGCTATGGACGTGGGCCGCAAAAAGAATACCAACCTGAATAAGTCCTTCGGCGATTCGCCGGAAGGCCAGTGGGTGGCGGAAAACGCCCACCGCTTCGGCTTCATCATCCGCTATAAAGCCGAATGGGAGGAAGTGACGGGCTACATGTACGAGCCCTGGCATATCCGCTACGTGGGCAAGGATCACGCCGCCCGCATTTACGAACTGGATATACCCTTTGAATACTATGTCGCCCAGCTTCGCGCGGCCCAGGCCGCCCTGGCGGGGGAGGGGGCTGAATGATGGTCAAAAGGCTGACGCTGCTTTTTCTGTCCGCGCTGCTGATGTTCAGCGCGTTTTCCGTCCGCGCGGAGGGGATGCCGGACTGGGAATATCCCCTGGAGCCTGAAATATTGGATGATTTCGATGAATACATCATCCTGGCGAACCGGCAGCATTTGCTTGCCAGCGATTACGCGCCCAACGATCTGGTGAACACCACCTGCAAAAAGTCCTCCGACGCGGGCAAGCCCGAGCTTCGTCAGGCAGCCAGCGAGGCCATCAACGCCATGTTCGCCGCCGCCCTGGAGGACGGCTTCACCCTGTACCTGAAAAGCGCCTACCGCACCTATCAGACCCAGAAAACCATGTATAACAACCGCCTGGATAAGCTGGGCCGGGACGACGGGCTGGTGTCCTATCCCGGGGCCAGCGACCATCAGACCGGCCTTGGCGCGGACATTCTCAACTACGAATGGACGAAAAAGGACGGCATGAACAAGGAGTTCGCCAAAACCAGGGAAGCGCAATGGATGGAAGCCCACTGCGCGGAGTTTGGTTTCATCCTGCGCTATATGTCCGACAAGGAAGAAATCACCGGCATCAAGTTCGAGCCCTGGCATTTCCGCTATGTGGGCAAGGAAGCCGCCGCCTACATCATGGAAAACCACCTGTCCTTAGAGGAGTTCACCGAGGAATGGCAGGCGTATATCGCCGATTGGGAGGCCCAGGGCGGCGATTTCCGGGAGCTGATCATCCAGCGTGCTCAGGTAAACCCCGTCACCGTGCTGGACGACGAGGACGGGGAAGAGGAACTTTCGATTTTCTATTAAGGGAAGCCAGCAAAAGAGTTGAGAGTGAAGAGTTGAGATGGTTTTGTTTGCGCCTTAGCAAAGTTGAACTAAAAAAACTCAACCCCCAACGCTCAACTCTCCACTCTGTCTCCGTGATTACAGCTATAAGGGAGGCTAATAAAGGATGCTTTCCCTGCGGGACAAGCTGAAAGCCGTCGGGGTTTCCAAGCCTAAGGAAACAAAGCCCGCGCCCAAGGACTGCATGGTGAAAGAGGTATCTTTTCCCCTTTCCCATTTCACCCTGCCCCCGCTGCTGTCCGGCGCGTGCCTGGAAGAAATGCAGGGCCTGCCTTATACGGATTTTCGGCGGGAGGATATTTGCTTTCTGGACACGGAAACCACGGGGCTTTCCCACGGGGCGGGCACGGTGGCCTTTCTGGTGGGCATCGGGTTTTTTGACGAAACGGGCTTCACCGTGCGCCAATATCTTATGCGGGATTATGACGAGGAAGCGTTTCTCCTTGCTCACGTGGCGGAAGAAATGCAAAAGCGGCAGGTGCTGTGCACCTTCAACGGGGCCACCTTCGATCTGCCCCTGCTGGAGGCCCGCTTCACCATGCAGCGCATGCGGGATACGTATCCGAAGCGCCCTCACGTGGACCTGCTGCCCACCTCCCGCAGGGTGTGGAAGCTGCGGCTGAAAAAGTGCAATCTCACCGGCTTGGAGGAAGCGGTGCTGGGCCTTGCGCGGGAAAACGACCTGCCGGGGGCGCTGGTGCCGGAGCGGTACTTTTCCTTCCTCAAAACCGGGGATTTTTCCCTGCTCACGGATATTCTGGATCACAACGCCCAGGACATCGTATCCCTGGCCCACATCTTAGACCGGCTCATGCGCCTGCACGATACGCCCCTGCTGGCCCAGGCCCCGGAGGACGTGTTCAGCTTGGGCCGTGTGTACGAAAAACGGGGGAAAAATGAAAAGGCCCGGGTATGCTACCGGGCGGCGGATCAGGGCAGCGTGTCCATCCTGGCCCGGGGCCGCATGGCGGAGACCTTCCGCCGGGAGGGCGATTGGGAAGCGGCGGCCAGGGTCTACACCCGCATGATCTTAGACCACCAGGGCGGGCCGGGGCCGCTGGTGGCTATGGCAAAAATCTGCGAGCACAAAAAAAGGGATATTCCCGCCGCCATCGAATATACAAGAAAAGCGATCATCTTGGCGTCGGATCAGCCGGACGCCGATATGACCCCGCTGCAAAAGCGATTGGAACGCCTGCTGCTGAAAGCAAGAAAGGATGAACGACCATGGGAATCATGGATGGATTCAAAGCCCGCAAAGCGTTGATGGATCATCAGAAGGGAAAATATGCCGAGGCCCGTGCGGCTTATGAGCAATTGTACGCGGGGGGGTATGTGTCCGCCGCCTATATGCTGCCTTACAGCGTGATGCTGCTGCGGGAAGGCGGGGAAGAAAACTATCTGAAAGTAAAAGAAATCCTGAAAAAGGCGGAAAAAGCCCCCGATCTGTCCCCCTCCCGCCGTCAGGAGCTGCTGATGGACTACGCCGTGGCCCAATACAAGTTAGGGGAGCTGGATAAGGCCATCAACCTGCTGGAAGCATCCCACCGCAAGGGCGTCTGCGGCGTCACCTACCAGGCGCTGGGCTTCCTGTATATCGAGGCGGGAGACGCGGAAAAGGCCCTGGCCTATAACCAGGAGGCCGTGGATTACGACGACGAGGATCCCATTTGCCTGGACAATATGGGCCAAACCTATTACCGTCTGCTGAACGATAAAGAAAAGGCCAAGGAATATTTCGATAAGGCCCATGAAATCAAGGAAAGCCAGATCGACACCCTGTATTTCCTGGCCCAGTACGATAAGGAAGCGGGCGACAAGGAAGCCGCCGTCGCCAAGCTGGAAAAGGCAATGGAGGGCCGCTTCTCCCCCCTGAATTACGCCACCAAGGAAAAGGTGCAGGCGGAACTCGAGGCTTTGAAGCAGTAAATCCACAATATTACAAGCCGCCGCATGAAATGCCGCCCAACGGGCCATGCTATCACCGAAATCTTTCCTGTAAAAGGAGGAAGAAAGCATGGCCCGTTTTTTTCGTGTGTTCGTTTGTCTGGTGTGCTTGACCCTGTGCGTGGGTGCGGCTGCGTTCTCTCCGGCTGCTCTGGCGGAACCCTTGGAGCAGGGCGCGCCCATGACCCTGACGGCCCCCAGCGCCATTTTGATGGAGGCGGAAACCGGGGCGGTGATCTTTGAAAAGAACGCGGACGAGCGGCGGCCCGCCGCGTCGGTGACCAAGCTGATGACGTTGCTGATCGTGCTGGAAAAGCTGGATCAGGGAGCGTTCACCTTAGAGGACAAAATCACCGTGTCCCCAGCGGCGGCGGCGCAGCCCGGCTCCCAGGCGTTTTTGGACGCTCATGCCGTTTATCCCCTGAAAGAACTGCTGAAAGCCACCATCATTGCCAGCGCCAACGACGCGGCGGCGGCTTTGGCGGAGTATACGGCGGGCACGGAGGAAGCTTTCGCCACCTTAATGAATGAAAAAGCGGCGGCGCTGGACCTTGAAAACAGCCATTACGTGAACTGCACCGGCCTGCCCGCCGAGGGGCAGTACACCTGCGCCAGGGACGTGGCGGTGCTGTCCCGGGAGGTGGCGAAGCACCCAACGTATTTCACCTATTCCTCCGTGTGGCTGGATAATCTCACCCATCCTTCGGGCCGGGTGACGGATCTGACCAACACCAACCGGCTGGTGCGGTTTTACAAGGACTGCGACGGCATGAAGACCGGCTCCACCAACGAGGCCAAGTATTGCCTCAGCGCCACGGCGGAAAGAAACGGTATGCGCCTGATCGCGGTGGTGCTGGGCGTGCCCAACAGCCAGACCCGGTTCGACGAAGCCCGGGCCATGCTGGATTACGGCTTTTCCGCCTATTCCTTAACGCCCGTGGCCCGGGAAGGGGACTGGATCGGCATGCAGGTGCCGGTGAAATTGGGGGCCAAGGATCAGGTGGACGCGGCGCTGGGAACTGGCCTGTCCTTGCTGCTGCGCTCTGGCATGAAGGACCAGTTGAGCTTCGAGGCTGAATTGCCGGAATCCGTCACCGCGCCGGTGCGGGCCGGGGATCCGCTGGGAAACGTTTGGGTGCTGCTGTCCGGGAAACGGATCGCCCAGCTGCCTGCCGTGGCGGCCCAGGACGTGCGCCTGCCCGGCATGCTGGAAGGGTTCATGCGGCTGTGGGAGAATTGGCGGTGACAAAAAAGAGTGGAGAGTTGAGAGCGGAGAGTTGAGATCATATCATGTTAATGACAGGTGAATCGTATGTGATCGACTATATAAATCTCAACTCTCAACTCTCAACTCTTAACTCTCCTAACTGAAAAAAGCGCCTTTGAAAGCCGATCATCGGCCCAAAGGCGCTTTTTTATCAAGGATTATTCTTCTTCGTCGTCGGGAGTTTCGGGGAAGAGGGGCTGATGGCAGTTGGGGCAGAGATAGTCCTCGTCGAAATCGAAGGAATCCACCTCAAAGGTCATTTCCTCGCCGCAGTGGGGGCAGGTGTATTCCACCACGCTGTCGTCTTCCTGTTCGTCCTCGCCGTCTTCGTCGTCGAAATCATCGTCTTCCAGCAGGGTGTCTTCCAGGTCGCTCAGATCGTTGTCGATGGCTTCCACGTAGGAGCTCAGATCGTCGTGATCATTCCGGATGGAGGCGATTTCGGCGGTGATATCGGTAAGCACTTCCAAGATCTTTTCGATCAGCTTGCCTTCGCTTTTTTCGGTGTCCAGCTTCAGGCCCTCAGCCAGGCCCTTCAGGTAGGATACCCGATCAGAAAGGTTATTCATATTTCCTCCTCATAATACGCAGTTGCTGAACCGCTTGGGAATGCCGTTCCTTTTGCGGTTTTCTTGAAAAGGGGTCTGGGGGAAACCATTCTTTTGACTCAAAAGAATGGTTTCCCCCAGTAAACTTCGTCTCCGTTTGCCTTACGCGCGGGACAGGTATTCGCCGGTGCGGGTGTCGATCTTGATGACGTCGCCGATGTTGATGAACAGGGGCACCTGAATCTCCAGGCCGGTTTCGGTGGTGGCGGGCTTGAAGTTATTGGTAGCGGTATCGCCCTTGAAGCCGGGTTCGGTCTTGGTGATTTCCAGCTCAACAAAGTTGGGCGCTTCCACGGAGAACGCCTGGCCCTTGAAATAGCGGATGGTGACGTTCATGTTTTCCTTCACGTACTGGATGGCGTCTTCCACGGCGTCCTTGCCCAGAGGCATTTGCTCGAAGGTTTCGGGGTCCATGAAGTAGTAGAGGTCGCCGTCGTTGTACAGGTACTGCATTTCCTTGGTTTCGATGATGGCCCGGGGCATTTTGTCGGTGGGGTTGAAGGTGCGTTCCACCACGGCGCCGGTCATGACGTTCTTGATCTTGGTGCGCACGAAAGCGGCGCCCTTGCCGGGCTTCACATGCTGGAAATCAACGATGTTCCACACGCCGCCGTCCCATTCGATGGTGATGCCCTTTTTGAAATCGCCAGCAGTAATCATTTTTCTTCCTCCATTTTCTTGTTGGTGTATTGACATAAGGGGCCGATCACAGGATCAGCAGCGCCTTTTGTGCATAAACGAAAGAGTGCCAGCCGTTTTCGGTGATGACGCAGGTGTCCTCAATGCGGACCCCGCCAAGGCCCGGCACGTAGATGCCCGGCTCCACGGTAACGGTGACGCCCGGCTCCAGCCTGTCCTCGCAGAGCTGGGACAGGCGGGGTTCCTCGTGGATATCGATGCCCACGCTGTGGCCCAGGCCGTGGCCGAAGCGGCCCTTGTAGCCGGCCGCGTCAATGATCTCATGGGCGATGGTGTCGATATCCTTGCAGACTTTGCCGGGGAAGAGGGCCTGCTCGCAGGTTTCCTGGGCGCGGAGCACGGTATCGTAAATCTTCTTCATTTCCGTGCTGGGCTGGCCCAGGGATACGGTGCGGGTCATGTCCGCGCAGTAGCCGCCCTTTTTCGCGCCGAAGTCGAAGGTGATCATTTCGCCCTTTTCGACTTTTTTATCGCTGGGGATGGCATGGGGGAGACTGCCGTTGACGCCGGAGGCCACGATGGTGTTGAAGGCCAGGGCCTCGCCGCCCAGCTCCAGCATGGTGTAGTCCAGGATCAGCTGCAATTGCTTTTCCGTCATGCCGGGCTTGATCTTGGGCAGGAAGGATTCAAACGCGCGGCAGGAAATGTCGCAGGCTTCCTCGATGCACTTGAGCTCCTTTTCATCCTTGATCCGCCGGGCCTTTTCGGGCGCGCCGTTAAGCGGCGCAAATTCCACGCCGGGGATGTCCTTTTTCAGCTTTTCAAAGGCCCGCACGGTCACTTCGTCGTCCTCGTAGCGGACGGCCTTGACGCCGTGCTCCGCGAACAACTTGGCCGCCAGCATGGCGTGGCTGACGCCCTTTTCCACCATCAGCACCTGCCAGCCGGGGGCCTGACGCTCGGCCTGCTCGGTGTAGCGGAAATCGGTCACGATGGCCTGAAAGCCTTCGCCCAAGGCCAGGAGCCCTTCGCCGGTGTAGCCGCTCAAATAAAAGATGTTGGAGGGCTTATGGATCAATACGCCCTCGCCCGCGCCGATGCCCGCGATGGCGAACATCCTGTTTACTCTGCTCATGGGTTTCAACCTCCAAAACGGCGCTTGTTCAGCACCACATTGTATTTTAACATACTTCCCGCCGTTGCGCCACCCCCGAAGGAAAGAATTTCAAAAAAAATTTGCTTTTTTGTGGCCTTGACGGGGTAAAAATGGGATCAATGCAAAAGTTTGTGGGGGAAACCGCTCTTTGGAGGCCAAAGAGCGGTTTCCCCCACACCCCCTTCCGAGAAAGCCATAAAAGGAACTGGAAAAAGCTTTTCGACCTGCTTCCCTTCTTTTTGGAAAAACTTTCTCATGGGCTGGGGGCACATTTCCCCACAAAGATTTGCATTGAACCCAAAATATGAAAAAAAGCAGAAAAAAAGCGCCTGCGGCGCGGGGAAGAAAAGAAAAAAAGGGGCGTTTATGCTTTTTCCAACAGAGTGTTTACGACCGTGTCCACGCATTTTTGTTCCGACGGTCCTAAGGCGCGGTATTTTTCCAGCAGACTGTGTTCCTGCTGGCTGATATGCGTGGTAATGATATGGGTTTTATCTTCGTCGGAATACTCTCTGCCTACGAGAAAATCAATGGAAACATGAAAAAAATCCGCCATGTCGCACAAAATGGAAATATCCGGCTCGATGGCATGATTTTCGTATTGATTGATGGATTGCTGGGTCACGCCCAACACTTCCGCCAGGGCCTGCTGGCTGTACCTTGCCTTTTTCCTGAGCGCTTTCAAATTTGCTATCAATTTACTCACCTCCAAGCATAGTTTAACAATATTTTTTTGTTAATAGAAAATCATTATTCTTGTTTTTAGAAGTTTAAATGGTTGAAATGAGATTGTATTATTGTTGTTGACAATATTAAATTGTTATTTTATAATGGTAAAAACAATTCCTGAAAAAGAATCTTCCACGATTTCTTTGCTGCTTGATCTTCGGACGAACCACACATTTTCAAGATTTAGGGAGGAAATACAATGATAATAATGGTATAGTCCCTCGGCCATCACGGTTCAGCAGACATAAAGCACAGCCAGAGTTTTACTGTACTGGTCCATCAGGTGCCCTAAGCATCAGCACGACCGCTTCGATGAATTCCTCAACGTTAGGGGTGCGGTCGCCGAACATGGCTTTGAAATTGTCATTATCCTTAGCTGATTGAATTGCTTCCTCCATGTCGACGCGGATTTGTTCCGGAGTAGTGTTGTTCTTGGCGGCGAGAAAAAGAATTGCATCCTCTGTATCCATTGTGTGGTCATCTCCTGTGTTGTTGTCATCTCCCTGAATGTCTCAATTTTAATACTGGGAAAGTATAGCATGAGTCAGGAGCTTTGTAAAGACTGTTGGCTCTCCATCGTAAGCGATGTGGACATATAGAAACTACTGAGAGTCCGCTTCGAGCATATTCTGAACGCGCTCAATGAACAGTTGGACAGCAGGCGAAAAGACCTGATATTTCTTCCAGATTAAATTTCCTTTAGCTGGCATTGGAGGCACGAGAGGACGGACACAAAGGCTACTGTCGCCGGAGGTGTTGATAAGAGCGTCAAAGCACAGGGCATAACCCAGCCTGTCCTCTACCATCAGTGAGGCATTATAGATCAGATTATAGGTGGCGACAACACGGAGAGAGGTGTATTCCGGGAGCCCAGTAAGGACAGGCGCCGCAGCTCTGGATACGATTAGAGGAAGCCCTCGAAGATCGGAAAAACGAAATTCCGTCTTTTGCGAAAGAGGATCATCCTTTCGCATCATCACTCCGAACCGATCCCTGACGGGAAGTTCCAGAGACTGAAAAATGCTGTGATCCACATCGGAAAAAATCAAAGCAAAGTCGATAAGGCCGTTGTCCAGCTCATCCATGAGGTCCTGGGTGTCGCCGCTGGTAACGTGAAACCGGATATCCGGGTATTCGCTCGAAAGCTCTGACGCCGCACGGGCCAGATAGTGAAAGGAACATGACTCACCGGCTCCGATCCGAACCGTGCCTGTGATATGATTCTTGATCTGTGAAATTTCCTCTTCTGTCCGCTGTATCAGACGAACCATTTCCTCTGCGCGTCTGCGGAGTACCATGCCCTCATCGGTAAGTGTGATTCTGCGGTTCCCGCGCACAAAAAGGGCCGCCCCCAATTCCTCTTCCAGTTCTTTCATTTGCCGGGACAGGGAGGGCTGTGCAACGTGAAGGGTCTCGGCGGCGGCTGATATTGTTCCCTCCCTGACGACAGCCAGATAGTATTGCATGGTCCGAATGTCCATAAGATCACTCCTTTTCTTCCTATCCAATTTTAGCATAGGAAGGCATAGAAAACAAGTATTTGATTATATGTATGAGAGCGATTATAATATCACCATCGAGAGCGCAAAACCTCTGTTTGAAAGGAATGATTCGTTATGATGAAGACGGAAGAATTGAAACTCACGCAGGAGTGGGATAAGACTTTCCCGAAAAGTGATAAAGTGGATCACTGCAAAGTTACATTCATGAACCACTTTGGCATCACCCTGGCGGCGGATATGTATGTCCCCAAAGGTGCGGCAGGAAAGCTGCCTGCCATTGCGGTTTCCGGCCCCTTTGGTGCCTGTAAGGAGCAGTCCTCCGGGTTGTATGCGCAGACCATGGCAGAGCGCGGTTTTCTGACCATCGCATTTGACCCCTCCTTTACCGGCGAGTCCAGCGGCTGGCCCCGGGCGATGCATTCCCCCGACATTGACGTAGAAGATTTTCAGGCGGCTGTTGATTTCCTGTCCTGTCATGAAAAAGTCGTTCCGGAGAGAATCGGCATCATCGGCATTTGCGGCTGGGGCGGCATGGCTTTGCAAACCGCCTGCATCGACACGAGGATCAAAGCAACGGTTACCTCTACTATGTACGATATGTCCCGCGTAGCCGGTAACGGATATTTTGACCAGGCTGATAATAAAGAAGCGCGCCATCAAATGCGGGCCATGATCAATGCCCAGAGGACAAAGGATTACCAGAACGGCGACTATGCCCGGCAGGGCGGCGTGGTGGATCCACTGCCGGAAGACGCTCCCTTTTTCGTAAAGGACTACTATGACTACTACAAGACCCCTCGCGGATACCATCCCCGTTCCCTGAATTCCAACGACGGCTGGACGGTAAACACCGGCACTTCGCTGATGAACACGCGGCTGTTCACCTACGTCGGGGAGATTGACAGCGCTGTGCTGATGGTTCACGGCGAGAAGGCGCACTCCTGTTATATGAGCCGGGACGCATTCAAGCTGCTGAAAGGCGAAAACAAAGAACTGCTGATTATTCCGGACGCGGTTCATACCGATCTGTACGACGGCGGCGGCAAAGATGCCATTCCTTTCGACAAGATTGAAGAATTCATGAGGAGATGGATGAAGTAAAGATATGGAATTAAAAGACTTCCTTGAAGAAATGGATACCGGCGAGGAGATTGAAGCGGGATCGGAATGCCACCTGTTCATGCATGGCCTCTCCCAGGAAGCGCTGCGCATCACGGCTGAGATGAACAATGCTTATCATACACCTGAAGAACTGGTGGTGCTGATGCGGAAGCTGACAGGTCAGCTGGATTTCCCTTCCTTCGGCCTTTTCCCACCGTTCTATACGGACTGCGGAAAGAACATCCACTTCGGGCAAAACGTATTCATCAATTCCGGCTGCCGCTTCCAGGATCAGGGAGGCATCTGGATCGGAGACAATGTGCTGATCGGCCATAATGCGGTACTGGCGACACTGAATCATAATCCCGACCCTGCAAAACGGGGCAACCTGATCCCCTCCCGAATTGTGATCGGAAATGATGTCTGGCTTGGGGCGAACGTGACGGTATTGCCCGGTGTGACCATCGGGGACGGAGCAATCATCGCTGCAGGCGCGGTCGTAACAAAAGATGTCCCGGCCAATACTGTCGCAGGTGGTGTGCCGGCGAAGGTGATAAAAGTGATTGGAGACAATTATGAGTAAAGTACTTGTCATTACCACAAGCCTGCGGACAAAGAGCAATTCTGACAGGCTGGCGGAAGAACTGATCCGTGGTGCGCGTGAAGCCGGGCACGAAGTCGAACACATCAGCCTCAAGGGTAAAGAAATCAAGTTCTGCATCGGATGTCTGGCCTGCCAGAAGACTCAGAAATGCGTCCTGAAGGATGATGCTGTTGAGATCGCGGAGAAGGTCAAAGACTCGGATACGCTGGTTTTCGCTACACCGATCTATTACTACGAGATGAGCGGTCAGATGAAGACGCTGTTGGATCGCCTGAATCCGTTGTATCCGTCCGACTACAGGTTCCGCAAGGTCTACATGCTCTCCACGGCAACTGAGGACGAGGAGTATGTGCCTGAGAAGGCTGTGAGTGGCTTGCAGGGCTGGGTGGATTGTTTTGAGAAGGCTGAATTTGCCGGTTCACTATTCTGCGGAGGGATCAACGATGCAGGAGAAGCGGATGGGAAGAGCGATGAAAAGAATGAGGCTTATCAGTTCGGTAAGGGGTTGGAATAAAAAAGTGAGTATCACACTGCTCGGTCTCCTGGTACTGTCCTTGGCTTGTGGTTGTGGGGCAAGAGGTATTGTATCCTCTCCAGAGGCATCGCCACCCGTGACAGAAGCAGCCTTTGTCGAAGAAGTGCCGCCAACAGAGGAATCCTCTATGAGAATGACAATCAACGATACCATGGTCACCGTACAATGGGAGGACAATGAATCCGTCAATGCGTTGCATGCGCTGATAAAAGAAGCGCCATTGACAATTCAAATGTCGATGTACGGAGGCTTTGAACAGGTTGGGCCTATAGGAACGAGCCTGCCGAGAAACGATGTGCAAACTACCACCGCAGCAGGGGATATAGTCCTGTACTCTGGCAATCAGATTGTTGTGTTCTACGGTTCCAATTCCTGGGCATACACAAGGCTGGGGAAGATTGTGGATAAGACGTCGGCGGAGATGGAAGAGCTTCTCGGAAACGGTAATGTGACAATCACGCTATCAATGGGATGATCCCCTACGACTGCGCCGGACGCAGATACGCGGGTGCTGCTGTACGTATCCGGCCATGTGGATTATGATTTTATGGACGCGCGGAACGGGCGTTTTGTCCCCAACAGCGCCAACTATCAGAACCTGGTAAAACAACTTCGGGAAATCATGGATTGACCCCTTTGCATGCGCTTTTCCGGCCTGGTCCGCGCCAGGCCGGATTTTTATGGAAAAAACCCGCCTCCCAAGCAGGGAGAGCGGGTTCGGGTTAGCGTAGTATCGTCGCTCTTGACGAAAGAATACGGTATTCTATAATGCTTTGCGGATTACGCGGGAGGAGGAAAGCAGACATGAAGGAAAAAGCGCGCCGTGTTTTCATCCGTTTATTGGCGCTTTTGCTGTCGGCGGGATGCATTGCCGCGCTGTATAACCGGGCCGAAGCCACATCGCTGCATATATACACCCAAAACGATTACGGAGACACGAGCGAGTGGGCGCTGGCGGGCAGCAGCACGCGGACGCTGAAAACCGGCGGCAATATCATTTTCGCCTTTGCGCACGCCATTGAATGGCTGACCGGCACGAACCGGGGGGATGATTTGCTCACGGAGCTGATCGGCGTCTGTTCCGACCCTACGGGTAAGTACAACCATCCGGACTGTACGCATCCAAACCCCAACGATTATTACAGATACTTCGGCTACGCCTAGCGCAGAGAAGTGATAAACAGGATTTTTTTTAATTTTTCTATTGACAAACGGATTCGATTGTCATATCATATGAACAGATGTTCAAATGAAAGGATGATTCTGATGGACGAACAGGAACGGATGGAACAGGGGACAGGGGAGATCCTGCATCCCGATTTGATTTCCAGCGTGAACCAGGATATGCCAGACGAGGAAATGCTTTACGACCTGGCGGAGCTGTTCCGCATTTTCGGAGACAGTACCCGGATCAAAATCCTGTATGTGCTGTTCGAGGCGGAAATGTGCGTATGCGACATCGCGGAGCTGCTGCACATGACCCAATCGGCCATTTCCCATCAGCTCAGAGTATTAAAGCAAAGCAAGCTGGTGAAGTTCCGGCGGGAGGGGAAAACGATTTATTACTCCCTGGCGGACGACCATGTGCGCACCATCATCGGCATGGGCATGGAGCATCTTTGCGAATAAATGGAGGATCAAACCTATGAGCAAGCATTGTGAGCATTGCCATCATGACCACGAGGAAGAACACGAACACCATGAGCATCATGAACATGAGCATGGTCACAGCCATGGTCACGGTCACGAACACGGCCAGGGGGAAGAGGGCGAGCGGAAAACCATGCTGATCCGCATGGGGGTCAGCGGGCTGCTTCTCGTGGCGGGGCTGCTGCTGCCTGTGCAGGAGGGAGTGAAAATCGCCCTGTACGTGGCGTCCTGGCTGGTGGTGGGCTATTCGGTGGCCCTGGAAGCGCTGAAAAGCATCCTGCACGGCCAGGCCATGGACGAAATGTTCCTGATGACCGTGGCTTCGGTGGGCGCGTTCTGTATCGGGGAATACGCCGAGGCGGTGGCGGTGATGCTGCTGTACCAGATCGGGGAATTTTTCCAGGACTACGCTGTGGACCGGAGCCGGGAATCCATCGCCGGGCTCATGGACATCCGCCCTGATTCCGCCAACGTGGAGCGGGAGGGCCGGATCGAGACGATCCTGCCGGGCTTTGTGCAGGTGGGCGAAACCATCGTGATCCGCCCCGGCGAAAAGGTGCCCCTGGACGGGACAGTGCTGCAAGGTTCTTCCTCCCTGAACACGGTGGCGCTTACCGGTGAAAGCGCGCCCCGGCCTGTCAAGGAAGGGGACGCGGTACTCAGCGGCTGCGTGAACATTCAGGGTGTGCTGCGGGTGCAGGTGACCCACGCCTACGAGGATTCCACCGTGGCCCGCATTTTGGAGCTGGTGGAGCACGCCGGGGAAACCAAGTCCAAGGCCGACCGGTTCATTACCCGCTTCGCCCGCGTTTATACCCCCATGGTGGTGGGCCTGGCCGTGCTGGCCGCTCTGGTACCGCCCCTGTTCTTCGGGGGAGACTGGAACCAATGGATCACTTCGGCCCTCACCTTCCTGGTGATTTCCTGCCCCTGCGCCCTGGTGATTTCCGTGCCCCTCACCTTTTTCAGCGGCATCGGCGGCGCGTCCCGGCGGGGCATCCTCATTAAAGGCGCGGGCTATCTGGAAACCTTGGCCCAAACCGAAATCGCCGTATTTGACAAGACCGGCACCGTTACCCGGGGCAGCTTTTCCGTGACCGACGTGCACGCCGATAACGGCGACGCAAAGGGCCTGCTTTCCCTGGCCGCCGCGGCGGAAGCGTTCAGCACCCACCCCATCGCCCAATCCCTGCTGGAAGCCCGCGGGCAGGAAGAATCCCCGTTGAAAGCGGACAGCGCGGAGGAAATTTCCGGCCACGGCGTGCGCGCCCAAGTGAACGGCCAGCGGGTGGCCGTGGGCAATGAAAAGCTCATGGCCCTGGAGGGCGCTTCCAGCGGCCCAGTGCAGGCGGCTGGCACCGTGGCCCACGTGGCAGTGAACGGTAAGTACGCCGGGTACATCGTTATTGCGGACGAAATCAAGCCCGGCGCCAGGGACGCCGTTTCCGCCCTGCGGGATTTGGGCGTGAAAAAAACGGTCATGCTCACCGGCGACCGGGAGCACACCGCCGAAACCGTGGGCCGCGCCATCGGCATGGATGAAATTTACGCCGGGCTGCTGCCCGACGGCAAAATGGAAAAGGTGGAAGACCTGCTCCGTGAGAAAGGCGAGCAGGGCGCGCTGGTTTTCGTGGGCGACGGCATCAACGACGCGCCTGTCCTGGCCCGCGCCGACATCGGCGTTGCCATGGGCGCGCTGGGCTCCGACGCCGCCATCGAAGCGGCGGACGTGGTGCTCATGGACGACGACCCCTTGAAGCTGCCCGCCGCTATCCGCATCGCCCGCCGCACGCTGGGCATCGTTCGACAGAATGTGATCTTCTCCCTGGCTGTCAAGCTCCTGGTCATGGCCTTAGGCGTGCTGCACCTGGCTCCCCTCTGGGCGGCGGTGTTCGCCGACGTGGGCGTGTGCTTCATCGCCATCCTGAACGCCATGCGCGCCATGCGGATGGGGAAGGAGTAAAACCTCAGGGGCCTCCGCGGTCCCTGAAATTCCGCGGAAGGGGATGATTCCCTGCACCCCGCTTGGCGATCAATCAATCCTTAAAAGCAAACAATACACGCCTGTGGCTTGCAAAAGAGCGCGTTCCCGGACAGAAGAAAAGCGGAGAGACAGCGGGAAAATGAATGAACTCATTTTTTCCGGCTGCTTCTCCGCTTTTCCCTGTGCGCTTCGCGCACAGGCTGCCAGCTTCGCTGGCTGCCCGTGAACGGGTCGATCATTCCAAGGGACAGAATACGCAGTTGACGGGGGCTGGGGTGGAACTTCCGCCCCTGTGGGAGTTTGAGGGCGCTGCCCTCAACGGCCCCTGTTTCAGTTGGATTCCAGGATCACCGTATCGTTCTGGACTCGGACCGTAAGATTCAGGGCGTTCAGAAAGCCTTCGCCCACGAACAGATCAGACTGCCAGACCAGGGCATTGTTGGCGCGGGATACCCCGTCTACGGTCAGGGCATAGACTTCACCGCCGGCGTAGGAAACCTCCACCTGATGATCCAGGATGTTCCATGTGCCGGGGCCGGTGTAAGTCCAGCCCAGCGCGCCCGCCAGATCATGCAGGCTGATCATGAAGCTGCCGGCCTGATCCCGGTACCAGTTTACGGCATGGGAAGCGCTGTTATAGTTTACCGTGCCGCCGCCCCGCGTCAGCTCTCTCTGGGGCTTCTGGGTGGGTTCAGCGGTGGGCTCTGCAGTGGGTTCAGCGGTGGGCTCTGCTGTCGGTTCTGCAGTTGGTTCGGCCGTGGGTTCGGCTGTGGGCTCTGCTGTCGGTTCTGCAGTTGGTTCGGCCGTGGGTTCCACTGTGGGCTCCGCTGTGGGTTCAGCCGTAGGCTCGGCAGTGGGTTCAGCTGTGGGTTCCGCTGTGGGTTCAGCCGTAGGCTCTGCTGTCGGTTCAGCTGTGGGTTCTGCGGTAGGTCCCGCCGTCGGTTCAGCCGTGGGCTCTGCTGTCGGTTCAGCTGTGGGCACCGCGGTCGGCTCGGCGGTCGGCACTGCGGTAGGTTGAATTGTGGGCTTTGCGGTGGGCACCGCGGTGGGCCTGAGCGTAGGTCTCGCCGTGGGGATGGCGGTGGGCGCCTGATAAGCATAGGTGAAAATCACCACGGACGGGGTGGCCCGGCCCTGCGCGTTCACGGTCACGCTCACTGGGTTCTGGCTCACCAGCCGGTACGCGCTGTCCACCAGCACGGAGGATGCGTAAACGGGTACGGTTGCGCCGTAAGCGATGGTGACTATGGTTTCATTGAGCAGGAAGCCGCTTTCATTCACATAGCGTACGGGAATTTGGGCCTGCCGTGTTTCCGGCGCGGGGGTGGGGGTAACGTTGCGGAAGGTGAAAATCACGCTGGAGGGGGAGGCTGTGCCCGTATAGCTTACCGATACGGCAACGCTGGCGGAGCTGGTGAGCTGGTAACGCTGCGGCACCAGGCTCATGTTGACCGGCACATAGGAAACCGCGTTCCGGGAAAGGTCAGCGGTGGTCTGGTTCAGGATCACGCCGGTATCGGTCATGTAGTAAACGGGCACCGATACTGTGGACGGCACCTGGGTGGGGCTGGCTGCCCGCTGATAGCGGAAGGTCACGGAGGCGGGGGAGGCGATGCCGTTGCGCACGGTGACCGCCACCGTGGAGGGCGAAATGAGAACATAGTTCGCGCCAACGTTGCTGTCGTTGGCGTAGATGATGGAGCTGTCGTAGCAGACCATATCCACCCGGCTGATCAGCAGCCCGTTCTGGTCCACGTAGTATACGGGCACAGTTACGCCGTACAGGGGCGTGGGCGACGCCGTGGGGACAAAGGTGATATCCGGCGGGGCGATGACCGCGTTGGGGCTTTCGTACAGCGTCCGCAGGGTGGCGCTGCCCGCGATTCCATCCACCGTCAGGCTGTTATAATATTGGAAGCGTTCCACGGCCCGCCGGGTGTCCTGGCCGTAAACGCCGTCGATTCTGCTGGTCAGATACCCCAATTCGGCCAGCCTGCGCTGCAGCTTGCGCACGTCCTCGCCCCGGTCGCCCACGTACAGGGTGGTGTACACGGTGGGAACGGGGGTAGGCGCCATGGTGGGCACAGCCGTGGGCGCGACGGTCACAATGGGATACGGAATGGCGGTCACGTAGGTATAGGGCGAAATGGTGGGCTGTGCCGGAGGAGGCGCCGCCGCGGGGCTGGCTTCGGTGGCCGAGCCGATCACCAGCATCATGTATACGAGCAGGGTCTTCAACAAATCCATGATATCACTCCTTTGGCCGTCGTATTTCCGTTTATACGGAAACCGCCGGAGAAGAACACCGGCGGCGTCGTTTCACTTATACAGACGAATGCGGGGGCTTTTTTCTTCCTGAAACAGTAAAATAATCGGGAAAAAATCACAGATCCAGAAATTTTTTGAATTCCGGCAGGATACCGATGCCGTCCGGGTAATGGGCGGCGAACTGGGGCACGGCGTGGCTGGGGAAGGAATTGCCCTCGATAAAGCGGGGGCCGTCCTCGGTGATGGCCACGTCCCAGGCCACGAACCGCACCTGAGGCACCACCCGCATGGCGTCTAAGCACATGGCTTTTGCTTCCTCAAAGAAGGGGATTTGGAACCCGATGATGGGCGTGCCGGTGATGGGGTGCTTTTCGTAGGTGTTGCCTAATTTGTCCGCCCCCACAGTGAGCAGGGTGCCGGTGTCCAGGTCCACCCGGGCCGCCATGCCGCCGCAGTCCACGTTATCCATCACCCGGCCGTTGCCGATGCGCAGGAAAGCGTACACGATGCCTTCCTTTTTATCGCCCAGCAGGGTGGCGATGCGCACGGTGTTCACGGAGGTGGGGCACATGCGGGCCATTTCCCGGTGCTGGATCACCACTTCTTCCAAAATACCGTCGCCGTTTTCCAGCAGCTGATCCCGGAACAGGCCGGGATTGGCTTCCCAATCCTTCTGCTGGTATTTCACGATGCCCTGGCCGCTGGAACCTTCCAGAGGCTTATAAATCACCTGATCCTTATCGGAAAGGAATTTGTTCAGCGCTTCCTGGGTCATGCTCTCGTCGCACTTGATCCAGTCCCGCTGCACCCATTTGGCGAAGGTGGTGTTGAACTGGGTCTTGTCGTCGAAATAGTGCCAGTAGGCTTTATCGTTCATCCGGCGCACGATCTCGTTGGAAATGCCCCGGGTGATCACGCTGCGGCGCTGGGTGTCGTTCAGCCGGTACATTTCGGCGATTTTATAATCCATGTAGCCCGCGTTGTATTTGAGGGCGCATTTGCCCATATCGGCCAGCAGCCAGGCGGTGGGCTTGCCCGTCTTTTTATGCAGCATGCGCGCGGTGTCCTGCATGCGGGCGAAATCCATTTTGCCCACACGCTTGATAACATAAGAAAGCCGGCTCATAATTTGCCTCCGAAAAAAACAATGACGGCGGAAGGAGTGTTCCCCTTCCACCGCCCCATTATAACATGTTTTTTGCGTTTGGCAAATCCTTGAAATGAAATTTTATATTCCGTTCACCCTTCGGTTGCCGGATGAATCCCCGCGTGGTAAAATAAGAAAGAAAAAACAGTCGGAAGGAAGAACGCTATGCAGCCGTTTACCGTGGAAGAACTGACCCTGGCCCAGATGCGCACCCTGTACGCCGGGCGGATGCGGGAGGATTTTCCCCCGGCTGAAATCAAGCCCCTGAGCGCCATCGAGCGGGCGATGCGGCGGGGCGAATACGTTTGCTGCGGGGCCATGGCCGGGGAGGATATTTTGTCCTACGCCTTTTTTATCAAATTGCAGGGGATTGCCCTGTTCGATTATTTCGCGGTGAAAAAGGAGGCGCGGGGCACGGGCATCGGCGGCGCGTTCCTGCAAACGCTGACGGCGGGACGCCTTCGCGGCATGGACGCGGTGCTTCTGGAGGTGGACGATCCTTCCTGCGCCGAAGACGCGGAAGAAAGGAACATTCGGGATCGCCGGCTGCGCTTTTATCTGCGCAACGGCCTAATGGACACCTCCGTCACCGCCGTGGTATACGGCGTGCAGTTTCGCATCCTGGCGCTGCCGGTGGGCCCTTGCCCGCCCCCCGACGAAACGCGCCGCATGTACGCCGAGCTGTACCGCGCCGTCATGCCCCCGAAGATTTTCGCAAGCAAGGTGCTGATCCACGGGATGAAAACGCAGGAAGTCGCCTTGACATGACAGAGGCTTCATTATACAATAATATGGAAAAAACCGAAGGCAAGGCGGCGGCTGTACGGATGGCCGTGCAATTTGGAACGGGCAGTCCGGACAGGCGGCAGGCTGACGCGGTTATACGCTCGGAGAAATGAAAGAGGAGGTAGAATTGATGAATACAACGCAAAGGATCATCAAAAGGGCTGCGGCGTTTCTGTGTCTCTGTTTCGCGCTGCTGCTGGCGCTGAACGGACCGTTCGCGGCCCTGGCGGAAACGCCCACGGGATACCCGGCGGTCAGAATCGATCCCGCCACCGGCAGGCCCTACGATTTAGGCGGCGAGACCGTTTACATTTACGATTACTGGTCGGGCAGCGTGGGCAGCGACGCCCGCTCCGACGATCCCACGGATGAACAGATCGCCTTATACGCTTACCGCGATTGGCTGGATCAGACCTACAATTGCCATATTGTCCAGGTGCAAAAAGGCGATTGGGGCACCCACGAGCAAGAACTGGAAAACTTTGTAAAGAATTCTGATGGGACCCTGTGCGTATACATCCTTACCCCGGAATCGGTGAGAGAGGCTGTCCGAAATGACGTCATCGACACCTGGGACAGCGGCGCCATTGACCTGACGGACAGCAAATGGAACAAAGGCTCCACCAGCCTGACGGAAAAGGACGGCCAGACCAGCACGCTGAGCCCCGGCGCTTCCGAACCGCGCCAGGTGATCTTTTTCAATAAAACGCTGCTCACCCAGGCGGGCGTGAATCCGGATACCATTTACGCCATGCAGAAAAACAATACCTGGACGTGGAGCGCGTTTGAAAATATCCTGAGCCAGGTTCACAGCGGCAATGTGGCCGCTATCACCGGGAGCTCGGATGATTTTTACCGCATCGCGGTATTTGCCAACGGCGGCAGCTTCTTCGATTACAACAGCGACGGCGATATGGCGATCACGGCGGACAGCGCAAATACGGTGGAAGCCCTGAACTGGGCCAAGCGCGTCTGGAACACCTACGCCTATCAACAGCAGGAAGACGACAGCTGGGATTATTACAAGCAGGCATTTTCGCAGGGGAAAGCCGTTTTCTATATGTATCAGGCTTATGGCTCCAGCGAAATCGCCGATACGGATTGGGGCTGCGTCGCTTTCCCCATCGGCCCCGGCAGCGCCGCCCAGAAGTATGTGACCCTTTCCAGCGACAATGTGGCCGTCATGCCCAAGGTCTATGATGACAGCATCAGGGCCAAGCTCTCCCTGATTTATGATTTGTGGACCAATCCGACCCCCGGTTACGAGCAGCAGCCCTCAGTCAGCGCCAGCTTTTTGGCGCATGGGGATGAAGACGCCAACGAAACCTACGCCATGCTCCAGGGCGATGGCAATTCCGTGGTGGACAAGACCATGCTGCTGGGCAGCCAGAACGATGTTACAGGCTCGGGCTTTTTGTGGAGCATAAACGACCCGGAATGTGACGCCGAAACCCTGGTCGAAAGCAACCGCGCCCGCTGGCAGGCGCTGTGCGACAGGGCCAACGGCATAGCGCCCCAGCGGCTGGAAGCTCCTGTCATTTATGACGTCATTCACGGCGAAACGGTGGGCGGGGAGTTCAGCGCCCGCATTTCCGTTCCGGAGGGTGCAGCCGTGGTCTGCGCGGAATTCGGGCGCGTAGACGAAAACGGAGACATTTTTGGCTGGCCCTGGGATATGATATACTCCAATACCAGCAATCGTTTCAATGTTCTGGGCTTTGATATGCTTGAACCCGGCACTTATCGGCTGGAGGCCTGGGCACGGATAAACGATAGCTGGGAAGAATCGGAGCAGGACAGCGAAGTGGCGGTTTACGAGTTCACTTTGGCGGACGCTGAAATACCGGACATCAGCGATAAAGTCACTTTGTCCGCCACGGAAAATATTCAATTCAATGACAGGATCACCTTTACCGTAGCCGGTGCGGAAGCGGTGACCTGCCAAATGTTTGATGAAGACGGTGAATGGGGAAGCAATCCGCCGACAAACTATACAGCTGGCAGTTCGGATTCAATTACCTTCTGGGAACCCGGCAACACGCATATCACCATTTGGGCCCGCTATAACGGCGTGTGGTCCGCGCCTTACGATACGACGGTCTATGTGCAGCCGCTGGGCGAGCTTGAAATGCCCTACCTGAGCTGGAACAGCAATCGGGTGGGTGACAGTCTGACGCTTCCCGTTGGCGCGCCGATGCAATTCAGCGCGTATGTGGATCAGGCGGACTATATCGGGTATGAAATCATGCTGGAGACCGAGCCCGGTCACTATGAGTGGCTTGAATCCGATTGCGTCCCCGGGATCTACGCGAAATTCACTTTCAATGCCGATCAGCTGAGCGCAGGGAATTATCAGCTGCGGGTGTACGGAACAAGAAACGGTTGGTTCAGCACCGTCAAAGAGGTGCGGGTGCATCTTCAGGAGGATTTGGCTTTCGCCGTGTCTGACGGCAGGATCCTCGGCTATATGGGCGATGAGACGGTGACGGAATTGGTCATTCCCGGCGCGGTAGACGGCCAGCAGATCACCGCCATCGACGAATTTGCTTTTTGTTCCTGCGGCCAACTGACGCAAGTCACGCTGCCGGCTGGATTGCAGATCCTCGACAGCGGCGCTTTCATGGGCTGTCCTCTGACCAGCGTGCTCGTGCCCGCGGGAACCGATACCCAGGACTGGTATTTCTATGAACCTGACCCAGCCTCCGGACAGCCGCGCGTGTACTGCGTAAAGCTGCCTGCCGGCGTTACCAAAGCTGAGGCCCCGTTCTTATTTTCCAGCATGCCGAGCATGACGCCCGACTTTGTAACGCCGGTCGGGCTGAAAACCATTAAATCGGAAGCCTTTGCAAACACCGCCGCCGGTTTTGTCTGGCTGACGGACGGCGTGACAGCCATCGGAGACGGCGCTTTCGCCGGCTGCGGAGGCCTGCGCTTTGTCCGCATTCCTGACAGCTGCCAAAGCATCGGAACGAACGCTTTCGACAGCGATGTGATCCTGTTTGTGGAATGGGGCAGCGAGGCAATGGATTACGCCATCGAAAACGGTTATCCTTATGAGTGCTACGCGGAAGGCTTCAACGGCTGAGGCTTCTGCAATAACGTCCGGGGGCTGCCGCGGTTCAATCCGCGGCAGCCCCCGGTTGCATGTGTGGATACGGACGATCGAATGGCGGGAATGCGCCGGAACGATCTGTTTTCCATGAAAAGAGGCTGTCTCAAATCGTCAGAAAAACTGACGAAAGGAAACAGCCTCCCGGATGGATCCGCCTTTAGCCCAAATCCACGATGATGGGCAGGATCATGGGGTTGCGCTTGATCTTTTCGTAGATATACCGGTGCAGCTCGTCCTTGATGCGGTTTTTGATGCTGGGCCAGTCGCTGCCCTCGATGCGGCCGTAGGAGGCGATGATATTGCGCACCACTTCCCGGGTACATTCGATAATGTCCTCGTTTTCCCGCACGTACACGAACCCACGGGAAATCACGTCCGGCCCGGAAACCAGCACGCCGTTGGTGCGGTCAAAGGCCATGGCCACGATGATCAGGCCGTCCTGGCTGAGATGCTTGCGGTCGCGCAGCACCACGTTGCCCACGTCGCCGATGCCAAGGCCGTCCACCAGCACTTCGCCCACGGGCACGGTGCCCGCGATGGCTAAGCTGTCCTGGCTCATTTCGATCACCTGACCGGCGGCGGGCAAAACAATGTTTTTGCGGTCCATGCCCATGGCTTCCGCCAGCTCGGCGTGCTGCCACAGCATGCGGTATTCGCCGTGCACGGGAATAAAATACTTGGGCCGGGTCAGGGCGTGCATCAGCTTGATTTCTTCCTGGCAGGCGTGGCCGGAAACGTGCACCTCGGCCATGGCTTCGTAAATCACCTCCGCGCCGCAGCGGTACAGCTGGTTGATCACCCGGGAAACGAATTTTTCGTTGCCGGGGATGGGCGTGGCGGAAATGATCACCTTGTCGCTGGGCTTGATTTGCAGCTTGCGGTGCTCGGAGAAGGCCATGCGGGTCAGGCCGCTCATGGGCTCGCCCTGGCTGCCGGTGGTGAGGATCAGCAATTCATCGTCCCGGTAGTTGTCCAGATCGTCCACTTCCAGGAAGTATTCGTCGGGGATCACCAATTCGCCTAACTGCATGGCCACCCGGCTGACGGAAATCATGCTGCGGCCCACAAAGCACACCTTGCGGCCAAAGCGTATGCCGCTGTCGATCACCTGCTGCAGGCGGTTGATGTTGCTGGCGAACATGGCAATGATCACCCGGCCCTGGGCGTTGCGGAACTGGTTGATGAAGGTTTCGCCGATCTTGCGCTCGCTCATGGTGTAGCCGGGCCGCTCGATATTGGTGCTTTCGCACAGCAGACACAGCACCCCGGCGTCCCCCGCCATGGCCAGGGAGCTTAAATCGGTCACTTCTTTATCCACGGGGGTAAAGTCGATCTTAAAGTCGCCGGAATGCACGATCACGCCGGCCGGGCATTTGATGATCAGGGCGCAGGCGCCGGGAATGGAATGGCTCACCTTGATGAATTTTACCGTAAAGTGGCCGATGGTCACTTCGTCCCGGGGCACGATGGGGTGCATCTGGATATCGTTCACCCGATGCTCCCGCAGCTTTAAGTCGATCAGCGCCAGGGTGAGCCGGGTGCCCCAAATGGGGGCAGGGGCCTGCTGCAGCACGTAGGGCGTGGCGCCGATATGGTCCTCATGGCCGTGAGTGAACACATAGCCGCGCACCCGGCTTTTGTTCGCCACCAGATAGGAAGCGTCCGGGATCACCAGGTCGATGCCCAGCATATCGTCGTTGGGGAAAATGGAACCGCAGTCCACTACCAGGATATCGTCTTCGTATTCAATGGCGGTCATGTTTTTGCCGATTTCATCGATGCCGCCCAGCGGTATAATCCGCACTTTGGGAAATTGGGGCATAAAATCCTCCTTCCTTACTTTCAACCAGGACTATATATTTATTGAAAAACGCTGTTTGAATAGGTATTGATTTGCGAATCGGGGGAAGACAGGCTCTCGTCAGAAAAGAATCTACCACCAATCTTTCATTAGTATAACACATTGCGGGCAAAATTACCAGTGTGATTTTTTGAAAAATAATGACGGCCTTTCTGTGTAAATATCATAAAACAAACAAAAATCCTGCATGCTGCAAAACGCCGCGCAAGCTCGAAAGAACCTGCGCGGCGCAAATGATTCCCTATGCCTGTGGGTATAGCGGCAGCGCTTCAAAGATCATTCCACATAGAGCAGGCTGAGCCTGCCAAAATTGTAATTCTTCTTTTCCAGTTCCTTTCGCGTCTTCGTAATGACCGCAATTTTCGCTCCGGATCTTTTTATGATCCTAATGCTTAGCTTATCGCAATTGGCTACGATGGACTTTGGCAGGTGCAGGGTGAATTTTCCGTCGTCATCGGATACCGTGCTGTCAAGCAGCGTTCCGTTTCCGACCGCGCCGTTTGTGGGAACGCCTTCGACGTTATCCGGCCATTGCGCGTCTTTTTTATTTTCCGGTCCGCCATAGTACAATTCTACGGTTAAACCGTTCCCGTTTTTATGCTCCCATTCGTTTATCAGCGTACCGGTGACCAGCAGGCTGTCTCTGCACTTCATGTACGTGTCCTCTACGGCCGCGGTGACAGAAACCGAGGAGGCCACGACCGTCTTTTTTTCTTCCTCATACCCTGCCAGACGGAACACCAGGATATAGTCGCCTGTGGGAGCGTCGTTGATTACATATTTCCCGGACGCGTCGGTTCGCGCGGTAAAAACAGCGGACCCGCTGCCATAAGCGGTCACGGAGACGTTTTCCAGCCTGTTCCCGGTGTACTGCTCGTACACGGTGCCGTGAATCGTGACTTTGGCCTCCTCCACGGTGGTTTTTCTCATTTCCACGTTAATCATGGAAGCGGCAATCGTGGGCTTGGCTACGACAAGGGTCTTTTCTACCGGTTCGTAGCCCTCCAGGGTGAAAGTAACGGTATATCTTCCTAAGATGACATCCCGGATCCCGAACGCGCCGCCTATGTCTGAGATGCCCAAATATTCTCCGTTGGGCCCGCTCATGGTGACATGCACGCCGATCAGATCATTTCTTGAATCCCTATCGATCACATTGCCGGAAAGGCCTCCCGTCGGCGTCATGCGGACGATATCCAGCAGCGCGTTGACCGTGTCCCGTTCTACGGCGATCGTTTCTTCCGTTTCCAGATAATCCTCAATGGGATAGCGATGCTTGACAAAGTGGAGCGTATAATCCCCTTCGTCAATATATTCAAACAGGAAATTGCCATTTTGATCTGTTTGACAGGTGTAATTTTTCCCTGATCCCATATGGACCGCCGTCACGGTTACGTCTTCAATGGGAAGGCTTGTCTGCTGATTGCGTACCGTACCGCTCAAATCACCGGCATTCATGGTCAGCGTATGGGTGGCTGTTTTGGTGACGGCAAACTGATCGTTTTTGATTCCTCTGTAATCGGGGTGTGAGACACTGAGCGTATACTTGCTCTTGGTCAAAATGGGCACGGAGGCTTCATAAACCGCCTTGCCGTCGCTGCCCAATGTTTCAGTGGCCTGATAGGTCTTTCCGTTCTTATCAGTCAATACCACCCTGGCCCCGGATACCCGCTTTTTTTCTTGGCCTGTGGCTTTATCCTTTTCGGTCAGGATAAAGCGTATCATAAAACACGTTTCTTGTCCATCCTCAAATTACTCTGAATCCACCAAACAAAGGAAACAAATGCGTCCAAACCACGCAAAAAAAGCGATGGTTTCAGTAAAAATTCGCGCCGGGGTTGCTATGCGGGGGTCTTGCGTGATATAATAAAAGATGGTGTTGTGCGCCTCTTTTCGGCGCGCCGCCAATTGAGATCATAGGAGAAAAAGCATGCTGGAATTTTTGAAAAAAGCATTGGGCCTGGGCAACGACGCGCAGCTCAAGCCCCTGTTCAAGATTGCCGATCAGATCGACGCCTTAGAGCCCCAGATGGAAAAGCTGACGGACGAGCAGCTGGCCGCGAAAACGGAAGAATTCAAAACCCGCTACAAGGGCGGGGAAAAGCTGGATCATATACTGCCCGAAGCCTTCGCCGTGGTGCGGGAAGGCGCCAAGCGCACCCTGGGCCTGCGCCCCTTTCGGGTGCAGATGATCGGCGGCATCGTGCTGCATCAGGGCCGCATCGCCGAAATGAAAACCGGTGAAGGCAAAACCCTCACCGCCACCCTGCCCGCGTACCTGAACGCTATCGCGGGGGAGGGCGTGCATATCGTTACCGTAAACGATTATCTGGCCTCCTTCCAGGGCGAGGAAATGGGCAAGCTGTACCGGTTCTTAGGCCTGTCCGTGGGCATCATCGTGCACGATCTGGACAACGAGCAGCGCAAAGCGGCCTACGCCGCCGATATCACCTACGGCACCAACAACGAAATGGGCTTTGACTATCTGCGCGACAACATGGTGCTGTACGAAAAGGATATGGTGCAGCGGGGCCACGCCTTCGCCATCGTGGACGAGGTGGACTCCATTCTCATCGACGAGGCCCGCACCCCCCTGATCATTTCCGGCCAGGGCGAAAAAGCCACCGATATGTACGACCGGGCGGACCGGTTCGTCAGCCGCCTGAAAGCCGAAGACGACTATCACGTGGACGAAAAGGAAAAGGCCGTCACCTTCACCGAGGAAGGCACCCGCAAGGCTGAATCCGCCTTCAATATCGAAAACCTGTCCGATCCCGAAAACAACGACCTGAACCACTACCTGATCCAGGCCCTGAAAGCCAACGCCATCATGAAGCGGGACGTGGACTATGTGGTGCAGAACGGCGAAGTGGTGATCGTGGACGAGTTCACGGGCCGCTTGATGGTGGGCCGCAGGTATTCCGACGGCCTGCATCAGGCCATCGAGGCCAAGGAACACGTGAAGGTGGAGCGGGAGAGCAAGACCCTGGCCACCATTACCTTCCAGAACTACTTCCGCATGTACAAGAAGCTGTCCGGCATGACCGGTACGGCCAAGACCGAAGAAACGGAATTCCAGGGCATTTATAACTTAGACGTGGTACAGGTGCCCACCAACAAGCCCATGATCCGCCAGGACATGAACGACGTGATCTACCGCTCCAAGAAGGGCAAATACAAGGCCGTGGTGGACGAGATCATCAAACGCCACGAAACGGGCCAGCCCATCCTGGTGGGTACGGTTTCCGTGGAGGTCAGCGAGCTTTTGAGCCATATGCTGGACATGCGGGGCATTCAGCATGAAGTGCTGAACGCCAAGCAGCACGCCCGGGAGGCTTCCATCGTGGCCCAGGCGGGCCATTACGGGGCCGTCACCATCGCCACCAACATGGCGGGCCGCGGCACCGACATCCTGCTGGGCGGCAACCCGGACTTCCTGGCCCGGCGCACCATGCGCCAGGAGGAGATCCCGGAGGAGATCATCGAGGCGGCCACCGGCTTCAATGAAAACGTCAGCGAAGAAATCCTGGAAGCCCGGAAGCACTACCAGGAGCTGAAAGCGGAATACAAAAAGACCACCGACGTGGAGCACGACAAGGTGGTGGCCGTGGGCGGCCTGCACATCATCGGCACCGAGCGCCATGAGAGCCGCCGCATCGACAACCAGCTCCGCGGCCGCGCGGGCCGCCAGGGCGACCCAGGCTCCAGCCAGTTCTTCATCGCCTTAGAGGACGATTTGATGCGCCTCTTCGGCGGCGAACGCATCCAGCCTTTGATCGAAAAATTGGGCATGGACGAGGACACCCCACTGGAAGCGGGCATGCTCACCAAGCAAATCGAAAACGCCCAGAAGCGGGTGGAAAGCCGCAACTACGAAATCCGCAAGCATGTTTTGCAGTACGACGACGTGATGAACCAGCAGCGCGGCGTCATCTACGGCCAGCGCCATCAGGTGCTCCGGGGCGAGGATATGCAGGGCGTGGTTGTCACCATGCGCGACGCGCTGATCGACGAAGCCTGCACCCGGTTCCTGGCGGGCGAAAAGAACAGCGAATGGGATTTGAACGGCTTAAAGGATTACCTGGAGCGCCTGTGCGTGCCCCACGGGTACATCGACGCCAACAAGGATTCCTTCGCGGGCTTCAAGAAGGAAGACGCCGCCGAGTTCTTGAAAAAAGCCTCCGCCCGGTTCTATGAGGAACGGGAGCAGGAAATCACGGGCCTTGGCATCGACATGCGCAAGCTGGAACGCAACGTGCTTTTGCGGGCCGTGGACATGCGCTGGATGGACCACATTGACGCCATGGATCAGCTCCGCGACGGCATCGGCCTGCGCGCCTACGCCCAGCGGGACCCCGTGAACGAATATAAGCTGGAAAGCTACGATATGTTTGAGGAAATGGTGCACCTGATCCGGGAGGACACCGTGCGCTACCTCTACCAAATCAAGATCGAAAAGGCCCCGGAACGGCAGTCCACCGTAAAGGTGACCGGCACCAACCAGTCCGCCGAAGGCGGCGCGCCCGTGCAGCGCCAGGCGGCGAGGCTGAACGCCCGGCTCAACAGCCGGCCCACCGTCAATAACGGCCCCACCCAGCAGCCCGTGAAGGTGGGCAAGAAAATCGGCCGCAACGATCCTTGCCCCTGCGGCAGCGGCAAGAAGTACAAGAACTGCTGCGGACGGAACATCGGCGCGGGCGAAGAATAAGCGAAAACCCCTTCCGACCCACAAAAGAAGGAGGCACTTTTCCATGAATACCGCAACCCGGCGCGTCCTGGCGTTTCTCATTGATTTGGCCGTCGTCAGCATCATAGCGATCCTCATTGTGATGATGATGGACGTTGGCTCCCTCCTTTCCAAAGCGGTTCGCAAGGTGGATTCGCTGCTCAACGGGCGAATCGGCTTTCTGCCCCGGGAAGCCCTGATCCGGTACGCGATCATCCTGTTCCTGCTCACGTTTAAGGATTGGCTCTTCTTTTCCGGCAACAGCATCGGAAAACAGATCATGAAAATCAAGGTGATCAAGCTGAACGGCTCCCGGCTGAACCTGCTGGACTGTATCAAGCGCACCCTGCCCTACGCCATCCTGCCGGTGGAAGCCTACCTTGTTCTCACCGGGCAGGACCGCTTGGGCGACCGATGGGCGGGAACGGAGGTCGTGCCCGGCAATTATGAGCCGGTGTACGAGGAAGACGACGAAGAAGAAGACGAAGAAGAATAATACGGGGAGGGAGATCAACGATGATTTTAGAATTGGAACAATATACCCAGCGGGTGGACGCCCTCCGCGCCCAATTGAAAGAAGTGGGCGAGGGCCTGCACATGGACGATATGGACCGGGAACTAACGGAGCTGCGGGAAGAAATGAACGCCGACGGCTTCTGGGATAATCTGGAACGCTCCACCCACGTGAACCGCCGCATCGCCAATTTGGAGGGCCGCATCAAGCACTACAATTCCCTGGTGTCCGGCTGTGACGACGTGGAAACCATGATGGAGCTGGCCCAGGAGGAAAACGATACATCCATGGTGGAGGAAGCCGGGGCGGAAATCGAGCGCCTGGAAAAAGAAACCGAAGCCCTGGCCCTGGAAACCCTCATGCGGGGCCACTACGACGATAACGACGCCGTGCTCTCCCTCCACGCGGGCGCGGGCGGCACCGAGGCCCAGGACTGGACCAGCATGCTCTACCGCATGTATACCCGGTATTGCGAGCGCATGGGCTTTACTGTGAAGCTCCTGGACCTGCTGGACGGGGACGAGGCGGGCATCAAGTCCGTCACCTTCGAGGTCAGCGGCGACCATGCCTACGGCTACCTGCGCGGCGAAAAGGGCGTGCACCGCTTGGTGCGCATTTCGCCCTTTGACGCCAACGCCCGGCGGCATACCTCCTTCGCCTCCCTGGACGTGGCCCCCATGCTGGAGGAAGACGACAGCGAGATCGAAATCGATATGAAGTACGTCCGGGTGGACACTTACCATTCCTCCGGCGCGGGCGGCCAGAACGTGAACAAGACCTCCTCCGCCGTGCGCATGACGTATATCAAGGACGACGTCACCATCGTGGTCTCCTGCCAGACGGAACGCGACCAGGTGCAGAACCGCGCCACCTGTATCAAGATGTTAAAGGCAAAGCTGCTGGAGCTGCGCGAGCGCGCCAAGGAACAGGAAATGGCCGACATCAAGGGCGAAATGAAGAAGATCGAATGGGGCAGCCAAATCCGCTCCTACGTCTTCCAGCCCTATACCATGGTGAAGGATCACCGCACCGGCTACGAGTCTGGCAACATCGACGACGTGATGGACGGCAACCTGGAAGGCTTCACCACGGCGTATTTGAAGATGCAGTAAGGGATGGGGGGATTTTGCGAGAAACCTTTCTTTTCGGAAAAAGAAAGGTTTCTCGCGCTCTTCCAAAGAAAACCTCCTCGGGTTGTTTCTTTGTGTTCTTATTCCAACTTAACGCCCCGTGATACGATGATAAAATGAAACGAATTTTGTATTTTTGCCTGGGTCTGGCGGGGTTTATTTCCCTGCTCTGCTCCATCGCGGCGTCCAGCGTCACCAATGAAAACCTGATGAAGCAGGGCTTTCTGAATTATAGCCAGACCGCCCATTTGAACGTATCTCCCACCCGGTACGGGGATTACGCCAAGGCCATTACCCAATATCTGGACGGGAAAACGGCGGCCGTGCAGGTGACGAATCCCGATTCCGGTGAACTGGAAAACGCCTTTTCCGACAAGGAAAACGCCCATCTGGCCGACGTGCGCGGTATCGTCACCGCCCTGAAAATCGTCCGCTGGGCGGGCGGCGGCATCGTGATCGGGGCGCTGGCCTTTCTGTATTTCAGGCATAAGGCCCAGCCTGCGCAGTTTTTATACGACGGTGACCGAGGCTTTTCCCTTTCCGCCCTGTTCCTGCTGGCCCTTGCCACCGTTTTGGCGGTGTGGGGCGCGGTGAACTTTGACGGCTTGTTCGTTACCTTCCACAAATTGATCTTTACCAACGATCTGTGGCTTTTGAACCCCAACACCGATTTATTGCTGGCCCTTATGCCCCTGAATTTCTTCATCTGGTACGCCGGAGAAATAGGGAAGAGCATGCTGCCCTTGCTGGGCATGATGCTGGTCATGATCGTGGTGTGGCTGAAAAACGGGAAAACACAAAAGGAAACGGAAACAAAATGAGCTATTTTGAATCCTGTCAGCGGCAGGTGGAAGCGCTGAAAAGCAAAGAGCACATCCGCATCTTAGCCATCGAATCCAGCTGCGATGAAACCGCCGCGGCGGTGATCGAGGACGGGCGCACCATCCTTTCCAACGCCGTTTTTACCCAAATCGACCTCCACGCCTTATACGGCGGGGTGGTGCCGGAAATCGCCAGCCGGGCCCACGTGGAAAAGGTCGATTTGATGGTGGATCAGGCGCTGAAAGACGCGGGGATGGAATTAAAAGATGTGGACGCCATTGCCGTCACCTACGGCCCCGGTCTGGTGGGGGCGCTGCTCATCGGCGTTTCCTGCGCCAAAGCCCTGGCCTTTGCGGCAAACAAGCCTTTGGTGCCCGTCAATCACATTGAGGGCCACATCTGCGCCAATTTCCTCACCCATCCTGATTTAGAGCCGCCCTTCGCCTGCCTGGTGGTGAGCGGCGGGCACAGCCATTTGTTCTCTGTGGAGGATTACGGCGTGTTCCGCATCATCGGCCAGACCCAGGACGACGCGGCGGGGGAGGCCTTCGACAAGGCGGCCCGGGTGCTGAACATCCCCTATCCCGGCGGGCCGCTGCTGGACAAGCTGGCCGAAACGGGCGATCCACACGCCTTAAAGCTGCCCCGGCCCAAGACCGAAGGCCGGTACGACTATTCCTTTTCCGGCCTGAAGACCGCTTTCATCAACGCCGTGCACAACGCCCGGCAGAAGGGCGAAGCCCTCAACGACGCGGACTTGGCCGCTTCTTTCCGCGCTGCCGTGGTGTCCTTCCTGGTTGACAAGGCCATGCTGGCGGCGGAGGAACTGCACCTCACCAAAATGGCCCTTGCTGGAGGCGTATCCGCCAACAGTTTATTACGGCGGGAAATGGAAGCCGCCTGCCAGAAACGGAACATTCAACTGTATATGCCCCGCTTGAACCTGTGCGGCGACAACGCCGCCATGATCGGCTCCGCCGCCTACTATCATTTGATGCGCGGAGAAATCGCCGATCTGAGCCTGAACGCCAAGCCAGCATTGAGATTGTGATTTTTCTGGGGGAAACCGCTCTTTGTGGGACAAAGAGCGGTTTCCCCCAGACCCCTTTCCGAGAAACCCTTCCTTTATTTGATTTAGGAGGAGAAAGCTATGACATCCGCCACCCGTATGCCCTTACGTCACCTCTTGAAGCGCTTTTTGCCCTATTATGGCAAGTATAAAAAGGAAATCGCCCTGGATTTATTCTGCGCCCTCATGACCACGGGCTGCGAGATCGTATTCCCGCAGATCGTGCGCATGATCACCAATCAGGCGGTGGCGGACTATACCCAGATCACCACCTCCTGGGTGCTGACATTGGGCGGGGTGTATTTGCTGCTGCGGATCATCGACACGGCGGCCAACCATTTCATGCAGTATTGGGGCCACGTCACCGGGGCCAAGCTGGAAACGGACATGCGCACGGACCTATTTAACCATTTGCAGCAATTGTCCTTTTCCTATTACAACGAAACCAAGGTGGGCCAGATCATGGCCCGCATCACCAGCGATTTGTTTGACGTGACGGAGTTTTCCCACCACTGCCCGGAGGAATTTTTGATCGCCGGGGTGAAAATCACCGCTTCATTTATTATTCTCTGCGGCATGAACGTGTGGCTGACCCTGATGGTGTTCCTGCTGCTGCCCTTCATGCTCATCGGCACCCGGTATTTCCGCCAGAAAATGCGCATCGCTTTCAAGGACGCCCGGCATCAGGTGGGCGAGATCAACGCCCAGGTGGAGGACAGTTTATTGGGCGTTCGGGTAGTAAAATCCTTCGCTAACGAGGATTTGGAAATTGAAAAGTTCGGCCACGGCAACGACAAGTTTTACGGCCTGAAGAAAATGCAGTACCGCTATATGGCGGGCTTCAACACCGTCACCCGCATGTTCGAGGGCACCATGTACATTTTGGTGGTGGTGGCCGGAGCTCTGTTCTTAAAGGACGGCAAGCTGGCGGTGGGCGACTACACCGCCTTTCTGCTCTATATTTCCACCCTGCTCACCTCCATCCGCCGCATCGTGGATTTCTCCGAACAGTTTGAGCGCGGCATGACCGGTATCGAGCGCTTCTGCGAGATCATGGACGCGCCGGTGGAAATCAAGGACAAGCCCGGCGCTAAACCCATTGGCGATGTGAAGGGCGAGGTTCGCTTTGAAAAGGTGGGCTTCCATTATGCCGACGACGTGAATCACGAAGTGCTGGGCAGCGTGGATATGCTGGTACACGCCGGGCAGAACGTGGCCCTGGTGGGTCCCAGCGGCGCGGGCAAAACCACCCTGTGCAACCTGATCCCCCGGTTCTACGATGTGACCAGCGGCCGCATCCTCATCGACGGCAAGGATATTCAATCCCTCACCCTCAAATCTCTGCGCAACGCCATCGGCATGGTGCAGCAGGAGGTCTATCTTTTCTCCGGCACCGTGCGGGAAAACATTTCCTACGGCAAGCCGGGGGCCACGGAGGAAGAAATCATTTTGGCCGCCAAGCGGGCCGGGGCACACGAGTTCGTGGAAAAGCTGCCGGACGGGTACGATACCTACATCGGCGAGCGGGGCGTGAAGCTCTCCGGCGGCCAAAAGCAGCGCCTTGCCATCGCCCGGGTGTTTTTGAAAAACCCGCCCATTTTGATTTTGGACGAGGCCACCAGCGCCCTGGATAACGAAAACGAGCTGCTGGTGCAGCGCTCCTTAGAGGAATTAGCCAAGGGCCGCACCACCTTTACCATCGCCCACCGCCTTACCACCATCCGCAGCGCGGACGTGATCTGGGTGCTCACGGAAAAGGGCATCGAGGAAACGGGCAACCACGACGAGCTGATGAAAAAGAAGGGCATCTATTATTCCCTGTACAGCATGTACAGCGGAAAAGCCGCGTCATAAAAAAACAAAACACAAAAACAGAAAAGCCATTTTTCATCTGGAAACAATTGTTTTTTACTTGTTTTTCCTGTTCTGTTGGGTTGGAAACGATTGTATTTTTATTGATGTTCCTGTAAAATGTTTTCATTCCCAAAGCGTTCCCGCAAGGGAAGCGCGCGGACAATCTTGCAGGAAAAGAGGTTTGCTGAAACATGAAGAAACTGATCGCTCTTGGGTTGGCCCTCGCTATGCTGACCGTTTCTTTCGCCGCGATGGCGGATGAATATCTGGTATTCTCCACCGGCGGCACCACAGGCACCTACTATGCTTTCGGCGGTGAAATCGCCGCGCTGTTCACCAGCAAGATCGCCGGTCTGGAAGTCACGGCCCAGGCCTCCGGCGGCTCCAAGGCCAATATCTTGGCCATCACCCAGGGCGAAGCCGAACTGGGCTGGACCCAGAACGACGTAATGAGCTACGCCTATCAGGGCACCGACGATTTCGGCGGCCAAAAGGTGGAAACCTTCTCGGCCATCGGCGCCATTTATCCCGAGGTCGTGCATCTGGTGGTTGCCAAGGACAGCGGCATCACCAAGGTGGAGGACCTGAAGGGCAAGAACGTGGGTGTTGGCGCGGTAGGCTCCGGCGTGTATTTCAACGCGATTCAGATTCTGGAAATCGCCGGCCTGACCCTGAATGATATTACGCCCCATTATCTTTCCTTCAGCGAATCCGCCGAATCCTTCCAGAACCGTCAGGTGGAAGCGTTCTTCGCGGTTTCCGCATTCCCCAATGCCTCCATTGTGGACGTGGCCCTCAAGCGCCCCATTTCCCTGCTGACCTTTGAAGGCGAGCAGATGGAAGCCCTCCAGAGCAAGTATCCCTACTACGTCACCGATGTGATTCCCGCCGGCACCTATGAAGGCGCGGATGAAGACGTGGCGGTGCCCGCCATTACTGCCGTGCTGGTGGCCTCCAATGAACTGGACGAAGACCTGGTTTACCAGATCACCAAGGTGCTGTTTGAGAACAAGGACGAATTGACCAACGCCAAGAAGAGCTATATCAGCCCCGAAAGCGCCATCAAGGGCGTGCCCACCTCTGACAGCGACGCCGCCGCGGGCGTGACCGGCGGCACCTTCCATCCCGGCGCAGTGAAATACTACAAGGAAATCGGCATCATGTAATAAAGCTTTCGCCCTGTCATAGGTTTTTGCGGGCCGGGGTTCTCCTGGCCCGATTTTGTGCATAAGGGGGGTATCGTATGTCGGAACATCCTGAACACGAGCATGAGTTTGCCGCCGCAGCCCAGGAGGAAATGGACGCGATCATGCAAAAGTATGACCGGGAAAGCGCTTTCCGTACCTTGACGGGCTTTCGGGGCGTGATCCTCAGCGCCATTCTGATTCTTTTTTCCGTGCTGCAATTGTATTCCACCTGGCGCATCATTCCTTCCACCCACATGCGGCCCATTCATTTGGGTATCGTGCTGATGCTGGCGTATTTGCTCTATCCCGCCCGGCGCAAGGCCCGGAAGGATACGCTGCCCTGGTACGACGTGCTGCTTGCCCTGCTGTCCATCGCGGTCTATTTGTATCAGGTGGTTTTCTTTGACAAGATCGCCATGCAGTTCGGCTATACGGATTTCCAGCTTTATTTGGGTTTGGTGGGGATTATCCTGCTGCTGGAAGCCTGCCGCCGGGTGGTGGGCCTGCCCATCGTGATCATTTCTCTGTGTTTTGTGGCGGTGGGCCTGTTCGGGCGCAGTATGCCCGGCTTCCTCGCCAACCGGGGCTTTACCTGGAAGCAGCTGGTGCAGTACCTGTTTTATACCCAGGAGGGCGTTTTCGGCACGCCGGTGGGCGCGTCCTCTACGTTCATTTTCCTGTTCATCCTGTTTGGCTCCTTCCTGGAAAAAACCGGCGTGGGCGAGTTCTTCATTGATCTGTCCAACGCCATTTGCGGCCATCAGCGGGGCGGCCCCGCCAAGGTAGCGGTCATCACCTCCGCCTTTGAAGGAACGGTGTCCGGCTCCTCCGTGGCGAACACGGTGGGCTCCGGCTCCTTTACCATCCCCATGATGAAGCGCCTGGGTTACAAGCCGGAATTTGCCGCGGCTGTGGAAGCGGCGGCCTCCACCGGCGGTCAGATCATGCCCCCGGTCATGGGCGCGGCGGCGTTCCTGATGGCGGAGTCCATCGGCCTGCCCTACGGCGTGATCGTGAAAGCGGCCATCATTCCCGCCCTGCTGTACTTCGTGGGCATCTACATCATCACCGACCTGGAAGCCCGGAAGCAGGGGCTGGTGGGCATGGACAGGGATAAAATGCCCAAGCTGGCCAAGGTGATGCTGGAGAGGGGCTTCCTGATGCTGCCCCTCATCGCCATCATCGCCATTTTAGCTATGGGCTTTACTCCTATCATGGCGGCGCTCATCGGCATCGTCACCGCCATCGCGGGTTCATATCTGCGCACGGTGGCGGAATTGCTGTGTGTGCTGGTGCGGGGCAAAAAGGCCTACGGCATGATCGCCAACGGGGAAGGCGTGCCCAGGGAAACCTCCTTCGGCAAGGCGCTGCTCACCGCCGTGAAAAAGACCCAGGGCCTTCACGGCATGGATTACCTGAAAGCCCTGGAGGGCGGCGCACGGTCGATCATCGGCGTGGCGCTGGCCTGCGGCACGGCGGGCATCATCGCGGGTATGATCACCAAAACGGGCATCGGCCTGAAAATGGGCACCGGCCTGTCCGCCATTGCCAGCGGCAATTTGCTGCTGCTGCTGCTGTTCACCATGCTGGCTTCCATTCTGCTGGGCATGGGCGTGCCCACCACGGCCAACTATCTGATCACCTCCACCATCATGGCCCCTATCGTGTATAAGGCGCTCACCGCCAGCCTGCCCGAAGTTTACGGCGCGCTGTCCGCCATCAACGCGGGCTATGCCCTGCTGCCCGCCCACCTGTTCACCTTCTATTTCGGCATCATCGCGGATATTACCCCGCCCGTGGCCCTGGCCGCCATGGCGGGCGCGGCTATCGCCAAATCCGACCCGCTGAAAACCGGCATGGAAGCCTCCAAGCTGGCCATCGCGGCGTTCCTGGTGCCCTACCTGTTCGTGCTCAGCCCCCAAATGCTGATGCTCAACGCCCAATGGTACGAGGTGCTCCAGATCATCCTGACCTCTTTGGTGGGCATGTTCGGCATCGGCATGGGTTTGGAGCGGTACTGGAAAACAAAACTCAATATCCTTCAGGCGCTTCTGGCCCTGGCGGGCGGCCTGCTGCTGATCTACCCCGGCACCCTGACCGACGTGATCGGCATCGTGATGGTGGGCCTGGTGGTGCTTTGGCAGTGGATGCAGAGCAAAAAGGACAAAGCCTGATTGATACAAAAAAATAATACGGCCAGCCGCGCCGGGGTTCTGGCGGGACGGGCCGTATTTTTTTGGACTTATTCTTTCAGCTTCAGGCGAAGCGCTTCGCCTGTATAAACAATAACCTGTTCTTCCTGGTTCAGCAAACGGATGCGCATTTCCCGTTTTTCTTCCATTCCCGGCCAGCCGCCTTCTCGGGCGGAAACGGTGAGCTCGCCCGCCTGATTGTTCCAGGTGAAGGTCACCAAAGCGCAGGCTGCGGGGTCGTTGCCGTCGCCGGGATCGTCGTACCAGGTGAAGGCGCCGTCCGCGCCGGGATACACTGTTACCGTGAGGATTGGAGTGGGGATTTCATCGGTATACTGCTGCACAGGATAGGTCAGCAGGATGGCGCCGGAGCGGAGGAACAGGGGAATTTGATCCAGCGGCGCGTGGATATGCACCGTTTGCCCGCCCGCATATCGGTCTCCCGTTTCCCAGGCGAACCAGTCATACCCCGCCGGAAGATACACGGTTTCCGTATCGTCCGGCGCTTCGATTTTTTGGGCGCCCGGCAGGTATTCCATGGGACGGGCCACGGGCTTTACCAGCAAAGAATCCCCCAGCAGCATTTCATCATCAATATGCCGTAGGGCTTTGTCCTCCGGGAACATGAGGGCGGGTACCCGCGTCATGGGCACGCCCTCCCGGCTATACTGGGCGGCCAGGGAATACAGGTGGGGCAGGAGCCGCATGCGCAGGCGAATGGCTTTTTCAATGGCGTCGTACCATTTTTCGCCCTTCTCTCCGAATTGCCAGATTTCCCGGGGCGTGCTCATGCCGTGGGAGCGCATGATCGGAAGGAAAACGGAGAATTGCAGCCAGCGCACGTACAGCTCCCGGTAGCCGGGGTCGTTCACGCCCTCCGGGAAGTCTCCCGCACCCACCCAGGGTCCGCCGAGACCGGCGGGAAAGAAGCCGCCCGCGTCCGTGCTCCACCAGCCTTCCCCGGCGGCCATGAAGTTCAGCCCCTCCGGCACCTGGCGGCGCAGGGTTTCCCAGGTGGAGGAAACGTCCCCGGACCAGGTGACCGCGGCGTACCGGTGCTGGCCCGCCCAGGAGGAACGGGTCAGGTTCAGCACCCGTTTGTCCGGCGCGTCGGCCCGCTGGCCTTCGTATATGCCCATGGAATGATGCAGGCTGTACAGGCTGATTTTGGCGGGGTCAAGATACTTTTTCGCTTCTTCTGTATTCAGGCGCACCCGTTCAAAGGGCTCCGGCTTCATTTCCCCTTGCCAGTCCGGCTCAAAGGGCTCGGTGCAGTCGCACCACCAGGCGTCGATGCCGTACCGGAACAGCCCTTCCCGGGCCTGCCGCCAGTAAATGCGCCGGGCTTTGGGGTCAAAAGCGTTATATACGGCGCGGTCGCCTAACATGCAGCCGTTTTCCAGCATTTCCTTCCGGTTTTCGTTTTCGTCTCCGCGCATGGAGGGCCAGACGGAGATCATCATTTTCACGCCCATTGCGTGCAGGGCGTCCGTAAGCGCTTGCGGATCGGGATAGCGCTGCCGGTCGAACACCTTGTAGCCCCATTGGCCCTCCGGCCAGGTCTGCCAGTCCTGCACGATCAGGTCCAGCGGCACCTGACGCTTCCGATATTCCTTCGCCACGGAAAGCAGTTCTTCCGCGTCCTTGTACCGCTCCTTGGACTGGATATAGCCGAAAGCGTACCGGGGCAGCAGGGGCGCAGAACCGGTGAGGCTCCGGTACTGGCGGCACACAGCGGCGTAGCCCCCGGCCATGAAATAATAATCCATTTCGTCGGCGCAGTCGGCCCACAGGTACGAGCCGTATGCGTCGTCGTGGAAGGTCATGAAGCAGCCCAAGTCAAACAGCAGGCCCCAGCCTTTGGTGGATACCAGCACCGGCACCACCGCTTTCATGTTATGCTGGTACAAATCGCGGCTTTTGCCCCGCAGGTTGCCGTAGCCCTCCTCATGAGAGCCCAAGCCGTACAGGCCCTCGTCCGAGTCGAAATCAAGGTTTAAGCGGCAGGCATAGGCTTTGCGGTCTTCATAGGTTTCGTAATCCCCCGCGGAGGCCCGCACGCCGTCGATACTCTGGGGATAACGGATTTCCGCGTCCTGGGGGAAACGGTTCACCATCACCGGCTTTTCTTCCATCTGGCAGGCACGTTTGGCATTTTCCCGCAGCAATACACTCCCTTTTCTGTCCAGGAAGGTGATCGCGCCGGTATCTTTGCTGACCTGCGCGAGGATGATCCCGCAGTCAATCTCAAATGCGTTTTCCGTTTCGGTTACGCGGCATGAGCCGGGGTCGCGGCAGATCACCGTGGGGCCTGAATCGGGGAGAAAAGCGTCTCTTTGGGTGCGAGTCACGCGCACCGCGCCGCAGGAAAGGGAAGCCAGGCGCAGCAGCTGGGGCCGCTTTTCCGCGTCCGGAGAAATGAGAAACTGTGCCATGGAGGGAGAGGCTGGCAGGATTTGAACGCGCATGCGATTTCTCCTTTCCGGTGTGTCGGGTTAAAAAAAGGGCGTTCCGGTTTTATTCCCCGAACAGCTGGGTGGAATAGTAGCGCTCCGCCGTATCGGGCAGCACGGTGACCACAGTTTTACCGGGGCCGAGCTTTTTCGCCAGTTTCAGGGCGGCGGCCACGTTGGTGCCGCTGGAAATGCCGCACATGAGCCCTTCCTCCCGGGCCAGGCGGCGGGCGGTTTCGATCGCTTCGGAATCTGTGACCACGTAAATTTTATCGTAGATTTCCCGGTTCAGGATAGCGGGGATGATGCCGTCGCCGATGCCCATCTGAATGTGGGTGCCGATGGTGCCGCCCGCCAAAATGGCGGCGTTTTCCGGCTCCACGGCCCAGATTTCCATCTCCGGGTACTGGGCCTTGAGCACCTCGCCGATGCCGGTGAGGGTGCCGCCGGTGCCGATGCCGCTGCAATAGCCGTGAATGGGTTTCGCCGCCTGGGCCATGATTTCCAGCGCGGTATGCTTTTTATGGGCCAGGGTGTTGTTGGGGTTTTCAAACTGCTGGGGCACGAACACCTTGGGATTCTTCCGCTTCATGTCCATGGCGGCCTGGAGGCATTCCTCGATGCATTTGCCGATGTCGCCCGCGTCGTGGATCAGCTTTACATCCGCCCCGTAATGGCGCACCAGCTTGCGCCGCTCTTCGCTGACGGAGTCCGGCATGATGATGATGGTGCGGTAGCCCTTCACCGCGCCGACCAGCGCCAGGCCGATGCCCTGGTTGCCGCTGGTGGGTTCCACGATGATGCTGTCCCGGTCGATCAGGCCTTCCTTTTCCGCCTGCTCGATCATGTTCAGGGCCGTGCGGGTTTTGATGGACCCGCCCACATTCAAAAATTCCGCCTTCACCAGGATTTCCGCGGTGTCCTTGTCCGGCATGCGGTTCAGCCGCACCAGCGGGGTATTTCCTACGGCGTCTAAAATGGATGCGTTGATCATGCTTGTCTGTCCTTTCGCGGGCTGCCCGTTCGAGGTTTCCCGCTTTGTTTTAACGGGGATGAGTATACCAAAAAATGAGGATGTGGGCAATATATTTTCGCATATATGACGTATTTATTTCTGAATTACGACAAATATTAAAAAATTATTAAGAAAAAGCGTGCATTTTTTTCAAAAGTGTGTTATACTGGTAAACGTTCACGGAAGAATGCCCTCGGGGAGAGGAGGAAATTGGATGCTTACGAAAACGCAGACGGCGGGGAAAAGTTTTCTGCTGGACGCGCATCAGCGCATAAACGCCGCCATGCGGGCCTGCTTGGCCTGGGCGGCAGTGGAAGAACACGATAAGATTTTGGATATGGCCTGCGGGGATGGGCAAATGCTTTCCCGGCTGAACGACCAATTGCGGCTGACCCTGTGCGGCATGTGCGAAACGGCGGATCAGGCCCGTTGCGTGAGCGAAATGTTAGGCGGCGCGGATGTGATCCCCGGCCGGATGGAGGATATTCCCTGGCGGGATGATACCTTTGACGAGATCCTTTTGAGCGCGCCCCTGCGGGGAGACGCCCGGCGGGTATTTTCGGAAGTCGTTCGCACCCTGCGCCCGGGGGGGCAGTTCGTGATGGCGTCTCCTCTTTTTTTCCATCGCGGCGAGGGGGAATTGAGCCGCCGGGAACTGATGCGCCTGATGCAGGAAGCGGGCTTCCGGGAGGTTTCCTATCGCGCTACGGGCCTGTGCGGGGCCATCGTGGGTTGGAAAAAAGGAAAAATCGATCAGTGAAAAAAACGCGCTGCCGACAATGGGCAGCGCGTTTTTAAGTCGGAAAAGGAACCACTGGGGCCTCCGCGGCCCCAGACCCCGCGGCAGGGGATGATCCCCTGCACCCTCTCCTGCGGAGTATACTTGATGCGACGAACAAACAATCTTCCGCTGCTGCTTAAAGAGAACAGCCCAGCTTGACGGCCTTGTGCTTCTGGCCCGGCCGCTGAAAGCGGCCAACCCGGATGCTTTGCATCCGGGGAAAGCCAGGGAATAATCCCGTGGAAAAAGCGAGCTTTTTCCACGGGATTTTCCCGGCTTTCTTGGGCCAGAAGCCCTCTAACTTTCGTATCTCCTATCGGCAGGCAGATGTTGTTTGTTCTTTCTATTCAAGTTGATTCGCCAGGATGGGTCCAGGGCCAAGCGGCCCTGGTTCAGGGGTTTAGGGGGCTGAAGAAGCCCCCTGCCTCGTATCACTCATCGACTTAAAGCGTTCGACAAATCTATTACAGCACAATATCGCCCATTCCGAACCCCGCGGGCATGGGTTCTTCTTCCAGGAACCGGAAGCTTTCGTCCCGCAGCACGGGCAGGAAAGCGGCGTAGGGGATTTTCGCAAATTCGCAGCCATAGGTGCTTTGGCCGAACCAGCCGCCCTCCTTGGCGCGCAGGTTCAGGTCCCGGGCGAACTTGGTGCGGTTGCTGCAATCGTGCACCACGATGGGCCACTGCTCCTCGGCGGCGGTCTTCATGAATTGCAGGGTCAGATTCCGGCTGAAAATGGGGGAGATGTAGCCCTGACGGCAGAAATACAGGGCTTCCCCGGCGTAGTTTTCGATGTTGTTTTCGTTTAAGTGCAGCTCGGCGCAGTTGATGAAATCCAGGCCGGTGCCCAGGATTTTTTCTTTTTTGGCGAAAAATTCCCCATAGAATTCCGGCGTCATGGGCGTTTCAATGCCCACCCGGGGGAAGTATGCCCGGGCGATGCCCATGTTTTCGATCACCCGGTCCGCGCAGTGGGACGCGCCCAAATTGAAGCGCAGCTCGTCCAGCCCCGCTTCCGCCAGGGCTTTCAGGTTTTCCCGGCTGGCGTGGATGCCGTTGGTGTACAGGTGCTGGTGGATGCCCGCCTTGTGGAATTTTTTTACGACGCCGTAATACTTTTCGATTTCCATGAAGGGCTCCAGGTACACATAGGCGATGCCGGTGGGTTTTTTGTGAATGGACAAGAGCAGGTCCAAATCTTCCTCATAAAATTTCGTGCCGCCGATTTCCCACATGCCCTCGCCCACCGGGGGCTGGCTGTTCAGCGCGCCGTAATCGTAGCAGAATTTGCAGGCGGCGTCGCATTTGTTGGTTTTGCGCACGGCGGACAGCCCCGTGCCCAGCAGGCAGGAGCGGCAGCCCTGGGGGAATTTCGTATCGTCCCCCACGTAATACGTGCGGTCTTGAAGCGTTTTCAGCCCCGGGATTTGCGCCGTCAATTCCGCGTGGCGGGCGTTCACCGCCCGTTCGATCTGGGCAAAGGCGGACAGGGCGATTTCCATTTGTCCTGGCATCAATTCTTCTTCCTCGGGCAGGGAAGCGAAAAACTCAAACCAGGTCAGGGCGTCCTTCTTGGATATTTTCATAAGCATACCTCCGGTGCAAATAAATCGTATTCATGGATTGCCATCATAATTCCACTAATCAGAAATTTCTAAGGGATAATCATTCACCCGATTCCGAAGAACCGTTCAAAGAACGCTTTCAGCTTTTCAATGATCGTCTGCTTCTTTTGTGCGCGGTTGCCGCCGCCGAAGCGTGACGTGGGCGGCATGATGCTGTCGATATCGGTGCCGGTGGTTTTTATCTCGCCGTCGCGGAAAGCGTTTTCTATATATTTTCGCGTTTCCGCTTCTTTCAGGCGTTCGCTCTGGATGATAGCAACCAGTTCCTTTTCGCGTTCTTCCGCGACAAAATGATGCCATTCGGCCATTACGTCTTCCACATCGTTCACGCCTGCAATGAAGGTTTCAATCAGGTCTTTCTTGCTGCGCAGTTCGGGGGATGCGTCCACAGCCTTCCGGATGTCGATCAGCACGCTCTTGTCCTGGCAATGGGTGTCATGGAATTTCTTCACCAACATCAGGATAACATCCTGCAAGATGCATCTCAATTATCGATGAGATTCCTTTTTTGTCCAGTTTTTTCTACTCTGCTATGCCATCACCCCACAAATTTTTGCATTGAACCGAAATTTTTGCGGCAACCCGCATTTTTTTCACGAGCGTTGGTTATTTGGATATGAGGCTCTCATCCAGAAGGAAATCCTCAATACCGACATACTGAATGCCATTTTCATCCCGCCACGGCTTCACATAGTCCTTCACCACAACGATTTTCTTGAAGGAATCTGGAATTCGGATCAGGGAAGCAATCTCCTGTTCCTTCTTTTCCGGATCATCAATGGATAAGGCAGATTGAATATAGTAGCGTTCGTCTCCTCTGTTGACCACAAAGTCAACTTCCAGCTGTTTGCGGATGTTTTTCCCGGAATCGTCCCTGACATTCTGCTCGACCACACCGACGTCCACATCGAAGCCTCTGCGAATAAGGTCATTGTAAAGGACATTCTCCATCAGGTGGGGTTCTTCCAGTTGCCTGAAACCAAGCCTTGCATTCCGCAGACCGGGGTCGGAGTAATAATACTTGACGGGCGTCTTGATGTACTTCCGACCCTTCACATCGTACCGTTCCGCCTTCTGAATCAGAAACGCTTCCATGAAATATCCGATGTAGGTATCGATGGTATCAGGCGCAATCCGAATCTGCCGCTCACTGGCAAAGGTGTTTGACAGTCTGCTTGGATTGGTCAGGGAACCGATGCCGGATGCAAGCACATTCAGAAGGATTTCCAGGACTTCCGCGTCATTGTTTACCTGATGGCGTTCCAGAACGTCCTTTATATAAGTCCTGTTGAACAGATCCCGCAGATAACGGCTTTTCTCCTCATGAGTATCCATTGTCCACACCAGCGGCATACCGCCGTAGGTGTAGTAATCGCGCCATGCTCCACGCTTATCGCCCTCATAATGCTCGTAGACTTCCGCGAAGGAAAGCGGATTGACCCGTATCTCATCACCTCTGTCCCGGAACTGGGTCAGAATATCGGATGAAAGCATTTTGGAGTTGCTTCCCGTCACGTAAATATCAGCATTCGGGAGCTTCATCAGCCCCAGCACCACGTCGATAAAAGTAAGCTTCTCATTCGGATCATCCACATACGGATTGGTAATTTCAGTCACAAACTGGATTTCGTCGATAAACACATAATAGCGTTTATTCTTATCCGGCATCCGCTCCTTTACGGCTTTATTCAGTTCAAAAGGATTTCTGTACTTCGCATTGTCGATCTCATCCAGAGCGAGTCCTACGATCTGATCTTCTCCTACACCATGGTTCAGGAGATACTCGCGATAAAGGGTGAACAGAAGGTAGGACTTCCCGCTCCGGCGAAGACCTGTAATGACTTTGACTCGTCCATTGTCCTTTTTCCGGATCAGCTGATCCATATATTGTTTTCTCGCATACTGCATCGCCATGACCTCCATGAAATTTTTGCGGCATCCGCATTTTTTTCACGAGGCCATTATACCATAGGGTAGGTAAACATAGCAAGTCATATATCTGAAATTTTTGCGGCATCCGCACTTTTCCCAGATTCAAAGGTCTATCTGTGTCCCGATAAAGGATGGGAACATATTCTTGGCACGGTTATCCGCCATCAGGAAAAGCTCCGTAAACAGATAAAAGAACAGCGCGGAGTCAACCTCCACATATCTGCTCAGTTCCGCTCTGAACTTCGCCTTCCGGTAATTCGCCGTGTCGCTTGTGTACGTCACATCGTTATAAACAACAGGCTGCGGCAGCGCCGCATTGGTGGCCTGTCCGGGATCAACGGACACCATCCAGGTGGAGAACTCCTGTAGCTGGGCAGGGTCTTCATAGGGCGGGTCTGTATCCGGGTAACGGGTTTCAAAGTCGTTCAGCCAGTTGTAGGTGGTGACGTTGTTCTCATCCGTCGTGGTCGAGGAATAGTCGTCGCTCTTCCACAGGACAAGGTCGCTTCTTTCTTCCATATGGGACAGCGGAATCAATGAATTTGTTTGACTGACTGAAAAACAAAAGGGCTTGAAAAGGGATGGCTTTCCCTGTATAATTTATAAAAAAAGGAAATACGGGAGGAAAAAACCATGCTGTTTGAAAAGAACGATACCATTTTGTTCATCGGCGATTCCATTTCGGATTACGAGCGGGCGAAGCCCGTGGGGGAGGGCCTGTTCAACGCCTGGGGCCGCAGCTATGTGGCGGACGTGGGTTCGCTGCTCAACTGCATGTACCCGGAGCTGCGGCTTCGCATCGTGAACATGGGCATCGGCGGCAATCAGGTGCGGCATCTGGACGAACGCTGGGAAACGGACGTGATGGAGCGCAAGCCCCATTGGGTGAGCGTGCTTATCGGCATCAACGACGTATGGCGGCAGTTCGACAGCCCCTATATGCCGGAAACCCACGTGCTGCCCGATGAATTTGAAAAAACCTATGAAAAGCTGATCCGGCGCACCCTGCCCGCCGTAAAGGGCATGATCCTGATGACGCCCTACTTCATGGAGCCCAACCGGGCCGACCCCATGCGCGCCCGGATGGACGAATACGGGGCCATTGTGAAAAAGCTGGCGGAAAAGTACGGCTGCACCTTCGTGGACCTGCAAACGGCCTGGGACGCCCTGTTCCAGCACATGCACCCCTGCAATATCGCCTGGGACCGCATCCATCCCAACCAGGTGGGCTGCATGTACATCGCCAAACAATTCCTGAAGGCCGTGGGAGCGGACAGAGCATGAACCGTTTCGGCATGATCCTCGCGGCGGCGGCGGTGCTGATTTGCCTGTACGGCGGCGCGCTGGCAGAACAGGGCTGGGATATCACGGAATATTGCGCCATTCGGGTTTCCGGGTACAGCGGTCAAAAAAAGGATATGCTGGACACCAAAAACATGACCATGTGGTGCCAGCGGGAAAGAAACGCCTGGATCGAAGTGAAGCCGCCGGAAGGGATCAAAGCGAGCGGCGTGTATCTTCGATGGGGCATGCCGCCCATTGATCTGCAAATCGAAGCGCCGGATAAAACGTCCGGCGAATGGCAGGCGGTTCAGCAGGCGCCCGCCGGCTATTACAACCAGTACATTCCCTTTGAAACGCCCCTGGCCCATTTCAGGATCAGGCCCCGGGAGGAACAGGCGGTATTTGGCCTGATCAAATTACAGGTGCTCTCTCCCGGCGATTTGCCCAGGGAGATTGAAACCTGGCAGCCCTTCGAGGGGAAAGCCGATCTGATGGTGCTGGTGGCCCACCCGGATGATGAACTGCTGTTCATGGGCGGCGTGATCCCTTACTACAACACGCAGATGGGCAAGCGGGTCATCGTGGTCTATGTGGCCAGAATGAACGGGTTCCGGCTGGTGGAAGCGCTGGACGGCCTGTGGCACTGCGGCGTGCGCGCCTATCCTGAAATGCCCAATCAGCTGTTCGAGGATCAAGCGGTAACCTCCCTGCGGAAATGCCTGGACATTTGGCGGGAGGACAGGCTGCTGTCGTATGTGACGGAGATGATCCGCAAGTACCGGCCGGACGTGATCGTGACCCACGACGTGAACGGAGAATACGGGCACGGCGCGCATCGGGCCTGCTGCTGGGCCGTGCAGCAATGCGTGGAAACCGCCGCCGACCCGGATCGCTACCCCGAATCCGCCGCGCAATACGGCGCCTGGCAGATCAAAAAAGCCTATATCCATCTGTACCGGGGAGAACTGGGCCAGATCGATTTCGACTGGCGGCAGCCCCTTTCCGCGTTTGACGGAAAAACAGCCTTTGAAATTACGGACGAGGCGTTTCATCTCCACAAAACGCAGGCATTCTCCGGCAAATATCAGGTGAAGGATTACGGAAAGTACGACAATTCCCTCTTCGGCCTGTATTATTCCACGGTAGGCCCGGATACGGGCGCCAACGATCTGTTTGAGCATCTGGCACAATAAACTGGTTTTTGGGTGGGTGCAGGCGGCGCGGCCTCCAAAAACCCGCTTGCATTTAAAGTGTATTTGTAGTATACTTTTCTCAGCAAAACCCAGGCAGAGAGAACTGGGAAAAATTTAACATACGGAGGGAACACGCATGAAAAAGATCCTGGCACTCGTACTGGCATTGATCCTGGCGCTGTCTCTTGGCTCCACGGCCCTGGCCGTGAACGAGGAAGTGGAAGGCGAACTGGTCATCTACTCCTCCATGTATCAATTCGTCATCGACATGATGGACGAAGCCCTGAAAGCTGAATTCCCCAACCTGGTGCCCGGCAACAACGGCAGCTTCTTCTTCTACGGCGGCACCAGCTCCCTGATCACCAAGATCTACGGCGAAATGGAAACCGGCACCCTGGGCTGCGATATGTTCATGGTGGCCGAGCCCGCTTTCTCCCTGGAGCTGAAGGAAGCGGGCTATCTGGAACCCATCGAAATCGAGAATCCCGACACCCTGCTGCGCTTCCCCTATGACGCCGAGGGCTACTGGTATCCCGTGCGCGTGTGCAACATGGTGCTGGCCTACAACCCCGAAATGGAAGAAGCCTGGGCCGCCAAGGGCGTGACCATTCCCAAGACCTTCAAGGATTTCGCCAATGATCCCGCCCTCAAGGGCCTGATCTCCATGGGCAACCCCCTCACCAGCGGCACCACCTTCGCCGCCGTGGCCTCCCTGACCCAGGAAGACCACTATGGCAAGGACTTCTTAAAGGGCCTGGCCGCCAACGAAGTGATGATCGAATCCGGCTCCACGGCGCTTACCAAGCTGCAGACCGGCGAGTGCGCCGCCATCATGATCCTGGAAGAATCCGTTTTGAAGGTGCTCAAGGAAGCCGCCGATGCCGGCAACCCCATCACCAACTTAAAGTGCATCTATCCCGAGGACGGCGTGGTGCTGATTCCCTCCACCGTGATGACCGTGGCCGAAGACCACAGCAAGAACGTGAACATCGAAGCCTGCGAAGCCGTGGAAAAGTGGCTGCTGAGCGAAGAAGCCCAGAAGCTGATCCTGCAGGGCTACATGCATTCCGTGTTCGCGGGCATGAAGGAAATCCCCTATGAATCCGTGGATACCGACGGCCTGATCGAAAAGGACCTGGGCGTGGACTGGGAGAACGCCTACCAGAACCGCGACGCCATCAACACCGCCTGGACGGAAATCGTTACCACCAAGAAGTAATCTTCGCCGCCCGGCGCTTCCGGGGGAAGCCGGCCATCGGCTTCCCCCCTTTTCAGGCGTACAGAGTTCAGCGTACATCATCGGGTGCGCGTTGACCTCTGCACGCCGCAGGTGAACAAACGCGATTATTCCGAGCAAAAGAGGTGCACGCGGATGCAAAACGGGGCCCTTTCCACAAACGAGCTGAAAACCCGGGACCGCACTCCTGTGATCACTAAGATCGGCCTGGCGGCGGTTTTTCTGCTGGGTCTCCTGGTGATCTTCCTGGGGTACAGGGGCATACAGGAATACAACGCTTCGGGGTTCAGCTCCGAAACGGCGTATTCCGCCATTTACGCCCTGGCGGGGGATGTGAACACCGCCTGGACGCAGAAGCTTTCGCCCCAGCGGGAAGCCCTTTCCGCCGAAAAACGGGCGGGCCTGGACGAAGCGGCCCGGCAATTGCTGTATACCGCCTGGGAAAGCCAGAAAACCGGCGGCCAGGCGGACGCGGAGGCCCTGCTTTCTGCGGAAACGGACGACGCGCTGCTTTATAGGCTGCTGTATACCACCTATCTGGTCAGCGGCCCCAAGGTGAGCAGTGGGAATAAAAAGGAGATCGCCGCCCTGAACGCCGGGGATTTGACCTCCTTCCGGGAGGGGCTTTTGACCTGCCTCACGGACGAAAGCGCCGCCCTGCCCGCCGCCGCCGAGGGCGCGGCCGGGAAGCTGGAAGGCGCGGAAAAGCAGGCCATGCTTATGCAGCTCTGGTTCGTCAGCAACGATTCCGCAGCCAGTACCGAGCAGGTGAACACCCTGAAAAAGAGCGTGCGGGACAAGGCCCTGCAATTGACCGCTTTCCGCATGGCCGCCAAGGGCGAGGTTTCCTGGCTGTGGCAGCTGGTGGTCAGCAACAGCCGCACCGCCATTTTAGTGGGCATCGTCATCGCCCTGGACGCCCTGCTGCTCACCCTGCTCATGGCGGGGGACAAAACCTGGATCGTGGATTTCAAGTGGATCATCATTCTGTTGATCGTGGATTTCCTGCTGTTGTTCCAGCTCATGCCTCTGGTGTACATGGTCATCAAGGCGTTCTTCCCGGACAGCAGCTTTTCCCTGGAAACCTTTGAACGGCTGTATACCTACTCCCTGAATTTGGACGCCCTGACCAACACCCTGATCGCCGCCTTCGCCACCATGATTTTGGGAACCCTTTTGGCCTTCCCCCTGGCCTGGCTGGTGGGGCGCACCAACCTGTACGGCAAGAAATTCTTCCGCGCCCTGTTCGTGCTCACCTACATGGTGCCGCCCTACGTGGGCGCCATGGCGTGGCTGCGCCTGCTGAACCCCAACGTGGGCACCATCAACCAGTGGCTGCGCGCCCTGTTCGCCTTGAGCAACGATCCTGGCCCCCTGAACGTGTATTCCCTGCCGGGCATGATCTGGGTGCTTACCAGCTTCTATTATCCCTACGCTTTCATCACCATCAGCCGGGCCATGGAGAAAATGGACCCCTCCCTGGAGGAAGCCAGCCGCATTTCCGGCGGTTCGCCTCTCAAAACCCTGTTCACCATCACCCTGCCCATGATGATGCCCTCCCTCATTTCCGGGGCCCTGCTGGTGTTCGTCAGCGCGGCTTCCTGCTACGGCATCCCCTCCATCATCGGCAGCCCGGGCCGGGTGCATACCGTGACCACCCGCATCGTGGAATATGTGGCTTTAGGCCAGCAGGGCCTGAACGACGCCACCGGCATGGCCGTGTTCCTGATGGTGCTGGCGGTGATCATCCTGTTCGTTTCGGACGTGGTGCTTGCCAAGCGCCAGTATATCACCGTGTCCGGCAAGTCCGTGCGCCCCGCCATCGTGGACCTGCGGAAGTGGCGCGTGCCGCTGACGGTGATCGTGGCCCTGTTCGCGGTGATCGTGATTTTCATCCCCTTCGCCACCATCTTTTCCACCTCCTTTAAGATCGACGTGGGCAAGAGCATGTTTGAGGCGGAAAACTTTACCCTGGCCAACTGGACCACGGTGTTTGGCCGGGTGGAAACCATGAACAGCCTGAAAAACTCCCTGCTCTTCGCGGCGGTGACCGCCACCGTGGGCATCGTGATCGCCTGCACCATGAGCTATCTGCTCCAGCGCACCCGCCTCCGGGGCCGCAAAATTCCCGATTTCCTGATCACCTTAGGCTCCGGCACCCCATCCGTGGTCATCGCTTTGGGCCTCATCATGACCATGAAGGGAAACTTCGGCATCAACATCTACAACACCGCCTATATCATGATCATCGCCTACACCATCAAATATCTGATGATGGGCATGCGCACGGTGGTGTCCGCCATGAGCCAGATTCATGTTTCTTTGGAGGAATGCAGCCAGGTGGCGGGCGCCAGCTGGACCCGCACCATGTTCAAGATCACCGGCCCCCTGATTTTCCCCTCCATCGCCGCGGGCTGGTTCCTGATCTTTATTCCCAGCTTCTATGAGCTAAGCATGACCACCCTGCTCTATTCCAGCACCACCAAGACCATCGGCTTCCAGCTCTACGAATACTGGACGTTTACCAGTCAGCCCATGAGCTGCGCCATGGCCTTCGGCATATTGCTGATCGTGGTCGCGCTGAACTTTGTGCTGAACCGGCTCACCAAGGGCGAATTCTCGATTTAAGGAGGGCTGATTGTGAAACGATCGTATAGGGAGACGCCGGAAACCATCAAAGGCACATTTGCGGAATACGCCAAAACCATCGGCTTTTCATGGAAAGAATTCGTGATGAGCGTGCCTTCGCCCATGTTTCTGGTGACATCGTACAAATCAAACGGCCAGCCCAACGCCTGCATGCAGGGCTGGACCACCTTTACCAGCGCGAATCACGGAAACGGGTATTACGCCATTTTAGGCAGCGTGAACAAAAACGGCCATTTGTACGAAACGCTGAAAGAAACGCGGGAAGCTGTGATCAATTTCATGTCCGCCGAAGCCTACGACGCCTGCATGGCCACCATTCGGAACAATCAGTTTGAAGCGGATGAAATCACGGCCTCCGGCCTGACGGCGGAACCCGCCAGTTGGGTGAACGCGCCCATGGTGCGGGAATGCTTTATGAACCTCGAATGCCGGTACGTATGGGAAAAGGAAATCGTGCCGGGGGACGATCACACGGTGGTCTGCCTCGAAGTGCTGGGGGCGCACATTGACGAAGCATATTTAGACGATAAAACGGGAGAACAGGGCCTGCTGTACAATATCCATCACCAGATCAACCCGGAGAAAGATAAAAAACAGCCCACGATTATGCGGGCGTACTCCAGAAAAAAATTGATATGGGGGAATACTGACGGAGGAGGTGTTATGCTTGAACGACCCTATGTATGATGAACTGGTGCGCGGGCTGCTGTCCATTCTTGCCGCGCAGGCTGTTCAGATCGTTCTGTATGGTTCCACAGCGCGAGGAACGGCGAGCCCCGAATCTGACATTGATATTGCCCTCTTTGTCAATGACCGCCTGACTTCCCGACAGGAAGACCGGCTTTCTGATTTGGTCGTCGATATGAATCTCAAGTATAACAAGGTGTTCTCCGTTGTGGATATCGATCAGCAGACTTACCTGAAATGGAAAAGTGTCACGCCATTTTATCAGAATGTGGACAGAGAAGGGATCGTTTTATGGAAGGCAGCGTGATTGATCTTTCCAGATACTGAACATAAAAAATTCATAAGAACCAACCGTAAAACAGCAAAGGGAAAGGATATGACCGCGATATGGCAACCGTAACCATCAAGCATATCACCAAGGCTTTCGGCGATAACGTGGTGCTGAAGGAATTCAACGAAACCTTTCAGGAAGGGGAATTCATCACCCTGCTGGGCCCCTCCGGCTGCGGAAAAACCACCATGCTGCGCATCATCGCCGGGTTTGAAAAGCCCACCAGCGGCGAGCTCTACATCGACGATCAGTTGGTGTCCGGCGGGAAGACCTTCGTGCCGCCGGAAAAGCGCTCCATCGGCATGGTGTTCCAGAGCTACGCCGTGTGGCCTCACATGAACGTGTTCGACAACGTGGCCTACCCCCTGCGCATCAAAAAGGAAAGCAAGCAAAAGATCAAGGAGGCCGTGGACCGGGTGCTGGCCATCGTGCATCTGAGCCAGTACGCCGAGCGCTTCCCCAACCAGCTTTCCGGCGGCCAGCAGCAGCGCGTGGCCCTGGCCCGGGCCCTGGTGGCGGCCCCCAAGCTCCTTCTGCTGGACGAGCCCCTTTCCAACTTAGACGCCAAGCTCCGCGAATCCATGCGCTTTGAAATCAAGGAAATTCAAAAGCAATTGGGCATCACCGTGGTTTACGTCACCCATGACCAGACCGAGGCCATGGCCATGAGCGACCGCATTTTCCTCATCAATCGCGGCGTGGTGCAGCAGTGCGGCACCCCGGAGGAAATCTACAATCACCCCGCCAACCAGTTCGTGGCGGACTTCTTAGGCAAGGTGGATTTCTTCAAGGGCGAGGTTCAGAACGGCCGCATCGCGTTCACCGGCATGAACGGCCAGTCCATCCCCTACGACGGGCCCCGCACCGGCAAGGTGGAGGTGGCCGTGCGGCCTGAAAACCTGTATTTCAGCGAAACCGGCGAACTGGAGGGCAGATTGGAATCCCAGTATTATTTGGGCGACGTGGACGACTGCCGCGTGCGCGTGGGGGACGTCCTGGTGCGCGTCATCGCCAACGGCTACGAGTACAAGAGCCTGAAAAACGGCCAGAAGGTGCGCCTCGGCATTCGGGACATCATGGTGTTCGAGGACGACGGAACGCTGGAACAGATGCTGACAATTCAGACCTGAGAAACGGGGGAGGAATGCTGGGGGAAACCGTTCTTTGGAGTTTCTTCGCACGGCCTGCGCTTCGCTTGCCCGCGCTTTCGCTCTATACCACTTGGCTGGTATCGCGCCACGCGGCTAAACCCGCGTGGCTGTTGAACGGTTTCCCCCAGGACCCCTTCCAAGAAAACAATAAAGGGTAATTTGAAAAATCTGGCTGTATGAAATCATATTGGGAGAACGACGATGCAATACCCTTCGTTGTTCTTTTTCATAAGAAGGAGGATGCGGGATGAAAGACAGGATCCAAAAGCTGTTTCTGGCTATGATCGACTTTGACCGGGATGCCGATCTGATCCAGCATTTTACCAAGGTGCACAGCTATTGCACGTTGATCGCGGCGCTGGAGGGTGTGGACGAGCATACCGCCGAAGTGCTGGAAGCGGCGGCCTTGGTGCACGATATCGGTATCCCCGTCTGCAATCAGAAATACGGCTCCCATCCCGGCAATTTGCAGGAAAAGGAAGGCCCGCCCCTGGCGCGGCAGATACTGTCTCAACTGGATTTTACAGAAGCGGAAATTGACCGGGTGTGTACCCTGGTGGGTGAGCATCACACTTATCTGCCCATGGACGGCATCGACCATCAGATTTTGGTGGAAGCCGACTTCATTGTGAACAGCTTTGAAAATGAACTGCTTCGCCCGGCCTGCCAGAATGTTTATAACAAGATCTTCAGAACGGAAGCTGGAAAGCGCGTCTATGCCGTGATGTTTGGACTGGAATAAAAAAATTTTATCATGCTATCACTTTAGCTTGACAGAGTGATAAAGCGGTGATATAATGAGCCCCGTAATTCGAAATCAGGCCAGGGGCCGGGAAGAGGATCGCATGGAAATGGACGTGATGAAAGCGCTGCGCAGGGAGGAAAGGATCACCCTGTCCCTGCGGGCCCTGTATGAGCAGTACGGCTTCCGCAAATACCGCATGGGGCGGTTTGAGGAATATGAGCTGTACACGGAGAACAAAAATTTTCTGAAAAACCCCAACATTATCACCTTTCACGATCTGGACGGCACCGTGCTGGCCCTAAAGCCGGACGTGACCCTGTCCATCGCCAAGAACACCCGGGCCACCGCCCAGAGCAGCGAAAAGGTGTATTACCTGGAAAACGTGTACTGGCTGGAAAAGCAGAGCGGCGGCTACCAGGAAACCACCCAATTGGGCCTGGAGTATTTGGGCGATTTGGACGCGGCGGCGTATTTTGAAGTGCTGTGCCTGGCCCAGAAGACCCTGGCCGCCATCAGCGGCAGCCACCGCATGCAGCTTTCCCATATCGGCTTCTGGATCGCCCTGCTGGAGGGGCTGGGCTTAGGGGAGAGCTTAGGCCAGGAAATTTTGAACTGTCTCCACGGCAAGCGGCTGCACGAATTAAAGGCTTTGCTGGAAAAGGCCCACGCGGCCCCCGCCGCCGCGGAATGGGTGCTGCGGGCGGCGGGGCTGTGCGGCTCCTTCCGGGAAACGCTGGCGGAGGCCCGGAAAATCGCCCTTTCCAGCGGCATGACCGCCGCCCTGGACGAGCTGGAAACGGTGTATGATCTGTTGGAAAGCGCGGGCTGCGGGAACGACCTGATCCTGGATTTTTCTTTGGTCAACGACAGCGATTACTACGACGGGCTGATTTTCCAGGGCTTTGTGGAGGGCGTGCCCCGGGCGGTGCTGTCCGGCGGGTACTACGGAAAGCTGCTGCGCAAATTCGGCCGGGACCTGGACGCCATCGGCTTTGCGGTGTATGTGAACGAACTGGATTTACTGTTCCGCAATCAGCACAGCACCGACGTGGACGCCCTGATCCTGTATGAAGCGGGGGCGGACCTGAACGCCCTGGCCCGTGCCGCCGAGGGCCTCAGGGAAACCGGCCTCAAGGTGCGGGTGGAAAAGAATGCGCCGGAGGACGCGCGCTTTGGGAAAATCTATTGCTTCACAAACGACGGCTTAAAGGAGGCGGGGAAGGAATGTTGAATATCGCGCTGCCCAAGGGACGGCTCGGCGACCAGGTGCTTTCCCTGTTCTCCAAGATCGGTTACGACTGCGGCGGCATCTATGAAAACGACCGCCGCCTGGTGCTGGAAAGCCCGGAAAACGGGGTGCGCTACCTGCTGGTGAAGCCCTCCGACGTGGCGATTTACGTGGAATACGGCGCGGCGGACATCGGCGTGGTGGGCAAGGACATTCTGCTGGACGGCAACCCCGACGTGTATGAATTGCTGGATCTGGGCATCGGCAAGTGCTGCATCTGCGTGGCCGGGCCGGAGGATTACGTGGAGGACCGGGAAACGGTGCTCCGGGTGGCCACCAAGTTCACCACCGTGGCGAAAAAATACTATTCCTCCCTGAACCGGGAAATTCAGATCATCAAGCTCAACGGCTCCATCGAGCTGGCCCCCATTTTGGGCCTTACGGACGTGATCGTGGACATCGTGGAATCGGGCCGCACCCTCAAGGAAAACCATTTGAAGGTGCTGGAAACCATCGTGCCCATCAGCGCCCGCCTCATCGCCAACCGGGCCAGTTACTTATTCAAAAATGATACCATCGTATCTATCACCCGGAAATTGCAGGAGGTGCTTCCTCAATGATGAAAATCATGCCGGTGGACCAGTTCGACGCGTCCGCCTTTAAAACCCCGCCCATCCAGACGGGCAACGAAATCGAAGCGGCGGTGGACTTAATCATTCAAACCGTGCGGCAGCAGGGCGACAAGGCCCTGATCGATTACGCCGCGAAATTCGATAAAGCCCAATTAGACAGTGTTTTGGTAAGCGATCAGGAGATCGAAGAAGCCTTTGCCGCCTGCGAGCCGGATTTTCTGGAAACGCTGAAACAGGCCCGGGACAACATCGAAGCCTTCCACAAACGGCAGGTGCGCAACAGCCTGATTGTCAGCGAGGAAGCGGGCAAGGTGATGGGCCAGCGGATCATTCCGTTAAAGCGCGTGGGCCTGTACGTGCCCGGCGGCACGGCGGCCTATCCCTCCTCCGTGCTCATGAACGCCGTACCCCCCAAAATCGCCGGGGTGAAGGAAATCGTCATCAGCACCCCGCCGGGCAGGGACGGCAAAGTGAACCCCGCCATCCTGTGCGCCGCCAAAATCGCGGGCGTGACCAGGATCGTCAAAGCGGGCGGGGCCCAGGCCATCGCCGCCCTGGCCTACGGCACGGAATCGGTGCCCGCCGTGGACAAGATCGTGGGTCCCGGCAACGTGTACGTGGCTACCGCCAAGCGCCGGGTGTACGGTTTGGTGGATATCGATATGATCGCCGGGCCCAGCGAGATCCTGGTGCTGGCAGACGGCAAGAGCAACCCCGCTTTCGTGGCGGCGGACCTGCTTTCCCAGGCCGAGCACGATAAGCTGGCCTCCGCCATCCTGGTAACGGACAGCGCGGAATTGGCGGAGAAAGTGCAGGCCGAAGTGGAGCGGCAGGTGGAGCTGCTGCCCCGGCGGGACATTGCGCGGGTGTCCATCGACAGCAACGGCAAAATCGTGGTGGCCCACGATTTGCGGCAGGGCATCGAAATTGCCAACCTCATTGCCCCCGAACACCTGGAAATCTGCGTGGACGATCCCTTCGCCTATCTGCCCCAGATCGAGTCCGCCGGGTCCGTGTTCTTAGGCCGGAACGTGCCGGAAGCCCTGGGCGATTACTGGGCGGGGCCCAACCACACCCTGCCCACCAGCGGCACGGCCCGGTTTTCCTCCCCCCTGTCGGTGGACGATTTCGTGAAGAAATCCCAGTTCCTGTACTATTCCAAGGAAGCGCTGGAACAGGCCAAGGATCGGGTGGTGGCCTTCGCCCGGAAAGAAGGGCTGAACGGACACGCCAATTCCATCGCCATTAGGTTTGGAGAATCAGCGGTATGAGCAGATTTTTAAGCAAAAGCAATCGGAATTTGAAAGCCTACGTGCCGGGAGAGCAGCCCAAGGTCAAAAACCTGGTGAAGCTGAACACCAACGAAAGCCCTTTCCCGCCCGCACCGGGCGTTGCGGAAGCGGTAAAACAGGCGGCGGACAGCCTGCAATTGTACAACGATCTCTCCGCCGCCAAGCTGACCGGTCTGCTGGCGAAAACCTACGGCGTGAGGGACAACCAGGTATTCGTGGGCAACGGGTCGGACGAAGTGCTGGCCTTTGCCTTTCAGGCTTTCGGGGGCGGCGGACTGGCCTTCCCGGATATCACCTACGGCTGCTATCCCGTGTGGACGAGCTTGTATCATTTGGACGCGAAAATCGTTCCCCTGAAAGACGATTTTTCCATTGATCCTGCCGATTATCGCGGGAATGACCGCTGCGTGGTGATCGCCAATCCCAACGCCCCCACCGGCATGGCGCTGCCTCTGTCCGCCATCGCCCAAATCGCCGAAAGCAATCCCGATCAGGTTTTGATCGTGGATGAAGCCTATGTGGATTTCGGGGCGGAAAGCGCGGTGAAGCTGCTGCCGTCCCATGAAAATATCCTGGTGGTGCAGACGTTTTCCAAATCCCGGCAGATGGCGGGGGCGCGCCTGGGCTTCGCCATGGGCAGCGAGGAACTCATTGCCGACATGAACCTGATCCGCTATTCCTTTCATCCCTACAACGCCAACACCCTCACCCAGGCGGCGGGGGCGGCGGCCCTGGAGCAGCCGGAGTATTTTGAAGCCTGCCGCCAAACCATCATGGAAAATCGGGCGTGGACCAAAGCGGAACTGGAGAAATTGGGCTTTCGGGTCCTGGAAAGCAAAGCCAATTTCCTGTTCGTTCAGGCTCCCGGCATGACGGGCGGGGAGTACCAGAAAAAACTGCGGGAAAAGAACATCCTGATCCGCTATTTCGATCAGCCCCGCATCCGGGATTTCACCCGCATCACCATCGGCAGCAAGGGGCAGATGGAAAAACTGATCGAAGCTACGAAGGAGATATGGGCATGAGACAGGCGGCCATTGAACGGAACACGAAGGAAACCCAAATCACCCTGAAATTGAACTTAGACGGCGGGGGCAAGGCGGATATCGACACCGGCGTAGGATTCCTCAATCACATGCTGGAACTGCTGGCCTTTCACGGTCAATTTGATTTGGCGGTGACCTGTCGGGGCGATATTCAGGTGGACGACCATCATTCCGTGGAGGACATCGGCATCGCCTTCGGTCAGACGTTCGCGGAAGCACTGGGCGATAAAAAGGGCATCGTGCGCTACGGCAACTTTCTGCTGCCCATGGACGAAGCGCTGGTGCTCTGCGCCGTGGATCTCTGCGGGCGGGACACCTTGGGGTATCAGGTGAACATCCCCACCCAGAAGGTGGGAACCTTCGACACGGAGCTGGTGCAGGAATTTATGCTCGGCTTCACCCGAAACGCCAAAGCCTGCGTCCATTTCGTGCAGATGGCGGGCACCAATTCCCACCACATCATGGAAGCCATGTTCAAGGGCCTGGGCCGCGCCTTGCGGCAGGCGGTGTCCATCGACCCGAAACAGGCGGATAAAACGCCGTCCTCCAAGGGAGTGCTGTGACCTGTAATGTATGTTCAAGAGCACTTTAAGTCACAAGGAAGCGAGGGCCTGTGCGGCCCTCGCGCACCTGCACCAGGAGGTTTCACCTCCTGGACCTCTTACCCGGAAGCCGCTTGAAAGGGAAAAGGAAGTTGGTTCCCGGTGATGCATGAAAGGA
>JAFSKN010000055.1 GCA_017448975.1 Clostridia bacterium
ACCCGTGGAGAGCTTCGCTCCCTGCGTTCTCTTTTCACCTTCTGAACCCGCCATCCTCGACGTACCATTTTATTTTTGGAAAAACACTCTCAAACCCTTATGTCTTCTGCGTTTCATTCATCCTTTGGTGGTAAAGTCGGGTTATATCAAGGAAGCCAGACGGAAACAAGGCAGCGAGAAATAAATACTTCTCGTACTCGAAATTACGTTTTCTTTCCTCCCCACTGCCTGAATGTTTTTTGCTTTAGGGGATCGATTTTTTATTTTTAAGGCTTGACTTAAACTTAACTCTAAGGTTTATGATCCAATTATTGGATGTATTCGTTCCGAAATTTGACTGGATCGGAAGGAGTGCGGACTAATGGCTTATGCAAACGATCCCATGGAATCACACGCATCGCCGCTCGCCGAAGCGATGCGAACAGGAGCGGGTTCCATGATCTTGCGGGAATGGTCGCGGAAGGAGAATGACGAATGAGAAAAATAGCTGTGGTATGGTCAAGTCCCAATGAAGACGGTCTGACAGCGTCCGCCAAAGACCAGTTTGTGAAAGGGCTTACGGACGCGGGCGCACAGATCAAGGAAATCCATCTGAACAAAAAGAAGCTGGAGCATTGCAGGGCCTGCGGCAACGGCTGGGGAACCTGCAATAAAACAGGCGCGTGCGTGATCCGGGATGATTTCGCGGAGATTTATGGAACGTTAAAGGAAGCGGACGGAATCGTCTGGATCAGCGCGGTGTACTGGTCCGACATGACGGAATGCTTCAAGGCTTTCTTTGACAGGCTTCGCCGCAGCGACGCCACGCACAACCATTTTCTTGCGGACAAACGTTGCGTGCTGGTTGCCTGCGCGGGCGGAACAGGGCGGGGAACGCTGGAATGTCTGACCCAGTTGGAACGGGGCCTGACTCATATGGGTATGCGGGCGTATGACCGGATTCCGGTGGTGCGGTACAACAAAGACTACATGCTGCCCGCCCTTTACGAAGCCGGAAAAACCTACGCCGACCGTCTGGAAAACGGATTTGACATGTACTACTGATGAAACCTGCTGGGACTGCGCTTCGCAGAGGACATCCGTCCCACGATCATTTCATCTTTGAACTATCCTGAAAGGAAGACAGGCCATGGATTCTCCTTCAAAGATTCGGATCAATCAACTGGGCTACGCTCCCCATTTGCCTCAGCGGGTGACGGTGCTGACGAACGGACCTCTGATCCTGCGGGATGAACACGGCGGAGAAATCCGCAGGTTTGATCATCTGTCGCCTCAATGGGATGAAGCTTCCGGGGAACAGGTTGCCGCTGTGACGCTTCATCTGTCCGCGCCCGGAACATACTTTCTGGAAGCGGCGGATGAACGGCGTAAGATCACGGTACATAAAGAACCCTGGCGCGACGTGACCGACGCGCTCATCAAGGGGCTGTATTATCAGCGCTGCGGCTGTGCGCTGGAAGCAATCCATGCCGGTGCCTACGCCCATCCCGCCTGCCATACGGCTCCGGCAGTGGATTGGGAAGACCGGAACGTGCGGAAAAAGGTGATCGGCGGCTGGCACGACGCGGGAGATTATGGCAAGTATGTGGGGCCCGGAGCGGTGACCGTGGCGCATCTGCTGTACGCCTTTATGCTGTTCCCCAGCGGATGCTCCGATCCGCTGAACATCCCGGAATCTGGAAACGGCGTCCCGGATATCCTGAACGAAGCCCGGTATGAGTTGGAATGGCTGCTGCAAATGCAGCGCGCGGACGGCGCGTTTCATCACAAGCTCACCAAAGCGCGCTTCGCCCCCTTCATCATGCCCCAGGAGGACAGGGAAACAGAATACTTGATGCCGGTTTCCTCCTGCGCCACCGGCGCGGCCTGCGCGTGTTTGGCCCTGGCGAGCCGCGTTTACCGCGCTTTCGACGCGCCTTTTGCCAACCGGATGCTGCTTTCCGCCCTGCGGGCATGGGACTGGCTCGGGCGAAACCCGGCTTTCGTTCCTTTCCAGAATCCCGAAGGCGTGCGCACGGGCCAATACGGTGATCGGAGCGATGCAGACGAGCGTTTCTGGGCCGCCTGTGAATTATTCGCTGCCACCGGTGAAGCCCGTTTTCGGGAAGCCGCGGAAGCATCCTATGCCCGCGGACAGCAGTTGACGCAGTTCGGCTGGGCGAACGTAGGCGGCTTAGGCGCGCTGTGCTGCCTGTTCGATGTAAAAGAAAAGGCCGGGGACATCCTGTACGCGGCATTGAAAAAGGATTTTCTTGAGCAGAGCGAAGCATATCTCGCCTTATCCCAAAAGTCAGGTTACGGCACCGCCCTCGATCCGGCGCACTATGTATGGGGCAGCATCCTGCCCATCATGAGCCACGCCATGGCCATGATCCTGAACGCGCTGATCACCGGACGGGAAGACATGCGGGACGCGGCCTTGCTGCAATGGCACTACGCCTTGGGCATGAACGCGCTGGACACCTGTTTTGTCACCGGGTTCGGGGAAAAGAGCGTCCTCCATCCGCATCATCGGCCTTCCGGCGCGGATGATGTGGAAGCGCCGGTGCCCGGCCTGATTTCCGGCGGGCCCAACAAGCGTTTCCCCTACCCGGCCACCAAAGAAAAGTTAGGAGAGGATACGCCCCCGGCCAAGTATTTTCTGGATGAAACGCCCAGCGCGGACACCAACGAAATCGCCATTTACTGGAATTCCCCGGCAATCTTTGTGGGCGCGTATTTGAACAGCCTGACATTGAAATAAATCCAATTCTCAAGCATCTGAAAGGAGATATGTACCATGCCGCAAACCGTTTTGATTACCGGCACGGGCCGGCCTTACGCCCTGGGCTTCAATCTGGTGAAGCGTTATTTGGAGCATGGCGACCGGGTATTCGCCAGCATCCGCCGCCCATCGGAGGCACTGGAAGCCCTGCAAAAGGAATATGCCGCGACGATCAATAAAGGAGTAAAGGCGATTTGATCGTCCAAATAAAAACGGCGGGGCTGCGCTGAGCTCCATCAAAAAAACGGAGAAGTTCGGGAGAACGACTCCGTTTTTTGCTTAGAGCCCAGCGTAACCGGCCCTTCTTCTTTTTCTGTTTCTGTTCAATCCCGGCTCTGGGCGCGGAGCTTTGCGTAATACCGTTTTTTATCCTCGTACATCCGTTCGTCCGCCAGCATCAGCGCCCTGCGGACCTGCCTGCAGTCCGTTTCATAGCCGCATCCGATGGAGAAAGAAACATCCGGATAGCCGGCGGCAGCCTGATAGAGCTCCCCGGCCTTTTCTTCCATCTGTTCCTGAGAAACGTTCGTCAGGATCACGACAAATTCATCTCCGCCCGCCCGATAGACGTTTCTGGCGTCAAACAGCTTCCTGAGCGCACTGGCCGCGTTTTTCAGCAGCATATCTCCGGCCTCGTGGCCCCGCGTGTCGTTGATTCGCTTGAGTCCGTTGAGATCGGAAAAGAGCACCCCCACGGATTTGGCCTGATGATCGGCCAAGCCGCTGAGCCAATCGACATAGTTATTCATCTCGTTGCGGTTCATGACGCCGGTCAGCATATCCCGGGAGCTCAGCTCCCTGAGCTTATTCAGCATCAGATAGTTGCCCACCTCCGAACCCAGCACAAACGTGGTCAGTTCCAGGATTTCCTTGACCTGTGCGGCGCGGTCCGCGTCAAAATACCCCGCCCACATATATCCCAGATGCTCATTGCGCGATTTGAGCGGGAAAAGGGCGATCGTATCGATGCCCGATTCTTTCAGGGTTTCATACCAGAGCGGGTTTCTCTCCCGCAGCACCTCAAAGTCCCGCTCATTTTTGGCGATCAGGCAGCTGCTGCCCGAAATGGTGTCCTTCCAGGTGCGGGCAATGGGATAGAAATCGCTTCCCATGTAATCCTCCGGCAGCAGCCGCAGTAAATCATCGGAAAACGCTTCGCCCAAAATCTCGCAGGATTCCTTTTCGTTGTCCACCAGCAGGATGCCACAATACTTCGATTCGCACATCCTGCGGATTTCCTCGACGACGTCTTTCATGGCCGCCTTGAAATCCTTTGCTTCGCGAAGCGTGATCGCGGTTTCCAGCACGGCCGCGGCGATATCGCCCGATATGTTCGTTATCCGTTCCGAGCTGGGCTCAAAATTGATCTCCATGGTATAGGTGCAGTAGCAAAGGTTTCCATCGTCCGGCAGAAGAGGCAGGAACGTCATGTTGAACCAAACGTCATACCTGTCGGGATGCGCGTAGGAGTGCAGGCACTTTTTCTGTACGGCGGCGCGGTAGCAGAAATCCTCGAAGTTCAGGTCCCGTGTCATGTAGGTGGTATAGAGCGAATTCGGGATAAACTTCTTCGTCAGCATCACCACGTCCTGCATAGGATGTTCAATGCTGTCGATATACGCCTTGTTGCCCGTGACGATGCGGAACTCTCCGCAGCCGCCGTCCGGCAGCTTCTCCACGGAGACAATACAGGTCATGGCTGCAAAGCTGTCTGCAACTTTCTGAAAATCAATGCTCATTCCAGGTTTCTCCTTTTCCCACAGCGTTTCCCCATGGGCCAGTTACTTCAGCTTAAAACCGTCGCTGAATGCTTTCCCAACGATTTCTCCAACCACACGATAGGCGTTGAAGGACGGGTCAAAAATGATCGGGCGGAGCTTGCCCAGGTCCACTTTTCCATCCGTCAGGATGGATTCGTCTGCCTGGGATGCCACGATTTCACCGATGAGATAGCCGGTCTTCCCGTCCCAAGACTTGACCTTGCATTCCAGTGTCAGCGGGTATTCTTCAATGATCGGCGCGTTGACATGGGCGCTCTTGTGAACATGGCAGCCCGCCTTTTCGATCTTGTTGACCTTCTTGCCGGTTTCCACGCCAAAGTAGTCCGAGATCAGCACCGTGTCTGCCGTACCGAAAGCCACTGTAAAAGCGCCGGTCTTTTCAAAATTCTCTGTGGTCTTATGCTTACCCAGCATCAGGGTGATTTCGCCCATATCGCTTTGCATACCCCAGGCCGCGTTCATGGCGTTGGGCGTCCCGTTTTCATCATAGGTGCCGATAATGAAAACACCTTCCGGGGTAATGACAGCGTGTTTTCCTTCAAATTCCATTGGCTTCTTCCTTCCTTACTTCTTTTCTAAACCGTCTTTCTTGGCTCTTGATGAAAGATTATGCTTGTCAACCGTTTCAATCCATTTGTTATTATACCCGAATCCGAGCCATACTGCAAGTCAAGCATGGCTATTATACAGGGCAATCGCTTACGAAAAAGCCCAGTTTTTTACAACAGCCAAGGCATAAGGAAATTACTTAACTATTTTGTAATAAGTGATTGCCCTGAGACCCAACAAATGTAAAATAAAAACGGCTGAAGTGTAAAGTTAAATTCCACAGCCAAAAGCGGAAAAAACGGAGTGAAAGTTAATGATACAGAAGGAGCCAAAACAAGAGAATAAGAGAGAAAACGTAGAAATAAAGAATACAGCAGAACCAGAAAAACAGCATTACATACGCCATGGTTGGCAAAAGAAAGATAAAAATACCCGATGGAAATCAGGCGAACTTTTATAGAAGAAGGACTGAATTCCACGCATGTATATCATATTCCTTACGAAATAAGCATCGGTTTTCCGCCTTGGAAACCAATCCTTACATGAGAAAGATACCAGGTTTTTCCGCCATCCGGGCTGCCTTGGTAGAACAAATAAACGCGGCCATCGCCATCGCGGAACGCATACGGATGGCCGGATTCGCTGCTGTTCCACGCGCCGGGCACACCGCAGGAAAGAAAGGGAAGCGCGGAGACGCGCCGGAAAAAGACGCCATCTGTGGATACAGCGCAGCCGATCTGCTGAGGTGTGCAATTATACGATCCCCCATAAAACATGTACAGGCTGCCGCTGTCCGCAATGGTTGCGGGCGCTTCGATGCATTCGCCCTCCCAGGACAGTTCAGGCGTGAGCAGGGACTGGTTCGCCAGCTGCGTCCAGGCCGCTTTTCCAAAACCGGAATCCAAAGCCGCCCACGCGCCGCCAACCTTCTGGATGCGCATGGCATGATCCCGCGTGGCAAAGTACAGATGCAGCCGTCCGTTCCAAATGCACACGTCGGCATCGATGGCGCGGCCGCAGCACCAATCGTCGGATGGGTGAAAAACTGGATTCTCCGGGTTTTTGGCAAAGTCAATGCCATTCTCTGAAACCGCGTGGCAGATCGCGTCACGCGGCCCATTCCCATAGGTCTGATAAAAAAGGTGAACCCGTCCGTTCAGTACGATGGCCCCTGGGGCGGCGATGCCGTTGGATTCACAGCTTTGCGTCCGAGGGATTTCACCGCTGGCTGTCCACCGTTCCAAATCATCCGAAACCGCACTCCCGATGCCAAAGCTCCCATCGGTATGGCGCAGGGAATAGTACATCAAATACTGATCGTGAAACCGAACAACCGCCGGGTCTTTTGCAAAACAGCCCGCTTCCTGATTTGTAAACAGCATAGGCCTTTTCTCCTGCTATGTCATTGAAGCTATGTATTATAGCCTTGCGATCAGCTTGCTTCCCTCGTCTTTGAGCCACTTCCGCCGTGTCTTATAGTCCGGCGCATACTTTTCCACCTCCGCCCAAAAATTGGGGGAATGATTCATTTCTTTTCTGTGGCACAATTCGTGAATCACCACATAATCCAGCGTCTCGGGCGGGCAAAGCATCAAAAGACAGTTGAAATTCAGGTTGCCTTTGGCAGAGCAGCTCCCCCATTTGCTTTTCTGGTTTCGGATGGTGATGCGGCCATACCCGACGCCGATCAAAGCGGCATAGTGGCGCACCCGGTCGGGAATGACTTGTAAGGCTTTGTCCGCCAGGGCGCGGATTTCTTCTGCTGTAAACGGGGCGGCGGGCTGCGGAACACGGGCTATGTGCTTCTCGATCCATGTCTGGTGCCGTTCAATAAAGTCATTGATCTGGGCTTGCGGCATCCTCCGAGGCGCCCGAACCTCCACACTGTCCGGGCCGGTGATGCGCATGGAGATCGTCTTTCGGTTGCTGCGGATGATCGTCAGGTTCATATGGCCCCTTTCCAGTACATATTTCCCGCTTCGTCTCTGCCCCACTCTTTTCGCAGGATCGCATATGAGAATCCAAAGTGCATTGTTTCTCCGTTCATCGTGATGATTATACCAAGAAAAAGGCTGGACGGCAAGGCTTCTCTGTCCGCCCATGTTCAGCAAACGGAAGCGATTGATGTGATCCTGAAAGAAGAATTGCGGCAAACCCTGTCTTTCGGAAAAGGAATCCTCCCGCGGCAGGGGTGAAGCCCGCGGTGGGAGGCTCAATCGAAAAAGCCCGCCGGATCGCTCCGACGGGCAGGAGAACCTATGCTTTATCCTTCAATCAGGATGGTTTTCTTTTCCGGTTCTTTCTTCGCTTCCTTCTTGGGAATCAGCAGGCTCAGCACACCGTTTTCATACTTGGCCTTGATATCCTCCTCGGTGATGCTGCCGCCCACGTAGAAGCTGCGCTGCATGGTGCCAGCATAGCGCTCCTGGCGGATGATCTTGCCTTTCTTTTCTTTCTCTAAGCTCTTTTCGGTGGAGATGGTCAGATAGCCGCTGTTCAGTTCCAGCTTGATTTCTTCCTTCTTGAAGCCGGGCAGTTCAACGTCCACTTCAAAGCCTTCCTCGGTTTCCTTCACGTCGGTTTTCATCATGTGCGCGGCGTTCTTGCCGTACAGAACATGCTCAGGCCGGTTGAAACCACGGAAGAAGGTACGGTCGAAATCATCAAACACGTCCATCAGGTTTTCGCCAAACACGGTAGGAAGATAAGTACTCATCATGCAAACCTCCAATCATTTGGCCTTGTACCGCTTGGTTCTTCGCCAGTGTTGCAGGGTCGCATTTTGTTTTCCATCCTCGGCCCGGTTCTCTTTCGATCCCCTTCCCTTGATGGTGCCTATAGTATAATTCTAAGATCAAAGATAGTCAAATCAATCACATGCCGTCTTTCTTCCTATGGCGCGCTGTCGGGATAAGGAACTCTCTCAATTATCATTATTTGAATTATTTCGGCTTTTTTTGCGTTTTTTCAGCGTTTTTCAGCTTATCCCGTTTCCCCCGCTTTTTCTATCAGGGATATCTTTTCCCCGGACGATTTCAATTAGCTTTTGTCCACCCGGAAGATGCCGCATTTCAGGTATTGGGTTTCGGGGGCGGCGGGGAGGATGGGGTGATCCCGGCCCTGGGTGCGGTATTCCACCTGGAAAAGAGAAACCCGGGCGTCGTGAGCGGCGGAGAGGATCACATCCTTGAACTGTCCCGGCAGCATGTGCTGGCTGCAGGAGCAGGTAATCAGATACCCGCCGTCCTTGACCAGCTTCATGCCGCGCAGATTGATTTCCTTGTAGCCCCGGGCGGCGGCTTCCACAGCGGCGCGGGTCTTGGTAAAGGCGGGCGGGTCAAGGATGACCACGTCGTACTGTTCCCCGGCGGCGGATTGCTCCTTGAGGAAGTCAAAGGCGTTGGCGGCCACGAAGCGCACATTGTCAAAGCCGTTGAGGGCGGCGTTTTCCCGGGCGCAGTCGCAGGCGAAATCGGAAATATCCACCCCGGTCACGTCCGCCGCGCCGTACCTGGCGGCGTGGAGGGCAAAGGAACCGGTATGGGTGAAGCAGTCCAGCACCCGCGCGCCTTTGACGAAGGGCGCGATGGCGGCGCGGTTTTCCTTTTGGTCCAGGAAAAAGCCGGTCTTCTGGCCGTTCTTCACGTCCACCCAGAATTTAATTCCGTTTTCTTCCATCTGCACCCGATCCGGCACCGTGCCGCGCAGCACGCCGGTCACCTGGGGCAGGCCCTCCAGTTCGCGCACGGGCACATCGCCCCGCTCGTAAATGCCCTGGGGGTGCAGTTCATCCATAAGCGCGTCGCAGATCATGTCCTTGTAGCGCTCCATTCCCAGGCACAGGCACTGCATCACCAGCACGTCCCCAAAGCTGTCCACGATCACGGCGGGCAGGCCGTCGCTTTCCGCAAAGATCAGGCGGCAGGAACGCAGGTCGGCAAATTTCCTGCGGTAGTCCACTGCCCGGCGCACCCGGCCCCGGATGAAGGCTTCGTCAATGGGCTCCTCCCGGTGGGACAGGACGCGCAGGGCGATCTGGGAGGCGGGATTGTAGGCCGCCATGGCTAAAAAGCGCCCGTTGCTGGCGGTCACGCGCACGGCGTCGCCGGGCTGGGGGTCGCCCTTGGTGCGGGCAATGTCGCTGCGAAAGATCCAGGGGTGGCCCGTAAACACTCGCTTTTCCTTGCCGGGCAAAAGAATGATGTCCGCCATAATGCTTCCTCTCCTTATACCAATTTGAAAACCTCCACAGGCTCGTTCCCATCCCATTGCCCGTTTTCCACGAAACCGAAAGCATGATACAGAGCTTTGGCCCCTTCGTTTTCCGGCACATAAGACAGCCCGCAATATTCCGCTGGGCCACAGGGGAAGGTTTTCACGAAATCCAGCGCCACTCAAACGGGTGCCTGCCGAAGCACCGGCTCTGGTATTTTTCGTCGATTATCAGCTGCCACAGGCTATAATTGCCTGCTTGACGGTTAGTTCACCGTACCAGCGGTCGTTTTCCGTGCCGAAACCGACCAGGAGAAAGAACACCGCCTTTTCCCTGCTTGTGGTACTTTAGATGCGGTTTCTTTGTGCCGAGTGATACGGTTTTCCTTTCGATTATTTAATTGGCAAACCTTTCATATTTAGTGATTCAAGTTGCAAGTTATAAATACTATTTGGCAATTCAGTAACTTTTGTCCCTCCAATGAATAGATGCTTTAAATTCTTTAAGTTCCCAATTGTTTCTGGTATTTTTGAAATATTTGTTTCCGTAATATTCAATGAATTAAGCTCTGAAAAATCGCCAATCCATTCAGGCAGTATTTCGAGATCAGAGTATCCCATATTTAATGATTGCAAATGGATACAATTCCGAAATTCTTCCGGCAATTCGTGAACGCCGCAATATTCGCCGCTGACCCACTTCAGATTTACGAGAAGACCAATTCCGGTTAGATCGCATACCTCTCCATAACCTTTCCAAACGTCCGAAAAATTTATAGAAGATATCTTTTCAAGTTCTTCCCTTGTTATGGATTGCTCAATTGAAAATTTAGCGCAGTTGTCCCTAATGATCGTAGCAAGAACTTCATCCGGAAAAAGATCGCATATTCTTCCAAGGCTTCCGGAAGGTATAGCTGCTTTTTTTATTTGCGCGATTTTTTCATTTACTTCCGATAGCTCAATCAGAAGAACTTCACGCTGCCTCATTAACTCGTCGATGGTTTCAGCAGAAGCAATAAATGGAATCATTATGGCTATGAAGAATGCAATCATTTTTTTCATAAAGGGAAGCCTCCTATTCATCATCATCGTCACCAACATCTACCGGGATTTCATCCGGCACGTCGGTAATTGTAAGACTCTGGCGGTATTGCTCTGCGGCGGCGGTCATGCGGAACGAGGCGGTAGGATCATAGCGCTCCACCATTGCCTGTATTTCTTCAATTGAGATTCGGAAGAACTCCTTGCGCAGGTTCACCTTATTGACGCGCATGTTGTTCAATTCCTTATGTAGGGCGGTTTCAAGGGCGGGAGCGTCCTCGGAGAAAATGAAGCTATGTACGTCGAACGGGAAAGGAACACTTGCGTCGCCCAATTCTTTTACGCGTTCAAGGGGTTCAAGCCTTCGCGTCATACCGACTTTGAAAACATCGTCACCAAAAGAGCCGATATTTGAAATAACGTAGACGGTTCCCGCTTTTCCGTTCTGCAAATTGATGATTTCCGCTTTCTTTTCTTCTACTTTTCCAATCAGCGCGGTTACTTCCGCAAGGCGGGCTTTCAGTTTTTCAATTTCATTATCTTTCGCGGTTTCAAGCTGTGCGTTCAACCGCTCGATTTCCTGATTATATTTTCGTTCCTCGGCTTCGACTTTTTTCTTTTCCTGTTCAAGCTGCTTGCGTTCCTCGGCTTCCTGTCGCATTTGTTCCTTTAATGCGCGCTGTTCTTCCTTGACCCGTTCGCGCTGTACATAATACTCGTATTCTGTGGCGACAATATCCAGATATAGAGATTCAATCTGCCCGATAAACGTTTTTAGGGTGGAAACTATGGTCTGGTTTCCGTCAACCGCCAGAGAGTAATACTTTGCCGTCATAGCACGGACGGAATCATTCGCTTTTTCTTTACCACCAAATTGCAGCTTATAAAGAATAGTTTCCATTTCGGCTTCCATGCCAAGAACAACGAGCTTGTAAATTGTGGTGTTTGTTTTTGTGGTATAGCGCGCTTCATATGCTTTACAAAGATCAATAACTTGCTTGCGCAGACCGTTATACTGTGATCGAAGGGTCTTGACGGTCATGCAATTCAAATCCAATTCGGGCAGCAAGTTTTCAATTTCAAGTGAATCAATTGTGTTTGCAGCTGAAAGCGCACCGGAAACCCAATTCGCGTTCGCTTCGGTTATGCTTTTCGCAAGCGCCTTTAATCTGTATGTGCGGTTGGTGGTGTTTTCAAGTGTTCGGGACGCTTGCGAAATTTCGACAGATAGTTCAGCCCGCTGCGCCTCAAGATCGCGGATTGCGAATTTTACGGATTCGTAGTTTTGCAGTTCGGATAGTTCCCGAGACTTCTGTTGAATTTCCGTATTTAGATCGAAAACCCGTGCGGCCAATTCCTTTTCGTGACATTCGGTGCAGATACCGGTTGATTTATCTACTTTGCGAAATAATCCGCCTTTGCCGCATCGCTGACATTTTGCCATAAAGCCACGCCCTCCGTTATTCAGCTAAAGTAATTGCCCGTTTATTCTGCCCGGTGAATCAATTCCAGCGCTTTTTGAATCAGTTTTTCGCCGATATGCCGGTTGCTTCCTCTGAGCCTTTCAAATGCGTCGTCCGTTTCCGCGGCAGTAATGATTCCTGCCTGATAAGCCCGGATCAAAATACCTATGCTGCCCGTGATCGGCAGTTTCATGTTCTGCGCTACCCTGCGTCCGGCCATCTCATCCATTAACAGCAAATCAGCTTTTGCTTCATCGGCATAGATGATGGCTTCGCTTTCGCCCAAATCCAGCCCGGTCGCTCTTTGCAGAAAAGAAACCTTGCTTTCATCCTGAACCTTTACCACGCGGATATAAGCGCTCTTTCTGATCAGATCAGCCTCTTCTTTGAACGTTTCATTGTCCGTGAGTTCAGAAAATACCGCCTCTGGAATCAGAACTTCGCCAAAAAGACTGTGGAGGATGTCCAGCCTGTCCGCTTTCATCAGCGTGACCAGCGGCGTAGTATCGGATACAACGATCATTTGACCGCCCCCATCACGCTGTCCAGCGTTTTCAAATCCGCCAGCAGTTCATCTTCGCTTTGATCCAGATAAGGGATGCCCATGGCGTTATAAAACTCAATCAGATCCGTTTTGTGCACGCCCAATATTTCTGCGGCCCTTCCGTGAGAAATGGTCATATTCCGAATCAGCGGATAAAGAAGCATGGCATTTCTCTCAAATACCTGCTCCTGATTCTCGTCATTCAGATAATATTTCATATCCTCCGGCACGGCGATCTGAATATTGACGTTTTTCATGTCTGTCACTCCCATTTTGCGGTATGATTCTTGCGGCCAGTCCGCGCTTTTCATTCTCATTGATGAAAAAATGAAAAGCTGAAAGTGAAAATATGCATAGGCGGCAGATTCGTCTTGTAATCCATGTTCGTTTTCACTTTGCGCTTTTCATTTTCTCTGTTTACTTCTTACTTCTGCCCGTAATAGGCGTTTTTGCCGTGCTTGCGCAGGTAGTGCTTGTCCAGCAGGGGCTGCTGCATGGGGCCTAAATCGGGATTGATTATCATGGCGTGCCAGTCCATGAAAGCCACTTCTTCCATGACCACGGCGTTATGAACGGCCTCCATGGCGTCCTTGCCCCAGGCGAAGGGGCCGTGGGAGAACACAACGACGCCGGGCACCTGGGCGGGATCGACGCCCCGGTTTTTGAAGGTTTCAATGATGACCGTGCCGGTTTCTTTCTCGTATTCACCCTTGATTTCCGCGTCGGTCATGGGGCGGGTACAGGGAATGGCGCCGTAGAAGTAATCGCCCTGGGTGGTGCCCATGGCGGGGATGTCCTTGCCCGCCTGGGCGAAGGTGGTGGCCCAGCGGGAATGGGTGTGCACGATGCCGCCGCATTCCGGGAAGGCCTTGTACAGCTCCAGGTGGGTGGGGGTGTCGCTGGAGGGCTTCCATTTGCCTTCCACCACCTTGCCGTTCAGATCGACCACCACCATGTCTTCCGCGGTCATGCCGTCGTATTCCACCCCGGAGGGCTTGATGACGAACAGGCCCGCTTCCCGGTCGATGCCGGATACGTTGCCCCAGGTGAAGGTGACCAGATTGTATTTGGGCAGCAGCAGATTGGCTTTCCAGACTTGTTCTTTCAATTGTTCCAGCATATTTTCACCTCATCGTTGATCGGTCGTTTACAGGCAGGCAATGGCGGCTTTTTCCATGGGCAGGGCCTTTTGATACCGGGCCAGGAACTGCTGAAAGCCCTGAATATCCGCTTCATCCGCCATGAGGGTGGAGGATTTAGCGTCGGCAAAGACCACGTCGTTCAGATAGGTTTCCAAGTTCTGATCTTCCTCCGCCCACAGCATATAGCCCGCCAGCAGCGCCATGCCGTAGGGGCCGCCCTCCCCGGCGGTTTCCATGACGGAAACGGGAGAACCGACGGCGGCGGACAGCATCCGCTGGCCTACGCCGGGGGTTTTAAAGTAGCCGCCGTGACCGTACAGCTTATCAATGGGCACGTTTTCCTCTTTCGTCAGGATGTCCAGGCCGATTTTCAGGGTGGCCAGGGCGGACAAGAGATGGGTGCGCATGAAATTCGCAAGATTCATTTTTGCGTTTTCCATCCGGGCGAAAACGGGACGGCCCTCGTCCAGATCGGTGACGCCCTCGCCGGAGAAGTAATTGAAGCTGAGCAGGCCGCCGCAGTCCTTGTCCCCCTCCAGCGCCTTCTGGAACAGCTTCACGTACAAATCGCCCTTGTTCACATCCGCGCCGATGAGGCCCGCGAATTCGGCGAACAGGTTCACCCAGGCGTTGATGTCGCTGGTGCAGTTGTTGCAATGCACCATGGCGACGGGTAGGCCGGAGGGCGTGGTGACCATGTCGATTTCCCGGTGCACACCCAAGGCGTGATCCACCACGATCATGGCAAAGTCGCTGGTGCCCGCGCTCACGTTGCCCGTACGCACGGCCACGGAATTGGTGGCGGTCATGCCGGTGCCCGCGTCGCCCTCGGGGGGGCAGAAGGGGATGCCGGGCTTCAAATCGCCCGCCGGGTCAAGGAGCTTCGCGCCGTCTTCGGTGAGGCAGCCCGCGTTTTTACCCGCCATGAGCAGCGCGGGCAGCACATCCCGAATCTTCCAGGGAAAGCCCTTGGGGGAGATCAGGGAATCAAACTTGTCCAGCATGGCGGCGTCGTACACGGGTTTTTGGCTGTCGATGGGGAACACGCCGCTGGCTTCGCCGATGCCCAACACATTTTTGCCGGTGAGCCGCAGGTGGATATAGCCTGCCAGGGTGGTCAGGGTGGCGAGGCGGGGCAGGTGTTCTTCCCCGTTCAGAATGGCCTGATACAGGTGGGCGATGCTCCAGCGCTGGGGGATATTGAACTTGAACAGGTCGGTCAGCTCCGCGGCGGCGGGGCCGGTAATGGTGTTGCGCCAGGTGCGGAATTCCGAAAGGGGCTTTCCGTCCTTATCCAGGGGCAGATAGCCGTGCATCATGCCGGAAATGCCCATGGCTCCCACTTCCGTGAGGGACTCGCCGAACTTTTCCTTTACATCTTTTTTGAGGTCCTTGAAGCAGCTTTGCAGGCCGCTAATGATGGCGTCCATGGAATAGGTCCACACGCCGTTCACATACTGGTTTTCCCATTCGTGGCTGCCCTGGGCGATGGGCTTGTTGTCCTTGTCGATCAGTACCGCCTTGATGCGGGTGGAGCCGAATTCCAGGCCGAGGGCTGTTTGCTTGAAGTCCATTTTTCTCTTCCTTTCCTTAAACTGATGTTTATCCTTTTCACATATTCCTGTATAGACAAATTGGGATTTGTGGAGGAGACGTTGGGGGCTCTCCGCCCCCAAACCCCCGACCAGGGACGTGACGCCCCTGGACCCTCACTTGGCGAAGCAGCTTGCAAGGATATACCGAACAAACGCCGCCTGCCGCGCTGGGGTTTACGAAAGTTTGACGGCTTCTGGCCCAAGAAAGCCGGGAAAATCCCCG
>JAFSKN010000056.1 GCA_017448975.1 Clostridia bacterium
GAAAAGGAACAGGTTCCAACGCCAAGAGCCAGTCTCATGCAGGCGTATGGGAAATACGAAACAGCAGAACGCGCGAAGTATCCGAACATATGGGATCAGGCGACCGTTCGCGGCATCCTTCGCAATCCCGTTTACCTGGGCAAGCTGGTCTGGCAGAAAACGCAGACGAAATCCTTCAAGGATAAGCGCATTGTAGCCAGGCCGCAGGAAGAATGGATCACGGTAGAAGGCACACACGAAGCGCTGGTGGATGAGGCTACCTTCTATACCGTTCAGCAGCGTGTCCAGGTCAAACAGCCCGCGCCTACCGCGAATCCAGAAAACAAGCTCCGGGGCCTGATGTTCTGCGGAGGCTGCAACAGCCGCATGGAGTTTTCCTCCGCCACAGGCAGGAAAATCTGCGGACATTACTGCTGCGGTAAACATCGACACTATGGCGGCAAGGAATGCTCCACCCACTACATTTCTGTGAAGCAGATCAATGCTGTGCTCCTGGAGGACATTCAGCGTCACGCCAGTCTTGCGGCGGAAGATAAGGAAAAGTACATCGCATACCTGACGCAGCTTTCTGAAAAGGAATGGATCGATGAAAAAGCGTCCTATACGAAGGAAGCGGAGCAATGCCACCGGCGCATCTCCGAACTCGACATTCTGCTGAAACGGCTGTACGAGGACAATGTGTTCGGACGCATCTCCGATGAACGCTTTGCCAGCATGTCTGCTGATTACGAAGCTGAATCCCGGAAGCTGAAAGACAGGTACAATGAAATTCAATCCCTGCTTGCCAACTATGCCCGTCAAAGCCGTGACGCCAAGGAATTTGCCGCTCTGGTGGAGCAGTACACGAACATCACCGAACTGACCGAAGAACTCCTGCACACGCTGATCGAGAAAGTGGTCGTGCATGAGAAGGAAGTCATTGACGGCGAAACCGTGATGCGGATCGATATCTACTACCGCTTTATCGGCAAGGTTGGCAGCGAGGACGATGGAATCCGGATTACACCGAAAACGCGCCGGGCCAGCATCCCGCTGGCTCCCGGCGCGTGAACAGAACGTGTGGTGCGCAATAAACATTACGCCCCAGCGTATCCCCTGTTTATAATTCGATCACGCTTCCGCCGTTCAGCCGGGATTCCTCCGCCGCCAGGGCCACCAGATGGCTTTCCACGGAGCGGTCGATGGAGGTCAGGGTGGGGCTTGCGCCGATTTCGCCGCGCACATAGTCCACAAATTCCCGAACCAGCCGGACGTCTCCCCCGCCGTGACCGGAAAAATCGTTCGTCAATGTGCGCACGTCGATGATTTCATCGGGCTGGCCGTAGCGCATCACTTTAATGATGTTTTCTTTGGTGTCGCCGTAGATTTCGCCTAAGGTGCCGCCAATGCGGATCACCCGGCCCCCGTGGGCGGTGAAGGCCGTCATAGTGAAATTGACGGTGGCCCCGTCCTCCAATTCCAGATTGACCGCCTGATGATCCACCACGTTGTTGTCGCAGCGGTACACGCAGCGGCCATAGGGGCCGGTTTTCAGGGCTTCCAGCAGCTTTTCCTCGGTGGGCTCGAAAGCCACCACATTCTGGGGCCAGGCGTCGCCGCTTTTGCGGAATGCGTCGATATAGAATTTCACCGCATTATACGGGCATGTTTCTCCCGCCGCGCAATCAACGCACCGCTGGCCGCTGCCCGCCGGGGCTTTGTCCTTCCGGAACAGGCTGAGCCCGCCGAAGGAGGACACGCTTTTGCAGTGTTTACCCGTCAGCCAAAGCAGGATGTCCATATCGTGACAGCACTTTTGCAGGATCATGCAGGAGGACAGCTCCTTGTTCCGCCAGTTGCCGCGCACGAAGCTGTGGGCCTGGTGCCAGTAGCACACCTGTTCCAGCGCCTGGATATTCACCGCGTCGCCGATGACGCCGCCGTCCAACAGCTCCTTGATCTTCTGATAAAAGGCCGTGTAGCGCAGCACATGGCATACCGCCACCTTCCGGCCCCGCTGAAGGGCCAGATCCCGCAGCTCCGCACATTCCGAAGCGTCGGGAGAAATGGGCTTTTCCAGCAGCAGATCGTAATCCTTGAGCAGAGCCATCTTGGCTTCGGCGTAGTGGCAGCGGTCCGGCGTGCAGATGAGCATGATGTCCGCCAGCCTCGGCTGTTTTAACATTTCCTCGGCGGAAACGTAGCAGGCGCTTTTGTCGATGCCCGCCAGTTTCCGCATGCCCGCCAGCTTTTCCGGGTCGATATCGGCAGCGGCCACGATTTTTGCCTTTTCGGGCATGCCCGCTAAGATTTTGGCATATGTGTCCTGCCCGCGGGAACCGCATCCCGCCACGGCAACGGTAAGAGGTCTGTCCATGCGTATATCCTCCCGCGATCACAGCGACATGATAGGATTGCTGTGTTCAGGGCGATTATACCACAAAGAACATTTTGTTCAACAATCAAAAGAAAACAAAATCAGGTTATTCGTTGACCTTTGAGATTTAATTATGGTATAATATCGCGAACAATTTAATGAAAGAAATCGCGGGCAGGGTCCCGCGGAGAGAGGAACGAAGTTTTGTCAGACAAAGAATTGCAGCCCCTTATCGGCTTTAAACAGATGGACCTGTCCAAGGAGATCCTGCAGGCGGTGGACAAGATGGGTTTTTCCCAGCCCACGCCGGTGCAGGGAAAAACCATACCGATCATGATGGAGGGGCACGACGTGATCGCCATCGCCCCCACCGGCACGGGCAAAACCGTGGCCTTCGGCATTCCCATGCTGGAATACATTTCCCTCACCGACAGCCGCATCCAGGAAGTGATCTTGGCTCCCACCCGGGAATTGGCGGTGCAGATCGGCCAGGAAATGGAAAAGCTTTCGGCGTTCATTCCCGAGGTGCGCATCGCCGTGCTGTACGGGGGCCAGCCCATTTCCAAGCAGCTGAACCAATTGAAGAAAAAGCCCCAGATCATCGTGGCCACGCCGGGCCGCATGCTGGATCATATGCAGCGGGGCACCGCCCGGCTTTCCGCCGTGCATACCCTGGTGATCGACGAGGCGGACGAAATGCTGAAAATGGGCTTCGTCAAGGACGTATGCAAGATCATCGAAGCCATTCCCCCGGCCCGGCAGTTCGTCATGTTCTCCGCCACCACCAATCAGGATGTGATGACCATCTCCTGGAAATACCAGCATGAGCCCGTGGAAATCACCATCCCCGCCACCAAGGAAAACAAGCCCCAGATCACCCAGTACGTGATCCCCACCACAAGGGAGGAAAAATACGATCACCTGCTGTATCTGCTGGATTCCGACGAGTTTGGCCGGGTGATGATCTTTACCAACACCAAGGACGGCTGCCGCAGGCTCAGCGAAAAGATGAACAAGGCTGGCTACCAGACTGAAGCCCTCCACGGCGACATTCCCCAGTCCAAGCGCAATCAGGTTATGGCCGGGTTCAAGCGGGGCAAATTCCCCATGCTGGTGTGCACCGACGTGGCAGCCCGGGGCATCGACGTGGACGACGTGGAGGCTGTGATCAATTACGATCTGCCCACGGAAAACGAGTATTACCTCCACCGCATCGGCCGCACAGGTCGGGCGCGCAAGCACGGCGTGGCCTTTACCCTGCTGTGCTTTACCGAAAGCGTGCGGCTGGACGAAATTCTGAAATACATGGAATCCAAGCCCACTTACCTGAAATTTGACGATATGGGCACCCTGCGCTTTCAGGAGAGCGGAGACGCTTTCTTTGAGAATATGTAAGAATTTACGGGAGGAAAACACCATGAAAGTCGCCGTCATCGGCTGCGGCACCATCGCCAACGCCGCCCACATTCCCGCCTACATGAAGAATCCCGAAGCGGAAATCAAGTATTTCTGCGACATCATCCCCGAACGCGCCGAGGCCGCCGTGAAGCAATACGGCTGCGGCGTCGCCGTGACGGATTACCGCGACGTGCTGAAAGACCCCGAAGTTGTGGCCGTGTCCATCTGCACCCCCAACAACGTGCACCCCACTATCGCCGTCGACGCTATGCGCGCGGGCAAACACGTACTGTGCGAAAAGCCCGCCGCCCGCACCTGGCCCGAGGTACAGGAAATGCTGAACGTCCAGCGGGAAACCGGCATGACCCTGAACATCGGCGTGGTGAACCGCTTCAATGACAGCGTGCGGAAAATCAAGCAGTACATCGACGCGGGCAAATTGGGCGACGTGTACCACGTATATGTATCCTTCCGCGCCCATCGCTCCATTCCGGGCCTCGGCGGCGCGTTTACCACAAAAGCCATCGCCGGGGGCGGCACGCTGATCGACTGGGGCGTGCATTACCTGGACATCGTGATGTACTGCACCGGCGACCCCAAGACCAAGACCGTGTCCGGCGAAACCTTCTGCAAGTTAGGCAGGGACATTCCCCATTACGCCTACACTAACATGTGGTCCGAAATCACCAAGGACGTAAACGGCACCTACGACGTGGACGATTCCGTCACCGCCCTCATCCGCACCGAGGGCCCGGTCATCACCGTGCACGGCGCCTGGGCCCAGAATATCGGCGTCAAGGAAACCTACATCGATTTCATGGGTGATAAGGGCGGCATCCGCCTGGATTACGGCGGAAAGTTCACCTACTATTCCGTGGATGAAAATAACGACCTGATCTCCTATCAGCCCCAGTTCAACATGTCCAACATGTTTGAAAATGAAATCAACGCTTTCATCGACTGCATCCGCACCGGCGAAAAGCTGCCCTCCCATATCGAGACCGTGGCAATCACCGCCCGTATGATGCAGGCCATCTATGACTCCGCAGAGAAACACGAGGAAATCAAACTGTAACCCTTGAAACACAAAAGCGCGCAGAGGGAGAAGGCCGAGAACCTTCTCCCCCGCGCGTTTTTTGTTTTTGTCAGCGGTTTCCGCAGCCGCACCCGCTGGTGCGGCCGGCGCAGTTGCCGCAGTTGGTTCCGGCGGTGCTGCCGCAATTGCAGCCGCAGTTGGTGGTGCCCTGGAAGTTTTCCTCGTCGCACAGCGTGGAGGGCGGGAATAGGGGCAAGCTGAAGAATTCGTCGCACACGGAATCGGCGAATTCCTCGCAGGGCGGGATGGTGCAGAAGCCGTAGCTGGGCACCAGGATCTCCACCTTGGCCAGGACCTTCAGCACGATGGTGACGCACACGGTCAGGCGGAACACGTTGTTGCCCCGGTAGGTGCCCGCCACGCACACCGCGCTGGCCATACCCTCCAGGTTGAAGGGTACGATGGAATCGTCGGGCACAGCCAGCAGCACATCCCGGTTCACCGTCACCACGGCTTTGCCGATGTATTCCACGCACCGGCTGTCGGTAAACAGGATGTCGATGGGAATCTGCACCGCGCCGCGCACACGGGCGAAGCAGGGCCGGTCGCACAGCCGCTCCACGCTCAGGTTGCTGATGTCCACGTCCATGGCGCTGCTGCGGCAGGATTCAAAGGTAATGGGCGGCACCGGCGCCGTGGTGGGCGGCACTTCCTCGGTTTCGGAATTGCAGCAGCACCCGGTGGTGACCACCTGGGCATAGCTGGTCACGGTCACGTCCACGTTGGTCAGCTGCTGCTGCTGCAAACAGCTGTCGTACACCCGCTGCACCTGGATGCATACCTTTTCATCCAGCCCCTCCAGGGCGTTGCCGGAAATGGTGCCGGGGCAGCATCCGGGATTGGCGTTTTTGTAGGAATAGAAACTCATGCCTGATACGCCTCCTTACTTTGCGCGCCGGAACACCGGCGGCGCGGGCCAGCCGCGTTTCCGCGGCCTTCACCCCCATCCTATGTCGGAGCGAAAGAATGGTGCTTTGCGCAAAAAACAGAAAACGTACAGGAAAAAACAAAAAGGAGCTGGAATAAGGCTTGTATTTTTTCTGCCCCTGATATATAATGGTCAAGCCGTGTATGGCTGGCGGGTCCCGTGCGATGTTGCGGTGTCAACCCTGTCAGGTCCGAGAGGAAGCAGCAGTAAGCATCTTAGACGTGTGCTGCGGCAAAGCCTGTCTGTCATACGCGGTATTTTTTATACTGGAGGATTACAAAATGTGGAATCTGCCCCCCTGCCTGAATCAGGACGCCCAGGTATCCCAAGCCATCGCCGCTGAATGCGCCCGTCAGGAAGCGCACATTGAACTGATCGCTTCGGAAAACTTTGTCAGCCCCGCTGTCATGGCGGCCATGGGCAGCCCATTGACCAATAAATACGCGGAAGGCTATCCGGGACATCGGTACTACGGCGGCTGCGGCTGCGTGGACGAGGTGGAAAGGATCGCCATCGAACGGGCCAAGGAACTCTACGGCGCGGATCATGCCAACGTGCAGCCCCACAGCGGTTCCCAGGCCAACATGGCGGTTTACTTCGGCCTTTTGCAGCCCGGCGATTCCGTGCTGGGCATGAGCCTGAACAACGGGGGGCATTTGACCCACGGCAGCCCTGTGAATATCTCCGGCAAATATTTTCGTTTTGAAGCCTACGGCATCGATCCCGAAACCGAATGTATCAATTATGACGAAGTGCTCCGCATCGCCCGGGCCTGCAAGCCCCGTTTGATCGTGGCGGGCGCTTCCGCCTATGCCCGCACCCTGGACTTTGCCCAGTTCCGCAGGATCGCCGACGACGTAGGCGCGATGCTTATGGTGGACATGGCTCACATCGCGGGCCTGGTAGCCGCCGGGTGCCATCCTTCCCCCATCCCCTACGCCGATGTGGTGACCACTACCACCCATAAAACCCTGCGCGGCCCCCGGGGCGGCCTGATCCTGTGCCGGGAACAGTACAAAAAGGCCATCGACAAGGCCATTTTCCCCGGCATCCAGGGCGGCCCCCTGGAGCATGTCATCGCCGCCAAGGCCGTGTGCTTCGGCGAAGCGCTGAAGCCCGAATTCAAGGCATACCAGCAGCAGATCGTCAAGAACGCCAAGGCCCTGGAAAACGCCCTGCGGGAGCGCGGCGTACGCATGGTGTCCGGCGGCACGGACAACCACTTGTTACTGCTGGATCTGTGCGATACACCCGTCACCGGCAAGGAGCTGGAAACCTGGCTGGGTATGGCCAACATCACCGTGAATAAGAACATGGTGCCCCGCGACCAGCGCAAGCCCGCCGAGACCAGCGGCGTGCGCATCGGCACCCCCGCCGTCACCACCCGGGGCTTCAAGGAGCCGGAAATGGTGCAGATCGCCGAGTGGATTTCCCTCATCCTCTATCAGGGCGAAGCCGCCGTGCCCGCCGTAAAGGCCGGTGTGGAACAGCTGACGGCAAAGTTCCCGCTGTACTAAAACATGCAAAAGAGCGTCCCGCGAATGATGAAAACGCGGGACGCTCTTTTTTGCAGAGTGGAGCGTTGAGATTTATATAGTTGAATCATTCAGAGCCCACTGTTGTTCGAGCAACATCATCTGCACTGAACTCTGTTCTCTTTAATCTCAACTCTCAACTCTCAACTCTTCACTCTCAACTCTGTATTACCCTTGCAGTCCTCTGGCCTGCCGGTCCATATCCTCCACCACGATGTCGTGGATCTCGCCTAAGGTGGAGCAGTATTTCAGCACTTCCCAGGGCTCGTTGGTATGGAAATGGATTTTGATCAGTTCATCGTCGCCCACCACCAGCAGACAGTCGCCGGGCAGGTTTTCCAGAAAGTAATCGCGGATCACGTCTTCATCCAGGTCGTGGCCTTCAATCAGCAGCTGGGTATCGTAACGGGGATCAATCATGGGTCATTCCTCTCTTTCATTTGGATGCCTGCCGCTTTTCCATTCGGAAGCGGCAGGACGCGCCACGGCTTCGCCCGTGCGCTCATCTTTTTTTCATTCAATGGCGATCCGGGTGCGGCGAACCTGCCCGGAAAGTATTTTGGCGATGGGATAACGGGCATGGGCAATGTACACGTTCACGCCCGTGCGGGCGCAGCGCAGGGCGTATTCCAGCTTGGCCCCCGCACCGTTGGCCCCGGCCCGGGACGCGCCCACGCAATGGGTTTGCCATTCCTGCACCTTTTTCGTAAGGCTATCCGCGTCCGGGGCGGTAATTTCGCTCACCAGCGTGCTTGGATCGGCCGGATCGGCGTAAATTCCTTCCGTGGAAGTGAGCAGGATCAGTTCCTTGGTATGCACCAGCTCCGCGATCACCGCCGCCGTTTCGTCGTTATCCACGCATTCCACCACCTGCGCGCCGGGATGCTGGGCCTGGAGGCTCATCAATTCCATTTTTCGGTTTTCTTCGTCGCTCACGCAGTCGTTGTAATTGATGATGGGCACGGCCTTCTGTTCCGCCGCCCGGGTGAGCAGCCCGTACAGGTGCTGCCGCTTCTGGGCGTCGTTAAAGTGGTTGTGCTCCACCAGCACCTGCCGCACGCCAAATTCGGGCCGGATAAAGCGGCGGTAGTTTTCCATCAGGATGGCCTGGCCCTGGGCGGAATAATCGGTTTTATTCTGCTCCGGGTCGCCCTCCAGCATTTTGCCCGTCCGTTTCAGGTAATCCAGCCGCCCGATTTCCGTGGCCCCGGAGGATACCAGCAGCATGCCGGGCCTCAGCTCGCTGCCCAACCGTGCGAAAATATTGTAGTCGATATCGTTATCTTCCCGGCGGATCAGCGCCATGGAACCGATTTTGATCACCAGGTCAATGCAGCTCATTCGTGCCTCCTCTTGCAAGCAACTTGGAATTACCTATATATTGTACCATGTTCCCGAATCAGAAGCAAGGGTGGTATGGAAGAATTTCCAAACCCCCCGTTTTTGCCTCCGCGCATGTCTTTTTCAATCATGTATTTTCCAAATCCATATCATACATTGTAATTTTCGTTTCCGTTCTGTACATCCTTCACAAATCGCAAAAGAAAAGTGTGGCGGCTCCGCCGTCTTGCGCGTTCTATTGCCCCGTGCTATACTAAGGTCGCAGGAGTGGAGAGACCTGCAAATCAACCGGAAAGTATTCCGGTCACCTGCAAAACGGATGTTTTGCGAAAGGAGGCTCCATGAACATTCACATTCACGTCGATTCGATGAAAGCTGCGGAGAAGCTGAGCAGCATCTGCAAGGAATTTGGGAACGATATTTCTCTTCGTTCCGGCAAATTCCACATCGATCCCAAGTCCACGCTGGGCATTCTGGCCATGATGTATTCCGCCCGGGATCATATGTTCCTGGATACCGGCAGCATGAAGGAGCAGGATATTCCCAAGTTCCTGGACGCGATCGATGGATACACCGTAAAGGGGGATTTGCGGGACGCGGTATAACCCTCCGCCGCAAGCTTTCGGCTTTTCCCGCACAAATGAAACACAAAAGCGCCTCCAGCCAGTTAAGGACCCGGAGGCTTTTTCTATGCCTTGGTTTTCATGGTGAGTACGTTGATCTGCGCCCGCGCGCCCAGCCGCACCGGGAGACCCGAGGTGCCCACCCCGTTGCTGACCAGGATATCGGCTCCCGCCTCCCGGAACCAGCCGGAAAGATACCGGTTTCTGTACATACTGGAAGATTTGATGGCCTTTCCGCAAACGGCCACCTGTCCTCCGTGGGTGTGCCCGCAAATGGCCAGCTGATAAAAGAGACCGCGGGGCATTTTCTGCGTTTCGGGAAGAATATCGGGATTGTGTGGAAAAAATATGGTAAAATCGGCTTTTTCGCACAGCCTGGCCACCTTTTCCAGCTTCGGTGTGCCGTTATAAAAATCATCCGTGCTGGCAAAGGCGATTTTTTTACCGTTCCGTTGGAGCATGTAAGCGTCATTGAGCACGGGAATCACGCCGTCCTGCCGCATGGCCCGGGCAATTCTGTCCACGTTTTCTTCCGGCAGCGTGCGGTCGTGATTGCCGAAAGACCCCAATACGGCGATGTTGGCGCGGAAGCCGGGCTTCAATTGGAAAAACTCCAACGCCCCATCGGAATGCTCGCCGTAATCTCCCCCCAGCAGCACGATATCCGCATGCAAGGCGTTCACCCGGTCCGCAAGCTCCCTCACGCGCTTTTCCCCTAAAAGGGACCCATAATGAATATCGGAAACATAGGCGATTTTGAATCCGTCAAATTCCCGGGGCCACAGACTTGAAGCATAGGTTTCTTCCTTTGTATCCAGCCGGGCCGCCAAATAAAGGGGGTACAGCAGCGGACAGGATGACGGAAGCTTCGCCATGAACCTGCCCAAAAGGCCGACCTGCTGCGCCTTCTTTTTTCTTTCTAAATTCATGCCGTCCTCCTTTCCGCCTTTTCTTTTTTCATTGTAGCATAATATTTCCATTTCCACAATTGCCAATCCGGCCAAAGCGTGATAAAATAAAAAATGCATGAATATGCTTTCTGTCTTGACACAGCCGTTTCCATACCCTATGATAGCAATGGAACAAACACGAGGAGGATACAAGCATGCGCGTATTGCTGACCGGCGGGGCCGGATACATCGGTTCCCATACAGCCCTGTGCCTGCTCCAGGCGGGCCATGATGTGATTGTACTGGATAATCTGGATAACGCAAGCCCCGAATCCCTGCGCCGGGTACAGGAATTAACCGGCAAACAGGCGCCCTTGATCGTTGGCGACTGCACGGATGAAAAGACCGTGACCCGCGTTTTTGAACAGTATCCCATTGACGCGGTGATCCATTTCGCCGGGCTGAAGGCCGTGGGTGAATCGGTGGCGAAGCCCTTAAAGTATTACCAGAACAACCTGGACGCCACCATGACGCTGTGCAAGGTGATGCCCAAATACAACTGCAACGTGCTGGTGTTCTCCTCCTCCGCCACGGTGTACGGCACCAATCAGGAAATGCCCCTGCGGGAGGATTTCCCCACCGGCTGCACCAATCCCTACGGCTGGACCAAGTGGATCAGCGAACGGATCCTGACCGATGTGGCCGCCGCCGATCCCACCCGTTCCTTTATCCTGCTGCGCTACTTTAACCCCATCGGGGCCCACGAAAGCGGCCGCATCGGCGAAGACCCCGCCGGTATCCCCAACAACCTGATGCCCTTTATCTGCCAGGTTGCTTCCGGAAAGCTGGATCATCTGCGGGTGTTCGGCAACGATTATCCCACCCGGGACGGCACCGGCGAACGGGATTACATCCACGTGATGGATCTGGCGGAAGGCCATCTGGCCGCCCTGGAATACGCCGTGAAGCGCAGCGGCGTGGAAATTTTCAACCTTGGCACCGGCACCCCCTACAGCGTACTGGATATCGTGCACGCCTTCGAGCAGGCCAACGATCTCAAAATCCCCTATGAAATCACCCCTCGTCGGCCCGGCGACATTGCCGTGTGCTATGCCGACGCCACCCGCGCAAGGGAGCTGCTGCACTGGCAGGCCAAGCGCGACCTGAACGCCATGTGCCGCGACGCCTGGAACTGGCAGAAGCAGAACCCAAGAGGGTATAACGGATAACGAATTGTATTTTAATTTTCGGGGGAAACCGCTCTTTCATGCTGAAAGAGCGGTTTCCCCCGTACCCCCTTCCGAGAAAGCCGCATAATATTTCGGGTAAAAAAACGGAGAAGCCGCCTCAATGGCTTCTCCGTTCAAACCATCAACAAACCCCGGGATGCATCGAAGGGCCCGCGGCCCTTCGATTTTTATTCCGCAGGCGGCGGCGTGTACGTCGCCGAGGAGCAAATGAAATTTGCTTCCTATATCAATTTCTGGCCGTAAAATGAGTGGTTTCGGCCCAGCAGGCCGAAACCGCCATTTTACAAGAAATTGATGCAACCCATCGAAAGACTGCTTTAGCTGACTTTCGATGGCAGAGCATCGACTTTGTCGATGCTCTGAACGGAGAAGCTGCTCGAAATGGCTTCTCCGTTTTTGTTAAGCTTATCCTTTTACCTGGATGCGTGTCAGGGCGCGTTTCAGCCGTGCTTCGGCCACGTTGAAATCCACGTCCTCGCGCTGGAGCTTATCCAGCATTTCCTTGGCGCTTTCTTCCGCCCGGCGGGCACGCTCCAGGTCGATATCGTCGGCCCACTCGAAGGTGACGGCCACCACGCGCACTTCATTGCCGTGTACGCTGAGCATGCCGTTATTGCAGGCGGCCAGACGGGTGTTTCCCTGTCCGTCGGTGACCTTAGCCTCGCCGATAGCCAGCGGCACGGCGTAATCAATATGATGGGGCAGGATGCAGACGTCGCCGTTGACGGTGCGCAGGATGATCTTTTCCGCTTCCCCGTCATACACCATCCGATCCGGGGTGACGATTTGCAGATGATATGTGGCCATGGTCACTCACCCTTTTTGGCTTTGGCTACCGCTTCGTCGATGGTGCCCACGAACAGGAACGCGCTCTCGGGCAGATCGTCGTGCTTGCCCTCGATGATTTCCTTGAAGCCGCGGATGGTTTCCTTGAGTGGCACATACTTGCCTTCCATGCCCGTGAACTGCTCGGCCACGGAGAAGGGCTGGCTGAGGAAGCGCTGCACCTTGCGGGCGCGGGCCACGATCAGCTTGTCTTCGTCGCTCAGCTCGTCCATGCCCATGATGGCGATGATGTCCTGCAATTCCTTATAGCGCTGCAAAATGCTCTGCACGCTGCGGGCCACCTCGTAATGCTCATGGCCCACGATTTCAGGGCTCAAAATGCGGCTGGTGGAATCCAGCGGGTCCACCGCAGGGTAAATGCCCAAGGAGGAAATGGCGCGGCTCAACACGGTGGTAGCGTCCAAATGGGCGAAGGTGGTGGCGGGGGCCGGGTCGGTCAGGTCGTCCGCGGGCACATACACCGCCTGCACGGAGGTGATGGACCCCTTCTTGGTGGAGGTGATGCGCTCCTGCAAAGCGCCCATTTCGGTTGCCAGGGTGGGCTGGTAGCCCACGGCGCTGGGCATGCGGCCCAGCAAGGCCGAAACCTCGGAACCGGCCTGGGTGAAACGGAAAATGTTATCGATGAACAGCAGCACGTCCTGGTTTTCCCGGTCGCGGAAGTATTCGGCCATGGTGAGGCCGGAAAGGCCCACGCGCATACGGGCTCCCGGCGGCTCGTTCATCTGGCCGTACACCAGGGCGGTCTTGTTGATAACGCCGCTTTCCTTCATTTCGTTGTACAGGTCGTTTCCCTCGCGGGTGCGTTCGCCCACGCCCGCGAATACGCTTAGACCGCCGTGCTGCTTGGCAACGTTGTTGATCAGCTCCATGATCAGCACCGTTTTGCCCACGCCCGCGCCGCCGAACAGGCCGATTTTGCCGCCCTTGGCGTAGGGGGCGATCAGGTCAACCACTTTGATGCCCGTTTCCAGAATTTCGGCGGAGCTTTCCTGCTCCTCATAGGAGGGGGCGGGGCGATGGATGGGCCAGCGTTCCGCCGTGACGGGGTCGGGCTGCTCGTCGATGGCCTGGCCCAGCAGATTGAAGATGCGGCCTAAGCATTCGTTGCCCACCGGCACCGTAATGGGGCTGCCTGTGTCGACCGCGTCCAGGCCCCGCACCATGCCGTCGGTGGCGTTCATGGAAATGCAGCGGGCCACGTTATCGCCGATATGCTGGGCCACCTCGGCGGTGATTTTTTTCTCGCCGTTCTGAATCTCAATGGCGTTGAGCAATTCAGGCAGCTTCCCGTCCTCGAACCGGATATCCAGCACGGGGCCGATGACCTGAACGACCTTGCCGATGTTTTTCTCGCTCACGATGGGGTTTCTCCTTTCGGAAGGTTAGTGTTCCGCGCCCGCCACGATCTCGGTGATTTCCTGGGTGATGGCGCCCTGCCGCGCCCGGTTGAATTTCAGCCTCAGATCGCTGATCATTTCCCCGGCGTTTTTGGTGGCGGAATCCATGGCGTTGCGGCGGGCGGAAATTTCGCTGGCGAAGGAATCGCAGGCGGCGCTGTACAGCCGTCCGCCCAAATAATCGGGCATGACCGTTTCCAGCATTTCCGCCGGGCTGGGCTCGTAAATGGTGACCACGCCGCATTCCGTTTCGTTCTCCGGTTTTTCGATGGGCAGCAGCTGCTCGATGCGCACCTCCTGGCTCATCATGGACTGGAAGGTGGTATACACCAGCACCAGTTCATCATAGTCCCCCTTCCGGTAGCCTTCGATCAACTGATTCGCCAGCCGGAAGCAGGTGCTCACGCCCAAGCCCTCCACATGAAACAGGCTTTCGTCCAACAGCTTCACATGCAGGTGCTGGAATTTATCGATGGTCTTTTTGCCCATGGGCAGCACGCAGTAGGGCGTGTCCCCCGCGTGGGCGGCGACGGCCTTGAACACGTTTGCGTTATAGCCCCCGGCCAGGCCCCGTTCCCCGGCGATGACCACATAGCACCGGTTTTTCACTTCCCGTTTTTCCATGAACGGCGTAAACTGCGGGTCGCACTGGCTCACGGCCTCCGTCAGTGTTTCCCGGGAGACGGTGGCAAAGGGCTTGCTGTTTTCCATGCGCTCCTTGGCGCGGCGGAGCTTGGAGGTGGCCACAAGCTGCATGGCCTTGGTGATCTGCATGGTGCTTTCCACGCTTTTGATGCGCAGCTTGATGGCCTTCATGGACGATCCGGCCATGCAAATCCCTCCTTACTGCTTGGTTTTCAGGAAATCTTTGGTGAAGCCTTCCAGCGCCGCTTTCAGCTTGCCTTCCGTTTCGGGAGACAGCAGGCCGGTGTCCCGGATGGCGTCCAGCACGTCCCCATGTTGGGCAGCCATGCGCTGATACAGGTTTTCTTCGTACTCGGCCACGTCCTTCACTTCCACGTCCTTCAAGAAATCGTGGGTGACGGCGTAGAAAATGCACACCTGGTTTTCCACGGCTACGGGACGGTTCCGGTTCTGCTTGAGCACCTCCACGATGCGCGCGCCCTGGGCCAGACGGGCTTTGGTATCGGCGTCCAGGTCGGAGCCGAACTGGGCGAAGGACTGGAGCTCGCGGTACTGGCTGTACAGCAGCTTTAAGCTGCCCGCCACCTTCTTCATGGCCTTGATCTGGGCGTCGCCGCCCACGCGGCTGACGGAAATACCGGGGTCGATGGCCGGCATAATGCCGCTGTGGAACAGCTCGGTTTCCAGGAATATCTGGCCGTCGGTGATGGAAATCACGTTGGTGGGAATATAAGCGGACACGTCGCCCGCCTGGGTTTCGATGATGGGCAGGGCGGTAATGGAACCGCCGCCGTATTTTACGTCCACCCGGGCGGAGCGCTCCAAAAGACGGCTGTGCAGATAGAACACGTCGCCGGGATAGGCTTCGCGGCCCGGCGGGCGGCGGATCAGCAGGGACAGAGCGCGGTAGGCCACCGCGTGCTTGCTCAGATCGTCGTAGATGATCAGCACGTCCTTGCCCTGATCCATAAAGTATTCCGCCATGGCGCAGCCGGAATAGGGGGCGATGTACTGGAGGGGCGCAAGCTCGCTGGCGGAAGCGCTGACCACCGTGGTGTATTCCAGGGCGCCCGCCGCTTCCAAGGTATCCACCAGCTGGGCTACCGTGGACATCTTCTGGCCGATGGCCACATAGATGCAGATCACGCCTTTGCCCTTCTGGTTGATGATGGTGTCCGTGGCGATGACGGTTTTACCGGTTTGGCGGTCGCCGATGATCAATTCGCGCTGGCCCCGGCCGATGGGGATCATGCTGTCAATGGCCTTGATGCCGGTCTGTAGCGGCACGGAAACCTTTTTGCGCTGGATGATGCCGGGCGCGTTCCGTTCGATGGGCCGCATTTCTTTGGTTTCCATGGGGCCCTTGCCGTCGATGGGCTGGCCCAAGGCGTTCACCACGCGGCCGATCATGGCTTCGCCCACAGGCACGGAAACCACCTGGCCCGTGCGCTCCACGGTGTCCCCCTCGCGGATGCCCTCGTCTGTGCCCAGCATAACGATGGCCACGGAGTTTTCTTCTAAGTTCAGGGCCATGCCGTATTCCCCGTTGGGGAACTTCACCAGCTCGTTGGCCATGCACTGATCCAGGCCCGTGGCGCGGGCGATACCGTCGCCGATCATAATGATGGTGCCGGTATCGCTCTGGGAAATTTTATTGTTGTAATGCTTGATCTGCTCTTTGATCAGCTTTGAAATTTCTTCGGGCTTCAATTGCATCGTATCACCGCTTTCAATCCATACATCCATGCCGGAGCATCAGCAACCCGCTCATTCCTCCGTTATGGTCTGTTTGATGGCTGCCAGCCGGTGGCGAACAGTATTGTCATACCGCTTTCCATCCATTTGCAGCAACACCCCGCCCAATACCGACGGGTCGATCTTTTCCTTGACGACGATTTCCTTCCCGGTAAGCTTTTTCAGCTTTTTCATCAGGCGGGCACGCTGCTCTTCGTTCAGCGCGCCGGCGGTGGTCACTTCCGCCACGGCCACCTGATGGTTGCGGAAGTAGCTTTCCTGGTATGCGGCGGCGCACTCCGAAAAGGCGTGAATGGCTCCCCGCTCCACCAGGATCTTGAGGAAATTCAGGGTGTATTCGTGGATTTGGCCCCGGAAGGTTTCGTCCACGATCCTCACGCGCTCTTCCTTGCTCATGGTCATATTGCCCAGCAGATGAAGAAACGCTTCATTTTCCCGGAAGGCTTTCTGGATGGCCTGCACTTCTTCCAGCACCGCTCGGTCCAGCTTTTCCTCGGCGCACAGGGCGTACAGCCCCTCGCCGTATTCTCTGCCAAATTCCGTCACGGCTGCTCACCAACATTCTGAATGAATTGGTCCACAAAGCCATCGTAATCCTTTTGGCTGATCTCGCGCTCGACCACCTTGGAAGCAATGTCCACGGCCAGCTCGGAAATTTCGTTCCGCACATCCTTGAGCATCTGCTTTTTCTGCTGGGCGATTTCCGCTTCCGCCTTCTGCTTCACGTGGCTGGCCTGACTGTTGGCCTCGGCCACGATCTGGTCGCTTTTGCGCTGGGCGTTCTGGGTGGCGGTCTTAATGAGGGAATCCGCCTCCTGGCGCGCGGAAGCGAGACGCTGCTCGTATTCCTGCTTCATTTCCTTGGCCGAATTCAGGCTTTCATCGGCGTCGGAATAGATTTTGTCCACCTGGTTCTGCCTTTCGGCCATGACCTTCTGGACGGGCTTGAACAGGAATTTTTTGAGGATCAGGAAAATGATGACCAGATTAGCCAGGGAAAGCAGCGTATTCCACAGATTGACAGAAATTATATCCAATGACTGCATCTTCTCAGCCTTTCTAATCAAGGGTTTGTATCAGGGAGAACGCCTGGAGTTACAGGATGGTCTTGCTCCATTCGATGGCGCTCTTGAGGATGCCCACGAAGGAACCGGGAGCCACGAAGATCAGCAGGATGCCGATGATCAGGCCGTACAGACCGGTGGTTTCAGCCAGGGCGCAGCCTAAGATCAGGGTGGAGGTAACGGCGGAACGGCTTTCAGGCTGGCGGCCTACGGCTTCGCAGGCCTTGGCCACGGCCTGGCCTTCACCGATACCAGGGCCGATACCGGCAATCAGGGCGATACCAGCGCCGATGGCGCAGCAACCGAGAATGATACCAATGGCGATTTCAAGCATGGGAAAACCTCCTCAAATGTTGTGATATGCGGAATATCCGCTTTGCACCGGAGACGGATTTTTCCTGGGGGAAATCATTCTTTCTGCCCAGGGCCTTCCGGCCCGGCCTCCGCTGAAAATATGCCAAAGGGCATATTTTCCGGGCGCTGCGGCCCCCAAAGAATGGTTTCTCCCAGTCCCCCTTCCAAGAAAGGCATAAGGGGAATGTGGCTTTTCTTTCCTTAAGATTCTTGCTCGTCCTTGTTTATCCTTCCTCCGGCACTGCCGTGGCCACGAACATCATGGTCAGCATGGCGAAAATGAACGCCTGCATGCAGCCGGAGAAGATATCGAAGTACAGGGACAGGACGGCGGGAAGACCGACCTGTAAAAAGGGAATCTGCCCCAAGATGCCCGGCAGCCAGCCCAGCAGCATATTGGAAAGGCTACGCAGGGCGTAGGCGATCAGGGTGGAAATGACCATGCCGCTCATGACGTTGCCGTAATGACGGAAGGACATGGAAATGGGCGTGGCCACCTCGCCGATGATGTTCAGGGGCGCGAACACGGGAATGGGGCTAAAAAAGCCCTTGATGTAATTCCACAAGCCGCCCTTGAGCTTGTAATGGGTGATCAGGATGAACACCAGAATGGCCCACCCAAGCACGATATTCAGGTCCGACGTGGGGGCGAACAGGCCCAGCAGACTGCTCAGGCTGGAGAGGGCGGACAAAGCCAGGATACCGGCCACAAAAGGCGCGAACCCCATGAACTTTTCGCCCATGTTGCTTTTTACCAGCTTATTGACCGTGTCCACGATCCATTCCGCCGCCAATTGCCGCTTGGAATCGGGGATCACCCTGATCCCGTGGGTCAGGTACAGGCACACGCCCAAAATGGACAAGATGATGGCCCAGGAATTGACCTGCGCGGCGGTGATGGGCCATTCCTGCAGGGGCATGGCAATGGTAAAGTACACCTGCGCGCCGGAGATGATCACGCCGTCTTCCAGCGGCTCCTCCGGCGCGGTGCAGATTTTCAGCGCCATTGCCAGCACCAGCGGCAGGATGATCAGCAACAGCAGAAGGGCATCCAACAGCCGGGAATTTTTTTTGTTTTCCACAGGGATTTTTATGCCTCCTTCTGTTTCTTTTCAAACAGGCTCCGCAGGGCGATCACAACGCGGGGAAACAGCATGGGCAGTAACGCCGCCCAGGGATGAAAGATGGGCGCGGTGACCGCCAGAGCCGCCACACCGCCCAGCATCAGCATCCGCAGCAGGAAGGAAAGCTGCATTTGCTTCCCCGCCTGCCTGGCTTCGTCGCTTAAGGGCTGCTCCTTTTCTTCGTCCTCTGTTTCCTCGGTTTCTTCTTCGTTTTTGGGCAGCACGGGCATATTGCCCGTCACCTTCTGCACGGTGAGCGCCATGAGGAAAAAGTTGCCCACGGCGGCGGCAAAGCCTAACAGCGCGCCCAGCAGTACGGTGTAATCAAACTGCCGGATGACAAGGAACACGGCGATCATCAGCACCGTGAGCACGCCCACGCCTAAAGCCATTTTCTTGGTTTCCGCCTGTACGGCGGGCTGAACCTTCATGATCTTGCCGTCCTCGCTTACTTGGTGCCGAACAGCCGGTCGCCCGCGTCGCCCAGGCCCGGCACGATGTAGCCGTGGTCGTTGAGCCGTTCGTCGCAGGCCGCCACGTAGATATCCACGTCGGGATGATCCTTCTGCACCCGGGCGATGCCTTCCGGCGCGGCGATCAGGTTGACCAGGCGGATGTTGCTGCAGCCCCGCTGCTTAATAAAGGAAATGGCCGCGGACGCGCTGCCGCCGGTAGCAAGCATGGGATCCAGCACGATCAGCTGGCGATGCTCGGCGTCGTCGGGCAGCTTGCAATAGTATTCCACGGGTTCCAGCGTCACCGGATCGCGGTAGAGGCCGATATGGCCCACCTTGGCGTTGGGGAACAGGTTCAGCATGCCGTTCACCATGCCCAGGCCCGCGCGCAGAATGGGGATGATGCCGATGGGCTTGCCCGCCAGCATCTTGGTTTTCATGGCGCAGATGGGCGTTTCGATTTCGATTTCCGCCGTAGGCAGATCGCGGGTCACTTCATACACCATCAGCATGGAGATTTCATCCAGCAGCTCGCGGAACTCCTTGCATCCGGTTTCCTTCGCACGCATAATGCTCAGCTTGTGCTGAATCAGCGGATGGTCAAAGATATGTACTTTACTCATGTCGGCCCCTTCCTTTCGTGCGTATCCTACGCAAAAATGCAGGCTTTTCATACCAATTAAATATTATAATCGAAAATGCCGTCTTTGACAAGCACAAATTCCTAAAGAATATCGCGGGTTCGACCAACGAAACGGTTGCGAAAAGCGCGTTTTCATGGTAAAATCAAAGAAAACGAAGGAAGCGGAGGATTGATTCCCATGACTGAAATGATGCAGCAGCTGAAAAAAATCGGCATTGTGCCCGTGGTGGTATTGAACGACGTAAAGGATGCCCTGCCCCTGGGTGAATGCCTGATGAAGGGCGGCCTGCCCTGCGCGGAAGTCACCTTCCGCACCGCCGCCGCCGAAGAATCCATCCGGCAGTTAGCGAAGGCATATCCCGATATGATCCTGGGCGCGGGCACCGTGCTCACCACCGAACAGGCCGACCGGGCCATCGACGCGGGCGCGAAGTTCGTGGTTTCCCCCGGCTTCAACCCCAAAGTGACGGAATACGTGCTGAAAAAGGGCGTGCCCATGACCCCCGGCGTCTGCACCCCCACGGAAATTGAAGCGGCCATGAGCTTAGGCCTGGACGTGCTCAAGTTCTTCCCCGCCGAGCCCTCCGGCGGCCTCAAGATGATCAAGGCCGTGTGCGCCGCCTATGTGAACCTGCAGTTCATGCCCACCGGCGGCATCAGCGCCGCCAACGTGCGGGACTACCTGGCCTATGACAAGATCGTGGCCTGCGGCGGCAGCTGGATGGTCAACGGTGCCCTGGTGAAGGAAGGCAAATTCGATCAGGTGCTGGCGCTGGTCAAGGAAGCCGCCGACATCGTGAAAGAGATTCGCGGATAATATGAAAAAAATTTTCTGGGGGAAAACGCTCTTTGGGGGCCAAAGAGCGTTTTCCCCCAGACCCCTTTCCGAGAAAGCCATAAAGGGGTTTTCTGGTTTATCCGGGTTAGGGTGATGAGCAAAGACAGGTTCATCGCCCTTCTTTTCTATTATGATACGACTGATCACAGGAGAATCAGCATGCATTTTGTAAACGCCAAGGGCATTCTCACCGGCGGGAACGGGTACTATGGCATGAACATTTATCGAGGCTGTACCCACGGCTGCGTTTACTGCGACAGCCGCAGCCTTTGCTATCAGTTCACCCACGCCTTTGAGGATATCGAGGTCAAGCAGAACGCGCCGGAGCTTTTAGCGGCGGCCCTTAAATCCAAGCGCAGGCCCTGCATGATCGGCACCGGCTCCATGTCCGACCCCTACATGCACTGCGAAGAAACTCTGCATCTGACCCGCAAATGCCTGCAAGTGATCGAAGAACACGGTTTTGGCGTGGCCATCCAGACCAAATCAGACCGGATTCTATCGGATATTGACTTATTGGACGCCATCAATCAAAAAACCAAATGTGCGGTGCAAATGACCCTGACCACCTGGGACGCACATTTGTGCAGCCTGATCGAGCCCAACGTATGCAATACCCAACGGCGGGTGGAGGCACTTTGGGAAATGCGCCGCCGGGGCATCCCCACGGTGGTCTGGCTCACCCCCATCCTGCCCTTTATCAACGATACAGAAGATAATGTGCTTTCCATTTTGAAAGCCTGCGCGGAAGCTGACGTGAAAGGGATCATTTGCTTCGATATGGGCCTGACCCTGCGGGACGGCGACCGGGAATACTATTACGCGGCGCTGGACAGGCATTTCCCCGGCCTGAAAGCGGTTTACGCCCAGCGGTACGGAAACGCCTACGAGGTGCCCAGCCCCAACGCCCCGGCGCTCATGCGCCTGTTCCATGCCTTCTGTGAGGAACACCATATGCTGCACACCCCGGACGACTGCTTTTCTTATTTGCATGAATTCCCCGAAAAATACCGGCAGACCAGTCTGTTCGATCTGTGAAGCGCATATTTTGTTTGCGTTTTTTCCATAAATCCTATATAATAGCGGGGTTGAAAGATCAAGGAGGAAACGTCCTGTGGAAGACCGTCTGAACCGAATCCGCAATTTTTGCATTATCGCCCATATCGACCATGGCAAATCCACCCTGGCGGACCGGATTTTGGAGAAAACCGGCGTTTTTGAGCAGCGCCAGATGGTGGATCAGATTTTGGACTCCATGGAACTGGAACGGGAGCGGGGCATCACCATCAAGTCCAAGGCCGTGCGCATGCAGTACAAGGCCAAGGACGGGGAAACCTATGTGCTGAACCTGATCGACACCCCCGGCCACGTGGACTTTTCCTATGAGGTGAGCCGGGCTTTGGCCGCCTGCGAAGGGGCCTTATTGGTAGTGGACGCCACCCAGGGCGTGGAAGCCCAGACCCTGGCCAACGTCTATATGGCCCTGGATCACGACCTGGAAACAGTGCCCGTGATCAACAAGATCGACCTGCCCTCTGCCCAGCCGGAGGAAACCAAGCAGGAAATCGAGGAAGAAATCGGCCTGGACGCCGCCGACGCGCCCCTGATTTCCGCCAAAATGGGCATTGGCATCGAAGACGTGCTGGAAGCGGTGGTCAATAAGATCCCCGCGCCCAAGGGCGACGAAAGCAAACCCCTGAAAGCCCTGGTATTTGATGCTGTATACGATAATTACCGGGGGGCCATCTGTTTCGTGCGGGTCATGGAGGGCAGGGCCTATCCCGGCATGCGCATGCGCATGATGCAGACCGGCGCGGAATTTGATGTGGTGGAGGTGGGCACCTTCTCCCCCTCCTATAATCCCGGCCCGGAGCTGCTGCCCGGCGACGTGGGCTATATTTCCGCCTCCATCAAGGACGTGCGGGACACCCGGGTGGGCGATACCATCACCGACGCCGCCGCTCCCGCCGAAACGCCCCTCCCCGGCTATAAGGAAGTGCAGCCGGTTGTGTTCTGCGGCATTTACCCCGCCGACGGCGCGGATTACGATAACCTCCGCGACGCCCTGGACAAGCTGCGCATGAACGACGCTTCCCTGTCCTTCGAGCCTGAAACCAGCGTGGCCTTAGGCTACGGCTTCCGGTGCGGTTTTTTGGGCCTGCTGCATATGGAAATCATTCAGGAACGGCTGGAGCGGGAGTTTGATTTGGATTTAGTCACCACCGCGCCCAGCGTTATCTATGAAATCGTAAAAACCGACGGCACGGAAATGCGCATCGACAACCCCACCAACCTGCCCCCCGTCAATGAAATCGCCGAAATGCGGGAACCCTATTGCCGGGCTACCATCTACACCCCCCAGGATTTCGCGGGCACCCTCATGCAGCTTTGTCAGGACAAGCGGGGCACCTTCATCGATATGCAGTACGAGGGCAAGCGCATCAAATTGCTCTACGATGTGCCGCTGAACGAAATGATTTTCGATTTCTTCGATCAGCTCAAGAGCCGTTCCAAGGGCTACGCCAGCTACGATTACGAGATCACCGGCTACAAGGCCAGCGAACTGGTGAAAATGGATATTCTGCTGAACGGCGATATCTGCGACGCTTTCACCATGATCGTGCACAAGGACAAAGCCTACGGCCGGGGCAGGGCCATCGCGGAAAAGCTGAAAGACGTGATCCCGCGCCAGCAGTTTGAAATCCCCATCCAGGCGGCCATCGGCGGCAAGATCATCGCAAGGGAGACGGTGAAAGCCGTGCGCAAGGACGTGCTGGCCAAGTGCTACGGC
>JAFSKN010000057.1 GCA_017448975.1 Clostridia bacterium
GGAATTCCGGGATGGCCTTGCTCGAATCAATCTGTACCCTGACGTGATTTTTGTGAATCGAGAAGGAAACGAACTGTATCGGTATGCGCAGTAATGAAACGGGAAAGAAGCTATGAAAAGAAGAACAAAAGTCTTATTATCGGAATGAATTGACAAAGAAAGGGAAAGAACATTGAATCAAAAGTCGAAAAAAAGAATCATTATACTTTTATTTTTTATTCTGTCTGCTGGGGTTATTTGGTTCGGCGTTGGTTTTTTTCAACGCAAGGAAGCAAAATCACGAATGCTTTCAGCAATAGGGATTGAAGACTGTCCAGAAATCCATGGGCTTTATAGCGGCGTGTGGACAGATTGGCTTCAATACACAGATGGATATGAAATCATGCATATTTACGCAGAGACACAATCCGGGCTGGCATTAAAAGACATTATTCCGGACTCATGGACTTGGGAATCCACTGACATTGTGGAGTTGAGTGATCATCTGCATATTGACATTAACGTAAAGGCTATTCTGAATGAAAGTGTTGGAGGAGCCCAATGCAACGCGTGGTTTTTTGCGGATAACAGGCAGGAAGGCGTTGCTTTTGATAAGCAGGATTATTATCTTGGATATTATGATGAATCTCAGGATATGATCCATATTTATCGCGGACATCATTTGTATGCGCCAAGGTGAAAAAGCATGCCCAGAAGGGTGCACAGAATGGTTCTCTGTGCTCGTGAAAAATCCATTCGAGACCCCTGAACCTCTTATTGAAAAAAGGAGAGACGAAAGCATGATAAAATGCCTGATCGTATGCCTGATCCTGCTGCTGTCAAATCCGGCGATTGCCCATACGGACAGCAGTGCCGCCCCGTTCCCGGCCTATGACGAAAATACGGAGAAAATGGGCTATATCGACGAGCGCGGCCAGTGGGCATTTCCGCCGGTGAAGGGATACTGCTGGGAATTCCGGGACGGCCTGGCCCAAATTGACCTGTACCCCGACGTGGTTTTTGTGGATCAGGAAGGGAACGAGCTGTACCGTTATTCCTATTGATGGAAACGGAAAAAGAAAACGGGGGATGTTTCCACCCAAAACTGTCCCCTATGTACAATCAATAGGAAAAGGAGAAATAAACGATGATAAAAAGAATCATATGCGTCCTGGCCGTGCTGCTGCTGATCATTCCCGGCAGCGTGCTGGCGGAGGAGGAAAGCGACGCTCTTTATCCCATCCGGGAAAACGGCCTGTGGGGCTACATGAACCGGCAGGGGGAAACGGTGATCGCGCCGCAATGGAAAACGGCCCTGCCCTTTTCGGGGGACGCGGCTTTTGTGAGCCTGGCGGAGGTGGCCAGCCCGTATTCGCCAAGCCTCAGCCCAGGGCACTGTGACGCCCTGATCGACCGGCAGGGGAATTATCTCGTGGAGCCCGCGCCGGAAAGGATCGTGCAGGAATACGATACCGCGTGGCGGATCGTGGACTTTGACGCGGACGCGGAAGGCTTCTATGACAAGGCCAGCGGTTTTTATCAGCCGCCCCGCGCGGATTATGCGTGGATCAGGCTTGCGGGCGACGGCTCCGGGCCCATCGCGGTGATGAATTCTGAGTGGAAGGGAGGATATGTCAGCCGCGAAACGGGCGAAACCGTGATTCCCTTCCGGTATACCGGGTATGAGGATGACGCATGCTTCTATGACGGCTATGCCCGCCCCAGCGACATCTTGGCTGATTTCGACGAGGACGGCGTGGGCGAAGTATTGGACGAGATCGTTCACCTGATCGACGTTCAGGGAAACGAAGTGACCTTGCCGGACGGCATGACGCCGGAAAGCTTTGTGAAGGACGGATATATGGTCTATTCCATCCCGATGGAAACGGAAGAAGCGGCGGAGAAAGCAGAATCGCCGTTATGGAACATGCTGGGATACGGGGATGATATGCCCGATCAGCGCGGCTTGGGGCTGGCCCGGCTGGACGGTACGGTGGTCATTGAGGCCGATCCGTCCATGGTGTGGATGAGCCCGCCCGATGAAAACGGCATGGTCTGTTTCCTCCAGGATATCCATGAAACCGTGACGCGGGACGGAGAAGACTGGCCCCTGCTCCTGGCGGGCCATATGGATACGGAAGGAAACGTGATCGTTCCGCCCACCTACAATATTGTGGATTCGGATTATTACATCACCTATGAGTTTGTGAACGGGTACGCGGTGATCGAGGACTTCGGCAGGGAGCCAGATTCTAAAACGCGCTCGGTGATCATCGACAAAGACGGGAATGAGGTTTTTTCTCAGCTGCGGTATCCCGACGGCCACAGCTTCTTTCTGGATGGCGAAGTGCAGGAAAACGGCCTGATTTGGTACAGACTCGCGACAACCGGGTACAGAGACATCACCGACCGTCAGCGGGGCTACGGCCTGCTCCGCATTGCGGACGGGCAGGCGGAATATCTGGCCGAGCCGATCTTTGAAAGCCACGCCGGAAGCGTGCTCCCAGAGAGAAACCGGGAGAATTTTTCAGAGGGCCTCCATCCGGTGCAGATGGACGGACTGTGGGGCTATATCAACGAACGGGCGGAAACGGTGATTCAGCCTGTTTGGGACAAGGCCAGCAGCTTCCGGGACGGTCTGGCGTTGGTGGAAAAGGACGGGAAGCTGGCGTACATCGATCACGATGACGCCATCGTCTGGCAGGAAGCAGGCATGGTCTATTATAATCCATGGGGCGGAAAGTATTATCACGCCGACTCCTGCTGCGCGCGGGTAGACCCCACGTATTGGCCCCTCAGCCCGGTTTCAATGGAAACGATCAACAACGATGAAAGGTTTTCAAAGCTGCTTCCCTGCTCCGTCTGCGGCGCGCCGGAAAGAACGTCCGCTGACGCTTCGCCGTGAGCACAGGGGCCCCGGCCGTTCCCTGTGCTTGCCGTTCCAAAAAAGGAGAAACCGAACCATGAAGAAATGCCTGGCTCTATGCCTGCTCCTGCTTGTGTCGCTTCCGGCAATCGCCCGGGCGGGCAGCAGCGCCGCCCTGTTTCCGGCTTATGATGAAAACACGGAAAAATGGGGTTATATCGATCCAAGCGGACAATGGGCTATTGCGCCGCAGTTTGAAACGGCGGGGTTGTTTCGGGGAAACTATGCCGCCGTGTCCACGGGCGATCCGTGGGAATATACCATGGGCATCATTGACGCCAGCGGAGCCTGGGTGGTGGAACCTCATTATTTCGTGGATGAGGGCTACGACGGCTGGACCTACGGCGGGCTGAACGAGGGCATGTACCTGATCTGGGATCGCCGTGCGGACGATGAAAACCGGGAAAGCCCGCATTACGGTTTTTTCGACGTGCCCAGTGGATTCTTTTCCGGTATCGTTTTTCAGGATGAATTCAAATGGTGGACGCAGGAAAAGCTGGTGCCCATCGGAGACGCGTTTTATGACCGTACCAACGGACAGATGGCGATCGCCTTGCCGGAGGGATATTATACGGATTGGTGCGGAAACTCCAGCGTGTTTCACCATGGGTTTGCGCCCATTCTCAAGGAAACCCCCTTGGGAGAAGAGGACGCAGCGTGTTTCGTGGATACCCAGGGAAACATCGTCGAATTGCCTGATCTGCAATTCACCATGGAGGATTGGGCCTGCGGCCTGCTCTGCGCCAGGGAAAAGGAAGCGCAGGCGGACGATCCGCCCGTCCTGGGTTATTTTGTTCTGAACGCCATGGACTGGCGGATCGCCTCCTATACCGAACCGGATGGTCTGAAATGCCGCTTCCGGGAAGTATATCCCTTTTCGGAAAGCGGGTACGCCTGCGTAAGACTGGAGAACGGAAACTTAGGACATATCGACACCCAGGGGAACGTGCTGTTCAGCAATGGCCGCGTGACCTGGATCAGCAAATATGGCGTGGAAACGCGGCCCATCACCCAGCCCTATCAATTTTATGGGGAGTACGCGTGGATCGAGGAAGCCAATGTGCTCATCGATCCTGCGGGAGAGATGGCGCTGGAGATTCCAGAAGGCTGGAGCCCTTATCTCCAGGAGGACGACGAGATGGAGGATACAAAGCGGTATTACGCTTCCGCCGGCGGCGTCATAGAATTGCGGCGGCCTGTTTCGGGAGGGTATCAAACGGGCCTGATGAACATGGAAGGGCAATGGCTGATGGACCCGGAAATCTACGGGCGAAATTGGGACGATGGGTTTCCGGAAGCCCACCGGTTCTTTTCGGAAGGGCTGCAGGCGGTAATCAAAATCGTGGGCATCAAGGAATGGCGAACCGTGCATAACGTGAAAACCGGCGATTATCAGGAGCCGGTTTATGAAACGAAGGTAGGCTATGTGAACGAGAGGGGTGAAGTGGCCGTCGATTTCATGTATGATTCGGGCGGCGTGTTTTTGAACGGCCTGGCCATGGTTTCCAGTGGGAATGAAGTGGGATACATCAATACGTCGGGGGAAAAAGTATTCTTTTGGTCCATGAAATAAGCCCCGGACCAGCGGCGGTTCAGCTAAAGGCTCCTGGAAAGGCATGAAGAAATATCCGGAGCAAGAGACGCTGTGCGGCGCGCTTTGCGATCGTCTCTCCTATGACTTCAGCGCAGGCGCTGACAGGGGCCGCATGCTGGGAGGCGGGGCGATTGGACAATAAATCGGTGATTTCACAAAATGATGATTTTGAGGAAAACAGATCGAAAAAGTATGGAGAGGACTGATTCCTGATGAAACGATGGGCTGCATTGCTGTTTGCGGCGGTCTTCGCGTTTTCCTGTTCGGCAGCGCGGGCGGAATCCGCTGACGGAACCGTTTATGAAGCACCGTGTTCAAAGAACGGCGTAAATGAGTTCATGTCTGCTTTCGAGGCGGCCAATCCCGGCGGAATTCTCAACGGCTGGCCTGCCAGTGAAGAATACTGTTATAACGTTACGCCGGATATTGTTGCGGCGGAAACGGATATTCAAATCTTCAAATTCGGAAATTCCTGTGAGAGCTTTGCGATGGTAGACGGCGCTGTGTATCCTTTGTGTGAAGGATTCGGTGGCTTTGGTTTCCTGAACGCGATGCCTTGGGATTATGACGGCGATGGCCAGACCGATCTGATGATCGCCTCCTCCTGGGGCTCCGGCATTCACCGGTCGGAAATCTCTGTGTTCAGCAGAGCCGCGAAAACATGCACACTGATCTATTCAACGATGTTTGAGCAGGAGCCGCAAATTGACCTTGCCGTTTTCCTGGAAGCGCCCACCCAAGGAACAGCACCGGAAATCGTGCTTCGGCAAGTAAAAATCCTGTGTCCCGAGGATTATAATTTTGCCAGTCTGCGTTATCAGGTGACCGGGCCGTTCCAGCCAACCCTTCCTTTCATCACCTCTTTGCCGTCCTGGAATGAGGAAGCCGCTTTTCCGCTGCTTGGGGTCTGGCACTGCACGGTGGAAGAAGGCGGCGACGCTCTTGATATGTCTCTGGAATTCTTCCATGGCGGAACGTTTGCCCTGCGCTATATCGACACTGAAAACCACCAATATACCGAGGAAAGGGCGCAATACCGAATCGATGGAGACAGCATGATATGGATCACACCGGAAGAAACAAATATGCATACCTTCACCATCAGGAATGATGAACTAACCCTTTTGTTCTTTGGCGTTGTGCCATCCATTTTTACCAGACTGTCCGAGGAGGAATACGCCTGGTGGGAATCCCTGCGGCCAAAAGGCGCTTGAAGCAAAGGAACATCAATGAATCAATTTTTGGAGGAACTGAAGAAGCGGCGTATCTCATTCCTGTTTCTATTGATGGCTCTTGCATTATTGTTGTGCGGGTGTACCGCGTCTATGGGATACGGCTCCTTCGATTCCGACGCGGATGGGTTAGTGCGGGTTCAGACAGTACATGGGAGCAATCACGATATGAAGTGCTTTGCGCTGGCATGCTTATTCGCATCGACGGTTCCGGCGATGATCCCGCGTATGAACGGACAGTTTTGCGGCTCGCCAGGCAGTATGGTGAATTAACCCCATGTTCCTTGCCGGGCTGGCTGCTGTCCATTTCTATCGAACAGAATTGAAAGATCACCGGAAATTGCCAGGATGAGCAAAGATGCTCAAAATTATCAAAAAGGGGGAGGATTCATCTTGACAAAGAATGTCTATTCTGATAGACTGTTTTATGTCTAATGGAATAGACAGTTTGGGGGACGCAGAATGGATATACCGCAGATTTTTGACGGGGAATACAGGCTGGCGCAGATTTTATGGGAGCACGCGCCGATGACCACCAGGGAATTAGTGGGGCAGGCGGAGGCGCAGCTAAACTGGAAGCGGACGACGACTTACACGGTGCTGAAAAAGCTGTGTGATCGGGGTATTTTCAAAATGGAGAATAAAACCGTCACCGTGCTGATTCCCCGGGAACAGGTGCAGGTGAGCCAGGGAGAAGCTTTTTTGGGGCGTACCTTCGGCGGATCGCTGCCGAGCTTCATCGCGGCGTTTGCGCGGGAAAAGCGGCTGACCGCAAAGGATATTGCGGAAATTCGCCGCCTGATCGACGATTACGAGGAGAACGGCCATGCTTGAAACAGCTTTTCTCTGGATGCTGAACGGCACCCTGCGGGGAAGCCTGCTGCTGCTGTACATCATGGCCTTTCGGCTGCTGGTGCGCAAATCCTCCCGCAAGTGGTGCTATATCCTGTGGGGCCTGGGCTGGTTCCGGCTGCTGTGCCCCTGGACGCCCGCTTTCCTGCGGTACAGAAGCGCCCTGCTGCCCCGGGTGGACTGGTTTCAGAAGGAACTGCTCACCGGGGAAACGGCGGACGTGGTGGTGGAAGCCACCAGCCGGGGCGACGCGCTGACCGTGTACCGCCTGCCCGTAACCGGCGAACAGATGACAGGCATCCTTTCCATCGCCGCCTGGGTATGGATAGCGGGGATGGCGGTGCTGCTGGCCTTGGGGATCGTCAGCTATCTGCGTTTGCAAAGCCGGCTGCGGACGGCGGAACTGATACAGGAAGGGACATATCCCGTGTACCGATGCGCCGCTGTGTCCACGCCGTTTTCCATGGGGGTTTTCAAAAAACGGGTATATCTGCCCTTGGGGCTTTCGCCGGAGGAAGAGGAAATGGTGATCGCCCATGAGCATACCCACCTTTCCCGGAACGACCCGTTCTGGAAGCTGGCTGTTTCTCTCATCCGCGTGATCCACTGGATGAATCCCCTGGTGTGGCTGGCTTTCCGGCTGTGGGGCGCGGATATGGAATATACCTGCGACGAGCGGGTGTTCCAATGGATGGACGCAGATAAAAAGCCTGACTACTGCCGGGCGCTGACCACCGTATCCCAGAAGCCCTACGCCTCCTGCCCGGTGGCCTTCGCCGAGGGCGGGGTGAAGGGCCGGATCAAAAACCTGCTCAAGCCCCGGAAGCATAAAATCCTGTGGGGCCTGCTGGCCGGGTATCTGATCCTGGATCTGTTCGCCCTGGGCATGACGGAAGCGCTGGGCACTGAAATCGGCGCAAAGGTGATTGACCCGGCGCTGTTTTCCCGGCTGGAAACAGTGCTGCAATGGATGCGTGAAAACCCGGAGCGCGTGGGGGAAATAGGATGGTTCGACGATGTTTCCGTCTCCGAGGAAGCCAAATATCCCAATCTGAACCTCACCGCCCTCCTGTACGGGCTGGATTTGACAGCGGAGGGGCGGTCCGAAGAGGAAATTACAGCGCTGCTGGCCCCCTACAAAACCGAAAGCCCCGTCCTGCGAGCGCGAAAACATGAACAAACGGAAGACGGCTTTGGAAACTGGATCGACTTCGGAAACCTGACCATTGAAATCAACCTGACGGCAGAGCTGCCTCCCTTGTTCTCCAGCCCGTGGAATTCCGGCGCGTACTATCGGTTTGAAAGCTACGAAAAAACTGCTTATGGCTGTCCCTATGAATGGTCGTATGGCTATGCAAATGAAATCTATTATTTGGACGTGACGCTGTTTTGCCGGGATGTGTGGCCCAATCAGGCCGAACGGATGCTGACGGAGATGATCGAGGCGGCGGAATCTATCATGAACGAATTTTCATGAACGATGAAGGAGGGGAATCGAAATGAAAGCAAAGCCGTGGCTCGTGATGATCATTTTATTTCTATATATCATCGTCAATTGCATGGGAGAGCTGCTTCGCTGGAATGTTCCGATTTGGGCGGGTTTCGCGGATATTCTGATCGGCGTCCTGCTTTTATACTGGGCTTATCGTGAATTTTCGCATTTTTTTCTTTGAGCGTACGGGCATTTTGACTGCGAAACGCTAAATTGTTTATGGGAGAGGCGAACGAAATGATCATTCAAATCCATGCCCAAAGCATCAGCCGCAGGGGAGGGGACGTCCATCCGGTCCCCATGGAGCTGAAAAGCGGGCCGGACACCTTGCGGGAATTGATTTGCCTGTGCGTGGAGGCCTGCGTGGAGCGGCAGCACAGGCGGCTGTCAGCGCCCCAGGAAACGATTCTTTCCAAAGAACAAATCGAGGCTTGGGCGCAAACAGGCAAAATCGCCTTCGGCGTGGATTACAACGGTACGCCCGCAAAGCTGGACGAGGCCGTGGAAAACGCCCTGCAAAGCTATGCGGACGGGCTGTACCGCGTGTTCCTGAACGGGCAGGAGATCAAA
>JAFSKN010000058.1 GCA_017448975.1 Clostridia bacterium
GGGTTGGCCGCCAAAGGCGGCCGGGCCAGAAGCACAAGGCTATCAAGTTGGTCATTTCTTCCAAGTAACAGCGGGAACTTGCTTTCTTTCCGCGTCAGGTAATATCCGCGGGTGAGGGTCCAGGGAGATCATCTCCCTGGTGGGGTGTGGGGCAAAGCCCCACTGGTCTCCTGGTTTCTTAAAGTGTTCTTTATCAACCCCCATTACACAGTAGGAGGACCCCAAATGCGTATTCTGTTCATCCGCCACGGCCAGCCCAATTATGAAAAGGATTGCCTGACTGAAATCGGCCTGCGTCAGGCAAAAGACACCGCCCTGCGTTTAAAAGACGAGGGCATTGAAGCTGTGTATTCCTCTCCCTTCGGCCGGGCACGGGAAACCGCGGCGTGTACCGCCGAGATTCTGGGCCTGCCCGTTACCATCCTGCCCTTCATGCGGGAATTGTACTGGGGCAACAGCGAGGGCAAGCCCGTATTCCACCACGGCCATCCCTGGGAAACGGCCAACGAGCTCATGCGCCGGGGCTATGATTTGACCGACCCCGCTTGGGCCAGCCATCCCATTTATGAAAACAACGTGGTGGTGGAGGACGCCGCCCGGGTGGGCCGGGAGCTCGACAAATGGATGGCGTCCTTGGGCTACGAACACGACGGGCATTATTACCGCTGCGTGAAGGCCGATCATCCCGCCGCGGTGGCCCTGTTCAGCCATGGCGGTTCCTCCGTGGCGGCCATGAGCCGCGTTTTCAACCTCACCTTCCCCTACCTGTGCGCCACCATGCACGAGCCCTTCTGCGGCATCACCGTTGCCCGGTTCACCGACGAGCTGAACGAACCGGCCCTGCCCTGCTTAGCGCTTGCCAACGACGGGCGGCATGTGCCCTACGGCCAGGGCGGCTGACGGGCCCGCCCGCCCGCCGCAGGATCACCCTTTCCGCACGGCCAGCGTGTAGCATACGCCCTTGGGGGCCTCCATCCGGTGCGCCGGATTGGCCGCGTTATAATCCGCAAAAAACCGGTGGGTCATGTCCTTGTGATCCGCATGTTCATAGATCAGGAAGCCGCACGCCGCCAGCATGCTTTCCATTTCCCGCTCCGTATACCGGGCTTTCATCCTTTCCCCCGCGCCCCGGGCCAGTTCCCGGTTCGCGCGCGTTTCCGCGCTTCCCTCTTTGAGGGGATAATCAAAGCAAAGGGCCGACCCTTCGGAGAAGATTTCGCCGATCCCATTCAGGAGATTTTGAAACGCGCCTTTGTCCAGGTAATAGCTGATCCCCAGCAGGCTGCCGAAGGCTTTCGCGCCGCGGTCAAAACCGCCCGCGATCAGCCGATCCTTCCAGGACGCTTCCGCAAGATTGCAGGGGATGGAACCCGCCTTGGACTTCATTCCCGCCTGCCGGATCCTTTTTTCCTTATCGGCCAGCACATCCGGCAGATCCAGTTCAAAAACTTCCAGGAACGGGTCCCGATTCCGGATGGCGAAGGTATCGTACCCGGCGGCGAAAAGAACGTACTGGCGGCATCCAAAGCGCTGTTCATTTTTCAGCGCCCGTTCGCAGTACGCGCTTCTGCCCAGCACCGACGGGGAAAGCTGCCTGTCCACGATCAGGCGCAGACCCTCCTCCGCGCCGCCGTGAAAATCCGGCAGAAAAAAGTCCATTCCCTGACGCATGCTTTGGGCGATTTGATCGTAATCCAGCCCCAGCAGCCCTTCCGCCGCCGTATCGGCGAAAATGGGCACGGCGCTGTTTTTGCAGTGATACGCTCTGGCAAAGCAGCTGACCTTCGCGGTTAAATTCTCCATTTTCATGCCCCCTTTCTGCATTGGCGAATACTTATTATCACATCTTCAAACCGAATACAAGGCTTGAAATTTTACCCAAAATGTGGTAATATAAGGCCGTCGAAGGGAGAAAATTCCTTCGGCTTTTGTTTTGAAACGCGCAAAAATGCCGCGCCGCGTCCCAAGCAGGATGCGCGCGGCATTAAACTTTTTGTGGGGGTCATCAGTAATTATTTGGTTTTTCCCGGACCGTGGGCCATGGTTTTGCATTTGCGCGCCAAATTTGGCCGAGCCATAAGAAAAAATGATGGGTGCTTCTGGAAGTTTGATTTGCAATCTGGCGTGGAAGTTTATAAGATAGGGAAAACGAAGAACAGGTGAAAGAAACTGAGCGTGAACCCTTCGGGCATCACGCAGGGCATGCCGTTTCCTTTTTTCCTGGTCGGGGACTAAACAGAATGGGGGGTGACGCTTCATGAATCCGAAAGAAAAAGAGCTGTTTGAGCATTGCAGTATCCCCAGGGCCATCTATCGCCTGGCCTTTCCAACGGTGATCGGCCAGATCATTCTGGTGGTCTACAACATGGCGGATATCTTTTTCGTGGGCCTGGCGCGCAACGACGCCATGATGACCGCCGTGACCGTGTGCATGCCCGCCTTCATGTTCCTTTCCGCCATTTCCAATCTGTTCGGCGTGGGCGGGGCCAGCGTGATTTCCCGCGCCTTGGGAAAGCGGAAGGAAGACCGGGTGAAAGCCGCGTCGGCCTTCGCGTTCTGGGGGTGCCTGGCAACGGTGCTGCTGTATTCCGGCCTGGCTTTTATGGGGCGGCATCTGTTCGCGGATCTGCTGGGCGGCACGAACCCCGGCGTACACAAAAACGCAGTGGAATACCTTGTGGTCACGGTGGTGATCGGCGGGGCCGCCACGTCCATGGGCGGGCTGTTTTCTCACCTGATCCGCTCCGAGGGGCGTTCCGTTCACGCCAGCGCCGGGATCATGTTGGGCGGCATATTGAACATCGTTCTGGACCCGCTCTTTATGTTCGTGCTGCTGCCCCCTGGAAAAGAAGCCCTGGGCGCGGCTATCGCCACCGCCCTTTCCAATTTTGTTTCGCTGCTCTATTTCATCGCCGTTCAGGTGGCCATTCGGAAAAAATCCCTGCTGTCCTATCGGTATACCGCCCGCATGTGGTATAATCGGGTGCCGGCGGCGGTGCTGACGGCGGGGCTGCCCGCGTGCATCATGACGCTGTTTGAAAATATTTCCTACGCCATGCTGGATAAGCTCATGTCCCTCTCCGGCCTGGCCATGCAGACGGGGGTCGGCGTGGCGAAGAAGATCAACATGCTGGCCCACTGCATCGTGCGCGGCATCGCCCAGGGCGCGCTGCCCCTCATCGGTTACAGCTACGCGGCGGGCAACTGGGAGCGCATGCGCAAGGCTGTGCGGGCCGCCCATTTCGCGGCGGTGGGTACGGCGTGCGTTTGCGTAGCCGTCAATTTGGCCTTTGCCCGGCAGCTGACGGGGATTTTTATCCACAGTGCATCGCCTTCGCTGCGCTTTGGCGAATCGTTCCTGCGCATCCTGTGCGTGGGCGGGCCGTTTTCGGCCAGCGCGTATACCTATATTTCCTTTTTCCAGGCCACGGGCGAAGGGAAAAAATCCTTTTTCCTGGCCATGCTGCGTAAGGGGCTGGTGGATATCCCCTTGATGTTCCTGCTCGATCGCATATGGCCGGCCTACGGCATCGTGCTGGCGACGCCCCTGGCGGATGCCCTCTGCTGCGCCGCGGCGAACGGAATGTACAGAAAATACCTGCGCGAAAAAGCCGGAGCCGTCCGGCAAATCCGAGCGGAAACCGTTTGAAAGGAGGTAAAGGAGATGGTGGATTACCGTCTGCTGTCGCTGCTGAAAATCGTGGAAACCGGCAGCTTCACCAAGGCTTCCAGTCTGCTGGGGCTGTCGCAGCCCGCCGTGAGCCAGCATATCCGGCAGCTGGAGGAATACTGGAACGTAAAAATCTTTGAGCACGCCCACAACCGCTTCACGCTCACCCCGGAAGGGGAATTGATCGTGCGTTACGCCCAGCGCATGGCGGCGCTGAGCAACAACCTGAAGCAGGCGCTGAAAAACGAGAAGGAGCAGATCCATTCCCTCACCATCGGCATCACCCACACCGCCGAAAGCAGCGCCATCATCGAAGCCCTGGCGGCCTACACCAACAATCTGGACCGGCTGAACCTGAAAATCCTCACCAATACCACCGATAACCTGTACACCATGCTGCGCAGCTATGAACTGGATTTCGCTTTTGTGGAGGGAAAAATCGCCGACCCCGCGTTCCGCTATCTGATGCTGGATACGGACTGCCTGGTGCTGGCGGTGCCGCCCACCCACCGGCTGGCGAAGCAGACCATGATCAGCATCAATCAATTGAAGGAAGAAAGGCTGATCCTGCGGCTGCCCAATTCCAACACCCGCAATCTGTTCACGGCCTCCCTGGAAACCCAGGGCCTGAGCATCGACGATTTCAACGTGGCTATGGAAATCGACAGCATTGCCAGCATCAAGGATCTGATCCGGCGCGGCTTCGGCGTTTCCATCCTGGCTCGAAGCGCCTGCATGGACGAGATCAAAAAAGAAAAGCTGGTGGTGCTGTCGGTGGAAAACCTGAGCATGATGCGGGAAATCAACATCGTGTATTTGAAGGGCTATGAGCATTTGGATTTTCTCAACGGGATCGTGAAACAATATAATGGGATGCAGAGAAAATAATACGGCCGTGCCGGAACGGACCGACACAGCCCAAATGACCAAATCGATATTTTATTTGGACGGCTTTTCCGTTTGCATGGAAACATGGGTAACGGGAGAAACGGTGCGCAGGAAACGGGAAAAATTCAGCGCGGCGGGGTCGGGCAGCTCGTCTAAGCTGGTCAGGCGGTATTCCACCGTCTCCAGCCCGTCGGCCCGCAGGATTCCCACCGCGGCCAGGTAGCTGTCGCCGGTGGCAGCGCCGTCCTGCACCGTCGTATCCAGGGCGGCGTCGGCAAAAACCAGTTCGCCGTTCCGAACGCAAAAACGGAACAGTTCAGAGCCCGTAGTCTGGCCGTTCAGGGAATCGGTCAGGGTCACCGTACCGCTGGACAAATCCTCCGATACGTCGTAATCCCGCGCCCGGTCGAACAGACCGCCGCCGGACACGGCGTAATCCCCGTTCAGCTGGCTGTCCAGGGGCGTTTCATCGGCGGGGTTCGGGGTGGCGCTGCCTTCCTGGACGTATTCATCCATGGCTTCCCAGGCTGTGGCCTCGTAGGTATAATCGCCCGTCTCATGCCGGGTGAAGCGCCAGCGGCCCGCCAGGGCCTGGGCTCCCGCCGCTTCCGCGTCCAGCGCCATCTGGTTCAGCAGATCGCCGGGAATGGTGTAGGCTAAGCTTTCCGGGCTTTTCTGCGCCGCCTGGGAAAGCGTTTCCTGATAGGGCTCCATGAGCGCCCGCACCGCGTCCCCCAGCGGGCCCTGGGCCTTGTTCAGTACGGAGGCGGCCGCCTCCTGCCCGCCCTCCGGCCCGGCGGTGGGAGACGCCTCCCCCTGCTGTCCTCCGCAGCCGGAAAGCGCCAGGGCGGCGAGCAGCAGCAAAACCGGCAAACCCTTTCTTTTTTCCATAAACAAATGTCCTCCCCGATTCATTGGCCTTATTATACTATAATTGATTCCCCGCTTCAAGCGAATAAAACCGACAGGATTTTTCATGCCTACAGTTTTTTTACAGTTTTTATCATGACATTTTTGGAAAAAACTTGCCCAAATGATCTTTTTCCTGTATAATAGATTTGATTAGGTGGGTATTTATTTGCAGAAATGCAGGAATGTTCGGCGTATTTTCGGTTTTCATCGCCATCCAGGAGAGAGGGCATATCCTGATGAAGAATCCTTTCGGGAAACTGCGGGCAAACAAGCTGTCCACAAAGATCATCCTGCTGGTGGAGATCATCGCCATCGTCTCCGGCAGCGTATTTTGCGTGGTTTCCATTATCAACAGCAGGCTCGGCATCAAAAAATCCATCCAGCAGCGCATGCTGGACATCGCCAACTGCGCCGCCGGTTCCATCAACGGCGATATTTTGGGCAGCCTGAAAGCGGAGGACGCGGACACGCCGGAATACCGGCAGATTTATCACACGCTGGAGGTGTTCCGGAACAACACGGAGCTGGAATATGTGTATGGCGTCCGGGACGAGGGAAACGGCCGCTTCACCTTTACCGTGGATCCGGATCCCGTTGATCCCGGCGAATTCGGCGAGGAAGTAAAATACACCGAAGCGCTCGCGGCGGCCGGCAGGGGCACTGCGGCGCTGGACGAAACGCCCTATACCGACGCCTGGGGCACCTTTTACAGCGCGTACAGCCCGGTGCTCGATTCTGCCGGCAGGATCGCCGGCATCATTGCCGCCGATTTCTCCTCCCAATGGTTCGAGGCCCAGCTTTCGCAGCGCACCGGCACAACTATTTTAAGTTCCGTCGCCATCCTGCTTACGACCGTGCTGATCGCGGCGGTGATGTCGCTGATCACGGTGCGCCCCTTCGTTCAGCGCCAGGAGCAGCTTTCCCGGGAGGTGGAGAAAAAAGCTGCCGAGAATAAGCAGCTCTCCTTGCAGGTCGTCCGTTCCCTGGTGGACGCCATCGACGCCAAGGACGTATATACCAAAAATCACGCCTCCCGCGTGAGCCAGTATGCCGTCAAGATCGCGGAAACCGTCGGGTGGAAGGAAGACAGGATCAGCGATTTGCGGTATGCCGCCCTGCTGCACGACATCGGCAAGATCGGCGTGCCCGATTCCATTCTGAGCAATCCCAACCCGCTGTCAGACGTGGAGTATGACATCATCAAATCCCATACCACCATCGGCGGGGACATCTTAAAGAACAAAAGCATCATCAAAACAGCCGAGGGCGTGGCCAGAAGCCACCACGAACGCTACGACGGCGCGGGCTACCCCCAGGGGCTGAAGGGCGAGGAAATATCCGAGGAAGCCCGCATCGTCACCATCGCGGACGCTTTTGATTCCATGAACTCCCACCGCGCCTACAGAAGGGCGTGCGACCCCGCGTACATCCGGAAGGAACTGACCGAGGGCCGGGGAACGCAGTTCGATCCCCATTTTGTGGACGTGTTCGTCGGGCTGTGGGACAAGGGCCTGCTGGACGATATCATCAGGCAGGACGCACAGGAAGACACGGGGGGCCTGGAAGCGTCCTCCGCGCTGCTGCAGGAGGTCATGGAGAAATTCGTCACCCAGGGCGTAACGGACGATTACGACGCCATTACCGGCGTCATGACCAGGAGCACCGGCGAAGCGGCCATCGTGCAGGCCATGAAAGGCAGCGGATGCTTAGCGTTTATGGATCTGGACAATCTGAAAAAAATCAACGATATTTACGGCCATAAGGTCGGGGATCAGGCGCTTCGCTTCGCGGGCGACGTGCTGACGGAAAACGGCCAAAACACCGTTTGCTGCCGTTTGGGCGGGGATGAATTCCTTTGCTTCATGAAGGGCGTTACCCAGGAAGAAGCGGAAACCGGGATTCAAAAGATCATCAGCGATTTTGAGCAAAAGAAGAACGCCGAGCCCGAAACCTCCATGGCAACGATTTCCGCCGGCCTGGTGATGTGCACTCCCGCCGATACCTATATGAAGGCCTATAACCGGGCGGACCGGGCGCTCTATTATGTGAAGCAGCACGGCAAAAACGGCTATCAGTTCTACACCCCGGATTCCGAGATTTTCCGCAGCGAAACGGTGGACGTGAACCGCATCGTCACCGGCATCCGCACCAGCGGCAGCTACAACGGAGCCATGGATGTGGAATACAGGCAATTCGCCACCCTGTACGAATTCATCGAAAATATCAAAAAACGGTTCTCCCACCCCTTTATGCTCATCATGATCACCCTTGAAACGGACGCCCACGAACCTCCTCTGCCCGAAGAGCTGGAAAAAGCCATGTATTACATGGAACAGTCCATTCAGCAAACCATCCGCAACGTGGACGTGCTCACCCGCTACAGCCGCAAGCAGTTCCTGATCATCCTGCTGGGCTCCAACGCGGAAGGCGTACAGATCGCCGTGGACCGCATTTTCCGGGGCTACTACAAAATGTGCGGCAGCGGCGCGTTCTCCCCGTCCTACGCGGTGGCGGAAGTGGACGCATAATTCCCATGCAGCTATCGCTGAATGGGACGAATGAAAGCGGAATCAGGAAGGATATACGGCTTTCAGTCCGGATTTCAAGCATAAGTCCCGCATTGTCACAAGAACAGTGACGGCCGAGGAATGTGTCAACAAGGAAACCGGAAAAATCATTTCTTTTCGGAAATCACAGCTGAACGGAAGATGACGTATGACTGCTACGGCTGCTAATTTGGGCTGTACTCCCGCTTTTCTTGGTTTTCGTTACTACTCAGCCTTCGGCTTCGTAGTAACACGCGGGCGGGGATTTCATCCCCCCCGCGAATCCGCAGCCTCAATGGTCGCAACTCCCCTTCATGGGGAGATTGCTCCCTTTCGGCTGATCTCACCGCCGATGAAATTCCCGCCGCAGGCGGTCATCGGCGGTTCGTCCCCCCGCACGGTTTTTCCTCTCGCACCTTCGGTGCTCCCGGGCGGAAAAACCGCAAGGAAGGAAAATTTCATCTGGTCGTCTACGCTCCCGCCTGAAATTTTCTGGTCGGGGCCTTCCGGCCCGGCCTCCGCTGAAAATATGCCAAAGGGCATATTTTCCGGGCGCTTCGGCCCCTCCCGGCGTACACGCCGCCGGTGCGGATTTCAGTCAAGGGGTGTTCCCCTTGACAATCCCCCCTTGACGCCGTTTCTCGGTGGTTCTTCCAGGGGAGGCTGAGTAGGAACTGGTTTTCGACCAAATACCGCATGGGCACTTGACAAACAGGTGTCCCATTATTAAAATTTGGGGCAGTTAAAGGGACAGCTTGCAGGACACCTGCAAATGTGATGGGGACTGTCCCAAAAAAGATCATATTGCCGAGTGATACCATTTCTAAAAGATAGAGAGTGGGAATCAAGCAAAGTATCGGGTATCAGCGGTTAGAAGATAATGAACAGGAGGAAATCACCATGAAGAAAAACGGAACGATTATCGCGGTCATCATTTCCATCGTCAGCCTGTGCTGCTCGGCGGTGTGCGCCGGGCTGCTGCTGACGCATATCAACGCGGCAAACGCGCCGGAAGCGGACACGGGCAAGAGCGTCCAGTACGTGATGTACGTAGGCACCAACGATAAGGACACCTACAAGATGGAAATGAGCCAGGAGGAAGCGCGGAACATCGTGGATCAAGTATGCCTCAAATACTTTGAGGGCTACACCCTCCAGGACGCTACCGGCGCGTGGACGGACGAAACAGGCGCTATCACCCATGAATACACCCTGGTTTGTTACTTCGACTTCGCGGACAAGGCCACAGTGTATAAGGCAGCGGATGATGTCATCAAAGCGTTGAACCAGAACACGGTGCTGATCGAGGAAGACGAGATCACCATGGACTATTACAGCGGAAAATAAACCGGAACGTTTACTCAACAAAAAACAGGAGGAGCAGGAAAATGAAAAAGACGTTTGCGCTGCTGCTGGGATTCGTTCTGCTGGTGAGCGTCTGCTGCGTTTCGCTGGCTGAGGTGCCTCAAAAAACCGTGGTCGGCATCGCCTGGCGGGCCGATACGGATTCGGAGTTCTTTACCAACGTGTGCCGCGCCGTGGAAGCGGCGGGCGGCGAATGGGTGATGCTGGATCAGGTGTTCTCGGCTGATTTAAGCTACGACGCGGAAGGCCGCCTGACAAGCGGCAAAACCGAGATCGGCATGCTGGACGCGGATGCCGCCAAGTATGTGAAATGCAATACCTGGCACGGCTCCAACGCGGCGGAAGCCGTGGGGAACGTGAGCATCGTCCTGTTTACCGGCGGCGAGGACATCAGCCCTACTCTATACTATACGCCCGAGGAATGGCATGGCATCGAAGCGGAAATCGACTATAACGCGGAACGGGACGTTTCGGACTATCTGACCATGGCTTACTGCCTGGACATGGATATTCCCCTCATGGGTTTCTGCCGCGGCTCGCAAATGCTCGGCGTCATTTCCGGCGGGGAAGTCATTCAGGACATTCCCACCTGGTTTGAAAATCAGGGCATGGCATATGACTACACCCACCGCAACCAGAAGGCCACCCCCGAAAGCTACCGGGATTACGCGCCCCATACCGTGCAGGTGGCGAAGGGGTCCCGGCTTTCTGACATCGTGGGCACAGATACCCTCACCGGCTGTCCCTCCTGGCATCACCAGGCGGTGAAGAACGTGGACAACACCCGGCTCGCCGTGACCGGTTACACGGAAACGAACGGCGTTCCCATGATTGAAGCGCTGGAGCGAACCGATAAGACCTTTGCCGTGGGCCTCCAGTTCCACCCCGAAGCCGCTCTGGTGAAAAATTTAGACGGCGCGGCGAACAAGGACGATTATATGGACTACGAAACGGCTTTGTCCATTTTCCAATACATCGTCGACGAAGCCTATTTAAAGCTGCCCTCCTGGAGCGCGGGCGCGGAACCCAAAGCCGCGCTCATGGATTATATCGCCGCCATTACGGATGAAACCAGTGAAAGCTACATCCCCGTTGCGGACCGCGTCGCCGTGTTCGATTTGGACGGCACCCTCATGTGCGAAACCTATCCCCGGTGCTTTGAATACATGGTGTTCGTGGACTTTGCCCTGAACAATCCCGATTACACACCCACAGAGGACGTGCTGGCCGTTGCCCGGGAGATCGTGGACACCAAATGGCAGGAAAAGCCCTCGGGCATCAGCACCCGGCAGGCTGCCGCCGCCGCCCTTGCCTACGCGGGCATGACCCCCGCCGAGCTTGGGGAGTACGTGAAGGGCTTCATGGATTCCGAAGCGGAGGGCTTCACGGGCATGACCCGGGGCGAAGCGTTCTACCTGCCCATGGTGGAGCTTTTGAACTATCTGCGGGACAATGATTTCACCATCTATATCGTCACCGCCACCGAGCGCAACATCGTCCGCGCCATCGTAAAGGATACGCTGGACATTGCCCCCGCTTACGTCATCGGCACGGAATACGGCTGCACCGCCACGGGCCAGGGCGATTCCGCCGATGGGGATTACACCTTCAAAAGCACGGACAAGGTGGTGTTCGACGGCACCTATTACGGCGAGAACGCCAAAATGTCCAAGGTGGACGCCATCGTGCGGGAGATCGGCCAACAGCCGGTGCTGGCTTTCGGCAACAGCTCCGGGGACGTGGCCATGTGCGTATATACGGTGACGGACAATCCCTATCCCGCCCTTTCTTACATCGTGCTGGCGGACGACGAAGCGCGGGAATGGGGCGATTATGAAAGCGCCCAGGCCAAGATCGCGGGCTACAACGCGCAGGGTATCGGCACCATCTCCATGCGGGACGATTTCGCTACCATTTACGGCGCTGGCGTGGAAAAGGACGCAAACGCTGCCGCAAAGTGACAGAAAATTTTCTGAAGAGAAATCAGATTTCGCCGGAACCGTCACCGTATGCATCGTCGGGACGAAGAGAACGAAAGAGAAACTGAGTTGGGGGTAAGCGGAATGAAAGGTATCATTTTGGCCGGAGGGAAAGGAACGCGGCTGTATCCTTTGACCCAAGCGGTTTCCAAGCAGTTATTGCCGATTTACGACAAGCCGCTGATATATTATCCGTTATCGATTCTCATGCTCGGCAGCATCCGGGAGGTGCTGATCATCTCCACACCGGAGGATACGCCGCTGTATGAAAAGCTGTTGGGAGACGGAAGCCAGCTGGGCATGAAGTTTTCTTACAAGGGGCAGGATACACCCCGGGGCCTGGCGGACGCTTTTATCTTAGGCGAAGAATTCATTGGCGACGACAGCGTATGCCTGATCCTGGGCGATAACGTGTTCTATGGCCAGGACATGACGCGGATGCTGCGGAAGGCCATGGAAAACAAAACGGGCGCAACGATCTTCGGCTATCCGGTGAAGGACGCGCGCTCCTTCGGCGTGGTGGAATTTGATAAAAACCATAAAGTCATTTCCATCGAAGAAAAGCCGGAAAAACCCAAGAGCAATTACGCCGTACCCGGGCTGTACTTCTACGACAATCGGGTGGTGGAGATTGCCAAGAACGTGAAGCCCTCCGCCCGGGGTGAAATTGAAATCACGGCGGTCAATAACGCCTACCTGGAAATGGGCGAGCTGAGCGTGACGCTGCTGGGCCGCGGCATGGCCTGGCTGGATACCGGCACGCCCAGCAATATGCTGAAAGCGGCGGAATTTGTGGAAGCGGTGCAGGACCGGCAGGGCTTCTATGTGTCCTGCATCGAGGAAATTGCCTGGCGGCGCGGCTTCATCACCACGGAACAGCTTGCCGCGCTGGGCAAAGAATTGAAAATGACGGATTACGGTCAATATCTGCTGACGATTGCGGAGGAAGAGAAATGAAAATTCTTGTTACAGGCGGCGCGGGATTTATCGGCAGCAATTTTGTCTATCTGCTTCTTGAAGAACGGCCGGAATGGAAAATCATCTGTGTGGATGCCCTGACGTATGCCGCCAATATTCACACGCTGAATGACGCTTTTAAATCGCCCAATTTTGTTTTTTACAAGGAAGATATCCGGAATCGGGAGGGCATCAGCGCCATCTTTGAAAAAGAACGCCCGGATGTGGTCGTCAACTTCGCGGCGGAATCGCATGTGGACCGTTCCATTGAGAACCCGGCCATCTTCCTGGAGACGAACATCATCGGCACGGCTGTGCTGATGGATGCCTGCCGGAAGTATGGGATCCAGCGGTTCCATCAGGTGGGCACGGACGAGGTATACGGCGATCTGCCGCTGGATCGTCCCGACCTGTTCTTCCATGAGGACACGCCCATCCACACCAGCTCCCCATACTCTACGTCCAAGGCGTCCGCCGATCTGCTGGTGCAGGCCTATCACCGCACGTATGGCTTGCCTGTGACCATCTCCCGCTGTTCCAACAACTACGGGCCTTATCAGTTCCCGGAGAAGCTGATCCCGCTGATGATTAACAACGCTTCCCAGAACAAACCGCTGCCGGTCTACGGGGAAGGGCTCAATGTCCGTGATTGGCTGTATGTGAAGGATCATTGCTATGGCATCCTGGCTGTGCTGGAAAAGGGCCGCGTTGGAGAAGTCTATAATCTTGGCGGCCACAATGAAAAGGCGAATATTGAGATCGTAAAGATCATCCTGTCCGAACTGGGGAAACCGGAAAGCCTGATCACCTTCGTAACGGATCGGAAGGGACATGATCAGCGCTATGCCATCGACCCCGGCAAAGCCATGGCGGAACTTGGCTGGGCCCCGACCACGATGTTCAAGGACGGCATCAAGCTGACGATCCAATGGTACAGGGAGCATATGGATTGGATGGCTGAATGTACGTCCGGCGGCTATATGAAGTATTATGAGGAAATGTACGGGAATCGGTGAGCGTATCCGGGCGCGGAGGACCGTACCGCGGATTTAGCGCTGCGAAACGATATTTTGGATTCGCAGGTTCCGAGGAATGTGCGGAACTGCTTGCAATAAAGGATCGGAAGTGCCATGAAACCGTTTTTTATCCTCATCACAGCCTTTGAACCTTTCGGGGGCAGTATGATCAATACCTCCGCGGAGGTTTTGCGTCTGCTGCCGGATTCCATCGCCGGCCATCCGGTAAGGAAACTTCTTCTTCCCGTGGTATTCGGCAAAGCCGCGGAAACGGCGCTGCAATGTCCTGCGGATTGTATCTTCCTGCTTGGAGAAGCGGGCGGCAGAAACGCGGTCACACCGGAGAAAAAAGCGAAAAACCTGCGCGACGCCAGAATCCCTGATAACGCGGGGAAGCAGCCCCAAAAAGAAACGATCCTTCCAAACGGTCCGGCTGAATACTGTACAGCCCTTCCATTGGAAGAAATCGTCGCGGAAATGCGGGATGATCCCATTGAAATATCGGAGGACGCCGGGACTTTCGTTTGTAACGATACGTTCTATCTCGTGGGAACGGGCAGTTCCGTGCCTGTTGAGTTCATCCACGTGCCCGCTGTGCCCGATCAGGCGGAAAAATACGCGGGGATACTGAAACGCTTCATTGAGCTTGCCATCACCGTTACTGAACGCGATTTTCATCGGAAATGAGCGTTTGGGATGTATCTGGTTCTAATGGCTTCAAAATCTTTTGCGGGGATCGGCTTCATTTTTGCCTCCAACCGCTTTATTCACGTATTCTGTCGATCCGCGCGAAAGCCGCCTGACACCAGGAAAACAAAGCGGCAAAAGCAGAATCAAAATCAAATCCGTCCGGCAGCTCCGCCAGCTCCAAAACCCGGCGGTCCTCCGGCGAAACTGCCTCCTTTAATTCCCGCTTGGCGAGAATAAAGCGGCCGCTTTCCAGATAGTACAGATTCTGCATGAGGAAATATACGCTTTTGCAGGTGTCCCGAAACTTTCTGACATTTTTGGCCCTGTCCGCATGAATAAAACGATGGCAGATTTCGTGATACAGATTTCCCAAACTGAACTTGACGTAATTGATCTCGTCTTCCCGCGTCGCGGAGGGCAGATAATCGGTCAATACGCCGAACAAATCCTTCGTCGTATGGCGCAGCTGGCAGACCTCCAGGGGATTCCAGCGCTTCATTTCCTCTTTTCCGCAGATAAAGCCGCAGGATTTCTCATAGAAGCCGACCTTTTTCAAGGTCTCCCGGTAGGTATCCATATCCTCCAAGGAAAACCGGTCCAGGATCACCATCACGTCGATATCGCTGTCCTCATGGGCTTCTCCCCGCAGATAGCTGCCCTGCAGCCCGACGTACAGCAGGCGATCCCCAAAGGACGCCTGACAGCACGAAATCAAATCGCGCAGATAGCTGTTCAGGTCAAACATGGCCGCTCCCGGAAGATACGGCTTTGATCAGCCGGTTTTTCGCTTCTGTCCATTCGACGTGATTGTTCATATATCCTTCTGCTCCATTCTGCCGGCGAAGTTCTCATTGTTGTTATGACCCCTCCTTCTTGCTGCGGCCAATCACCGTGTATTCCATTCCGTTTTCAAGATGATCGGATCGGTAGAGACATACATCCTTTACGATCATCGTTGCCTGCGGCATTTCGATTTCTGAAAGCAGCCTATGCTCCGGCACGGCGGGCTTTCGCACCAGGGTGATATGCGGATTGAAGTCTTGTTTATCGAAGGGGATTTCTGCCGCTGACAGCACGTTCCGGACCTGTCGGGCCAAACCGCTCAGCGCTTCGGAGGCTTCCACACCGGCCCACAGCACCCTGGCTTTGGGGAAGATGCCCAGGTGCGACAGCGTGACGGGAAAAGGGGTCTGAACCGACGGAAGAAGCCCCGTAATATCCTCCGGCCACATCCCGATGAACGCCAGCGTCAGATGCAGATTGGAGGGCGGCAGGTACCGTCCGGTCACCCCGGCAGTGCGAAGACGGTCTTGCACTGACAGCAGAGCATCCCGAAATGCGGGCGCAGGCTGCAAAGCAACAAAGATTCGCATATCAGGTCAGCCCCTCAACGGTTCGTTCAATTACCGCGCTCTGGGCGGCGGCTGTTTATCCTTCAATTTTTCCGAATAGAAACAGCAGCCGTCCCGCCCATGATCCTTGACGTAATACAGGGCGGTATCCGCCTGGCGGAACATCTCCGCCGGGTCTTCTCCCTCCGGGCAATACGCCACGCCCGCGCTGAGCGTGATCGACGGAAGGCCGTCTTCTTCACGCTGCAAATCCTCATTGATCTTGGCTATCTTGCGCGTGATCAAATCCTTTGGATTGCCGGTCGTATGCACCATGAAAACGACAAACTCGTCTCCGCCGATCCTGCACACATAGTCATCGGAACGGAAATTCTTCTTCAGCACAGCGGCAATCTTTTTCAGCACCTGATCTCCCGTCTCGTGGCCGTACTGATCATTGATCCGCTTAAACTGATCCGCGTCGAAGAGCAGCATGGCCGTGGTGCTCATATCCAGGCTGGTCTTGATCAGATCGAAACCGGCCCGGTTATATACCCCGGTCAGTTCATCGTGGGAAGCCTTGAAGCTGAGGTTTGCGATGCTCTTTTTGTAGGCGTTATACATCACGTTATAGGTTCCGGCCAGATAGCGGAATTCAGAGGCCCCCATGATCGGAATTTTCTGGTCCTTCTTGATGTGGTCCACCGCGCTCAGCACCGGATTGACGCCAAGATGGGTGGTCACCCACATCATCGCGATCATTGCCGCGGACTGGATAAAGATGAGCGCCGCCATCCATATCAGATCACGATTTGCTTGGTCCTGGGTCTCCTGCTGAGCGCCGTGCGTGCCGGATTTCAGCGTCTGAATGCATTCCGCCATGTTGTTTCGTATCTGGGTTTTTTGTTCGGAATACGCTTGATCATGAACCATACGCTGCGCAAGGAGGATCTTTTCTGCCGGGGGCAGAGCGCTGTCCGCTTCCGTCAGCGTCACATCCTTTAGCGCCTGCGGCATATCGGCGTCGCCCTGGGCGTCCATCATCAGCCGCATGGCGTAGTACTCGCGATTCATGAGCGACAGGGATTCCGCCATGCCTTCTTTCAGCTTTGCCAATGCGGGCGAATCCGGCATCGCTTCCTCCATGACGGAGATCGCGTGTTCACGGCGGCGCGCAGCGTCCGCTTCCGCAAAATAGTTCTCCATGTGCGTCCGGTCGCCCAATACCGTATAGCACCGCGCTTCTTCGGTAAGATAATCCGAAGCCTGCATCAGCTCCTCCGCCGCTTCTTCCATTTGAATGAAATCATCCGTTGAGTCTTCCATGTTCCTGAAGCTCCGGAACGTGCGGAAGGCCATAAACAGCAGTATCACAGTAATGACCAGCGATACGATCATCATGATCATGGACGTGGTTTTCAGCGATAAGCCCTTTTCTTTTGTCACATTTTGGGTTTGCAATATCTTGACCTCCAAGGGAAATGATGTTCCTTACCGGATATTCTTGAGAATCTTTCTCGAAAATTCTTCGGCGGGCAGCGGACGGGAGAAATAATAGCCCTGTACGATGTCGCATCCCGCGTCCTTCAATGGCCATCAGGTCTTCATCCACCTGCATTTCCGCCAAAACCTCCCGTCCGTTCTTGACCGGCATTTCCAGGTCAAGCAGCAGAAGGTCAATTTCATCTTTATGGCCGCGCAGCGCTTCCAGGGCCTCGGCGCCATTCGCCGCGCAAGAAATATCGTAGTCCTCCCGAAGCAGATCGCCCATGATTTCACGGTTGACCTCCATATCATCGGTGATCAGGATATGCTTGCGGGCGTGGATCACGGGAATGTATTCAGGCTGCGTATTGCCTTCGGGCTGATTGTTCTTTGATAAGCCGAGCGTTTTCAGAAGCTGCTTCCGCCCGTACGTGATTGCGCAATATCTGGGGCAGATAATCTGACGGGCTGTGAAATGAAATTGTTTTCCTCTCAGCGCGTCGGCGAACTTTCAGCCTCGCGTTTCTTCTTCTCTTCAACTAAATCCTCATAGAATGTGAATCCGTTTTTCCCATTGTTCTTGGTTTCATACAGCGCTTGATCGGCGTGCTCAAACAGTTCTTCCGCGTATCTCGCGTTTCGTCCGTGGGCAATGCCGACGCTTATCGTTACGGGCGGGACGCCTTCTTCCGGTGTGCTGAGGATCGTGTTGATCTTCTTTACTCTGTCTATAATCAGGTTTTTTTGATCTGAATCCGAATGGGTCATCATCACCACAAACTCATCCCCGCCGTACCGGCAGACACTGTCTTCTGCCCGAAAGCTCTGCTTGATTGTGGCTGCGATTCTTTGAAGCACCTTGTCGCCAACTTCATGCCCGTAGGTATCATTGACTGATTTGAAACCATCCCCGTCAATCAGCAGCATGATGGTCTTCCAAAGCTCCGCTTTGCCCAGCAGGATGTTATAGCCCGCCCGGTTGTACACCCCCGTCAGGGGATCATGGGTGGCTTTGTACACTTCCTCCCGAAGCGTCATCTGCTCGGAGGTGTTGTCCCTGACGCTTAGGAAGGAGCCTGTAATACGTCCTTTTTCATCTACGATATCGTGCTTCTCCACCACAAAGGTCTTTATTTCCCCGTCCATCTGAATCTCGTGCTGTTTAGATTCTCCGGCTTTAAATTCTCCAAACAGCTTTCTCAGCCGGGTTGTGGCGACTTCGTAATCTTCATCCTCTATCTTGACCAGATCGATACCGGATTGATTGGCCCATATGCATTGGTCGAACGCGTCGTAGAAATAGAGCGCCTCCGGCAGGCCCGAAGCGATATTTGACAGCATGCTGTCCAGCAGACGCAACGGGCGGTATTTCAGGGAGAAGAAATAAACCAGCAGGCCAAACACGCCAAAACCGATCATGGAACGGTCGATGGGGGTTCGAGAGAAAATGTAGAAGGATTCCCATGCCGTGATCGCAAGCATGGTGAAAAGAATCACATAATACCTTTCCGCGTTGATCTTCGGGGAATTGTATGCCTTCAGGAAGAAAATGATGATCGAAACGGCAAGAAGCCCGTAGTCAACGATCCGGTGAAACGTCTGGCCGGTAAGGGGAACAAGGCCAAAATAGGTATATCCGCCAGCTTCCAGCGCCGCTGTTGAGAAAGCATGCCCCCATTTCATATTGCAAAGCAGCTGGATGGTATCGATTGTCAATAGAATAATTCCAGGTATTTTGTAAATCTTTTTTTCTTTCCCTATCCCGCAGTATTGATCCGTAAAATGGATCAGGGCCGCCATAACCACATTCATACCCAGGAAATAGACGTAGTAGCCAATCGTGGAAAGAAACTGGTTGGAAGAAATGATGATGATGCCGTTTCCAATCATTGGCGGAACAAGCGCGCATAACATATAAGAAACGGCTCTGCCGATCTTCTTCGTTGAGCGAAAAGCTGCTCTCGCAAATATGCCTAATGCGGCGATTAAGGATATCAAAATACAAAAAAAGACAATTCTCATATTCGCATCTCCATGTAGATCATTTACGGTATAATCATATCACATGCCCGGGCAAATTGCCAGACCAAAAAAGCAAAAAAACGCCGAGTTTTCCGGTAATTGAAATAACGTTTCTTTCCTCCCCGCCGCCTGAAAAATTTTTGCTTTAGGGGCTTGACTTTTTATTCGCAGACTTGTTTATGCAGTATGCATTGCAGAATATTCCATACTGCGCCTCCTGGCTGCGGAACCATTCCCTATAGAATGCTCGGCTTTCGGTATAGTTTGTCATCAACCTGATTATACCAAAAAAACGGAAATTTCCCAAGTACCTTCTCTTGAGAGATTTCTGTTTTTTTGTTGCGGTTTGAAGTGCTATTTTTTCACAGCCCCTCGGCGACGTACACGCCTTGGGCTGCCGCCCGGCCTACGCTGAAAACGGTACACTGTACCGTTTTCCGGGCGCTTCGGCCCCTGCGGATTACAGTCGGGGGATTTCCCCCGCCCCCCTGCGGCGAATGCGGCTTGGTCTTTTAAATGAACGAAAAGCGCCGGAGGCTTCACAGCTTCCGGCGTTCGTTTTTTTCGGCTTATCCGTGCAGCGCCACCACCAGGATGGCGGTGCCGCCCTGATAACGGGCGGGAGACACCTGGCGAAGATAGATATTCACGGGGGCCTTCTTCTTCGGTGGAAACGCCGTAATTGATCCAGCCCTCCGTTTCGCCGCAGCGGATCATCGCGGCAAGGAACTGCCTGGGCGGATTGTCGTTCAGCACACGAAGCCGCGGCTGCTCATCCGCGTCGGCAGGCAGCGCGCCGAAGCTTTTCAGAATTTGCATGAAACGGGCGTTGCACCGCAGGCAGCGCGCCGAAGCTTTTCAGAATTTGCATGAAACGGGCGTTGCACCGCAGGCAGCGCGCCGAAGCTTTTCAGAATTTGCATGAAACGGGCGTTGCACCGCAGGCAGCTCAAATGCCCCTCCCGCAGCTCCAGCACCCCGGCGGGCACCTCGCTGTCCGCCCATGCCGCGGCCACGTCGCCGCTGTGGGCCAGCGGCTCGCTCAAATCGATGCGGCCCACGGCCTCGTAGTAGGGGGCGGCCTCCGGGTCCTCAAAGGTAAGGCCCGTTTTGTGCAGGGCGCGGTCCACAATATAATCGAAGGAATTGGGCCGGTTAAAGAGGTAGCCCTGGATTTTTTCGCAGCCCAAGGATTGCAGGATCTGGAAATGCTCCCAGCTTTCCACGCCCTCGATCAGGGTGGTGATGCCCATGCGCCGGGCCATATCGATGATATCGGAAATGATGATATAGTTTTTGCCCGAAATAGAAAAATTCTTCATGAACTGCATATCGATTTTGATCAAATCGAAGTCCAGCTCCTGCAGCAGGTTCAGGGTGGAATACTCGCTGCCGAAATCGTCCATCCACACGTCGAATCCGCTGCTGCGGAACCGCGCCACCTCCCGCTTGAGCAATTCCTGGTTTTGCATAAAAGCCGATTCTGTGATCTCGATTTTCAGCAGGCTGCGGGAGAAGCCGGATGCGTCCACCCGGTCGGTGATCTCCTGCACCATATCGCACTTTTCAAAGTCCCGCCGGGACAGGTTCACCGAAATGGGCACGATGGGAACGCCCAATTCCTTCCTGCGCTGAAAGTCCCGCAGCACTTGGCTCACTACGTTCAGGTTCACCTTGTACATCAGCCCGTTTTCCTCCAGGGTATGGATGAAGCGGGAGGGCATCAGGAAGCCGTACTGGGGATCGAGCCAACGGGAAAGAGCCTCTTCGTTGCATATATGGCCGGTCACGGTGCGGGCAATGGGCTGATAATACAGCTGCAGCCAGCCCTTTTCGATGGCTTCGTCCACATGGCTGATGACGTATTGCCGGAAACGCTGCTCCGCATCGATTTCCTGATCGTAGTAGCAGAAGGCGGTTTCGCTGTCGCCGGACAGGGTCTGCAGGGCGGCGCGGGCCTGAGCCAGAAGGGAGATGACGCTTTCGCCCTCCGCGAACCTGGCGAACCCGGCTTTGCCGATGACAGGAAAACTGGGCTTGTAGTTCCGCAGGGCGGCGTTGACTTTGTCCAGCGCCTCCTTCACCTCGGCCTCATAGCACAGGATGCCGAACTGCGCGCCGGAGATATGGCAAATATAGCGGTTGGTGAAATGCCGCTGCAAAAGCCGCGCCGTTTCCGCGATCAGGGCGTCGCCCTGGGCATAGCCGAAAGCGTCGTTAAAGGCGCGCATCTGCACCAGCTTGAAGCAGCCCACCACCGGGCTGCGGTTCCTGTATATCATGCCGCTGGCGATCAGCGCGTCGGACCGGCTGACAAAATAGCCCATGCCCGGCAGGCCGGTAAGCTGGTCGATTTCGGAGGCGTTGGCGTGGGTGAGCATGTTGCTTTCCGCAATGGCGGCCCGCAGGTTTGCCTGGCTGTATTCCGTGCTTAAATCGGCGTTGGCCCCCGATTTTTTGGCCTTGTGGGTGTTGATGTCGGCCAGCTGCACCATTTCCTGGAATTCTTTCGCCGTAGCGGGCGTCCCCACGGCGCAGCCGAAAGCGCAGGTGAGGGACAGCTTTACGCCGTCCAGGGAAAAATCGTTCAGCGCTTTGCGGCAGCGGGCGATCTTTTCTTTGCAGGCCTCCGGCCCGCCGTGCACCACGCATAGAAATTCATCGCCGTTGTAATGGTAGGTATCCTCCGCGCCGAAGCAGCTCATGAGGGCGCCGGAAAAAAACCATGATCTTCATGCCCGTGTCGTGGCCGTAAAAATCATTGTAAAGGATGAAGCGGTCCATATCCGCCAGCAGCACGGTAATCTGCTGCCCCACATAGGCGGTGGCCCTGCTGGCCAGGGCATACCGGTTCAGGCAGCCCGTGCGCTGCTCATGCGCCAAATGGTATTCGCCCTGCATCAGATGCCGCAGGGATTCCATGCGTATCCGCAGGATCACGTTCACCAGGGCCACGGTGGTAAAGTAAAATTCAAAGATGTGCACCGTGTCCGTTCCCCACAGGGATCGATCCTTGAACAAAAAACACAGGGCCAGGAACACCGCCACCCACGCGCCGGAAAACAGCGTCAGGCGGCCGGGCTTGTCCATGATGAACACAGGCAGGGCCACCAGGAATAAAAGCACCGTAATGGCCTGCCGGCTTGGGTCCAGCACCGTGCCCAGCAAGATCGCCATCACCATCACCGGGGTTTCCAAAATATACAGCAGCCTCGTGGCGCGAGGATAATCCAGCGGCAGCAAAAAGTTTTCGGCCACCAGAAAAAGCAGGAAATACATGACCATAAAAAGGCTGCATACCAGCGCCGGGCCAAAACCGGAGGTGGCGTACTGCGCCACGGCGTTCATCACGCTCAGCGGAAGGCCGGCCAAACCCAGCAGATGAATGGCGATGCGGTTTTCCTTATTGATTTCCTCTTTATACCGGATCCATTCCTCGCCCCGGCTGCTCAAAAAATTCCTTTTCCTATGTCACTTCGGCTTCTCAATTATTTTTCCGAAATACCAGCCAGTTATGGGAAAAGGGCCAGGGCGTGCCGATAATGTCTACGGCCTTTCCTTCCTCATTTCGATACCAGGAATAATTCCAGCCGCTTCCCATATCGCAGTAGAGCGCGTCCCGGATCCCCAGATTCTCCAGCGCGCTGATAAATTCGCTGTAATGCATCTGGGTTCGGGAATCGATGATGCACGCTTTCCCGTTCAGGACCGCCACCACCCGGTAGCAGCGGAATTCGTCGCTCTGGTGGCCGCCCCGTTCCCCGTCCGCCAGCACAATAAACTGCTGATAGCCGCATCCTCCCCGGTCTGCTGCCTCCCTGATGGCCTCCTCCGCTTCATCAATACTCCAGATCCGCGCGTTTCCGTCCACATACGTAAAAGCTCCCAGCCTGGCCTGAGGCTTTCCCTGTTCCAGCTGTCCGCCGGCGGTGTGCCATCCGACGATATTGCTGTGCCGGAAATCCAGCTGATACTTGTCCTGAAAGGCTGCCGCCACACACATCACGATGCTTTCATCCTCCCGGGACGGCCTCTCGCCCGCCGCAAAGGAGATCTCATCATAATTCGGGCAGTAAATATACAGCTTATCTGTTTCCATCAGCGTCAAGCCATGTCCCTTTTCCCCCATTGCCTGCTCCAGTTCTGCCGCGGATGAAATGCTCCGGTACGGTGTCTGGGGATTGTGATACTGGCTCGTCAGGATAAACATGCTCAGTCCCAGCATCAGGAATACGGAAACGGAATTCAGAAAAAGGATCAGCTGGGCTGCCCGCGCAAGCATGCGCTTCTTTGCGGTTTCATTCACGTGCATTTGAAAGATCAGACCGCCCAGGGAAAGCACCACGTTCGCTGTCACCGCGTAAAAGGGCCAGTCGTACCCGTCAAAAATACGGATGGTGCAGATATTGAATATGCCCAGCAGCGTGGTAAACAGGTACCATGTCGCCCAATGTCTGTTCCTGGTCATCTGTGTCACACTCCCTCGAATTCCCTCTGATCGATCATCAGTATCAGTTCCGCGCACGCAATCAGAACAAAGATAAACAGCTCATCCAGATGCAGGGTCCAGACATACAGCACATAATCCCTTTCAAAGCTCAGCATCGGCGCGATGACCAGCTGGATGATCACCAGGGCAAGCAGAAAGAGAATGGAAACCTGATTAACGGACACCCGGATCGCTTCCTGCTTTCTGGCGGCATGGATGATAAAATGGCTGACGCACACAAAGGACTGGATAAACAGCACCATTCGTTCCCCTGCCAGAAAAATGAATCCCTGCAGTCCCATCCTGATATAGGTCTCAGAGTCCCTGCTGGCCAGATTTCCCAGCGCGTACTGGGACTGAGTGCACAGCATGCAGAACAGCAGTCCGACTGTGGCCGCCTGCATCAGAAACAGCTTGTGCTTTTTCAGCGCGTACTGCAGCGTCACGATCAGCACCAGCCGCATCACCAGATCATACCGGCCCGCCAGATCCAGCCCGCCGGACCGGTTTCCGAAATAATAGATGACCGGCAGAATCAGCAGGCTCAGCACGGCCGCAATCATGGAAGTCCTTTCGTTCAGGAAAAAGCGCTTGTACCACTCGCTCAGGGAAAACTTTTTTCTGGCCATGGTGTTCCTCTTTCTTCGGCAGCGGATTTCATTCTGCTGTCTTTTTTGTGTTGCTGTCCATCTGTAGATTTTATTTTAACATAATGTGCTCCCCACGTCAAGGACAATCGAATTTTCGACCACGGCTCACGCATGAATGGATATCAAAACTTTTTCAAGGTAAGCATCGTCATAAGCGCAACGCCGTCTTCTTCTGGCGACAGAAAGCTTATCATCCATGTTTTTCAAAACATTCAAAACAATGTGTCTGACAACAGCGAAGTTTTCGGCAGAATGATCCTTTCTCATTCGAGAATGGTCTTCGCGGAAAGTAACGTCCAAGCACCAATGGAGAGAGTTTTCAATGCCCCAATGACATCGAGCGGCGTTGGCGAACTCTGTTACATCCAGTAAGGAAGAAATAAAATAATGCGTTTCTTCCGTAGTAATTTCATCATGAATCACAGTTGATTTCATCATGCCTACACTGCGAAGATTTGTCCACTCGGGATATAGTTTCAAAAAATCAGGGTCTGTACAGAGATAGTATTTTCTCGTTTCGATCCTGCCATGACCTTTCTCCTGAGTTTTTGTCTGGCTGACATACGGATAAAATTGAGGCGTTTCCAATGCGCTGATGAAGTACTCTCTTGTTTCCTTGCACAGCGTAGGCTGATTGTCTTTTAGCCCGATTACATAATCCGCGCCTTTTTTCGGTCAATTTCAAATCATCACGTTCTTTGCCCGATCGAACCGGCGCAAAAGCCGGCTGGCCTGCGGATGGACGCTCCGCTTTCGTTCTTCACGGTTCCGCTGCAATCATTTCTTGGTTTCATTATGACAAAAATATCGATGGGAAGCAACCATAATTGATCAAATTGCGCGTCTCTGTTCATTAACTCCTTTTCTTGCCAGAAACGGCGGATTGCGGTACAATAATGAACAGAAATTCAAGCGGAGGAATCTGTATGCAGTGGACGGAGGGACAGCGGGCGGCCATCGAGGCGCGCAACGGCAGCGTGCTGGTGAGCGCGGCGGCGGGCTCGGGCAAAACGGCGGTGCTGGTGGAACGGGTGCTGTCCTTGCTGCGGGAGGGCGGCCGCATCGACCGCATGCTCATCGTCACCTTCACCCGGGCGGCGGCGGGTGAAATGCGGGAACGCATCGGCAAACGGCTCAATCAGGAGGGGGCGGAAAACGCCCATCTGCGCCTGCAGGCCATGCGGCTGAACCGGGCGGCCATCTGTACCCTGCACGTATTCTGCGCCCGGGTGCTGAAAGAGCATTTCCAGGCCGTGGGGGTGGACCCCCTGGCCCGGATCGGAGACGAAGAAAAGCTGAACGCCCTGCGCCGCCAGGCCCAGGACGAAACGCTGGAAAAGGCCTACGCGGAGCCCGGCGAGGACGAGCGCGCCCTGTTTTCCCAGTTCGAGGACGCCCAGATCACCGCGCTGATGGATGAATTGTATACCTTCCTCATGGCCCAGGCGGACCCCTGGAGCTGGACGGAAACGCAGTGCGGGCCGGACCGCGCCCGCCTGGACGCCTGGACGCCCCTGCTTCGGGCCCTGTGCCTGGCCCGATTGGAGGGCGCGGCGGAGCTGATCCCCGAAATGGAAGCGCTGATGAAGCAGGCGGACGGCCCGGCCCGGTACGCCGCCGCCTTCGAGGCGGACCGCGCCATGACGGAAGAACTGCTGGCCCAGCTCCGGGAAGCGCTGCCCTCCGGCGGGAAAACCAATTTCGCCCGGCTGAGCACCAAGCGCGCCGCCCCGGAGGAGAACCCCGACACCGCGGCCCGGTTCAAGGCCCTGCGGGAGGAATGGAAGGAGCGGTTCAGCGCCGCCCGCCAGCTTTTGCCCGATGATCCGGAGCGGGCGGAAATGGATTTACAGCATACCCTGCCCGCCCTGCGTGCCCTGTGCGGACTGGTGAAGCGCATGGACGCGCGGTATTTTGCGCTCAAGCAGCGCCGGAATTATCTGGATTACAGCGATTTGGAGCACTTGACCCTGAAAGCCCTGGAAAACGACGCCGTGCGCGACGCGGTGGCGGGGAGCTTCGACGCCCTGTTTATCGACGAATACCAGGACGTGTCCGGCATTCAGGAAGCCATCCTGCGAAGGCTGCACGAAGGGCAGAAAAACCTGCTGTTCATGGTGGGCGACGTAAAGCAGAGCATTTACCGCTTCCGGCTGGCCGATCCCACCCTGTTTCTGGAAAAATACCGGACTTACTCCCCGGAGGAAACGGCGGAGGAAAGAAAAATTTTGCTCCAGCAGAATTTCCGGTCCGACGAAAACGTGCTGCTTTCGGTGAACGAGGTGTTTTCCCACGCTATGCGGGAAAAGGAAACGGAAATCGCCTACGACGAAAATGCCATGCTGCGTCCCGGCGGGGGCCAGCCCTTAGGCGCGCCCGTGGAAATCCACCTGATCGCCGCTCCGGAGGAGGACGGCGGCGAGGGCACCGAGCTGACCCAGGGCTACCGGTACGAGGCTGCTTTTGTCGCCAAAAGAATCAAAGAACTCATGCGCTTCGCCACTGTACGGGAAGGAGAGGGCGCCCGTCCTTTGCGCTTCCGGGACATCGCCCTGCTTTTGCGCTACGCCTCCGGCCGCGCCCCTTATATCGCAAGGGCGCTGCAATTGGAGGGCATCCCGGTATACAGCGACGCCGACGCCCAGTTTTTCGATCTGCCCGAGGTGGCGGATCTGATGAACCTGCTGCGGGTGATCGATAACCCCTTGCAGGATATCCCGCTGCTTTCCGCCCTGCGCTGCCCCTGCTTCGGCTTTACGGAGGAGGAATTGGCCCGCGTCCGTTTGGTGGGCCGCGCTCCCGGCACGCCCTTTTACGCCGCCTTTGAGGACGCCTTGACGGAAGAAAGCCCCTTGGGCGACAAAGCCCGGGCCGCCTGGGACACGTTCAATTGGTGGCGCTTCCTGTCCGGCAGCCTCACGGTGGATCAGCTGATCTGGCGGGTGCTGGAGGAAAGCGGGCTGTACATGCGGGCGGGGGCCCTGCCCGAAGGGGAGCTGCGCCAGGCCAACCTGCGATTGCTTGCCGAGCGCGCCCAGGGCGAAAGCGCCCTGGAGGGCTTGGGGGCGTTCCTGCGGGAAACCGGGCGGCTCCACGGCTCCGACGACGGCAAGGCCGCCAAGACCCTTGGGGAAAACGAGGACGTGGTGCGCATCCTGACCCTGCATAAATCCAAGGGCCTGGAATTTCCCGTGGTGTTTCTGCTGGAAATGGCCCGGAGCTTCCGCAAGAGCGGCGGAAGCCTCCTTCGCCTGCACGCCCATCACGGCATGGCCCTGCAATATATCGACGGGGAACGGCGGGTGACGCGGGAAACCTGCGCGTTCAGCGCTTTGAGCGGGGTCAGCGAAAAAGAAGCCCGGGCCGAGGAAGCGCGGCTTCTGTACGTGGGCATGACCCGCGCCCGGGAACGGCTGATTTTAGTGGGTTCCCCCCGCAGGCTGGACGCTTCCCTGGAAAAGTGGAGCCGTCCCGCCACCGCCTACGCCGCAGGGGCGGCGGGCTGCATGCTGGATTGGGTCATGCAGAGCTTAGGCGGCTTCCGGGAGGGAGAATCCATTGGAAAAAACGGCAGTGTGTGGCGCATGCGCGCAGAAAAAGCGGATGAGTTGACAGCTCCCGCCGTCGCCCATGTGATCCCCCCCGTTCTCGCCCTGGACGCACCGCCGGACGAGCGCACCCAGGCCCGCATGACCCGGCGGCTGCCCGTGAACCCGCCGCTTAAAACCTCCGTCACCGCCATCGCCAAGACCCTGCGGGAGGAAAAGGACGCCTGGGAATCCCCCGCCGACAAGCGCCGCCTGCCCGAGGAAGCGCCCAAGCCCGCGTTTCTTACGGAGCAACGCGTCACCGCCGCCCAGCGCGGCACCATCACCCACCGGGTGCTGGGCCAGATCGACTACGCGCTGGTGCGCCAGGGGAAATTGGCCCAGGCCCTGGACCGGCTGCAGCAGCAGGGCGTGCTGACCGACGGAGAGCGGGCCGCTGTGCGCATGCACTGGCTCACCGGCTTTTTCTCCTCTCCCCTGGGCCGGCGGGCCCTGGCGGCAAAGGAGATACACCGGGAATGGTCCTTTAACCTCAAGGGGGACAAGGGCAGCATGATCCAGGGTGTCATCGACCTGTGTTTTCTGGAAAATGGCCGTTGGGTGCTGGCCGACTACAAAACCGACGCCGCCGACGGGGACGAGCTGCTGCGCCGCTACGCCCTGCAGCTGCGCTGGTACGCCAAGGCCCTTTCCCAAATCACCGGCGTCCCCGTGGGCGAAACCCTGATTTTCAGCCTGCGGGCGGGGAAATGCTTTGAAGTGCCGGAAGAATAACACAAAAAATCGCCGGAGGACAAGTGCCTCCGGCGATTCAGACCATCAACAAACCCCGGGATGCATCGAAGGGCCCTCAGGCCCTTCGATTTTCATTCCGCAGGCGGCGGCGTGTACGTCGCCGAGGAGCGGCTGAAAGCCGCTTCCTATATCAATTTCTGGCCGTAAAATGTGCGGTTCCGACCTATCGGGTCGAAACCGCCATTTTACAAGAAATTGATGCAACCCATCGAAAGACTGCTTTAGCTGACTTTCGATGGCAGAGCATCGACTTTGTCGATGCTCTGAAACGCAGGGGCGCTTGGCCCCGGCAAAATTTTTTCAAGCTTACCGCCGCTTCCGCCGGTCGCTTAAATATTTCCCGAATTCGCTCCAGTTTTCCAGGGTCTGTCCGCAGCCCCGGGCCACGCATTCCTGGGGATATTCCGCCAGGCGGCAGTCCACCTTGAGGCCCATGGTGATGGCCTCCGTCAGGCCCGAAAGCAGCGCGCCGCCGCCGGTGAGGATAATGCCGGTTTCAAAAATATCGGCCAGCAGCTCGGCAGGGGTTTTTTCCAGCACGGCCTGGATGGCTTCCATCAGGCTGTGGAGGGGTTCGTCCAAGGCTTCGGTGATTTCGTCGCTGGTGATGCGCATGATCTTGGGCAGGCCGGAAAGCAGGTTGCGCCCGGTGATTTCCATATAGAACTGTTCGTTCCGGGGCAGGGCGGACCCAATGCTGATTTTCAGGTCCTCGGCGGTGGGCTGACCGATGAGCAGATTGTGCTTGCGCCGGATGTAGCGGATAATGGCGTCGTCAAAGGCGTCGCTGCCGATCTGATTGACGGATTCCTTGTTGCTGGCGATAACCTGGCCCTGGGAAATCACGGCGATGTCCGCCGTACCGCCGCCGATATCCACGATCATTTTCCCGTAGGCTTCTCCGATGGGCAGGCCCGCCCCGATGGCCGCCGCGATGGGACGGTCCATCAATTGGGTGCGGCGCGCGCCGGTTTCAAACAGGCTGGTGGTGATCCGGTGCCTTTCCATTTCATTCACGCCCGAAGGCACGGAAATCAGCACCCGGGGGCCGCCGATCAGGCGCTTGCCCACCACTTTACCCACGAAATAGCGCAGCATGGTGCAGGTCATGTCCAAATCGCCCACCATACCGTTCTGCAGCGGGCGGATGGCGGCGATATTGCTGGGCGTGCGGCCCATCATGCGGCGCGCGTCCTCGCCCACAGCAAGCACGCTGCGTGTGTCCCGGTCAAAAGCGATCACGGCGGGCTCGTTGAGCACAATGTCCTTCCCCTTGCCGAAGATCACCACGCTGGCCGTGCCTAAATCCACCCCAATGTCCAGAACCGTTGCCATTCCTGCTTCTCCTTTTCTTGCAGCTTCTATACCTTGTGAGTAATACGACGCAGGAACGGAAATTCCTTCTTTGGGCCGTATTTTTGGGATTTAAATGCTACTTTCTTTGAAAAATCACCGCAATTTTGGCGCACATTCTCCACTTTTTTTGAAAAATCGACCTTGCGGCAAAGAAGCGCAGCCCGAAAACTGCGGAAAAGACCCTTGACGCTTTCCTCGGGCTATGACATAATGAAGCCGCGGCAGGCCATGATAAACGTTTATTCGGCACGCATATAAAAACTGTTTCCTTTCCGGCAGAAATCGTGTATAATGAGCTTATCACAGACGGGATCAGCGCGGTTTGCCAGAGAATTTTCATTCAACGGATGATACGCCCGTGAGGGGAGGAAAGACCCATGGTTTCCCAGGCGCAGGTGATGATCGTGCTCAGGCCCTGGCTGGGCGGGCCGCTGCTGGAGGCCCTGGCGCCCACGGTGCGCGAGATCGCCGGACGGCTGAACGGCTTTTCCTTCGGAGACGGCCGGGACGGCTTGGCCGGGGAACTGGACAGCCTGCTGTTTCGCGCCGTGCGGCAGGCCACGGGCGGCAGCATGCTCATCGCTCTGGACGACGGCACCTGGGTGCGTTCCCGGCTGGAGGATTTTGCCGCCATGGCCGACGAACTGATGCTGCTTCCCTTCCTGGAACTGCCTGTGGACGAAGAGCACCTGCAATCCCTTCGGGATTATTCCATGCGTTACCCCAGCCTGTCCGCCCTGCGGGCCCTGTACACCCGCTTTGCATCCCTCCAGACGCGGGAGGAGCTCGCCGCAATCGCGTCGGTGGCCCAAAAATGCTATCCGGCGTTCCGGTGGCGGGAATGGCTGCAATAACAAACAAAAGGATTTGATTATTTCGTGAGCAAAATCATCTGCATCGCCAACCAGAAGGGCGGCGTGGGCAAAACCACCACCGCCGTGAATTTAGCGGCCTGCCTGGCCGAAGCGGGAAGGAAAACCCTGCTGGTGGATATGGACCCCCAGGGCAACGCCAGCAGCGGCTTGGGCGTGAAGGCCGGAAAGAAAACGGTTTATGAAGCGCTGTTGGGGGAATGCACCCTGGACAGCACCCTGGCGTCCACCCGGCAGAACCGCTTATGGGTGGCCCCTGCGGATATCCGTCTGGCCGGAGCCGAGCTGGAACTGGCCAACATGAGCCGCCGGGAATACCGCATGCGGGCGGCGCTGGAGCCCATCCGCGCCCAGTACGATTTCATCATCATCGACTGCCCGCCCTCCCTGGGCCTGCTGACGGTGAACGCCCTCACCGCCGCCCAAAGCATTCTGATCCCCATCCAGTGCGAATACTATGCCTTGGAAGGGGTCACCGCCCTGATGAACACCGTGCAGCGGGTGAAGCGGGGGCTGAATCCGGGGCTGGAAATCGAAGGCGTGCTGCTGACCATGCTGGATGGCCGCACCAATTTGGGCCTGCAGGTGGTGGCGGAAGTGAAGAAGCACTTCAAATCCTCGGTATTCAAAACCACCGTGCCCCGCACCGTGCGCTTAGGCGAAGCCCCCAGCCACGGCCTGCCCATTCACTTGTACGATCCCCGCAGCACCGGCACGGAAGCGTATATGGCGCTTTCCCAAGAGGTCATTAAGAAGAACAAGAATTTGAAATAATTTCAAGGATTCGATTCGATAGAGCGGAGAGTTGAGATATTATATAGTGTTTAACACAGGAGATACCTATTTGATTGACTATATAAATCTCACCTCTCAGCTCTTCACTCTCAACTCTCATTCAAAATCATATTATCCAGGATGGAGTGGAAATCAATCATGAAAAAGACCGGCCTGGGAAGGGGCCTGGACGCCCTGCTGCCTGAAAGCGGCGATCTGGAAAACACGGTGAGCATGATCGCCGTGACGGAGCTGGACCGAAATCCCGATCAGCCCCGGCGGGAATTTGACGAAGCCTCCCTCCAGGCGCTGGCGGATTCCATCAAGCAGGCGGGGGTGCTGCAGCCCCTGCTGGTGGTGGAAAAGAACGGGCGCTACCGCATCGTAGCGGGAGAGCGGCGTTTCCGGGCCGCCCGCATGGCGGGGCTGGACGCGGTGCCCTGCATCGTGCGGGCCTTCACCCCCGCCGAGCAGATGGAAGCCGCGCTCATCGAAAACCTGCAGCGGGAGGACTTAAACCCCATCGAGGAAGCCGCCGCCATGAAGCAGTTCATGGAAGCCTGCGGCTATACCCAGGAGCAGGCGGCGAAAAAGTTAGGCAAATCCCGTCCCGCCGTGGCCAACAGCCTGCGCCTGCTTTCCCTTCCGGAAACCGTGCGGCAGGACGTGATCGCGGGCCGCATCAGCGCGGGCCACGCCCGGGTGCTGGCAGGGCTTGAGGACGAAAAACGCCAGGCGGCCCTGGCGCAGCTGGTGATCCTGGAGGGGTTAAGCGTCCGCGCCCTGGAAAAGCTGGCCGCGCAGCCGGAGTCCGCCATGCCCAAGCTCAAGCCCGCCCCTCGGCCCCTGCCCCTGGAATTGCAGGATATGGAAAGCCGCATGCGGGAAACCTTCGGCCTGCGCACCATGTTCAAGGGCAACCGCAAGCACGGGAAAATCATTCTGCAATACGAAAGCGAAGACGATTTGGAGAGGCTGTATCAATGCTTGGAACGGCTGGAAAAGCTGTAAGACGGCTGATTTCGCTGGCACTGATTCTGGCGCTGCTGGCGATCCCCTGCGGGGGCGTCGGCGAATTGGACGAGGAAACGGCCGCGGCGGCGGACGCCTATTTTCTGCGCATGTTCACCAATGCGGAAGCCATCGGCGGCGGCGTGATCGTGAACCGGGACGGGGAAACCCTGTACGCCTACTATTTCGGCGCGGACGCCAAGTATAACGGCCGCCCCGTGGACGGCGATACGGTGTTCAAGGTGGCTTCCCTGACCAAAATGATCACCGCCGTGGGCGTGATGCGGCTCAAGGAGGCGGGCAAGCTGAATCTGGACGCGCCGCTCACCTACGGGGAAGGCACGCCCATCCGCAATCCCCGCTTTCCCGATACGCCCGTCACCCTGCGCCAGGCCATGAGCCACACCTCCTCCCTGCTGGGCAGCGCGCCTTACGCCACCGCCCCCGCGTGGGAAAAGATCACCCCGGATCAGAACCGTTTTTTTTCCAAATATGAGCCGGGCACAAATTACGAATACGCCAACCTGAACGGCGGCATCATGGGCAGCGCCATCGAGCGGGCCTCGGGCCAGAGCCTGAACGCCTACATGCGCGATGCTATTTTCTCTCCCCTGGGCATCAACGCCGCCTACGCCGCCCATCTGCTGCCCGATCCCGCGCCTCTGTCCCGCACCTACACCCAGGACGGCGAGGTGTATATGAAAGCGGAAAAATATTTGGAGGAAGACCAGGCGTTTTACGAGGATACCTGCGACCCGGACAGCCATTACCGTGCCTCCGTGGGCAGCCTGTACATCAGCCTGTCCGGCATGGCGAAAATCGGCGAGATGCTGGCCTGCGGCGGCGCGGCTGACGGCGTGCGGCTGCTCTCGCCCCAGGCAACGGCGGAAATGCGGGCCGATCAGCGCGCTGTGCGGGGGTCCAGCGTAACTGGGGAAAGCCCCTACGGCTTGGGCGTATACCGCTTCACCGCTTCCGACGGCCGCACCTGGTACGGCCATCAGGGACGCTGGGTGGGCATGCTGACCGATCTGTTCGTGGATCCGGATACCCGCACCGCCGTCGTGCTGGTGATGAACGGCGTGGGCCGCAGCGGCAGCGGCGAACTGGACGCCAAGGCCGAACGCACCCTTTTGCGGGTGGGGCAATGGCTGGATGGCGGAAGCGCGGACGAGGGCCCCGGCAGCTTTGTGGTGGATGAGGATCTGCCGTAATCATTCCGAAATAAGCGGAGGAAATCCGTTTAAAATATATAACAGTAGGAGGAAAAAAACATGAGGAAATTCTTGGCTCTGATGCTCCTTGCTTCTCTGCTGACCGCATCTGTGATCTCCACTGCCGCCGCTTCCGCGTGGGGAACCAGCGTCATGTATGTGAAAACGGAAAACGGCGGACCGGTGAACGTCCGCAGCGCCCCCTTCAAAGGGGATAACGTCATCGGCAGTGTGAAATACGGCGACTCCGTGCTGGTGGACTGGTCCTATGCCGGGAACGACGGCTGGTTCAGAGTGGTCTGGGGCAGCATGGGCGACGGCTACATCATGGCCCGCTACCTGGTTGATTCCAAGCCCGGCCCCTCCAAGAGCGATGAGGAGAAGGAAGCGAAAGAAAAGCTCGACAAGGAGCTCAAGAGCGAAAAGGACGTGGCGGAACCCTTCTACATCGTGTCCCGTCCCGCCCGCGCTTCCGGCTGGGTCAATTTCCGTTCCGGCCCCTCCTCCACCACCGCCCGCATCCGTTCGCTCACGGACGGCACGGAGCTGCTCGTTCAGGGCGAGACCACCAACTGGTATCGGGCTTACGACGCGCAGACCGGCAAGGTAGGCTACATCTTTAAGAAGTATACCGCGAAGTCGGCGAAACAGTACGTTGCCGAGACGAAAACGGAAAACAGCGCGCAGAAGCTGGGTTCTCTGAACGTCAACGGCGAATTTGACCTGACCTGCAAGCTGCCGGAAGGCTACGAGCTGCAGGTGGTGAATGTGCGCGGAGACAAGATCATCGCCTCCGTCCTTTCCCAAGACATGACCAAGCCCCAGATGTACCTGTCCATCGCCTATGACGAAAGCTACAGCAATGTGGATCGGATGAACGATCTGTCGGCTGAAGAACTGGCGCTGCTGGAGAGCACCTTCCAGGACATGAACGAGGTGGAGATCACCTACAGGGAAACCGGCCACGGCACCAAGCTGCTCATTGCCCGTGAAACTGGCAGCGACGTGGATTTCGTGGACATTCTGTCGATCTACAAGGGCTACTTCGTTGAGTTCAACATGACGCCCAATCCAAAGGCCGCGAGCCAGACGCTGACCGACGCGCAGGTTCAGCTGTGCATCGATTTCCTGACAAACGTGGACTTCAATCCTGTCCAGAAATAAGGCTTGTTCCTGATTCCGGGGGGCCGCTTCGGCGGCCCCCTTTTGCGTGCGCAAAAAAGAGAGCGCGCCGCATCCGGCAGGCTCTCTTAGGGCTTTCAGCAGCGTGCCTGCTTCGCGGCGCGCTCCCCGCCCCGGGATCAGGATGTCCCGAAACAGCGGAAATATACCTGTATTTCAGGATTTTCTTTTATACCTTGCCGCCCTTGGTCAGCACGCTTTGCAGATAGCCCGCCAAAATCGGCACGATGCGGGTGTCCTTGCCGCCCTTCATCACCACCACGTCGGCGTAGTGGATATAATTGCGGATGTACTGATCGTACATGGGCTTTACGGTTGCCAAGTACTGTTCGCCGATATTGTCGATCTGGCGGCCCCGCTCCTTGATGTCCCGGCTGATGCGGCGCAGCAGGCAGATGTCCGGCTCCACGTTGATGTACAGCTTCAGGAACATTTTTTCCCGCAGCCGGGGATCATAGAACGCGTGAATGCCCTCCACAATCACCACCGTGGCGGGATGGATGATCTCGTCGGTATCGCAGCGGCGGTGCTGGGTGAAATCGTAAGCCTTGCGGGTGATAGCCTTTCCCGCCAGCAGGCTGCAAATGTCGCTGTACAGTAAATCGTGGTCGAAGATGCCCGGCTCGTCGTAATTCAGGTGAACGCGTTCTTCAAAGGTCAGATCGGGATGGTCGATGTAATAGGCGTCCTGATTGATCAGCACGCTGTCCACGCCCATATCCCGCACCAGCTCGTCCGCCAGGGTGGTTTTGCCCGAGCCGCTGGCGCCGCAGATCCCGATAAACAACATCGCAGGGTGCCCCCTTTGCCCTTTTTGTACAAGATACCGCAAATTTCGGGCCGCGTCAAGGGGGAAAACAGAGAACAGCGTACAGAGCAAGGAGTTGAGAGTTGAGATAAAATAAAGTTATTCATTGAGGATTCCAAATGTATAAGCAAAATAAATCTCAACTCCCAACGCTCCACTCTCTTATTCTTCCTCCGCCAAGAAAAACATTCCAAGTACAGTTTTAGTATTGACAGCAAGGGAGAAAAGAAGGTATGATACTCCCATCAAACCTGCGAGGGAGAAGAGTAGTCCTTCCAAGCCACGGCAAAGGGAACCGCCGATAGTGGGACGGCGGTGCGCGGCAGATGGATGAATGGACTCCTGAGGGCGCTCCGAAAGACAGCGAGTAGGCAGCGACGTGTTCCGTCCCCGTTACCGGACGGCGCGTATCATGGGTACGCGACAGAGATTGCTTCCCCAGCGGAAGCGAAGCTGAGTGGCACCGCGGAAATTCCGCCTCAGCGTGCAGAGCGACTGCGCGTTGAGGCGTTTTTTCATCCCCAACAAAAACGAACGGATTTGAAAGGAAGGTATCTGCAATGAAAAAGTGTTTGGCTCTGGCCCTCGCCCTGATCATGACCCTGTGCCTCTGCTCCGCGTCCCTGGCGGAGGAAAAAACCACCTTCAAAGTCGGCATCTGCAACTTCGTGGACGACGCTTCCCTGAACCAGATCATCGCCAACATCCGATCCCAGCTGGCCGCCATCGAGGCCGAAAAGGGCGTGACCTTTGAGATTCAGGAAGACAACTGCAACTTAGACGGCAGCGTGATGCAGCAGATCATCGCTGATTTCATTGCCGACGGCGTGGACCTGATGGTGGGCGTAGCCACTCCCGTTGCCATGACCATGCAGGGCATGACCGAGGATAACCAGATTCCCGTGGTCTTTGCCGCCGTGTCCGACCCCGTGGGCGCGGGCCTGGTGAACAGCCTGGAAGCCCCCGGCGCCAACATCACCGGCACCTCCGACTATTTAGACACCAACGCCGTATTCAACCTGATCTTCGCCGCCGATCCCGACGCCAGCAAAATCGCCCTGCTGTATAACCCCAGCGAGGACGCCTCCACCGCCCCCATCGCCGCCGCCAAGGAAATCCTGACCGCCAAGGGCGTTTCCTTCAAGGAATATTCCGGCGCCAACATCTCCGAAGTGATCTTAGCCGCCAACGCCATCATCGCCGATGAAATGGACGCTGTGTTCACCCCCACCGACAACACCATCATGGCCGCCGAGCTTGCCATCTACGAAGCCCTGGCCGAGGCGGGCATCCCCCACTACACCGGCGCGGACTCCTTCGCCCTCAACGGCGCATTCCTCGGCTACGGCGTGGACTACGCCAACTTAGGCAAGGAAACCGCCAACATGATCGCCGCTATCCTGCTGGATAAGGCCGATATCGCCGCGCTGCCCGTGAAGACCTTCGATAACGGCACCGCCACCGTGAACACCGAAACCTGCGCCCTGATCGGCTTCGACTATGACGCCATCGCCGACGCTTTCGCCCCCTTCTGCACCACCGTGCAGCCCATCACCACCGCCGAGAGCTTCGACGAGCTGGGACAATGAGGATGGAAGACGCGAAAAGAACACTTTAAGTCACAAGGAAGCGAGGGCCTGTGCGGCCCTCGCGCACCTGCACCAGGAGGTTTCACCTCCTGGACCTCTTACCCGGAAGCCGCTTGAAAGGGAAAAGGAAGTTGGTTCCCGGTGATGCATGA
>JAFSKN010000059.1 GCA_017448975.1 Clostridia bacterium
CAGGCAAAATCGCCTTCGGCGTGGATTACAACGGTACGCCCGCAAAGCTGGACGAGGCCGTGGAAAACGCCCTGCAAAGCTATGCGGACGGGCTGTACCGCGTGTTCCTGAACGGGCAGGAGATCAAAGGCCTGGACACAGTTTTACCGTTGACGGAAAACGATACGCTCACCTTTATCCGGCTCACCATGCTGGCAGGCGCGCCCTGGTAAGGAGGATGCAAATGAACGGTATTTTAAGCGATACTTTAGATTTGTCCCAGCCGCTCCAGTTTCAGTATCAGAAAGTTTCCCCCCAGGCCCTGGCCTACGTCCAAGCCGTGAAAGAGAGGAGAAAGAAGGTCAGTCCGGAACAGATCCTGTTTTTTTCCATCCGATACAGCGAAAGCAAGGATTATGAAAGCATGGCCGCCGCGCTGAAAGCAGGCTTCAATCCTTCTGAATTCTTTCAGAAAGAAATGAAATGGATGTTCGGCCCCTGTATTCTGGATAGGCACCAGGAAGCGTTTCTCTGGGCGGCGGATCATTGCCTGGAGCGGCCCTATACCTTGGGCTGGTTCCGCCGTCCGCTGCGCTCCCCTTATTATACGTCCTATGACGCCATGCTGTGCACGATTGCGCGGCAGTTCTGCGTCCGGGCCGTGGTGGACGCGGATGTGTGCGACGTCCTTTCCGGCAATCTTCCCGCGGACGCCCTTGCCTATGTGCGGGAATACCAGAACGGTTCTTGCGCGGAGATCATTGCATATGAGCTGAACCGGGGCAATGAACGCCTCAAAAAACTGCTGGCCGCTGCCCTGAACGGCGACGAAGGCGCGCCGAAGGTGAGCCGGGAAATATTCCACGGCATCCTGCTCAGTCAGGACGCGGAATTACAGGAGCATTTGGGCCGGCTGCTGCTGGCGGCGCGGCTGCAGGAGGGACTGCGCCAATCCATCTGCGAATGCGCCGACGAAGGTACGCTGCCGGGCTTCCTGCGCATTTTGCGGGTGATCGCTGAAAACGATCTGCTGCGCTATTCCTCCGTCAAGCGTGCGGTGGGCGTTTGGACCGGATTGCTGGCTGAGGAAACCAATGATTTGGAGCGCGTATCGAAGAAAACCCTTTCCTTGCTGCTGAACGGGCTGGAGAGCCCGGAGAACCGGGAAACCATGCTGCAATCGGAGGACAGTATGGAAATCCATATGGGCCTGTGGTCGGAAGCTGTGGCCGATATGCCAAACGCCGTTGAACGGGCTTATGGGCTCATAAAGGGCGGCAGCCGCCATCAGGCGCTGGTGTGCGGCTTTTTCGGCAGGGCATTGCAAAACAGTTTTTCTTCTCACCTTCTGGCCAAGGCGGCGCTGGAAAAATGGCCGGAGGATCAGGAAATCCTGGCGGTTTATCTGCCCGGTTTTCTTTCCAATGTAACAAGAAAGCCGTTTATCGACGCCAATGTTCAGGGCAGGGAGCGGAACCTTTCGCCTCACTTTGCCGATCATGCGGAGGCCCGGCGGTTTTATGACCTTTTGAAAGCCCAGTACACAGCGCTCAAGGGAAAGGAAAGAAGCTTCGCGCCATGCGTTTTCCCCTGGTGGGGCGCTGCCCTTCGCAGAAGTGAATTGGCGTCCACGCTGTGCGACCTGGCGGTCATGACCGGCGAGCCTGATTTGATAGACGACGCGCTGACACTGCTGCCCCAGGTTGAATCGTATTTTCGGAACGTCATGCTGGAAAACCTGCTGACTCCGCTGAAGCGTCCGGCCCAGCGGGCGGCGCTCATGAACGCTCTGGACGACAAGAGTGCCGACACCCGCAAAAAAGCCTTTGAAATTGCTGAAAAAGTCCCGACAGCCGATCTGGATTTCGAGGTAATCGAAAACCACCTGCGCCTGAAAGCGGCGGACGTGCGGGTATACTGCGAAAAGCTGCTGGCGCGGCAGGAAGACGAAAAGCTGCTGGATACGGTGGGCCGCCTGCTTTCCGATTCCCAGGAACAGAAGCGCTCCGCCGCTTATGATTTGGCGCTGCTCATCGCCGGGGACGAAGCGCGAAAGCAGCTAAAGCCCGCCTGCGCGGAATTGCTTCAAAGCCGGGAGCCGGACGATACCAAGGAAAAAATCTTATGGGACAGCGCCATGCGGGCCCTTGCCCCGGAAGAAAGCCAGCACTCCTCCCTGGACGCGCTGTTTTCGGAAGCCGACGTTTTTGAGCCTGACCTTTCCTTCTTCGATACGGACGAAAAGTATCAGAACGCTTTTATGAACCTGTTCCCCGATTCCCAAATCAGCAAAAGCAATTCCGGTATAGGCGACAAGCTCAAGGGCTTGCTGTCAGGAAAGAAAGACTGTCCCTCCTGTGCTCAGGCGAGGGCTGATTTCCATGCCCTGGACGCGCTGGTCGAAGCGCATAAGGAAGAACCCATAGGCGAAGACCCCTGCGGCGCGGAAAAAGACCAGCTTTGGGGCTACGGTCATTTACGGCCTTTCTGGCTTTATCAGGACTTTCCCGGCGCGGCGGCGTGGGAGGAATGGTACGCTTCCCTGGGCAGCCCGGAGCGGCTTACCCGGGTGATCCTGCTTTTGTACGCCGAATCGTCGCCCGACACTGATTTGATGGACCGGCTTTTCGGCGAAGGCTTTTCCAAGCCGGAAAATGCCCGATACCGGGAACAGATGAACATAATCTGCGCCTATCTTTTCGAGCGCCACGCTGATTCCGAATCATTCTTTTCCGCCGCCATGCGGGCGGCGCGGTGGGTGATCCGGGAAGTGCCACAAGCGCGGTTCGCGATAAAAACAGGGCCTAAATCATCCTGGTGCGTCACCTACCGCCAGCAGCTTGGCTGGCTCCTTTTCTTCCTCATGGACGCGCCGGACGCGGAATGGCCCCGCTGTTTTCATGCCCGTTCGGCCCTGGCTCAGCGGTATGAACGGGAGTACCTGCCTCTTTTCCGCGCTCAGGTACAGAATCGGTCCCATGGGTACATGACCCTGACCTCTACCGCATACAGCATGCTCAATTACGCTGCCATATCACCCTATCGGTACGGAAGGAAAAATGGCAGGATCGAGCCTGACGCGCTGGACGCGCTGCGGGCAGCTTATTCAGGCGTTATAACCGAGCATGCCATGCTCCACGGCTTTTTCCAGCTGGATGCTTTGCTGCGCGCCATAAAAGCCCTTTCCCAGATTTCTCTGTTCGTCCATACGCAATCGGGCGAGGTGCGCGGCACGGTGGGCCGGGGCTGGTACGCCCGTTACCGCAGCGGGGACGTCAGGAAAACGGCGGAGGCTCTGGCGGTGAAGAAGCAAGCCGATTTTACGGAAGCGGATCAGGCGCTGCTTGGGTACGCCGACAGGGTATATGAAAAGGTCCTGCCCGTCATCCTGAACAGCGAGCTTACCCGCGGGGAAAACGAAGGGCCTTATTCTTCCTGCGTTTCCGGCATTCTGTACATTCGGGGAAGTATGTGGCTGGGCCGTATCCTGGCCGCGCTGGGAAAAGAAAACCTGGCCCGGATCACCTATATCAGTCAGTTCATGGACCAAGTTCACCGGAAGGACAGTCTGTGCCATCTCCTGAGCGTGTGCGTCCCCGCGCCGGAGGACGGCGTTCCTTCCCTGAAAAGGATCGTGGAGGAATACAAAATCCCCGAAAAACGGCTGTTTGAACTAGCCATGTATAACCCTGCCTGGGTGGAACTGATCGGGGAATATCTGCGCGTACCCGGCTTTGTTTCCGCCGTCTATTACTTCATCGCCCACATGAACGAGACCTTTGATGACGCCCGCAAGGCGGTGATCGCCCGTTTCACGCCCCTGACCGCCGAGGAACTGAACACCGGAGCCTTTGACGTGGCCTGGTTCCGTTCCGCCTGGGAAACAGTGGGCGAAACAGTCTTCGATCAGCTTTACGGCGCGGCCAAGTACATCACTGACGGCACCCGGCACACCCGCGCCAGGAAGTACGCCGACGCGGCTTTAGGGCGGCTGACCGTGGAAGAAACGGAAAGCCAGATCAGGGAAAAGCGGAACAAGGACCTGCTCATGGCCTATCCCCTCATTCCCCTTTCCGGGGAGGAGGACGCCCTGCGCCGCTTCCTGTTCATTCAGCAGTTCATCAAGGAAAGCAAGCAGTTCGGGGCACAGCGCAGCGTGAGCGAAAAGAAAGCCGGAGAAATGGCGCTGAAAAACTTAGCCGCCAATTCCGGCGACCGGGACGTGACCCGCCTGACCCTGCGCATGGAAGGCAGGCTCATGGAAAACAGCCTGCCGCTGTTTGAAAACCAGCAGGCGGAGGACGTCAGCCTGCGCCTGGAGATCGACCCGGACGGGGGCGTGGCCGTTGTGTGCGAAAAAGATGGAAAGCGGTTGAAATCCATTCCCGCACGGCTGAAAAAGAACGAAACCGTCCTGCGCCTGACGGAAGCCAAAAAGGAATTGACCGAGCAATACCGCCGCACCCGGGCGTTCCTGGAGGACGCCATGACGGAAGAAATCTTCCTGACGGGAACGGAGCTTCAAGCCCTGCGGAAGAATCCCGTCGCCCGCACGCTGGTTGACAGCCTGATCTTCAAATCAGGCGAACGTTTCGGCCTGCCCTGTGAGGAAGGATTGAAGGACGCGGAGGGCAATACGCTGCCCTGGGGGGCCTGCGTATCCGTCCAGATTGCCCACCCCTTCCACCTGTTCAAGGCGGGGGGATGGCATGTTTGGCAGGGCCTGCTGTTCGATCAAAAAATCCGCCAGCCCTTCAAGCAGGCATTCCGGGAGCTGTACGTAAAGACGGCGGACGAACTGGGCCGCACCGATTCCCCGCGGTACGCGGGCCATCAGATTCAACCTAAGAAAGCCGCTGCCGCCCTGAAAACCCGGCGCTGGGTGGCCGATATGGAAGCAGGGCTGCAAAAGGTCTTCTATCAGGAAAACATCGTGGCCGTACTATACGCTCAGGCGGATTGGTTCACTCCGGCGGACATTGAAGCCCCGGCCATCGAAGGCGTGGGCTTTCTGGACCGGCTGACGGGCAAGTCCCTGAAAATCGACGGCTTGCCCGACGTGCTCTTTTCTGAAGTCATGCGGGACGTGGATTTGGCCGTCAGCGTGGCCTATGTGGGCGGCGTGGACCCGGAAGCCAGCCATTCCACCGTCGAAATGCGCCGGGCGCTGCTGGAATGTACGCTGCCGCTGTTTAGCGTTTCCAATGTGCGAATCGAAAAGAATCACGCCGTCATTCAGGGCAAACGGACCAATTATACGGTACACTTAGGCAGCGGCGTGATCCATCAGCAGGGCGGGGCTATGCTGCAAATCGTGGCGTTGCATTCCTCGCATCGGGGCAGGCTGTTCCTGCCCTTCCTGGACAGCGATCCGCAGACTGCCGAAATACTGACCAAGGTGCTGTTCCTTGCGGAAGACGACCGCATTCAGGACCCTAATATATTGGGCCAGATTCGATAGGAGGCGCGCATGAATCCTGTTCTGCTGTTAATTGAAGATGATCCAGTCCTGCGGGGCGGATTGGTTGAATTATTTTCCAGAGAGGGATACCGCGTGATCGAAGCAGGATCATTACGGGAAGCACGGACGAAACTGGATGGTTCCGTACAGGGAATCGTCATGGACGTGGGATTGCCGGACGGCGACGGGGTGAGTCTGTGCCGCGAATGGCGGGCGCAGGGAGAAACCCGGCCCATACTATTCCTGACCGCCAAGGATGAAGAATTTGACGTGGTGCGAGGTCTGGATTCCGGCGGCAACGATTACGTCACCAAACCTTTCCGGATGCAGGAATTGTTGAGCCGGGTGCGTGTGCTGCTGCGCGGCAGCCAGCCGAAAAAGGCCGCCCTTTCCCGCACCGGATTTGACCTGGACGAAGAGCGGATGCAGGTGCAGAAAAACGGAGAGGCGCTGCCGCTGACTTTGACGGAATATAAAATCCTCACGATGCTGCTGGAAAGCAAAACCGTGGTGCCCAGAAATCGACTGCTTGAGGTGCTGTGGGACGACGGAGGAAAATTCATTGACGACAACACCCTGTCCGTTCACATGAGCAGGCTTCGGGAAAAGGTAGGCGCGGATCACATCCGCACCGTGCGGGGAGTGGGGTATCAATGGTCGGATATGTGATCAGCGGGGTGCTGGCGGTCATCGCGGCTGTGTTGGCGGTCCGCCTGCTGATGCAGAAAAAACGGATGGAACGATTGGCGGAGCAGATGGAGGATTATCTGACGGGCATCGGAAAGCCGCTTTCCTATTCCTTGAAGGAAGATGCGGTAGCCCCGCTGGAGAATGCCGCCGCCGAAATGGAAAACCGCATTGAGGTGGAGAAAGAACGGTATCAACAGGAGGCCCGGCGCACCAGCGATCTGACCGCGGATATTTCTCATCAGCTCAAAACGCCGCTTGCCTCCCTGCGGCTGTTCGTGGAAATGGACGAAAGCCTTCACATGGCGCAGGAAATCAGCCAGATCGAACGGATGGAAACGCTGATCGGCAGCCTGCTGCGGCTGGAAAAGCTGTGCGCGGACGGGTATGATTTCTCTTTTGCCGAACATCCCATTCGGCCTTTGATTCAGGAGGTCTGGAACCGGCTTCAGCCGCTGTGGCCGGAAAAAGAAATCGTCCTGGATGGCGACGCCGTGATCCGCTGCGATGAAAAATGGCTGTCCGAAGCTTTTTTGAACCTGCTGAAAAACGCCTGCGAGCATACGGCGGAAAACGGGAAAATCACCGTCCGCCTGGAGCAGACTGAACGGGCGTTTTACTGCACCGTCGAAGATAACGGCGGCGGGGTATCAGAAAATGATTTGCCCCACCTGTTTGAGCGCTTCTACCGTGCGGAGGGACAGAAACAAAGCGGCGCGGGCCTGGGCCTCGCTATTGTGAAGGAGATCA
>JAFSKN010000060.1 GCA_017448975.1 Clostridia bacterium
GCAAGATCAGGCTCCTTGGCTTTTGCCAGCTCTTCCTTCACAGCGGCGATCCATTCCACCAGGGATTTCAGCTTCTTTTTGATAGTAGCAATCAGGCGGTTGGTGGCCTTGATCCAACGGTTCAGATCGCCTTTTTGTGTGCGGATGCCTCGCTTCTCCATCTGCTGCACCAGCGGCCCTTCATGCACCGTGGGGATTTGCTCAATGCCCTGGGCCTCGTAGCTGCGGTGGTCGATGCGTGTATCAAGGCCCTTCCGCTCAAACTCGGCATTCACCATCCGGCACCAGGCTTCCCGCCAATGTTCCAGCGTTTCCGGCTCATGCCAATCGGTGGTGTGAACGGCGTTGAACACATACTCGCCCTTCTCATCCCGGATGCGCTCGCCGTTTTCATCCAAAGCATAATCCCGGCGCTGCTTGTTGCCCCAACTGCCATCAGGATTGAGGGGCCGCATGGTGGTCAGCACATGAAAGTGCGGATTGGGGATGCCGTTTTCTTTGTCCGGCTCATGGACGGCGAGATCGGCGATCATGCCCCTGCTTACAAAATTCTCCTGCACAAAACGCCGGGCCAAGGCAATATTTTCTTCCATCGTCAATTCATTTTGCAAGGCAATGTCGAAGCTGTACGCCAGCTGCGCCTTCTTGTTTTTCTCCGCTTTCTCCACAGCGTTCCACAGAGTTTGTCTGTCAGCGTATGACCGGGGAGCATTGGGCGGCAGCAGGATTTCCGTATGCAGCACGCCGCCCTTCCGGGTGAAATCGTTGGTCTCGCCGTAGTATTCGCTGTACAGTTTTTCGCCTGCCCGGTAGGCGGCAGCGGCAATAACGCTTTGGCCCGCGCTGCGCTTAATCTGCTCCACATGGAAATGATATAGCGCCATTATCCAGCCTCCATCTTCTCTTGAGCGTTATGCCGGGAGACGGCCTCCTCAAGGATCGGGAAAACATCAGGTAGTTCCGAAAGCTGCTCTACCATTTCATAAAACTCCCGCTCCGTCAGGGGCTTGATGTCCGGGAACACGCTCTCCATCGCCGCCCCTCTGGTGATCAGCCTGTGATTCCGCTGTCTCCTGGACGTGGCTTCAAGATATTCCTTGCGGTTCTCTGCCCGTTGCAGCCGGTGCTGCTCCTGATCACGCTGCCGCTGGGCGTCGGTCAGTTCGTTCTGTAATTCGTCTTTCGTTTTCTTCATCGTCAGTTTCCTCCTTGTCGTTTTCTTTCGTCGTTCCTCTCTCGTCGTACTTACTCATGGGATAGCCGCAAAGCGGCGCAAGGGCCGCAGCCCTTGGAGGGAGGGGAAGATGCCGGTGGGCACACCGAAAGCATCTTCCCCTCCGGCCTGTCTGCCGCATTCGGATGCGGTCTGACAGGCGGCCTCGCAGAGCGCGCGAAGATACAGGTGGGACACCTGTATAGAAGTGCGCACTTATCGTGACCTTTAGCTTGTTCCCCGGAAACTTCGTGGGGCCTGGCCCGGTGGATACCCAAAACAGGCCGTTCCCCGTTCCGTTGGGGCTGGAAAAGTGACAGTAAATCGTATATGTATTGGCAGAAAAACACGCTCCTTTCGTCGTAAAGATTGGCAGAAAAAAGCGGGGATTTACTGCCAATCCGAAAAAGTGACAGTAAATCGCCCACCGATTGACAGAAGACATCAAAGGCCCATGTCCTTCAAAAATGCCTCCGCGATCTCATAATTCTCTTGGTCTGTACCGCTATCGTCCGGCTTCTCTTCGGGCTGGACAGGCGGTGCAGGAACCGTAAGCTGGATGGTGCTCATGCTCTCATTGATGCCATCCTTGATTGTATCCAGCACCTGCCGTAGAAAGCGATCTTCCTTCTCCCTGGTTTCCAGGAAGGGATCAGCCTGCATTTTTCCCTGACGGGAAAAGAAATCATTGAGGGCGGCGACCACGGCGCGGGTGTAGGATTTAAATTTTGTCCGATCCATGTGCCGCAGGTATTCATATGCTTTCCGATCATCTTCCCGATTCAGGTCGAAGCGAATGTTGGTATTGACGACCCTTTTCATTCTCATCCTGCTTTCCGCATCCGGGCATTTGCCATGTACTCATAGCCCTTGGCGGTAGCACAGATGTCCTCGTTGATTGTCACCCTGTCTGCGTCAAGATCGGCAAAATTCTTCAAAAGACACCCGCCGCCTCCCACGATATACAGCCGCATCAAAGCCGGATTGTATTCATGCTCCCGCAGACGGCGCAGGATGCCTTCGGTGTATTCTTTCGCTGCCTCGATGATCGTTTCCAGGTAGGGCTTTCCAATATCGACGGCCCCGGTGCGCAGCACTTCTTCGATCACAGCATCGTCCACGGTCACATGATGTTTCTGCATCAGGCGCTCCCGGATCAGCAGCGTGCATTGATGGGTGCCATATTTTTCCGTAAAGCATTTGCTGGAGATGGGCCGCCCATTGATGATCGTCATAACATTCATAGTGCCGTTGCCGATGTCGCACAGCATATTGACGCCCTTGAAATCAGACAGATGGCTGACGATAGCAGCAAAGCCCTGGGGAAATACATCCACGCCGGTGATGTGGATGCGGTATTCCTTTCCCTTGAAGGTGAACATGATCTCCTCACGAGGATCGCGTTGCATGAGATACTTTTTGAAATCGTCTTTCTGCTCTGCCACCCAGGTCAGGGGCAGGCCCACAGCCAGATGAACATCCGCAGATTGCCGCCCATAGAAGGCCAGCTCGGACGCGATGCCCGCCAGGGTCAGGATGAAGTAATCCTGGTCGTTGATTTTGTTGGCAATGAACTCCTTATGCTCCTCACCGATGGTGTAGTACCAGCCATCATAGAACAGCATACTGCTCTTGAACGTAGGTTCTTTCTCATGCTTGCTCACACCAGCCTGGAAGCAGGTATGGGCCGTTTTGACGTTCCCAAAGCCATGATCAAGGCCAATGATGACGGGATGATTGGGTGTGTTGTAATCAGTGATCATATCGTTTTTATCCTTTCTTCCTTCGTGACCTCCGGGGCGGGATTGTTGAAAAATAGGTAAAGAAAAACGGCACACAAGCGTGTACCGTCAAAGATGGGAGGGCGGCTGATTGACCGCCCTTCCTAGTGTTATGCGGTTTTTTGTTCATCGTTTTCCGAAGGCATGGAATCATCGGCTTTTGCCATGGCGTCTTCCACGCTTTCCTGCTGTGCTGCCGCCAGTTTCTTGGCTTTCTTCTTTTCGTTATACCGGCGATTGATCTCCCTGCGCTTGCGCCGTTTCTCTTCCACCTCCAATTCTTCCGGTGTAGGATCGGGCAGAGGCGTATCGAATTTGCCAATATACTGAAGCCGGATTTCCACTTCCTGCACCCGCTCCCCGTCGATCTTTTCCGGGGCGTGAACGATGATCCTGTCTATAAATTCATAGATCATCTGCGGCGTCAGCTCTGTAAAATCGGTGTATTTCTTCGCCAGCGCCATGAACTGATCCACCCGCTGATTATCGGCTTCATAAGTATCAAGCTGTGTTTGCTCCATGCCGATCAGGGCGTTGACCTCTGCCTGCTCCTTCTCATACTCCGCAATCAACGTCGCAAAGCGGCTTTCCGTGATCATCCCCATGGCGTAGGATTCGTACAGCTTTTTGATAACGCTATCCAATTCCACGCTGCGCTTCTTCGCCTGGGCGATTTTCTTTTTCAGTTCCTTTGCCGCCTTGTTCTGCTTGATCTCCGACGCCTCCCGCACCTTTTGAGAAAATTCCTCCGGGTGTTCAATGGCATATCGGCTGGTCAGCCGGATCGTTTCCAGCACCAACGCCCGCAGCGCCTTAGTGGAAATGTAATGCGCTCTACAGCCGTTGTCCACCCGATTCATGGTCAGGGTGTAGGTGGAGCAGTCGTAATGGTCGTAGGGATACAGCCCTGTTTCGGGATCAACGCCGCCCGGCTTCTTGGGATCGGGCTGCATCCGATGATTATACATCTTGGCCCCGCAGTCGGCGCAATAGACCAGACCGGTGAAGGGATTGGATACGCCCGTCTTGTCCACACGATGAATGGTGCGTCGGGTGTATTGCGCCAGCTTCCAGGTTTCGGGATCAATGATGGCGTCGTGGGTATTCTCAATGATGACCCAATCCTCTTCCGGGAAACGAATGACCTTCTTGGATTTGTACGATTCACGAGAGCTGCGGAAATTGACCGTGTGACCCATGTACTCCGGCCTGGAAAGGATGTTAGTCACGGTGCATGGGCACCAGTCATAAGGGCGGGTCATATCCGTGCGGCCTGACCGATTGCAGATGCCATGGGTGGTTTCGTAATAGCTGGGTGTCTCCACCTGACTATCCCGCAGCTTGGAAGCGATCACGCCGGGCCCGTCCCCATTGACAGCCATTTGGAAAATGCGGCGAACAATCTCCGCCGCTTCTTCGTCGATCAGCCAATGATGCTTGTCCTCCGGGTCTTTCCTGTAGCCGTAAATGGCCTGATTCGTGGTAGGCTTTCCGGCCAGACCGCGGGCTTTGTAGGCGGCCCGCTGCTTCTTGCTCATGTCGCGGAGATAAAACTCGCTCATGATGTTGAAAAACGGGGCAATATCCGTGGTGCTCTGATCGTCGCTGTCGATGTTATTGCCGATAGCGATGAAATGGACGTCATGCTGCCGGAAAACGACCTCTGTATAATATCCCGTTTGCAGGTATTCGCGGCCCACGCGGCTCATGTCTTTTACGATCACAGCGCCGACCTTTTCCGCTTCAACGTCCCGGATCAGCTGCTTCCAGGCGGGGCGTTCAAAATTGCCGCCCGACCAGCCGTCATCCGTATAATGGACACAATTATCAAAACCATGCTCCTTCGCATAGTTCTCCAGGAAAATTTTTTGATTTCGGATCGAATTACTGTCGCCCTGCAATTCGTCGTCACGGGAAAGACGCTCGTAAAGCGCAGTGATCCTCGGTTCCGTCTGCCTGATGTTCATGTGCGAACTCCTTTCAGGCTGGACGGCTCATCTGTGGCACGATCATTGTACCATAGTCCAAATCTTTTTGGAAGCCGGTTTCAGCCGCTTTTTCTGTAAATTCCAGGTCGTTTTCGATCATACGCAGCACCTTGTCCTGCATGGTTTCCTGGCCTTCTTCATTAAACATGATACGCACCTTGTATTTCGTCCCTCCGATTCTTCTCACGATGATCTTATCGCTGGTGCCCTGGGATTCCTGTTGGATATAAATAGAAATACAACTCCTTTTATGATTTGATGATTTTCGTTATGGTGGGTATGGGATTTACGTTCAGCGATCTGTACGCGGATCGCAAAAGATTCAAGAAATATGGTGTTCATAGCATATTCTCCTCTTGAATTTTCTTATTCAGTTGTAGGAAACCGGGATTGACAGTAGCAGGAGGACTTCTGATGTGGATACGCATGGGAAAACTCCTTTCTTTGATGGTGATATTCACAGGATTTCTCATAGAATTGATGAGAATCTCATGGAATCCGTGAGAATGATATGAGAAGGCATAAGAAAAGGGCCTTTCCGATGTGGAAAAGCCCAAAGCCTGCTGTTTGCGACAAGGCAGAATATACCCTCTCAACTATAGGAGAAAATAGAGGGGTTTTGCGGAACTGTTTTTGGAAAGAATCAAAAATTTTCTTTTTCAGTCCGTGAAATAGTCCGGGAGACTGTGATCCGGCCCGAAAAGGCAGATCGTTTCCTCCCATAGTAATTATGATCGATTTTCCCAAAAACATAAAAAATCAACGACAAGTCCAGAAAGAAAAAACACAACACCTGCTGGCGTTACCCCTTTCAGTCAGGCCGCGCCGCCAAGGCCATAGGTTGCACATTCATGCTTCGCCAGCCCATATTTTTCAAGGGCTGTTTCCGCCCTAATGGGTAACGCTGCGTACAGAAAAACCGCTGACAGAATACTGCCAGCGGCTGTCGTCTGTATGACTTTTTTCTTTGATTCTCAGCAGCATTTTTCAATCAGGTTCTGAATCTCGGCAGGCTTCAAAACCTTTCCGACAGACGCGATTTTCCCGCAGATGACCAGCGCGGGCATAATCATCACGCCGTACTGCATGATTTTTTCCATGTCGGTGACGTATTCCACCTGGATATCGTTCTCTTTGCCCATAGTCTTTACGGCAGCCTGCGTGTTCTCCAGCATGGCGTGACAACTCTTGCAGCCGGAACCAAGCACCTTCACGGTCATCTTTCCCTCCGTACAGCAGGTATTATCTGCTTTGGCTGCGCCGCCACAGCAGCAGGCTTCCGCTTGTTCAGGTTCAGCGGGTACATTGCAGCAGCAAGCAGGCTTCTTTTCTTCTTCCTTTTTCTTTCCGATACCGAACATTGTGATTTCCTCCTCTTACATCAGCCAAGGCTGAATAAAATTGAATATGTAGCCGACAAGGATGATCCCCACGGCGCAGATGCCAATGAAAATCCCCAGCAGTTTGGGCTTTACTGCCTTACGCAGCATGACCATGCTGGGGAGAGACAATGTGGTAACCGCCATCATAAAGGCCAGCACCACGCCCAGCAGCGCACCCTTTCCCAGCAATGCTTCCGCGATGGGAATGGTGCCAAAGATATCCGCATACATGGGAGCACTTATGATGGTAGCGATAATCACCCCGAAGGGATTATTGCTGCCCAAGGCAGTGATCACCCATTCTTCGGGTATCCAGTTATGGATGATAGCCCCGATCCCCACGCCAATCAGCACATAGGGCAATACCTTCTTGGCTGTTTCCTTTACCTGCTCCCAGGCATACTTTATCCGATCCTGAAAATGGAGTTTATCCTGTGGCATATCAATCGCTTTGGCGTTTCGGATAAAGCCTTCAACCTCGTTTTCCAAATGCAATTTCTCGATCAGTGTCCCACCAGCCACTGCAATGACCAAGCCAAGCAGGACATAAACGACGGCAACCTTCCAACCCAAAATACTCATCAGCAAGATCAGCGATCCCAGGTCAACCATGGGTGATGAGATCAAGAAGGAGAACGTCACGCCCAGCGGCAGTCCCGCGCTGGTAAAGCCAATGAATAGCGGGATGGATGAGCAGGAGCAGAAGGGCGTGACAGTTCCAAGCAGGGCTCCGATGATGTTCGCGCCGAGGCCATGAAACCGTCCAAGGATTTTCCGGCTGCGTTCTGGCGGGAAATAGCTCTGGATATAGGAGATCAGCAGAATCAGGACGCCCAGCAGCACCATGATTTTCACGGTGTCATACAGGAAAAACTGTATGCTGCCTGTGATCCTGCTGTCCGCATCCATTCCCAGTGTGGAAAGCAGGGACCCGATCATTCGATTTAGCCATTTCATCCCCAGCACTTCATCCTGAATAAAACTCCAGATCATGTGCAGCAACACCCGACCTTTTCCTTGTTATCTGTGGAACAGGTACAGCGGATAGACTCGATATAATCCCGGAAGGTTGTCCACTGATCACAGTTCAGAGAATAGTGGCTCCACTTGGCTTCCTTGCGAGTGGAGATCAGCCCGCATTCGCAGAGTACCTTCATGTGGTGGGACAGCGTGGGCTGGCCGATTTGCAGCTGCTCCAGCAATTCACAGCCGCATTTTTCCCCGCTGGTCAACAGCTGTACGATCTGAAGCCGGTTGGGATCGGACAGTGATTTACAAATCAAAGAGACTTGAGACAGTTCCATGTCAACACCTCACATTGATTGATGTCGATATGATAATACACCTTACATTGATGATTGTCAATATGTATTTTTCAGCGTTTTCAAGCGAATATGCAACGCCCCTTCATTCGCTTATTCCTTGCCATCGCCCAAATTGATAACCTGGATCAAGCCCTGCTTCTGCCGCCGTAAGGCGTATTCCATTAAATTGTGCGCATTGCTGACTGTATGCGTCACATAAGCAATCAGCCAATCGCAGCTATCAATCATCATTCGATTTGCTTTAGCAATGGCATATCTCCGGGATACTGCCTCCATGCCGTCAGGATAGAATGTGCCGTCATATCCTGGCGGCGCTTCTATGGGTCGGTCAGCGGGATGATAAGGAAGGACGAGGAATAAGCGCACACCAGGATATTCATGTTTCAGTTGAATGACAGCTTCCCCTGCCAGCCTGTCAAAGTTACCATACATCCCCACATAAAAATCGGAAACCTGCTGCTGGATCAAGTATTCAGCAGCGGCTTTTATTTTCGGAAGCAGCGCAGCATCCGTTTCCCGGTGACCAATAAAGAAGCAGCTTGGCATTTCATCTTCCTCTAATCCTTCGGAGATTCGTTTCAATTACTTGCGTTTATCGTTTTAATTATACGATTCAAATGATTAAATTGCAACGATAAAGCGAAGTATAATCTACGAAGAAAGCAAGTAGGAGGAGATGCGGGATGAAGGATATTCTGTCCACCATTACTGCATATCGGCAGGCCCGCGGTTGGACGGAGTATCAGCTTGCTGAACGCTCTGGCCTGCCGCAATCCACCATTTCATCGTGGTATCGAAAAAGCATGATTCCAACGGTTCCTTCCCTGGAGAAGATATGCGAGGCATTCGGCATCACGCTTTCACAGTTGTTTGCTGCAGATGATGCGCCTGTTGCCTTAACGCCGAAGCAAAGAGAAATGCTGAACCGATGGGACAGACTGAACGAGGAGCAGCAAACCGTCATTTTTCAGCTGATCGATAAAATGCTATAAATGTTCCGAATAATGTAATAGCAAAGGGCAGCCCAATTCATACATAGGAGCTGCTTTTTGTTTTGCAATCATTTCCCTGCGGAGGCAGAAAATACCCTCTCACCTATAGGAGAAAACAAGGTGGGTTTGCGGAACTGTTTTTGAACACTTTTCAGATTTAATACTTTTGTAATAAATTATTGCCAAATTCTCTATTTACAAACATTTGTTCCCTTTTATAATAGAGATGTACGGAAGCACATCTGCATCCAGCAGAATATACCCCCTCGTATACAGGAGAAAATCAGGGGGTTTTGCGGAACTGTTTTTCAAAAGAAACTGAATTTTTCCTGGAAATCTCTTGGAAGGAGGTGGGATCAGTGTCCAGGCAGAGGAGAAATTGGGATAAGGAATGGGAAATCCCGGAGGCGGAGCAGGGATTGACCTATGACGATGGTTTTCTGTTCGGCCCGGATACCGATGATCCGCCTCCTGTCAAAAAGCTGAAACGGGACATGGAGCGGGAAGCCTTGACCCGCCTGGAAGAAGCGGCCCGCACGGAAGCGGATTTCCGGGAGGTCGTGAAGAATTGGGATCGGCTGGACGCCAACCGGGAGCGGCGGGAGCGATACCACGAAATCTTACGAGGCAATAAGACGCCGCCCCTGGAGCACAACATGATCCCGGACGGGTATGCTTTCCCCGCTGCCCTGAACGGTGTGCTGGCCCGGCAGAATCGGAAGGGTGATTTCCTGGACACGATCTATTGCTGCGTCTATGACCTGCATGAGCTGGTGCCCCAGGAATACCTGATCACGCCGCTGGCGGAATTGCCGGATGATCGGAAGGAATTACTGTTTCTATATGTGATCGAACGATGGAGCACCATGAAGATCGCCTCCTGGCGCAAGCAGACAGATCGAAATATCCGCAAAATCCGCAATACCTCCTTGAATCGGATTCGGAAGAAAATCCGGCGTGCATTGACAGAGATGGACGCAGCGGGAGAGCCACTGACAAGCCGGGAGCGGGATTTTCTGGCAAAAGAAAAAGAGGCTTTCAGCGAGAAAAGGAAAGCAAAAACAGTGGAAATATGATATACTGAAAGAGGTTATTTCAGGATGTGCTGTTTTGAAAAAGCAGCATAGACAATGATGTCTAATCGATGGAATGCGGCATTTTCTCGCTTTGTGTCGTGTCCAAATGATTAGACTGGCGTTAAACTGACTACGAAAGGAGGAAAATCCAGGTGGATCAGATTAAGATCGGCGCGTTCCTGAAAACACTCAGGAAGGAAAAGAACTTGACGCAGGAGCAAGCAGCGGAACAGTTAGGCGTTTCCAATCGGACGGTGTCCCGTTGGGAGACAGGAACGAATATGCCCGACATCAGTCTGCTGCTTGCAATTGCCGAACTATACGGTGTCAGTATTCCGGAATTGATCGAAGGAGAAAGGAAAAGCGAGAAAATGAATGAAGAAGCAAAAGAAGTCGCCAGTAGAATGTCTGATTATGCAGAAACAGAAAAAACAACGATTTTGAAAAACATCACGACGGAAAGCCTGCTGGGTGTCTGCGCGCTGATTGTGCTGATGATCCTCGAACTATTGGGTATCCGTTCTTTCAACCAGCTGACTGAAGTCGTTTTTCTTTACTGCCAGGTGTTTGTATATGTCTCGGTGGTGATGGTTTTCCTTCATGCTTCAGGTTTGCTGTATAAATTCAAGCGTGGAGACAGAGAAAGCAGCCTGCCGAAGCCATTTCTGTTCCTGATCGCTTTGGCCGCTGCCGCTGCAGTTGCATTTGGAGTCTGGTTTCTGGTTTCATTGATAGGCGGATAAACCCCGGGAGGCAAGTGTTTATGTATAAGATCTGCATAGACTGCGGGAAAAAATGTGACCTGTCGGAAAAGAAATGCCCTGTGTGCGGAGGAAAGTTGAAAAAGCAATTCACGGAAGAGGAATTAAAGGAAATCCAAAAACAGAACGACGATATGACTGTAATCAACATATTGCTTATGTAGATTTGGTTTACCGGGATGTGAAGAAGAAATGAGAGCAACGAAAAAGAGAGTTTTACTGTTCACCGCCATATTACTTATACTCGTAGCGGTTGTTGGGGCTATGTTTCAGTTTACCCAGTTCGGCTATCTGATAACTGTTCCGTACCGATCCGCATTTACGGAAATCGCTTCTCACGTTTACATCAACAGAAATTATGCAGGAAACCGGCAAGAGCTTCTTGAGATGATCGAGCAGGCCAAGGACCGTGTCAGGATATTTTTCGGTGATCTGCATTTTCAGGATGAGACGACCTTCATCATCTGTGATGACGGGAAGCAGACCCGGAAACTCGGAGAAGATCACGGCACTGTTATTATTTCTTTCCCTGCCGAGGCATATTACATATGTATATCTGATGAGTATCTCGAACTCGACATTCTGGCACATGAAATCACCCATGTGGAACTGCGTTCGCGTCTTTCCGCCAAAGCACAAAAAGCAATTCCGACGTGGTTCGATGAAGGGCTTGCTTTACAGAATGACTACCGGGAGAACTATAGTGAAGAGCAATGGGTCGCACAGACCGACAACGGAAAAAACACGATCGCGCTTGAGGATATGGACACCCCGGCAGAGTTCTATGCGGGGGAAGTGGAGGACAGGCGTTTCCGTTATCTGAATGCGAAGCATGAACTCTATGTATGGATGACAGCACACGGACAGCACGGTTTATTGGAATTGCTTGACAAGCTCAATGGCGGAGCAGATTTCAATATTGTGTATGGCAGTTAAATTCCCGTTTTTGGAGATAAACGGGATAAATACAAGAAGAAAAAAACCTATGGTTTCTCGGAGAAACGCAAATGAAACAATATTTTGAGCAAGCCAGCGCCCAATGGGTGCGATACAGCGATTATGAATGGAAGAAAGATGGCAAGGGGATTTTGTATCTCACTCCTGCCGCCGATGCCAAGCCCATCATTTATGATCCCCTGGCGGATGCAGAATCGCTGGTACTGGACGCCTTGAACATCGGCAGGATGGGCATGAGCAAAAAGCCGGATGCGGAAATCCAGAAAGCCATCCACTGCTTTGCCATCAAGTACGGCCTGTTTGGCCTGATGACCGCCCTGCCCACTACGGTACAATTCATGGACTATGAGGCGGTCTATCTGCTAAAAAACCGCTTCTTCAAGGATGAAACCATGAACACGCTGGACTATCTGGCGCTGTTCTTCCCCTTTGAGAAGCCGGAAATCGCCAAGCGCGGGATAGAATCCATGTGGAATCTGTCGGGTGACAAGGACATGATGGCCTTGGCTATGACCATGCGTGATCAGCCCATGGCGGTGAACATGAGCTTTCAGCGTAGCTATGCGGAACGTTATGACTGGCTGAAGGGATCAATTCAAAGATTGGGCATTCATCCTGACTACGGCGATCCTGTATTATATGGACTACGAGAAGCTCAGCCCGGATCAGCGGAATATCTATCAACAAGCCATGGCGACCCTGGATGGGAATACGCCCACCTATCATATCGCCCTCTACGACAAGCCCACCATCGTGTGGGATTTCCATTCCCTGCTGCTGGGCATCCAGCTCATGTTCAGCTTCATGCTGGCGGACGATGAAAACCCACTCCGCATTTGCCGGAACTGCGCCAAGGTGTTTGTTGCCAAGCGCAAGGATCAGGATTTCTGTGGAGCGTCGTGCAGGAAACAATATGATGCCCGCCAAAAAGAGAGATAAAGACAGCAACAGCGATGAATGACACAAAGCTATTCTTCCTGCCGGGTTTGAAGATCAAGCATATAATTGGATGGAGACATACCGTATGCTCTTGAAAAGCATCGGTCAAAATAGCTCGCATCCGTAAAGCCGCAGGCATAAGCGATTTCGGCGATTGTTCTGTCTCCGGGACGGTTCAATTCTTCAATCGCCTTCTGAAGGCGGTATGCCATAACATACTGGATGGGCGTTACACCCAATACAATACGGAACAGGCGCAGACAGGTGCTGGCGCTGATCGCTGCGCTGGAAGCGATCTCGTCCAGGGTAATGCCCGTACCATAGTTCATTTCAATAAAGCAAAGCGCTTTTTTGACGCGAAGCTCGTCTCTTTGGTATTTGTCTGTATAAGGGGATTCGCTGTCTATCGCTTCCGCCTGGCCTGCAATCAGGGAAAAAGACTTGCTCAAAAAATGACGGACATAAATGGGATAATCCTTTTTTTCATATGCGCCATACTGCCAGGCGCTCTCAGCCCAGTTCAGAATCTCCCTTTGCCAGGGAACGGACGGCGTAAGTCGAATAAAGGGAAGCCGCGGGTTATTCAGAAAAGGCGCAACATACTGCTTCCATATCAGATCAGCTCCCATAGAGATGATTTTGGGGCTAAAAACCATGGCGTGCTGATGGCCTTCCTTGGACAGGAGATTGGCAGCGTGCAAAATGCCGCTGTTGGCAAAATACCCTTCTCCGGCGGAGAGCAGGATTTCCTTACCGGCAATGCGAACACGCACTTTTCCTGTCGTGATAAGCACGATCTCAAATTCATCGTGCCAATGCGGCGGAACAGCTACTTTAGTCAAGTCATCGTCAAAAAACGCAATAGGAAAATCTTCCGTACCGTAGGTCAGGATTTCCCGCCCGTTCTCGTCCACCTTGTCAACTGACTTTGTTAGTCCCATGATCGTTCTCCTGAAATGACGATATAATCCTATAAAATCATTGAATTTTGCCAATAAACTTCTATACACCGATCATTTTATCCGATAAAATCTGATTCGTCAATCAGTTTGAGCAGGAGGATGTCTTGATGGGCTTGTTATTATTGGCAGTCATTTATCTGATTTTCATCAGTCTTGGTCTCCCGGATTCCCTGCTGGGCTCCGGCTGGCCCACGATGCAGCTTGACTTCGGTGTGCCTTCCTCCTATGCCGGATATGTGTCCATGACCATTTCCTGCATGACGGTGATTTCCGCTTTACTTAGCCCACGGTTGATCCGTAGGTTTCATACAAAATGGATCGTGATCGTCTCTATCGGGCTCACAGTGCTGGGGCTGCTGGGATTTTCCGTTTCCGGGCAGTATTGGCTTTTATTCCTGTTCGCCGTTCCTTATGGCCTGGGCGCTGGCTCCATCGACGCAGCGGTGAATCATTACGTGGCCAATCATTATCCGTCCTCTGTGATGAACTTCCTGCACTGCTTTTATGGTGTCGGCGCAGTGATCAGCCCGTATATCATGTCCCTGGCGCTGAAGGCGGCCAAGTGGAATCAAGGCTACCAGTGGACGTCCTATATCCAGATGGGTATCCTGCTGGTATGTGTACTATCGTTGCCGCTGTGGAAGCAGAATGAAAGCCAGGCGGAGGAAGAAAACCGCGACAGCGCCGGGATCAGGGAAACGCTCCGCGTGCCTGGCGTGGTGCTGACGCTGATCGCCTTCTTTGCTTACTGTGCCGGGGAGGCCACCTGCTTCCTGTGGACACCCAGCTATTTTGCAGGCACAAAGGAAGGCTTGAGTGCAGAAACCGTGGCTGCCTTCGGGGCGCTGATCTTCGGCGGGCTGATGCTGGGCCGGTTGATTTCGGGATTCATCTCCAACAAGCTGGGCGACAGACTTTTGATCCGCATCGGGATCGCAGTGGAGCTTCTTGGCATCCTGCTGGTGCTTCTGCCGATCCGGGGATATATCGTTGCGGCCATCGGCTTCGTGGTCATTGGCACGGGAATGGGGCCGATCTATCCGGCTATTCAGCACATGGCGCCTGCCAACTTCGGCAAACGTCACAGCGCAGCCGTCATTGGATTGCAAATGGCATCCGCTTATATCGGCAGCACCCTGATGCCCATGGTGTTTGGACACATTCAGCAGCGAATCGGCATCGGCGTCATGCCTGTGTATCTTTTGCTCTTCGCAGCTCTGAACATTGGTATGCTTGAAACGGCTTATTGCAAAATAGCAAATAACAGTCGAAATAGATAATAATCATTCGACTTCTGAAAAAATTGACAGGGCGGCTCGGTTAATTATCGAGCCGCCCTGCATATGTTATTCATACACGATCTCTGCGAGGATGATCTCTTCCGCACTGTGCTGGATTTCATTCATTCGGCCTACCCAGCCAAGCTGATCTCTGGCTTTCAGTTCCTCTGTGACGCCTTGCTGTTTTGCCATCTGCGAGATCATGGTCTCCAGCCGTTCTTGGCAGGTGCGTTCAACTTCAGCTAAGTGTTTATACAACTTTCCCGACAGGATCAGGTGACTATACAAACCCGGGTGATGTTCCTTCAGATATGCATGGCGCATCCTGCCATACTTACCGATAGGCTCATACAAGACGTCTGGTAAAGATAGGTCTGGAATCAGATAATCGCCTACCTGGGTATAGTTTCCGCCCATTTGCTCAAAGATGCTATTCATTTTTCGACCCTCCTGTGGTATAATCGGCCTATCAAGGCCATGCTGTGGGTTTCGCATAGCTGCGAAGCCATCCGCCACAGATGAGCCATTCCAGCTATGCTATGATTAGGTGACATCTTAAATCACCCTTCATAGCATAACAGTTATCAGTGATAAATACCCACCACTACATCATGGCGATCCACAACGCCATTTCTTTGCTGACGACCAGAAAATCGTGCTGTCTGGCAGGTACAAGGTACATGCAAAGAAAGCCTTCCATGCCTGATTTGGTTTCGTGCACACCCCAGCCCAGAAGCATATCGCCCGCTATCACCATCAGTGCGGCGAAAATGCCCAGCTTTAGCAGATATCGGATACGGGCCAATCAAGAGGGTTTTCATTTGTAGCACGAACATTCACATTCTTTTTCCTCTTTGAACGTTAAATTTATTTAACCATTATTCAAAAAATTTATTTGTATTTTCCGCAAGCGTGGGTCCAGGGAGGTCACCTCCCTGGTGGGGTCTGGGGTAAAACCCCAGAGGGTCCCATTTCACCACAGCGTTTCCACCGTCACGTCCCGGAAATAGGCGTGCACGATTTCCTCCGCCGTTTTGCCTTCCTCGGCCAGGCCGTAAGCGCCCCACTGGGGCATACCCACGCCGTGGCCGTAGCCCTTGCCGGACATGAATATAGCGCCGTTTTCGGCTTTCAGCTCGGTCAGCAGGGTGGAGCGCATTTTGGTGGCGTCCAGGGCCAAGCGAAGCTCCGGCGCGGATACAGTTTCCCCGTTGATCCGCAGGGTCACGGCGCGGCCGCTTTCGCCCTTCTGGCCGATTTCCAGGGATTCCAGGCTGCCGCTGCCCTGCCAGCCAGCCTTTTGGGCCGCCGCCAGAAACTCTTCCTCAGAAAACCGGGCGCTCCATTCCTTCACGTCGTCCGGGGCCAGGCTGCTTTCCCGGCCCTGGGCCACCTTGGTGTAGCCCGGTTCCTCCTTTTCGTAATGCAGCCCTTCCACGGCGCGCTCGGTAACGCCGCCGGAATGGGCATGGAACCATGCGTAAGGCAGTTCGCCGTGGTAGGACAGCACCATGCCCCTGGTTTCCCGCACGGCCTGCTCGATGCGCTCGTTGACGCCGGTGGCGTCATAGGCCTGGGCTTCCTCGATGTCGGTGGAAATGTCCGCGCCCTGGTACTTGCTTTCCTTTTCCGTGCAGAATTTCAGCACGAAGGTGCGGGCTAAGATGGCCTGGGCTTTCAGCGCTTCCAGGGGCCAGTCGTTTTTCATTTCCCCCGCCAGCACGCCCTGCAAATAGGTTTCCAGGTCCATTTCGGCGGTCTGCTCCTCGTCCACCTGATACACCTGCAAAATGGGAATCCCCGACTCATTGGTTTTCAGCTTGTCCGGCAGAGGCGGCTTTTCCGCCGATCTCTGATTTTCCATGGGCGCGTCCAGTTTTTCCGGCCCGGTTTCCGCGTCCCCCTGCCAGGCGCACCCGGTCAGCAGCGCCACGGCAAGCAGCATAAGCAGCCCAAACGCCGTCCATTTTTGCGGCTTTTTCATGCAAATCCCTCCTGTCCGGAGGTTAGTTTCCGCCGCGATCGATCGCGCTATTCCGGCAAAATATGACGCTGAAAAAAATCCGGGGCATAAGCCCCGGACTTTGTCAAAAGTTGAAACGATTATTTGGTGGGATAGCTGAGCAGGCCGTCTTCCTTCAGCTTGGCGTAGGTATCCGCGCCCACGATGCCGTCCACCTTTTCCATACCTTTGGCCTTCTGGTACTTCATCACGGCGACTGCCGTACCGGGGCCAAACTTGCCGTCCACGCTGGATTTTCCGTCGATGGTGGCTTCCAGATAGCCCTTATCCACCAGGAAGCTCTGCAGCTGGAACACGTTTGCGCCCTTGCTGCCGCGCTTCATGACCACCACTGTCTCCGGCAACGTGCCGCCGCCCATGTAGGTACCGGTGAGGGCTTTCCAGGTGGCGGAGCCCACGATGCCGTCCTGCTTCAGGCCGCTGGCCTTCTGGAACGCCTTCACCGCTTTTTCGGTGGCGCTATCGAAGATGCCGTTCACATCGCCGGTGTAGTAGCCGCCGTCCTTCAATTTCTGCTGAACGGTTTCCACCATATCCCCGGTGCTGCCGATGGTCAGCTTGGAGGTGGAGGGGGAAGCGGAGGGCTTGAGGCCCAGAGCGATCAGGGTAGCCGTCGTAGCCACGCCGTTGACGGGCAGGGGGCCCTTTTCGCCAGGATGCGCCGCTTCGTAAGCCTTGTTGTACTTATCCTGATATTCCATGACGGCGATCTTGGTGGAATCTCCGTAATAGCCGTCCACGGTGTCGGTATACAGGCCCTCCGCCTGCAGCGCCTGCTGCAGCTTGATCACGCAGTTGCCCTTGCTGCCGGAGGACATCTGGCTGGGCATGGCGGTATCGGTAAACACTTCGGGCACCACGGGATCGTCAGGCAGAGTCACAGGCGCGTCGTTCCAGCCCAGCTGGAGGGAAACCAGCGTCTGGGTGCCCACCTTGCCGTCTACCTTGAGCTTGTTGTCCTGCTGATACTTGCTGACGGCGATGGCGGTCTGCGGGCCGTATTTGCCGTCGATTTCGCCGGTGTAGTAGCCCAGTTCCTTGAGCCTGGTTTGCAGTTTAACCACCTGCGCGCCCTTGCTGCCCCGCTCCATCACAATGATGTTGGCACCCACAGAGGTGGAACCTTCGATGACCACCTTCTGGTCGGCGTTTTCGATGGTGAAGGTGCCGTTCTTATCCCAGTACCACAGGGCGGTCCAGGTGTCCTGGCCGATGACGCCGTCCACCTTGATGTGGGAAGCGTGCTCGACGGGCACGAAGTCGGGATCAGCCGCGTGGGTTTTGTTGTATTCATCCACGCCCTTGTTATATTCATCCACGGCGGCGTTATAATCCGTCTGGAACTGCTTGACCGCTTTGGTGGTGCTCGCGCCGAACTTGCCGTCCGCGCTGCCCAGCAGCCAGCCGCCGGCTTTCAGGCGCATCTGCGCGGTAGCGACCTGCGTTCCGCTGGCGCCTTCCTTCAGGGTGTCGCCCACGTAGGGGATATTCACCTGATCGTAGGGGTTCTGTTCGTCGAAGATTTCCTGGTTGGCGGCCTGCTGTTCGGCATCCACGTCGGAAGCCCACAGATAGCGCCGGGTGGTGGCGTTGTAGGTGCCGGTGACGCTGATGGCCTTATGCTTCTGGAAGGTGGAAATAGCGGCGGCGGTGGCGCTGTCGTACACGCCCTTGGACACGTTCGCCAGCTTGAGATAGTTCAGTTCAGCCAACCGCTGCTGGACCAGATACACGTCCCAGCCGCGATCGCCCTGGGACAGCACCCGGACGGGCGGCGTCTTCACCGCGGCTTTGGCATCGGTAATGCTCAGCAGCTTCTTCCGGGTGGCGTTTCCGGCCATGCCGTCCACGGTGAGCCCGGCGGCCGCCTGGAAAGCACGCACGGCCACTTCGGTATCCGCGCCGTAAATGCCGTCGCAGCTGCCATAGAAGAAGTACGTGTTAAACAGCACGTTCTGCAGGGCCTGCACGTCGGCTTTCACGTTGTTGCCGTGGCGGGACAGGGTGGGCAGGATCACTTCGGTCTTGTAGACCGCGTTGGGGTCGTTGAACATCTTATCCCACGTTTTCGTGCCCACGATGCCGTCCGCAACCAGATCGTTGCGCGTCTGGAACGCCCGCACGGCGGCGGTCAGCTCGGCGTCGAACACATCGTCCATGGTGCCGTTGAAATATTCCAATATATGCAGCTGGTTCTTCACCATGGTCACCAGCACGCCCTTGGCGCCCTGCTTCAGGGAACCGTTGGGGGTGAGGCCCGTGGTGTAAGTGGCCATATATTCCGCATGGGCGGTGTACAGCGCGTTATAGGTATCGTTGCCCACCACGCCGTCGGGGGTCAGGCCGTATTTTCTCTGGAAAGCCATCACGGCGTTGGCGGTGTCCTGGTCAAAATAGCTGTCGATGGGGCCTTTGTAGAAGCCCATATCCAGCAGACACTGCTGCACGGTCTTCACGTCGCTGCCGGTGGAGCCAATGGTCAGGCTGCCGTTCAGGGTGACGCCCTGTTTATAGGTATCGGCGGCCACGGCATTAGGATCGCGCAGGGCGGTGAGGGTCTTGGGCCCCACTTTGCCGTCTACGGGCAGGATGCCGTTGCGTTCCTGGAAGCGGCGCACGGCATAGGATACGGTGCTGTTGTAAACGCCGTCGATCAGGCCGGTATAATAGCCCATGGCCTGCAAAAGCTGCTGCACTTCCTTCACGCCGTCGCCCTTGGAGCCGATAATCATGCTGCCGTTGCTGGACAGGCCGGTGGTGGTGTTTGGATCCACTTCGTCATAAATGGTCTTGGGAATGCAGCCCACGCCGTCCAGACCCGTCAGACGGGCCCAGGTTTTATCGCCCACCAGACCGTCCTGCTTCATGCCGTTTTCCTTCTGGAAATCCTTTACGGCGGCGGCGGTCTCCTTATCGTAGGTGGTATCGGGCGTGCCGGTAAAATAGCCCAGGCTCTGGAGCGTCTGCTCCACCACCAGGACTTCGTCGCCTGTGGTGCCGACGGTCATAGAACCGTTGGCGGTGGTTTTTTGCAGTTCACCCAGGGCCGCCGCCGGCACAAGCAGCGCCAGCGCCAGAATCAGGGCAATCATTTTTTTGAACATCAAATGTTCCTCCTCTCGCAGATCGCGTTCACAAATCCACGTGATCCGCACCACGGCGCTATTTTTCCATAACGCTCGGCGTGCTCCCATTCGGGGCCCGCCGAGACGGATCATCAGCCCGTGGCTGATTTCCTCGTTATTTTACCATAAAAGCCATAAAAATGCTATACCAGAAGTATTTCAAATTGCGAAAATGCGGCGTAACAGTTGTAACGGGCCCCGGCGGCCGCGGACGCCGCCCATCCACCACCGCTTGTGTCCCGCCTTTGCCCCGCATGCAAAATCAAGGGGCAAAGCGCCCCTTGACAAATCGGATCATTTTGTAACTTTCGCGTAATATCTGTAAATTTTCGTAAAAAATTTTTCATTCTTCCGCCGGATCACCGGCCCAGCACCTTCTCATACAGCGCCACCGTGCGCTCCACAAAGCGACGGTCGCTGAATTGATCCGCCTTTTCAAGGGCCTTTCTGTGCATGGCTTCCCAAAGCGGCCTGTCCCTAAGGATTTTCGCCACGGCTTCCACAAACCCGCTTTCGGTGTTGTAGGTAAAGCCGTTTTCGCCGCTGTCCAGCACGTTCAGCAGGCTGGCGTCCTCCCGGCACACCAGCGGCAGCCCGCAGGCCATGGCCTCCAAATAGGTCATGCTGTGCACCTCAAAGGTGGAAGCCGATACGAACAGATCGCCCATGGCGTAATAGCGGTAGACTTCGTTGGGGTCGATCCTGCCCGCAAAGCGCACCCGGTCCGCAAGGCCGTTATGCGCACAGTACGTTTCCAGATGCTTGCGGTCCGGGCCGTCGCCCGCGATAAGGAGCTGCACGTCCGGCAGGGCGCGCTGCAGCGCCGGGAAATAGTGCAGAATCTCCATAATATTCTTTTCGGCGCTCACCCGGGTGACCATTACCAGCGTAAACCCGTTGTCCGTCAGGCCGTGCCTGCGGAACAGCTCCGCCCTTTCCTCCGCCGTGACGGGCCGCTGATAGCGCTCCAGCCGGATGCCGTTGGGGATCACCGTCACGCGGTCCCCGGCGGGCTGCAGCTGCGCGAAATGCCGCGCTTTTTCCGACGGCGCGACCACGGCCTTGGCGTGCCGGTAAAACCGTTTCCCGAAGGCCCTCATGGTTATGCGCACGGGCCGCGATTCGTGGAAACGCTTAAAGGCATACGTGGCGTAATCAGTATGCGCCGTAATGACCACCGGCGCGCCTGTGACGGCGGCGATTTTAAACGCTAAGCGGGCCATATCCGCCTCTGTGTGCACGTGAATCAGATCGGGCTTCCACTGCTCCAGTTCATCGATCAGCGGATCGCTGTGCACGGGACAAAGGCGCACGTCGGGGTACAAAAAGGAGGGGAACGAACGAATGAAGCAGTCGCCGTCCTTCTTGAAGGATTTCCTGCCGTTGGCCGGCGCAAGCACTCTCACATCGTGCCCAAGCTGCTTTAAGCCGTTCGCCAGGGTGATCACCACGTTCCTCACCCCGTTGGTCTGATAGGTATACGCATCGGAAGCAATCAGTATTTTCATGGTTTTTATGTCAATCCCCATCTTGTTTTCTGCGGATGCTCTCCTGCCGCCGGCGCGGGTTACTCCTGCATATCCTCCGCGCCGCGAATTTATTTTAACACAAAAGCCATGAAAATGCTATGCCAGAAATGTTTCAAAACGCCGAAATCATGATGAACTTGCTACCCCGCCCGGTTCTCGTTCATTTTCACGCGGCCGAAGATCATGCGGCCCGCGCTGGTCTGCAGCACGGTGGTCACTTCCGCGCCCAGCGTTTCCCCCACATGGCGGCGGCCGTTTTCCACCACCACCATGGTGCCGTCGTCCAGGTAGGCCACGCCCTGGCCCGGCTCCTTGCCCTCGCGGACGATGCGCACGGTCATTTCCTCCCCCGGCAGCACCGCAGGGCGCAGGGCCCCGGCCAGTTCGTTGATGTTCAGCACCGGCACGCCCGCCACCCCGGCCACCTTGTTCAGGTTGTAGTCGTTGGTCATCACCGCGCCGCCCAAGGCCGCAGCCAGGCGCAGAAGGCGCACGTCCACCTCGGCGCTGTCGGCGGCGTCCTGGCGCACGTCCTCCACCCGCAGGGCGCTTCCCAGCTCCTCCTGCATTTTGCGCAGGATGTCCAGGCCCCTTCGTCCTCTTGCCCGGCGCAGATCGTCGGCGCTGTCGGCGATGTGGCGCAGCTCGTCCAGCACGAAGGAGGGCACGATCAGGTCCCCTTCCAAAAAGCCCGTTCGGCTGATTTCCAGCACACGGCCGTCAATGATCACCGAGGTATCCAATATTTTCGGGCAGGTGGCATTGATTTCCCGGGAAACGGCGTTTTCTCCGGCCCACAGCTTTTTGCCCATTCGGAAGCCTGAAAGCATCAGGGCGGCGTACAGCCCGGCGGCAAAGACGCACGCGGCGGGGCTGCCGGGCAAAAGGCGTATGGGCTGGATCAGCAGGGCGGCCAGCGCCGCGCCGGTAAACAGGCCCAGCAGGCCAGCTTTCTCCTTGGTGAGGGGCGGAAAATGAATGGTTCCCACGCTTTTGATTCCTTCTTTCATGACAGACTATAGGACCAGTATGCGCCCGCCCGCCCCGTTTCATGCGCGCACCGGCCTGTCCGCCGCGGCCCGTCAGGAATTGGGCAGCAGATCCAGCACCGCCATGGCCTGGGCCACGGTGTCCACACCGTGGAGGCTGACGCCCTCCGGGGCTTTCAAATGCCGGGCGCTGTCCCGGGGGCAGAGGATATGGGTAAAGCCCAGCCTTCGGCATTCGCTCACCCGGCGCTCCAATTGGGCGATGGCCCGCACCTCCCCCGCCAGGCCCACTTCGCCCATCACCGCCCATTCGGCGGGCACGGGGCGGTCGGCGTAGGAGGAGGCCACGGCCATGCAGAAGGCCAGGTCCGCCGCCGGTTCGTTGAGGGACAGGCCTCCGGCCACGTTGATGTAGCAGTCCCGGTTGTACATTTTAAGCCGGGCCCGCTTTTCCATCACCGCCAGCAGCAGCATCACCCGGCTGGTGTCCATGCCGTCCGCCGTGCGCCGGGGCACGGCCAAAAAGGACTGGGACACCAGGGCCTGAATGTCCACCAGCACGGGGCGGCTGCCCTCCAGGCCGCAGAAAACGCAGCTGCCGCTGGCTCCCTTGGCCCGCTGGGACAGCAGGGTTTCCGAAGCGTTCTGAACGGGGCGCATGCCCGTGCCGGTCATTTCAAAAATCCCCAATTCGTTCACCGAGCCGAAGCGGTTTTTCACCGCCCGCAGCAGCCGGTATTCGTGCTGGCGGTCGCCCTCGAAGTACAGCACCACGTCCACCATATGCTCCAGCACCCGGGGGCCGGCAAGGGAGCCTTCCTTGGTCACATGGCCCACCAGGAACATGGCGCAGCCCTCCTGCTTGGCGTAGCGCATGAGCAGGGCGGCGCTTTCCCGCACCTGGCTCACGCTGCCGGGAGCGCTGCCCATTTCGGGGCGGTACATGGTCTGGATGGAATCGATCACGCAGAACTCCGGCTGCACGGACCGCAGCTTTTCTTCCACCTGATCCATGGCGTTTTCGGTGAGCACCATGAGGTCGCTGCCCGCCGCGCCCAAGCGCTGGGCCCGCAGTTTGATCTGCCGGGCGCTTTCCTCGCCGCTGACGTACAGCACCCGCCTGCCCATTTTGCATAAGTGATCGCACACCTGCAAAAGCAGGGTGGATTTGCCGATGCCGGGATCGCCGCCCACCAGCACCATGGAGCCCTCCACGATGCCGCCGCCCAGCACCCGGTCCAGTTCCTCCAGGCCGCTTCCGGTGTACACCTGGCTGTCCGCGTCGATGTCCTTCAAGGGACGCACCGCGCTGCCCGTGCCGCCCCGCTGCTTATACTGCTTGGGGGCCGCTTCCTCCGGGGCGGCCATGATCTCCTCCATGGTGTTCCAGGCGCCGCATTCCGGGCATTTGCCCATCCAGCGGGGATTTTCGTACCCGCAGGCGGAACACTGAAAGCTGGTTTTTTTCTTCGGCATATGCTTATCCCCCGTTCGTCCTTCGTACAGGGCTATTATATACCATATTCCCTCATCGCGCCAGAAGAATCCTTCGGCAGAAAACGGCAATTCTCCGCCGGATCGCGGAAAAAAAGCGGTGCGGAGAACCGGCAGGATATACCGGTTCCCCGCACCACAGACTATCAACAAACCCCGGGATGCATCGAAGGGCCCTCCCGGCAAAGCCGCCCGGGGCCTTCCGGCCCGGCCTCCGCTAAAAATATGCCAAAGGGCATATTTTTCAAGCGCTTCGGCCCCTTCGATTTTCATTCCGCAGGGGCCGAAGCGCCCGGAAAACGGTACAGTGTACCGTTTTCAGCGGAGGCCGGGCGGCAGCCCAAGGCGTGTACGTCGCCGGGGCCCGTAGCGCCCGGAAAACCTGCCCTTGGGCTGGTTTTCAGCGAAGGGCGGGCCGGAAGGCCCTGGGCATGCGGCTGAAAGCCGCTTCCTATATCAATTTCTGGCCGTAAAATGTGCGGTTTCGGCCTATCGGGTCGGAACCGCCATTTTACAAGAAATTGATGCAACCCATCGAAAGACTGCTTTAGCTGGCTTTCGATGGCAGAGCATCGACTTTGTCGATGCTCTGCCAACTGTCGGATCACTTGGCGGGGTCGTAGGTGACAACGTACTTGGAGAAGGAATCCACATCGAACTTGGCTTCCCCGTCTTCCCAGGTCACGGGCACTTCCGTCATTTCGCCCGCTTCATTCACGGCAAAGACGCACACGCCGCTCTCGCTCTGGCCTTCCGCCAGTTCCGCCTTCACGGCGGCGGTCACTTTGCTGCCGCCGGAAATCTCCACCCGCTGGCCGTCCAGCAGGATGTAGGCTTCGTAGATCGCCAGCGCTTCCACATCCTTGACCGCTTCCCGCTGGGTCTCGCTCAGTTCTTCTTCTTTCACGCTGGCCAGTACCAGGTGCAGGTCCTTATCCCCCGCCTGTTCCTTGATGGACGCCACGGCTTCCGCGTTCAAGCGGATGGTGCCGTCCGTCAGCCTGATTTCCAGGCTGTCGGTGCTGTTGGTTTCATCCGCCACGGCTTCGGCCACCTTGATCAGCATGGCGTTGGGAATCACCACTTCGGTGATTTTTGTTCCCACGGCGCTCATATCCACGGTGACGGCGCCCGCTTCCCGGTTGTTCAGCGCTTCGTCGATGCTGTCGGCGGCAAGGGTTGCCACGCCGTCTTCCACGGTCACGCTGGCGGCGTCCTCTTCGCCTGCAGTTTCGCTCTTGTCGTCTTTCGCCGAATCATTTCTCGGGTTGATGGTCAGCGTGCCGTTGATCGGGATCACGTTGTAGTTGGGGTTCTCGCCCAAGTTCACGATGATGGGGTAAGCACCCACGTTCTGCTCCAAGCCGCGGGACAGGGTGTAATTCAGCGTATCGCCCGCCACCACGCCGGTGACCTCGGCGCTGAATTTGGGGTCGCTGTCGCCGTAGGTTTTGCTGGCATTATTGGCCTTGACGGTGGCTTCCGCCTTGCCGACCGTCACGGTCACGTTCGCGCTGGCGGTGTTATAGTTCGCGGTGTCGTTGGGGGTAAAGTTAGCCGTGAAGGTATGGCTGCCCACGCTGCCAACGCTGGCGGTGCTGTCCGTCCAGGCCCAGGTGCCCGGCGTGTTGCCTTGCGGGTTGGAAAGCGTCACGTTCGCCAGGGTCTGGCCGTAGGTGGCGGTCAGCCCGGTGGGGGCGTTGGCAATGGGGTCGGCTTTGTTGACCATCACGGTCACGTTCGCGCTGGCGGTGTTATAGTTCGTGGTGTCGTTGGGCGTGAAGTTGGCCGTGAAGGTATGGCTGCCCGCGCTGCCAACGCTGGCAGTGCTGTCCGCCCAGACCCAGATGCCCGCCGTGTTGCCTTGCGGGTTGGAAAGCGTCACGTTCGCCAGGGTCTGGCCGTAGGTGGCGGTCAGCCCGGTGGGGGCGTTGGCAATGGGGTCGGCCTTATTGACGTTCACAGTCACGTTCA
>JAFSKN010000061.1 GCA_017448975.1 Clostridia bacterium
CAGGCAAAATCGCCTTCGGCGTGGATTACAACGGTACGCCCGCAAAGCTGGACGAGGCCGTGGAAAACGCCCTGCAAAGCTATGCGGACGGGCTGTACCGCGTGTTCCTGAACGGGCAGGAGATCAAAGGCCTGGACACAGCTTTACCGTTGACGGAAAACGATACGCTTACCTTTATCCGGCTCACTATGCTGGCAGGCGCACCCTGGTAAGGAGGATGCAAATGAACGGTTTATTAAGCGATATGATGGATGCGTCCCGGATGCTGAAGTATCGGTATCCCAACGCCTCCCCCCAAGCCCTTGCTTTCGCCCAGGCCGTGGAAGAAAGACGAAAGAAGGTCAGCACGGAACGGATGCTGTTTTTTACTGCCCGATACAGCGAAAGCAAGGATTATGAAAGCCTGACCGTCGCGCTGAAAGCAGGCCGCAAGCCTTCCGAATTCTTTCAAAAAGAAATGAAATGGATGTTCGGCCCCTGTATTTCGGAACGGCACCGGGAGGCCTTTCTCTGGGCGGCGGATCATTGCCTGGATCGGCCCTATACCATGGGCTGGTTCCGCCGTCCGCTGCGCTCCCCTTCTTATCAGTCCTATGACGCGATGCTGTGCATGATTGCGCGGCAGTTCTATGTCCGGGCTGTGGTGGACGCAGATGTGTGCGATGTTTTGTCCGGCAATCTTCCCGCGGACGCGCTTGCCTATGTGCGGGAGTGCCAGCACGGCTACTGTGCGGAGATCATTGCCTATGAGCTGAACCGGGGCAATGAACGCCTTAAAAAGCTGCTAGCCGCCGCCCTGAATGGGGACGAAAGCGCGCCGAAGGTGAGCCGGGAAATGTTTCATGGCATCCTGCTCAGTCAGGATGAGGAACTGCAGGAACATTTGGGCCGGCTGCTGCTGGCGGCACGGCTGCAGGAGGGCCTGCGCCAGTCCATCTGCGAATGTGCCGACGAAGGTACGCTGCCGGGCTTCCTGCGTATCCTGCGGGTGATCGCCGAAAACGATCTGCTTCGCTATTCCTCCGTCAAGCGCGCGGTGGGCGTGTGGACGGGATTGCTTGCAGAGGACGCCGCCGATTTGGAGCGCGTATCGAAGAAAACCCTTTCCCTGCTGCTGAACGGGCTGGAGAACCCCGAGAGCCGGGAAACCATGCTGCAATCGGAGGACAGCATGGAAATCCATATGGGCCTGTGGTCGGAAGCGGTGGCCGATATGCCCGGCGCCGTTCAGCGGGCCGTCCGGCTCGTGCAGTGCGGCAGCCGCCATCAGGCGCTGGTGTGCGGCTTTTTCGGCAGGGCATTGCAAAACAGCTTCACTTCTCACCTGCTGGCTAAGGAGGCGCTGGAAAAATGGCCGGAGGATCAGGAAATCCTGGCGGTTTATCTGCCCGGTTTTCTTTCCAATGTAACAAGAAAGCCGTTTATCGACGCCAACCTTCAAGGCAGGGAACGGAGCCTTTCGCCCCACTTTGCCGACGCGGCGGAAGCCCGGCGGTTTTATGATATTTTGAAAACCCAGTACACAGCGCTCAAGGGCAAGGAGAAAACCTTCTCGCCCTGCGTTTTCCCCTGGTGGGGCGCGGCCCTTCGCAAAAGCGATCTGGCCTCCATGCTGTGCGAACTGGCGGTGATGACCGGCGAGCCTGATTTGATGGACGACGCCCTGACCGTGCTGCCCCAGGTGGAATCCCATTTCCGGAACGGCATGCTGGAAAATCTGCTGACCCCGCTGAAGCGCCCGGCCCAGCGGACGGCCCTCCTGGAAGCCCTGGCCGACAAAAGCCCCGACACGCGAAAGAAAGCCTTTGATATTGCGGATAAAGCATCGCCCGCTGATTTGGATTTTTCAGTCATTGAAAACCACCTGCGCCTGAAAGCGGCGGACGCGCGGGTGAACTGCGAAAAGCTGCTCATGCGCCAGGAGGACGAAAGATTACTGAATACAGTGCGCCGCCTGCTTTCCGATCCCCAGGAGCAGAAACGCGCCGCCGCTTATGACTTGGCGCTGCTCATCGCCGGGGACGAAGCCCGAAAGCGGCTGAAGCCCGCCTGCGCGGAATTGCTTCAAAACCGGGAGCCGGACGATACCAGGGGAAAAATCCTGTGGAACAGCGCCGTGCAGGCCCTTGCCCCGGAAGAAAAACCGCAATTCTCCCCGGACGCGCTGTTCTCGGAGGCCGACGTTTTTGAGCCTGACCTTTCCTTCTTTGATACGGATGAAACGTATCAGGACGCTTTCATGAAGCTGTTTCCCGATTCCCAAATCAGCAAAAGCAAAACAGGCATTGGGGACAGGCTCAAGGGCCTGCTGGCCGGGAAGCAGAACTGCCCCTCCCGCGTTCAGGCCCGGGCGGATTTCCAGGATTTGGACGCGCTGATCGAAGCCCACAAGGAAGACCCCCTGGGGGAAGACCCCTTCAGGATTGAAAAAGATCAGCTCCTGGGCTACGGCCACTTGCGGGCGTTCTGGTTTTATCAGGTCTTTCCCGGCGCGGCGGTGTGGGAGGAATGGTATGCTTCCCTGGGCAGCCCGGAGCGGCTCGCCCGGGTGATCCTGCTTTTGTACGCCGAATCGTCGCCCGACAGCGATTTGATGGATCGGCTCTTCGGCGAAGGCTTTTCCAAGCCGGAAAACCCCCGATACCGGGAACAGATGAACATGATCTGCGCCTATCTTTTCGAGCGCCACGCTGATTCCGAATCATTCTTTTCCGCCGCCATGCGGGCGGCGCGGTGGGTGATCCGTGAAGTGCCGGAAGGGCGGTTCGCGGTAAAAACCGGGATGAAAACGTCCTGGTGCGTCACCTACCGCCAGCAGCTGGGCTGGCTCCTTTCCTTCCTCATAGACGCGCCGGACGCGGCGTGGGCCCGCTGCTTTCACGTGCGGACGGCCCTCATGCGGCGGTTTGAACGGGAGTATCTGCCCCTTGTCCGCGTCCAGGAGCAGAACAGGCCCCCTTGGTATCCGTCATGGCGCAATGACAACCTGATCAGTTACGCCGTGGTGCAGCCCTATCGGTACGGAAGGAGAGAGGGCAGGATCGAGCCCGGCGCGGCGGACGCGCTGCGGGCGGCTTACGGCGGCGTCATGACCGAACGGGCCATGCTCCACGGTTTTTTCCAGCCGGATGCTTTGCGTTCATCTCTCTCGGCGCTTTCCCAGGCTTCTTTGTTCTTCCGCACGCAATCGGGCGAAGTGTGCGGCATGGTGGGCCGGGGCTGGTACGCCCGCTACCGCAGCGGCAACGTGCGGAAAATGGCGGAAGCGCTGGCAGGAAAAAAGCAGGCCGATTTTGCGGAAGCGGATCGGGCGCTGCTCAGGTACGCCGACAGCGTATATGAAAAGGTTCTGCCCATCATCCTGAACAGCGAGCTGACCCGCGGGGAAAACGAGGGGCTTTATTCCGCCTGCGTTTTCGGCATTCTGTACGTTCGGGGAACGGCTTGGCTGGGCCGTATCCTGGCCGCGCTGGGAAAGGAGAATCTGGCCCGGAGCAGCTTGCTCCCTTACACGATGCAGGTCAGCCGGAAGGACAGCCTGTGCCATCTTCTGAGCGTGTGCGTCCCCGCCCCGGAGGACGGCGTATCTACCCTCAATAGAATCGTGGAGGAATACAAAATCCCCGAAAAGCGGCTGTTTGAGTTGGCCATGTATAACCCCGCCTGGGTGGAGCTGATCGGGGAATATCTGCGCGTTCCCGGCTTTGTTTCCGCCGTCTATTACTTCATCGCCCACATGAACGAAAATTTTGACGAGGCCCGCAAGGCGGTGATCGCCCGCTTTACGCCCCTGACCGCCGAGGAACTGAACGCCGGAGCCTTTGATATTGTCTGGTTCCGCTCCGCCTGGGAGCAGGTGGGCGAAAAAAACTTCGATCAGCTTTACGGCGCGGCCAAGTACATCACCGACGGCGTCCGGCACACCCGCGCCCGGAAGTATGCCGACGCGGCATTAGGGCGGCTGACCGTGGAAGAAACGGAAAACCAGATCAGGGAAAAGCGGAACAAGGACCTGCTCATGGCCTATCCCCTCATTCCCCTTGCCGGGGAGGAGGACGCCCTACGCCGCTTCCTGTTCATTCAGCAGTTCATCAAGGAAAGCAAGCAGTTCGGGGCGCAGCGCAGCGTCAGCGAAAAGAAAGCCGGAGAAATGGCGCTGAAAAACTTAGCCGCCAATTCCGGCGACCGGGACGTGACGCGCCTGACCCTGCGCATGGAAGGCAGGCTCATGGAAAACAGCCTGCCGCTGTTTGAAAATCAGCAGGCGGAGGACGTCGCTGTGCGCCTGGAGATCGACCCGGACGGGGGCGTGGCCGTGGTCTGCGAAAAGGACGGAAAACGGCTGAAATCCGTTCCCGCGCGATTGAAAAAGAACGAAGCCGTCCTGCGCCTGACGGAAGCCAAAAAGGAATTGACCGAGCAATACCGCCGCACCCGGGCGTTCCTGGAGGACGCCATGACGGAAGAAATCTTCCTGACCGGGGCGGAACTGACGAGCCTGCGCAAGAATCCCATTGCGCGGGCGCTGGTGGACGGTCTGATCTTCAAATCAGGCGAACGCTTCGGCCTGCCCTGCGAGGAAGGGTTGACGGACGATCAGGGGAATATTCTGCCCTGGGCGGACTGTGCCGCCGTGCAAGTGGCCCATCCCTTCCATCTGTACCGGGCGAAGGTCTGGCATGCCTGGCAGGGGCTGCTGTTCGCTCAAAAAATCCGCCAGCCCTTCAAGCAGGTATTCCGGGAATTGTACGTGAAAACGAACGATGAACTGGGCCGCACGGACAGCCTGCGCTATGCGGGTTATCAGATTCAGCCGAAAAAAGCCGCCGCCGCCCTGAAAACCCGGCGCTGGGTGGCCGATACGGAAGCGGGGCTGCAAAAGGTCTTCTATCAGGAAAACATCGTGGCCGTGCTGTACGCCCAGGCGGATTGGTTCACCCCTGCCGATATTGAGGCTCCGGCCATCGAGGGCGTGGGGTTCCTGGATCGGCTGACCGGCAAGCCCCTGAAAATCGACGATCTGCCCGACGTGCTCTTTTCCGAAATCATGCGGGACGTGGATTTGGCGGTCAGCGTGGCATACGTTGGCGGTGTTGACCCGGAAGCCAGCCATTCCACCGTCGAAATGCGCCGGGCGCTGCTGGAATTTACGCTGCCTTTGTTCGGCATTGCCAACGTGCGCATCGAAAAGAATCATGCCATCATCCAGGGCAAGCGGGCCAATTACACCGTACACCTGGGCAGCGGCGTGATTCACCAGCAGGGCGGGGCCATGCTGCAAATCGTGGCGGTACATTCCCAGCATCGGGGCAAGCTGTTCCTGCCCTTCCTGGACAGCGACCCGCAGACCGCCGAAATACTGACCAAGGTGCTGTTCCTTGCGGAAGACGACCGCATTCAGGACCCCAATATTTTGAGCCAGATTCGATAAACAATACAAGTTCGAGGACACTTAATGGCCTGGACAAAAGTACGAATTAGCGCTTTTGTATTAGGCTGCTCTTTTATCGGCGCCAGCGAAATAGCTCCTGTAGTTTCCGAATGGATGAATCGACTGCTATATACCGTAACCGGAAATACAACTTATTTATATGACCCCATCGATATATTGTTTGCACTCATTAAGGTTGAATTGACAGATCAATGGACATTAATTGCCATGATTGTTCTCATGG
>JAFSKN010000062.1 GCA_017448975.1 Clostridia bacterium
AGTTCCGCAGGCTCAATAGTCGCAACTCCCCTTCATGGGGAGATTGCTCCTTTTCGCCTGATCTCACCGCCGATGAGATTCCCGCCACTGGCGGTCATCGGCGGTTCGTCCCCCGACCAGGGGCGTGACGCCCCTGGACCCTCACTTGGCGAAATAACTTGTGCGGGTATTCCGAACAAGCACCGCCTGCCGCGCTGGGGTTTATGAAAGCATGAACGCTTCTGGCCCATAGAAAGCCGGGAAAATCCTTGGGGGAGAAAGCGAGCTTTTTCCCCCCCCCAAGGATTTATTCCCCGGCTTTCCCCGGATGCAATGCATCCGGGTTGGCGGCTTTCAGCCGCCGGGCCAGAAGCAAACGGCAGCATGTTTGGCTTTATTCAAAGCGGCAGCGGGAAAATGCTTGCTCACAAAGTCAAGAAGAATCCGCTATTGAGAGTCCAGGGAGGTCACCTCCCTGGTGGGGCGCGGGGCAAGGCCCCGCAGGGTTCTCCCCGACAAATCCCAATTTCTCATTCATGCATGAGCCCTGCATATGCGTCGCCCGACAGTTGAAAAAAACGGCGGAAACGGATATAATGAACGCAGAATTTCGGAATGAACGAGGATGGAGAGGATTGTCATGATCACCTTTGACCCTGAGCGCAGGCTGTTTCACCTGCGCAATGAAAGCGTTTCTTTGGTGCTGTGCCTGCGGCCCGACGAGGAAGGGACCCTGGAACTGCTGATGGCCTATTTGGGCGCTCCGCTGCATGATCCCGCCGCCTGCCTGCACCTGATCAACCAAGGGGAAGGCGCGTCCTTTGATTCCCTGCGCCAGGCCCTGCCTTACGCCTGCCCCACGGAGGGACGGGGCGATTACCGCCCCGCTCTGGTATGCGCCGTCGATCAGCAAGGCCAGCGGTGCACCGAACTGTTTTATGAAGGCCACCACATCGAAACGGGGAAACCCCGTTTAGACGGCCTGCCCGCCTCCTATGTGGAAAAAACGGAAGAAGCGGAAACCCTGGAAATCATCCTGCGGGACGGGCTGACCGGTCTCACCGCCCGCCTGCGCTATACCCTGTTCGCCGCCCTGCCCGTGATCGCCGCGAGCATCCTGTATGAAAACGGGGGCAAAAACCCGCTGACATTGACCTGCGCGGGCAGCGCCTGCGTTACCCTGCCGGGGCGGTATGATCTTATGCACCTGCACGGGGCCTGGGCCAAGGAGCGGAGCGTCGAGCGGCTCTCCCCCGCCGTCCTGACCCGCTGCCTGTCCTCCAGCCGCGGCGCGTCCGGCCACGAGCACAACCCCTTCGCCGTGCTGGCGGCCCCGGACGCGGACGAGTTCTCCGGGGAATGCGTGGGCGCTGCCCTCATGTACAGCGGCGATTTCCAGATCAGCGCCGATGAAAACGCCTACGGCTCCACCCGCCTGACCTTGGGCCTGAATCCCCGCACCTTCTGCTGGCGGCTGGGACCCGGAAAATCCTTCCAAAGCCCGGAAGCCCTGATCGCTTATTCCGATGCTGGCCTGAACGCCATGAGCCAGGCCCTGCACAGCCTGATCCGGAAGCACGTATGCCGGGGCTATTGGCGGGACCGGGAGAGGCCCATCCTGATCAACAACTGGGAAGCCACCTATTTTGATTTCAATCACGAAAAAATCCTGCAAATCGCCCGGAGCGCCGCGGAGACGGGCATCGAGCTGTTCGCGCTGGACGACGGCTGGTTCGGCAAGCGGAACACCGACAACTGTTCCTTAGGCGATTGGGTGGTGAACCGGGAAAAGCTGCCCGGGGGCCTTTCCGCTTTGGCGAAGGCTATCAACGATTTGGGCCTGAAATTCGGCCTGTGGTTCGAGCCGGAAATGGTGAGCCCGGACAGCGATCTGTACCGCGCCCATCCCGATTGGTGCCTTCATGCCGAGGGCAGGCGGCGCACCACCGCCCGGAATCAATTGATCCTGGATATGTCCCGGAAGGACGTGCAGGATTACGTGATCGAAGCGGTGTCCGGCGTCTTGCGGAGCGCACCCATTGCTTATGTGAAATGGGATATGAACCGCAATTTCAAAGAAGCGGGCTCCGCCCTGCTCACCGACGGACGGCAGGGCGAAATCGGCCATCGGTACATGTTAGGCCTGTACCGGGTGCTGGAAGAAATCACCGCCGCCTTCCCCCAGGTGCTGTTTGAAAGCTGCTCCGGGGGCGGCGGACGCTTCGACGCGGGCATGCTCTACTATATGCCCCAGACCTGGACCAGCGACGATACCGACGCCGTGGAGCGCCTGCGCATCCAGTACGGCACCAGCCTGTGCTATCCCACCAGCGCCATGGGGGCCCACGTGTCCGCCGTGCCCAACCATCAGGCGGGCCGCGTGACCAGCATGCGCACGCGGGGAGACGTGGCCTTGGGCGGCAATTTCGGCTATGAACTGGACCTGTCCGCCCAAACGCCGGAGGACATGGAGGAAATCCGCCGTCAGGTGAAGCAGGTGAAGGCCCTGCGCCGCACCACCCAGCAGGGAACGTTCACCCGCCTGCAAAGCCCCTTTGAAAACAACATCGCCGCCTGGCAGTTCGCCGATGAAAACCGGGTGATTCTCTGCGCGTACCGGGTGCTGAACCATCCCAACGCCGGGCCCGCTTTCATCCGCCTGAAGAATGTGCCGGAGGGCGTGTATACCGCCCCGGACGGCAGCAACCTCTCCGCAAACGACCTTATGCGCGCCGGGGTGGCCCTTTCCTTCCCCCACGGGGATTTCGCTTCCCGCGTGATGGTGTTTGAGAAACAGACACAAAACGGCTAAGGAGAATTTTGGAATTGCTCTTGACTAACCCCACTTCATTCCTTATACTGGACACAGAAAACCCAAATAAGGGAGGAGAGCGTTTATGAACAAAGAACTGACCCGCCGCGATTTCCTGCGCAATGCCGGTAAGGTGACCTTAGGGGCCGCCGCGCTGACCGCTTATCCCGTTTCCATGGCCGCCGCTGAGGAAACCACCCCCGTCTGGCCGTGGAAGTATGTGCCCATGGATAAAGACGCGCTGCTGAAGCACTGCTATGAAATGTTTTATCAGTACGGCGGCTGCGGAGCCGGCTGCTTCGGCGGCATCGTGGACATTTTCAGCGAAGTCACAGGCTATCCCTACAACGAGCTGATCCCCGGCAAGGCTTTCGGCCTGATGGCCGGCGGCTACGGCACGGGCACCCTCTGCGGTTCCCTGGCCGGGGCGCTGACCTTCATCGGCCTGGTATGCCAGCCCGCCGACGCCAACGCGGTCCGCAATGAACTGTTCGCCTGGTACCGGGAGCATGCCTTCCCCGCCTACCAGCCCGAATTTGAATCCATCACCACCGTGGCCCACTCCGTCAACTGCACCGATTCCGTGGGCATCTACATGGCCGCCACCGGCTACAAGATGGCCGATCCCGAACGGAAAGCCCGCTGCGCCGCCGTCACCGCCGAGGTGGCCGTCAAGACCATTACCCTGCTGAACGTGCTCTACGGCTATGAAGAAGCGGAACCTGTGGAAGAAGCGCCCGCCGCGGACGCCGCTCTCGCCGCCAACGAATACATCGGCGTGGGCGTCAGCGAAATCGGCGGTGAAATCAAGGTGAAGGTGACCATGGACGGGGACAAGATCGCCAAGATCGACGTGCTCAGCCACAACGAGACCGCCGGCATCAGCGATCCCGCCTTCAAGACCCTGCCCGACGCCATCATCGCCGCCAATTCCACCCAGGTGGACGCCGTTACCGGCGCGACCAAGACTTCCGAAGCCCTCATCGCCGCCGTCAACGACGCCCTGAGCAAGGTCGGCAAGTGATTCAAACGCTTTAAACGAAAAAAGCGGGACGTTCCTTCCTTTGCCGGGAGGGAACGCCCTGTTTTTTTGTTTGATGAAAGAGACGGAGCAGGGGCCTCCGCGGCCCCTGACCCTGCGGCAAGGGATTTCATCCCTTGCATCTCCCTGGTGGGATGTGGGGCAAAGCCACACCGTGCTCTTTGTCAGCAGTTCATCCGTTGCTGTACAAATCCAGATCAGCCAAAATTACTTCGCCGTCCTCGGTGATGTAAGCGTAGGCCCGCTGAGTCCAGTACCCATATTCCGCGTCCCAGCCGAAAAAGGTCACGATCCACAGCGGTTCGTCGGACTGATACAGGGCGTCTACCCAGGCGTTCACGTCAAATACGGCGTTGCATTTCAAATCGTCGATCCAGGCCGCGCCGACACGTTCGTCGCCCGCTTCATGAACGGCCCGAAGGGCGATTTCTATGGCCTGCTCCCGTGTGAGCTTTCCCTCCTTGGGGAAGCTATGATAGTACACCCTTTCCTCGGAAAAGTTTTCCGCGTTCCAGGAAGAAAAGAATTGCTCCATGACCTGACATTCATAGGGCCACATGGCGCTGTCGCCGCCGTACAGGACGCACCATTCCGCGTATTTCTGATCGAAATTCTCCACGGTAACGCCCCATTCGTCCACGATCTGCCCCAATTTTTCCCAATGCTCCTGCGGGGCGAAATCCATGCCCCACATCCAGGGCCTGCCGTTTTCCAGGGGGGCGGGGGTGGTCATGGGCTGGGCGAAGGAAACGTCGCGGGTGCGCAGGCCCGGTGCCCGGCTGTCGAAGCTCTCCAGCTGGAACACCTCGCCCAGCCTGCTTTCCATCCACACCGCGCCGAGGCGCACGCCGTCGGGCCGGTACAGGTTCACCTCCCAGGCGTTATGCCCCTCATACTGGTAGTTGAACCAGAAGGAGAAAGCGCCTGTCAGGGTGCTCACTTCCAAATCGGGCACGGCTTCCGCGTATTCCTGCTTGAAGGCGGCTTTGGCGATGCTCAGCGCTTCCTCCTGGGAAATGTCGCCGTTTGTGGGCAGGCCGGGGAAGTTGATGACGTCCAAATTCGGTTCGTCTCCCAATTGGGTCAGTATCTCGATGGCCTGGGCCTCCAGGGGCCAGAAATTGGTGTCATAGCCGTATTGTTCCACCCAGCCCAAATAGAGTTCGTCTTCCGTTTCTTCGCTGTATCCCGTGGCGTTGAGCCTCTCCCAGTACCATTCCGGCGCGACGTCCGTATTGCCCCAGAAGGCGGGCAGACGCCAGCCGGGCACGGGATTGGGGGTGGGGGTATCGTGGAAAGAACTGGGCTGGAGCCTGTGTTCCCGCCAGTATTCCTCGGTCACGTATTCCCGCCACACGGCAAAGTCCGCGGTTTGATCCGTATCGACGGTCAGGGCTTCCCCGGTTTTCGCGTCCAGCTGGGCGTAAACGTATCCGCCCTGGACTTTCAGCGTCACCTTCCACACCGGTTTCCCGTCCGCTTCCATGCACACCGCCACCTGGGAATGGCTGTACAGAGTATCGTAGTCCTGATTTCCGCAGGCTTCCTTCGCTTTTTCGATGGCCGCTTCCTTGGAAATCATGGTATCATCCGGGATCAGGTAGGTCATATTCAGGATTGGGTATTCCCGGTCGAGAAAAGGCGCGTATTCTTCCATTGTCAGCCGGCGCCGCATGGCCTTCTGGTATTGCAGCAGCATTTCGCTGTCCCAATTGATGAAGCCGTACTGGTCGCCGTATACCCGCATGAACCGGTCGAAGATATACTGCCCGTGGGTCAGATAGGACGCGCCGAAGATGCCATCCACGGTGTATTCGTTCTTGATGTTTCCGGCGCTGTCCAGGGCCAGGCAGTAATCCGTGCCGTACAGGTCCAGGGCCTCGTAATTTAGATTCCATTGCCGGTATTTCATTCCTTCTCCCAACTGGAATTCCCGGTAGGTCATGAAGCGCCGGTACTTGTCCGAGTCGTCCAGATCCGCGTCCGGGTCGTATTTCTCATGAATGAAATCCCGGGCGATTTGGAGGATTTCTTCCTGTGTACGCTCGTCCCCCTCGGGCAGCACGTTCACCTGGGGGCCTTCCTGCAGCCCCACGGCGATGAGCATCTGCTCGTACCAGTGCTGCACCTCGATGGGCCAGGCGTGGGGATAGAAGCCGTACTCGGTCTTGACGAAACGGCGCATCAGTTCTTCCTTGAAATAGCCCGTTTCGTCTAAGTGGGTCAGGCGGTACATGTCCTCGTCACTCAATACCAGATTGTTTTCCGCCGCGATGCGCAATATTTCTTCAATTTCTTCTTTCGTAAAGCTGTCGGAAGAGGTTTCCGCCGCCTTGGGGGCCATGATCTTGTCCACAAAATCCCTGCCGCCCAGCAGCACCGCCGCCAGGGCGGTCACGGCCAGCAGGGCCAGCAAGCAGGCCAGGGCAAGGCCCACGGAGAATTTTCTTTTCACGGTTTTTTCCTCCCTCTTGGGTCGTCCGGCGGGCATGGAAAGGATCAGTTCCTTCATTTCCCGCTCAAAATCAGCCGGAAGGGGAGGCAGAGCAGCGTTCATGAAATCCTTGTTTGCATGCAGGGTACGCTTCATTCAAACGTCACCTCCCGATCCAGGGTTTTCCGAAGGGCTTTTCGCGCGCGATGAAGCCTGTTTTTGAAAGTCGTTACCGGGATGCCGAGGGCCTGCGCCGCTTCCTTTTCAGACAGATCCTGCATGTACTTGAGCAGCAGGGGCAAGCGCAAATCCTCTGAAAGGGCAAATATGGCGTCGTATAATTCCCGATAGTCGGGGGACATTTGCACGACAGCCGGGGGCAGTTCCGTGGGAAACACCCGCATCCTGTACCGCTGGATGTTCCGCGCCTCGTTGATCACGATGCGGGTGAGATACCAGCGGAATTTCCCCGGCCGGGCGTTCTCTTTCTTTTCCCAGCCTTTGAGCAGTGCCTGCTGTACCGCGTCCCGGGCGTCCGCGTCGCAGCGCAGGATGCCCATAGCGAGCCTGTACAGCATGGGCAGCGCCTCCTGGGCGACGCGCTCATATTCCTGGCGATCAGCCATCCAAAGTAACTCCCTTCAAAAACAATGTGCAGAATATTCTCACATCAATAAGACGGAGGAAAACCGGTTTCGTTTCATCCGCAATGAAAAAAACTGTTGACAAACGATATTATTGCGGATATACTTGGGTCAGAAATTTTACAGAATAAATTTTCAGAGAAAGTTTGTTCTGTAAAGTAAATCATTCGGAATGACAGGGGGGGATCAGCATGTTCCTTGGCAGAGAAAAAGAACTGGCGGAGATGGAAAAAGCGCTTTCTTCCGATCGGAAGACGGCGATTTTGATTTACGGCAAGCGCAGAGTGGGGAAATCCACGCTGATTCGGCAGGCGGCGAAGGATTTTTCGGGCGCCATCATCAATCATTTGTGCGTGCAAAGCACCTTTGAAGGGAACCTGGATTTGATTTACCGCAGCGTATGCCAGGCGCTGGGCTTGCCGTTTATGCGGTTTGGCTCGCTGTTTGACATGATGGATTTCCTGAAAAATCAAAATCAAAAAATCCTGCTGATCATCGACGAATACCCCTATTTGAAGCAGACGAAAAAGCAAAATGAGGTGGATTCCTATTTGCAGGCGGTCATTGATCGGATGCCGCCCAATGTGAAGCTGATTTTGTGCGGCTCCTATATCGCCATCATGAAAGAGCTCCTGACGGAGGGCAACCCGCTGTTCGGGCGGTTTTCGCTGATCCTGCATATCCGGGATTTTGATTATTGGGATGCCGCACGGTTTTCTCCCGAGCTTTCGGTTCGGGAGAAAGCGGCGTATTACGCGGTGTTTGGCGGGTCGCCGTATGTGCTGGAAAATCTGGATTATACGCAGTCCATACGGGAAAATATCCTGCGTCTGGTGCTGCCTGAAACGGGCCTCATTCGTTCGCATATCGAAAATATCATGCTGAACGAGATCAGAAAGAGCTTCGACACCCGTATTCTGGAAACACTGGGCAATGGGAAGCGACGGTACAGCGAGATTTCCGACGCGCTTAAAATGGAAGAAACGGGTCTTCTGGAAAAACAGCTCAAAATCCTTTTGAACATGGAAACGATCCAGAAAACGGAACCGATCAACCGGCGGGGCGACAAAAAGAAAAAGTTTTACGAAATCGTGGATAACCTGATGCGCTTTTACTTTACCTTCATTTTCGGGGCGGCGGGAACGATCACCCGAATCGGCGAGAAGCAGTTCTACCGCATGTACATCGAAGGGGAAAGGATGCGCCAGTTTGTCAGCCGGCGGTTGGAAGGAATCGCGCTGCAATACTTTCACCGGATGGCTGGAACCGGCGATTATGCGGATGTTCTGGATTTTGGAAGCTATTGGTACGACGATCCCATCGGCAAAACCAACGGGGAGTTTGACTGTGTGCTCAAACGGCAGGGGGAAAAGTACGATTTCTTCGAGTGCAAGTATTATGACCGCGCGATGACGCTGGAAGAGTGCCAGCGGGAGGAAGCGCAGGTGCGGCAGCAGCCGGGGCTGGCAGTATCCAAGGTGGGCTTCGTCTGTACGGGAGGGTTTGATTATGAAGACACAGGAGAATACGCTTTGATTGACGGAACGATGCTATACAGGAATCAGGCGTGATAAAGAACGGGCTGTTGTGGTTCAAATTGCCACAACAGCCCGGATTTTTTAAGGAATGTTTTACTGTGCCTTTTTCACGCTCAGCGCCGCCTGCTTGCCGTTGATGTCGCAGTCCTGAGCGAACGCGCCCTCGGAGGCGGATTCATAGGAGACGGACACGGCCAGCACGCCCTTTTCGATCATATCCTGGAAAGCGCGCATGGCGTCGATCACTTCCTGATCGCCCTGGGCAGTGACGGCGATGCGGTCGGTCACGTCGAAGCCCGCGTCCTTGCGCATGTTCTGCAGCTTGCTCACCACTTCGCGGGCGTAGCCCTCCTGGATGAGCGCGGGGGTGAGGGTGGTGTCCAGCACCACGGTGAGCTTGCCGTCCACCTGGGAGGTGAAGCCCTCTTTCTTGATGGCCTCCACCAAGATATCTTCCTTGGACAGGATGATATCGGTATCGTCCATGCGCAGGGTCACGGTTTCGCCCCGGTCGAAGGCGGCCACCACTTCACCGCCGTTCAGCTTTTGCAGCTCGCCGCGCATCCGGCCCAGGAATTTGCCGTAGTTCTTTTTCAGGGTCATGAAGTTGGGCTTTAAGTCGTAGTTGACGAATTCGCCCGCGTCGTCGATGAACTTCACGTTCTTCACGTTGAGTTCATTCTCCACCAGGCCCTGATAGGCTTCCCCAAAGTCCGCGCCGGACACGTAAAGCATATTCAGGGGCTGGCGCACCTTCATGTTGGAAAGCTGGCGGCAGGAACGGCCCAGCTGCACCACCGTTTCCACGGCGGCCATCTGGCGCTCCGCTTCCGCGTCGATCCACTTTTCTTCGCACGCCGGGAAATCGCACAGATGCACAGATTCGGGGGCGTCCAGGTTCACGGTGCGCACCATGTTCTGATAGATTTCTTCGGACATGAAGGGCATGTAGGGCGCGATCAGGCGGGTCAGGCGTTCCAGCACGGTGTACAGGGTCATGAACGCGGCTTCCTTGTCGCCCGCCATGCCCTTGCCCCAGAACCGTTCGCGGCCAAGGCGCACGTACCAGTTGGAAAGCTCGTCCACGAAATCGCTGATCTTGCGGGTGGATTCGGTGATGCGGTAGGCGGAAAGGTCTTCGTCCACGCCTTTGATGACCGTGTTCAGGCGGCTCAGCACCCATTTGTCCATGAGGGTGAGGGCGCACTTGGAAAGGTCGTGCCTGGTGGGGTCAAACTGGTCGATGTCCGCGTACAGAATATAGAAGGAATAGGTGTTCCACAGGGTGCTCATGAACCGGCGGGGGCCTTCGTTCAGGGCGTCCTCATGGAAGCGGCAGGGCAGCCAGGGGGCGGAGGCGGAATAGAAGAACCAGCGCACGGCGTCGGCTCCCTGCTTTTCCAGCACCACCTTGGGGTCCACCACGTTGCCCAGGTGCTTGCTCATTTTCCGGCCGTCCTTGTCCTGCACGTGGCCCAGCACCACGCAGTTTTCAAAGGGCGCGCGGCCGAAGATCAGGGTGGAGATGGCGATCAGGGTATAGAACCAGCCGCGGGTCTGGTCGATGGCCTCGGAGATGAAGTTGGCCGGGAAGCGCTTTTCAAAGATTTCCTTGTTCTCAAAGGGATAGTGCCACTGGGCGAAGGGCATGGAGCCGGAATCGTACCAGCAGTCGATGACCTCCTTGGTGCGGGTCATGGGCTTGCCGCAGCAGGGACATTTGATCTTTACTTCGTCGATGTAGGGCCGGTGCAGCTCGGGCAGGTTCACTTCGCCGATGGCCATATCCAGCAGCTCCTGCTTGCTGCCGATCACGTGCATGTGGCCTTCTTCGCACAGCCAGATAGGCAGCGGCGTGCCCCAGTAGCGCTCGCGGGAAAGGCCCCAGTCCACCACGTTCTCCAGGAAGTTGCCCATGCGGCCTTCCTTGATGTTGTCCGGGTACCAGTTGATGGAGCGGTTGTTGGCGACCAATTCGTCCCGCAGGGCGGTCATTTTGATGAACCAGGTGGGGCGGGCGTAGTACATGAGGGGCGTATCGCAGCGCCAGCAGAAGGGATAATCGTGGGCGAAGGGCACGGCGGCGAACAGCAGGCCCCGTTCCTTCAAGTCCTTTAAGATCATGGGGTCGGCGTCCTTGATAAAGGTGCCCGCCCAGGCGGTTTCTGCGATGAATTTGCCCTGGGTGTCCACCAGATTCACGAAGGGCAGGCCCTTTTCGCGGCATACCCGGTTGTCGTCCTCGCCGTAAGCGGGGGCGATGTGCACGATGCCGGTGCCGTCCTCCATGGTCACGTAGTCGTCGCTGACCACGAACCAGGCTTTCTTGTCCGGCTCCACAAAGCGGTAAAGGGGCACGTATTCGGTGCCCACCAGATCGGCGCCGGGCATTTCGGCCACGATCTCCGGCTCCTTGCCTTCCAGCACTTTTTCCACCAGGGCCTTGGCCATGATGTAGGTAACGCCCTCGTTGGATTTGACCCGGCAGTAGGTTTCATGGGCGTTGACGCACAGGGCCAGGTTGGAAGGCAGGGTCCAGGGGGTGGTTGTCCAGGCCAGGAGGTACACGTTTTCCTCGCCCACCACCGGAAAGCGCACGAACGCGGACTTTTCCTTCACGTTCTTGTAGCCCTGGGCCACCTCGTGGCTGGACAGGGCAGTGCCGCAGCGGGGGCAGTAGGGCACGATTTTATGGCCCTTGTAGATCAGGCCCTTTTCCGCGATGGTTTTGAGGCTCCACCATTCGCTTTCGATGTAATCGTCATGGTAGGTCACGTAGGGGTGCTCCATATCCACCCAGTAGCCCACCCGGTCGCTCATTTCCTCCCATTCGTGCAGGTACTTCCACACGCTTTCCTTGCACTGCTGGATGAAGGGCTCGATGCCGTACTGCTCGATCTGGGGCTTGCCGTCCAGGCCTAACTTTTTTTCCACTTCCAGCTCCACCGGCAGGCCGTGGGTGTCCCAGCCCGCCTTGCGCAGCACGTTCTTCCCCTTCATGGTGTAATACCGGGGGATCAAATCTTTGATGGCGCGGGTTTCCACATGGCCGATGTGGGGCTTGCCGTTGGCCGTGGGCGGGCCATCGAAGAACGTGAAGGTGTCCTTCGCGTTGTCCCGGGCATGGAAGGACTTTTTCACGATGTCGTTTTCCTTCCAGAAACGGATGGTTTCCAGTTCCCGTGCGGCGAAATTCATGTCGGCGGTTACTTTTTTGTACATTGCTTTCTTCCTCCAATCATAGAAAAATCCGTCCCAACGTTTCCATTGGGACGGAATGATTTCATCATGTCCGCGGTACCACCCAACTTGACGGTTTCCCGTCCAGCTTTCGCGTCCTGTATCGGGGACGAAACGCCGGTTCTTCAACCGGAGGCTCCCAGGTGATCCGGCACGCGGCCCCCTTACCGGCTTGCACCAAACGCCGGCTCTCTGGAAGAGGGATTCGCGGGCCCGTCCTGTTCATTGCCCGAATGGATGTATTATAACGGAATCAAGCGGTTTTGTAAAGCCCCGATTTTTCCGCTTTTTTCGCCCAAACCATCCCCAGGGCGATATAAGCCGCCATCACCAGGGCGAACGCGCCGTACAGCAGCGCGTCCGAAACGGGGGAACGGTCCAGGGCAAATTCCAGGCCGATCACCGCCCCGGCCATGAGCGCCGTCGCGCCCAAGGCCAGCCAGAACCGCCGGATTTTCACCGCGAAATACAGCAGGGCGGGCAGGGCGACGCACAGGGCAAACACCTGCTCGGCGTGCACGAAGCCCCACATCATATGGCCGTCCCGCCGCAGGCTTTCCAGCAGGATCATCACGCTGCCGTACAGGAAAGCGGAGCGGACGAAATCCTTCCGCAGGATCATCAGGATGACGCCGGCGGCAAACATGATCGCGACGGTATCCAGCCGCCAGGAATCGCCGATCCGTACCACCAGCATTTCCGCTTCCGGCCCGTAACCGGCCCCGATGATCCTTGCGCTGAACCGGGCCACCGCTGCAAAGCCCAGCAGGCCGGGGGTCAGATCGTTCAGGGTCTGCCTGACGCCGGCTTTGCGGCATTTCGCGGCGATCACGCCGCCCAAAGCGGCAAAGACCAGCGCCCCGGACAGGGACAGGCCCCCTTCCCAAACGCGCAGCATGGCTTCGGGCGCTTGCACATCCAGCAGATAGAATTTGAAGCTGGCAGCGCAGTAAACGAAACGCGCCCCAAAGAGGCCCAGGGGCACGGCCAGCGCCGCCGTCGCGAACAGGGTAAACCAATCCTTCTTTTCTTCTTTTTTTTCAAGCTTGGCCAGGAACACGCCGCCAAAGGTCATGGAGGCGGCGGCGGCGAGGTACAGCCCGTATTTGGAAAAAGCGGGTTCGGAGGCTTCTGTCTCGCTTGGTTCTTCCGCCGCGCCGCCCAGCAGCAAGCGCATCAATTGGGCTTCCGGGCTGTCGTCGTCCTGGGCTTCCTTCCGGGCCTTTTGCTTATAATAATAGGTCGTCCGCTCCGGCGTAAGGGAACAGTGCGCGCACAAAAAAGGCATGGCCGCAAGCGTCGCCAGCAGAAGCACAGCCAAGAAAGCTGCCGCGAATTTGCGCAAGAAAAATCCTCCTTTGGACACGCTCATGGATCCCGTCACATTCCGCCGTCAGGCACGGCGGTGCAGACGTAAACGATGTCGCTCAATTCCCGTTCCGAATCCCGGTAGTTGGAATCATAGTATTTCCTGTGGAACATCATGACGCAGGTATTCCCGCCGTCCAAGCAATAGGCGGTCTGAACGCCTAAGCTTGCCATGAATTTCCCCATATCGTCCGTGGTCACGCCTTTGGAAACGTCGTTTCGTCCCTCCGCCTCCACGAACACATATTCCAACGGGCCAACCTGGGCAATGACCATACGGGGGGCGCGGACAGCGCTGTCGAACAGCCCGCTGTCCCGTCCGTCTTCCCGCACCCTGTAGCGTTCGGGCAGGGGCAGGGCCTCCCCGTTCTTCACGATGGCCGGACCGAAGGAAAAGCCGTTGATGATCTTATGCCCCGACTGGAGGAAATCCACAAGCTCCTGAACCTGACTATCGCCTCCCAGGAACACATGCAAATCTCCCGCTTCGTCGATCACCAGCACGTCCTTCCTGGTGTTTTGGGGGTCGAGGTAACGGAAAGCGATCCCCTGGCGGTAGACCAGCGCCTCTTCCGTGCGCTGGATATAGTATTCGCCGTTGATGGCTACCACCGCGTTTTTGTCGCGGCTCATCCTGCTGGCCAGCTCGGATTTGCTTTCGTTGGGTTCTCCGGCTACGGCGGTGCGGAGCTGGGTGGGACTGGCGGCCTTGATCCATGCGATGTCGTAGCGCACGCCGTCGATATCCCGCTTTTCCATGCGGACGGAAAGGCTTTCGTCCTCATAGGTGGTATCAGTAAAATTGCTTTCCAGGGGGATATATCCGCCGGAAAAATCGATGGGCAATTCGTATGTATTTTTGTCGGCCAGGGCGGGGGCTGTCAGGCACAGGCAGAGCAGCAACAGCAGCAGTTTCTTCATCTGCGTCTCCTCAGTAAGCTCCGCCGCCGTTTTCAACGGGATTCAGGGGCTGATCGGAAAGCGTGCCGTTTGCCAGACGCGCCTTGGCTTCCTCCATGATCTTCACCGTGGCGCTCACGCCGCAGCGGGCGGCCCCGGCGTTGCGGCAGGCCAGCACCATATCCAGGGTGCGGATGCCGCCGGAGGCTTTGACAGAAACTTTGTCGGACACGGAAGCCCGCATAAGGCGCACATCCGCCACCGTGGCCCCGGAAGAACCGTAGCCGGTGGAGGTTTTCACGAAATCGGCTCCCGCCGCTTCGGACAGGCGGCAGGCGATTTTCTTCTGCTCGTCGTTCAGATAGCAGGTTTCCAGAATCACCTTGAGCAAGGCGTTCCGGGCGTGGGCGGCCTGAGCCAGAGCGGCGATTTCATCCTGCACATAGGCTTCCTCGCCGTGGAGCAGTCTGCCGATATTCAGCACCATGTCCAGTTCCCGGCAGCCGTCGTCCAGAGCGCGTTCCGCCTCGAACACCTTGACAGCCGTATGATGGGCCCCGTGAGGGAAGCCGATCACGGTGCAGGGCTTCACGTCGCTGCCGTTGAGCAGCTTCACCGCCAGGGGCATATCCCCGGGCCGGGCGCAGACGGTGGCGGTATCATATTGCAAAGCGATATCACAGCCCTTGCGGATATCGTCTTCCGTCAGGAAAGGCTGCAGGGTGGAATGATCCAGGGTCTTTGCGATGTCGCGCAGGGTAATAGCCATCTTCATTCCTCTCCTTCTGTCCGTTTACTTCTGTATTTTTCCCTTGCAGTATTTGCCCACATAATCCGCCGCCAGCTCGAATTCACCGGCAGGGAGACGCAGCGCCATGGGGGCGCAGTGGGGCGTATGATACAACAGGATCATGGAGCTGCCGGGACGGAGCTGCACGGAAACCACATCCTGCCACAGTATATGGCGCTCCTGGCTCAAATGCATCACGGAGCCGTCCTGCTGGGGAATGTCCTTGCCGGGATCGGCGCTTTGGAGCCGCGCCCAGCTTTTCCATTTCTGAGGGCTGTGCCAGGTATGCTGATGCGCGCCCTGGGAGTCCAGGGTGAACACATTGGTTTCCTTCCCCTGCAAAAGCAGAAACAGGAACACCACCACCAACCCCAGCGCGGCCACCGCCAGCGTGACCCGGATAATAGCGCTTTGCCACAGCAGCGAAACCCTTGCGGGGCCGCCGAACATCGCTTCCAGCCCGAAAACCGCCGCCAGCAGCAGCGCCGCCGCGCCGAAAAGCGCCAGCGCGGCGGTGCGCCAGGCGCGGCTGTCCGCCAGCGGGAGGGTAAGGATGCTCCACTTGTCCCGCTGGAGGGCCGCCGTGGCGCGCTTGCCGCACCCGGCGCACACGTCGCCCATGCTTTCCATGCGGCAGCGCTTACAATAGGAATAGATCATTCAATCAGGCTCTTTCCGGTCATTTCCTTGGGTACTTCCACCCCCATGCAGGTGAGCATGGTAGGCGCGATGTCCGCCAGACGGCCGCCCTCCCGCAGCTTTTTGCCGATGAGCTTTTCATCGCAGGCGATGAAGGGCACGGGGTTGGTGGAGTGGGCGGTGAAGGGTTCTTTGGTGATGGGATCGATCATCTGGTCGGCGTTGCCGTGGTCGGCGGTGATAAAGGCCCGGCCGCCTAATTTGAGGATTTCGCTGACCAGGGTATACACGTCCTTGTCCACTTCTTTTACGGCCTCGATGGCGGCGGGAATGATGCCGGTGTGGCCCACCATATCGCAGTTGGCGTAGTTCAGGATCATCACATCGTACTTGCCGCTGTCGATCAGCTCCAGGGCCTTCTGGGTCACTTCGGGGGCGCTCATTTCGGGCTTCATATCGAAGGTGGCCACCTTGGGGGAATCGATCAGGAAGCGTTCTTCGCCTTTGTTGGGGGCTTCCACGCCGCCGTTGAAAAAGAAGGTGACGTGGGCGTACTTCTGCGTTTCGGCGATATGGGCCTGGGTCAGGCCTAACTTGGCCAAATATTCGCCCAAGGTGTTGTCCAGGTTTTCAGGCGGATTGACCACCTTGAGGCCGGTGAACGTAGCGTCGTACTGGGTCATGGTCACATACTGCACGGGGATGAAGCCCTTCTTGCGCTCAAAGCCCTTGAAATCGGGCATGATGAAAGCGCGGGTCATCTGCCGCGCGCGGTCCGGGCGGAAGTTGAAGAAGATCACGCTGTCGCCCTTTTCCACGGTGGTCAGGGGCTTGCCGTCCTTTTCGATCACGGTGGGGATCATGAATTCGTCGGTCTTGCCGTTGTCATAGCTGTGCTGCACGGCGTCCACGGGATCGGTTTCCCGGATGCCCTCGCCCAGCACGATGGCGTCGTAGCCCTTTTCCACGCGATCCCAGATGTTGTCGCGGTCCATGCCCCAGAAGCGGCCCTGAATGGACGCCACCTGGCCCACGCCGATTTCCTTCATTTTGGCGACCAGCTGCCGCATATAATCGATAGCGGAGGTAGGCGGCACGTCGCGCCCGTCCAGATAGCAGTGCACGAACACCTTGGTGAGGCCCCGTTTCTTCGCCATTTCCAGCAGGGCGTACAGGTGGGTGTTGTGGCTGTGCACGCCGCCGTCGGAAAGCAGGCCCATCAGATGCAGGCTGCCGCCGTTTGCCTTCGCGCTGTCCATGGCCCACACCAGGGGTTCCTTCTCAAAAAACACGCCGTCCTGAATATCCTTGGTGATGCGGGTCAGCTCCTGATACACGATGCGCCCCGCGCCCATGTTCAGATGGCCCACCTCGCTGTTGCCCATCTGGCCGTCCGGCAGGCCCACGTCCATGCCGCTGGCGCCCAATTGGGTGTGCGGAAATTTCGCCGCCAGCTCGTCCAAATGCGGGGTGCCCGCCATGTAAATGGCGTTGCCTTCATGATTGGGGTTGATGCCGAAACCATCCATGATGATCAAAGCCGTCATCTGTTTGCTCATTTTCTTCGTCTCCTTTGCGCTTGATCCGTTCCGCGCCCTCTTTGAACGCCGCTTCTATTATAATAGAAATTGCCGTAACCTTCAAGTGTTTTCCAATGGTTCCTTCTTTTTGGTGTCAGCGGGGCTTTGCCCCGCGCCCCACCAGGGGAATGATTCCCCTGGACCCTCTCCTGCGGATATTGCCAGACGCGGAAAAGAAAGCAACTTTCCGCAGCTGCTTGGAAAGAACGATCCAACTTGTCGTCGTTGTGCTTCTGGCCCGGCGTCCTGTGGACGCCAGGCCAGAAGCCTTCAATCTTTCGTATCTCCGAGCAACAGGCGGATGTTGTCAGGTTTCCCCGTTCAAAATAATTCGCCTAATGGAGTCCAGAGGCCGACGGCCTTTGGTCGGGGGTTTGGGGGCGGAGAGCCCCCAACATGCTCTTACAGATCAAAATGTTTCTGCGGCAGAAGCCGTTTCACAGCCAGCACGAACCTTGCTCCGGGGGAAGCGGCGGCGCGCATGCGCAGGTAGGCTTCCCGGAAGGGCTCCGCCGGGGCGGAATGGTTGCCGTAAAGCTGCGCGCCGTAGGCCTCGGCCAGGGGCATGATAGAGGGAAGCTGCTCATTCCGCAGGGGTTTTTCGATGCGGTCAGCGAATTCCCGCAGGGTTTCTTCCTTGCGCCGGGTGAGCTTGCGGCGGGAAAGCAGGCCGCACACGGCGCTGAACAGCACGGCCGCCGCCTGATCGGGATGCCGCTTGGCCCGGCGTATGGGTTCCGTGGCCAAATAACGCCAGACTCCCAGCAGGATCAGCAGAAGCAGCGCCAAAAGCCACCAGGGGAAGGGCGGCAGATCCTTTTTGTCGTTGGGGGGCGGAGCGTCCGGGGGCGGCGTAGGTTCCAATGTGGCGTCGGGTATGGGCGTAGGCTCTTCTTCGTTTCCCGTCGGTTCGGGGGTGGGCGTTTCATCCGGCTCGGGATCCGGCGTGGGGGTAGGCTGGGGAGAAGGAGACGGGGATGGGGTCGGTTCGGGATCGTTGCCGGAGGGCGGAGGATCATTGCTGTCCGAATCGTCGTCCCAATCATTGTCGCCGCGGGGTGTGGCGTCAAAATCCAGCCAGCCGAAGCCGTTCAGGTACACTTCGGTCCAGGCATGAGCGTTTTCCCCGGTCACATAGGCCACGCCGTTTTCGTCCGGGATGGCTAAATAGCCCGTCACGTACCGGGCGGGCAGACCGGCGACGCGGCACAGCATGGTCATGGCCGTGGCGAAATAGGTACAGTAGCCCTGTTTTTCCCCGATCAGGAACCAGGCCAGAAAATCCACCCCGTCGGGAGGCGTCTGGGTGTTCAGGGTGTAATCGTAGTTGGCGCGCAGATAGCGTTGAATGCCCATGGCCTTTTCGTAGGGCGTTGTGCAGCCCGCCGTGGCTTTGGCGGCGATATCGTAGATTTCCTGCTGAATATGCCGGGGGATCGCGGTGTACAGCGCGCTCACTTCGGCGTACCGGGGATCCTCCATGGCCGCGCAGGCCCGGATCAGCGCTTCCGTGGCTTTGGCGCCGACCTGGAAGGGCATGTAGGTAACGGTATACTCGTCTCCGGGGGCCATGTTCCGGGTCAGGAACATCTCCCCCGCCGTGTTGAAATACAGCACCATTCGCTCTCCGTCCAGCTGCAAAGCGCGGGTGCGGGCCGGGGCGAACAGGGTGGTGGTGCCATTGTTCAGGATGTGCACTTTCAGGGTTTCGGGGGATACGCTCCCGTCCCCGGAAAGTGGGCGGTTCAGGTCGAACAAATCCTCCCGCAAGGTCTGAAACCGGGGAGAAGCGGCCAAATACCGCCGGGCAGACAGGGTATCATACCAGTTGAGGCCGGTATAATCGTCATAGGTTTTGGCCCGCAGCAGCACTGTGCGGCCGGTGCGCACCTCCATCACGCTGTGGTCCTCCGGCTCGGCGGGTCCGCCCAGCCGATCGTCCAGGGGCAGATAGCCTTCCGATTTCAGGGTAAAGGAGGCGCGGTATTCGTTGAACAGCAGATAATCCTCCACCAGGTTGCGGATGGTTTCCGCCGCCTTTCTGAGGGGCTCCACCGTCACGCCGTGCTGGGGCATGACCGCCAGGGTCAGCAGCGGCAGCAGCAGCGCCACCGGCAGCAGGCTCATCCGCCTGCCCTGCCTGTCCGCTGCCATCAGCAGCAGACCGGCGGCGGCGGGCAGGGCGCAGAACAGCAATTGTTCCTCCGCGTTGACCAGGAACGCCAGGGCGATCACCGTCAGCACCGTGAACAGCGCCAGGGGCATGGTGCGATCCCAGACCAGGGCCGCCGCCAGCAGAGTAAACATCAGGCATACGGCCCACCGCGCCGTATCGGCGTAAGGCGAAACGGCGTCCGGGATGCCCTGGAAGGATAAAATAGCCGCCTTGCCCAGCTGGATCAGCGTAAACAGGGGGCCGCCGCCAAAGGCGGCCCAAACGCCCAGCACCGCCAACCCGCCCAGGGGCAGCAGCCATTTGTATTTGAGGCGCACGGAAAACAGGGCGTGAAAAAGCAGTGAAAACACGGCGCACAGCACCAGCCCGGGCCACAGGGCGTGGGCGGGCATCAGGGAACGGATCAGCGTCAGGCTCATGCCCGCGCTGAGCAGATACGTGGTCAGATAGCCCATGATAAGGACGGCAGGGCTGCTTTTACGCGGGCGTGACATAGCATACCTCCACCAAATGATGCTGCAGCCGGGTCACATAGGGCTGGTATTCTTTCGCGTCCGGCGTATAGGTGACGAGGTACAGCCGGGCGCTGGGGCCCATGCGGCGGATGTGGCTGACGCCCTCCACGATCTGGGCGTCCAGCCGGGTGGTGATGATCACGGTGGCGCCGGTGCGGCGCATGCGGCGCAGCTCCAAATCCAGCACCCGGGCGAAGATTTCGCCGCCGCCAAAGGGCTGGCTGGCCAGCATTTCCTGCAGCAGCTTCAGGCTGGCCGCGCTGTCGGAGGAAAACTCGTTGGCCCGAACCCCGTAGATAGGCAGGCGCACGGGGCTTCCGTCCGCCATCTGCATGCGCGCCACGGACACCGCCGTTTCGCACAGGGCGTCCCGCAGGCATTCCTTGCCGTCGGTCAGGTGATCGCCGCCCACAGGGGTGTCGCAGTCCAACAGGATCAGGGTGTCCGGCGGCGCGGGCGACTCGAAGCGGCGCACCAGCAGTTCCCGTTTCCGGGAGCTTAGCTTCCAGTGGATGCGCTTCATGGCGTCGCCGGGCTGATAAGCGCGCACGTCCTCCGGCGCGTTGTAGTCCTCCTGGGTGCGGGCAAGGGGCGCGCTGCCGTCGTCCCCGGTGGTGACGCGGGGCTTCTCGATATCGAAGGGGCGGGGCAGCACGGTCAGCATGCCTCCCGCTTCCCGGTTTGTCAGGCGCATACGGAACAGGCCGAAAGTATCCTGAATCTCCAGGAATTTCAGCCCGGCGAGATATTGGCCCACGTGGCAGGCGTTCAGAGAAAGCCGCCGCTCGTGGACGCAGAAGGGCGCAGGCGGAAAAAGGCACTCCGACGCCTCGCCGTTAAACAAAAACACGCCCTTGGGCGGCGCGACCGGCAGGGGGCACCGGTGGCCCGCCTGCACATTCAGGTGCGCTTCGTCGCCCCGGGCCACGGAAACCGAGGAAAGGGCCTGATGGCAAAAGGCCGTGCGCCGCGCCCAAAGGCAGCTCGCAAAGCCGTACAGCAGCACCGCGCACAGCAGCAGCCCGATATACAGATACAGCACGTTGCCCAGGGACAGTGCGCACACGATGCTGGTGATCACGGCGGCGGTTACCGCCAAACTCCGGCGCGTCATACGCGCCCCGTGGGCACCGGCACGCTTTCCAGCAATTGGGCCAGCACCTGCTGGGAGGATACGCCCTTCATGCGGGCTTCCGGCGTCAGGATCAGCCGGTGGGACAGCACGGGCAGCGCCATGTGCCGGATATCGTCCGGCAGCACGTAATCCCGATTGCTGAGCAGGGCGCAGGCCTGGGCCGCACGCAGCAGGGCGATGGCGCCCCGGGGGGACGCCCCCAATTGCAGCGCCGGATGGGTGCGGGTCATTGCCACGATGGTAGCCACGTAATACCGGGCTTCCCGGCTGGCGTACACGCTGCCCAGCTGATCCTGCATGCTCAGAATTTCATCCGCGCCGCACACGGGCGACAGCGTTTCCATGGGCGTGGTTTGTCCCGAATAGCGCTCCAGCACGTCCATTTCCTCCTCCACGGAGGGATAGCCCACGGAAATTTTCAGGAAAAACCGGTCCATCTGCGCTTCCGGCAGGGGGTAAGTGCCCACAAAATCCACCGGGTTCTGGGTGGCCATCACCATAAAGGGCCGGGGCAATTTATAGGTCACCCCGTCCACCGTCACCTGGCCTTCTTCCATCACTTCCAAAAGGGAGGACTGGGTTTTGGGCGAGGTGCGGTTGATTTCGTCCGCCAGCACGATCTGGCTCATGACGGCGCCGGGCTTGAATTCCATTTCGCCGGACTGCATATTCACCATGGTAAAGCCCGTCACGTCGGAGGGCGTCACGTCGGGGGTAAACTGGATGCGCTTGAAGCTGCATTGCAGCGAACGGGCCAGCGCCGCCGCCATGGTGGTTTTGCCAACGCCCGGCACGTCCTCGATCAGCACGTGGCCCCGGCAGATCAGCGCGATCAGAAGCAGCTCAATGGCTTCATCCTTGCCGACGATCACCCGGCGGATATTCTGCTGTAAGGCGTAAGCCAGAGGGCGGGCCGTCGCCGGTGCGGGATTGGACTGCATAATGTAGGCGCTCCTTTCGGATATAAAAAATCCCCGGAACGGGACGTTTCCCCCGCTCCAACGGTAGTATACCAAAAAAACAGGCGAAATGCAACAAATTCCGCAACAGACACGTAACCGATTTGCAACAATTTACAATTTGATTTTTTCCGACGTTATTGTTTTGGAGCCATTTTCAATTGACATTGTTCAGATATCGGTATATAATAAAAACAACCCAACGGATTGGATGTGATACCATGGAGTACAAGACGACCATTGAAATGTCAAAAATTTGGGGAATATCTGAGCGGCGGATTGCCAGATTGTGCGCGGAAAAAAGAATTTCTGGCGTAAGAAAAATAGGGAAAGCATGGGCCATTCCGGAAAGTACGGAAAAACCAAATGATGCCCGTATTCACACAGGAAAGTATTGTAAAAATGTATCCTCTGTTCAAACCTTTTTAGAACCAAAGCCGTTGTCAGAATTTGTAAACCGAGTATTTGAAGCGGATTGTCTCGATTTAATGCCAGAAATACCGGATGAATCGATTGATATGATCCTTTGTGACTTGCCTTATGGCGTTACGCAAAATGCGTGGGACAGCTATATTCCTTTAGATCGGCTCTGGGAGCAGTACCTTAGAATTATAAAACCAAACGGTGTCATTGCATTAACGGCAAGTGGGGTTTTTACTGCCATGCTGATTATGAGTCAGCCGACATTATATAAATATAAATTGGTGTGGGAAAAATCAAAGCCCACAAATTTTCTGAACGCGAAAAAACAGCCTCTTCGGAAACATGAGGATGTTTGTATCTTCTATAAAAAACAGCCAACCTATAATCCGCAAATGGGGCAAGGTGTCGCATATGATAAAGGTGTCCGCAAAGATCAGCTAAGCGGGAGCTATGGCGATTTTCAGCCCAAACACGTGTATAGCAGCGGCCAGCGTTATCCGACAGATGTAGTATATTTTAAAACTGCGGAATCAGAAGGGAAGGTTGTTCATCCGACTCAAAAACCGGTCGAATTAGGGCGCTATTTAATAAAAACATATACACAACCTGGCGATATTGTGCTTGATAATGCTTGCGGAAGCGGCTCCTTCCTGGCTGCCGCTGTTCTTGAGGGAAGAAATTTTATTGGCATTGAAAAGAATGAGGATGTAACACTGTTTAAAAAAGAGCCTATTGATTATATCTCAATCTGCGAAGAACGCATCCGTGACGCATGGAACCTTACACCGATTGAAGAGAGGGATTCACTGCAATTGGTTGGGTTATTGGCGTAAATGGAGGGAATTAATATGCCTTTAATCAGGAATAATGAACGCAGCGAGGCAATCAAACTCATATCTCATTTGAATACATTCCTGAACAATAAAACATGGCGTATTGTTTGCGTTGGAGGGGAAAGCACAGTTTCCAACGGGAAAAAGCACATGTTTCCCGATGTAATTCTCTATGGCGACTCGTTTCAAACTCAGATATTGCAGGGCTGGGAACTGAAAATGCCGGACGTCCCGATTGACAATGAAGATTTTGTAAAAGACGCTCAAAGAAAAGCGATAACATTGGGGTTGAACAACTGCTTCATATGGAATTTTACCTGCGGCGTTTTGTATGAACGCAACGAGGATGATACCTTTCGCGAGATCAAACGCTGGAATGATACAAACCACATTCGTTCAAGGCAGGATGTGGATTTATTCCGGTCTGATTGGCTGAAAGCAACTGAGTCTATTCTTGAGGATATCAACAGCTATTTTGTCAGTGGTCGCTTCCTTCCCGCGAATTTAGGCAATGTGATATCTGATAGTGTTTTATGCGAAATAATCAGGCGAAATAAGCATCCTCTTGCAGAATGGCTTAAAAACTGCGGACAGAAAGATGTACGCATACAAGTTCGTATTCAGAATTGGTGGGAACAAGTCAAAACGGAATATGCTTCTGATGAGAACGACGCTTATGCTGCCTATGCGCGAGTCATTATTGTCAATTGGTCAAATCGTATACTGTTCGCACATGTGATAAAAAAATTTCATGATCCTGCAAAACAGATCGAAATGCTTTCATATGAAACGACACCTGTTCAAGTGAATGAGCTATTCCGCGCCATCAGCCAGGCTTGCGATTTCTATAATGTTTTTGCATCAATCGAATACAATGAAATGATACCTAACTGCATGTGGAATGACTTGATGGAATTAAATGAATTTCTGTCAAGCAATGCCATGTATCATGTGAATCAGACGGCATTGCAGGCCATACTGGAACACACTGTTTCCTCAGGAAAACGGGAGTTAAGCGGACAGTTTACAACGCCAGAAAAGCTGGCATTAATATTGGCAAAAATATCCATGCGTGATACCACGACCCCCTGCATTGATCCCTGCTGCGGTACAGGCTCTATTGCCCAAGCAATGCTGATAAACAAGATGAATAATCATATTCCAATTGAATCAGCATATGCAACTACATGGGCGGCAGACAAGTTTTCTTTTCCTCTTCAAATCGCAAGTATCAGCATGGCGAGAGCAGATGCAATCAACCAACCGATAAAGATGTTTCAAAGAAATGCTTTTTCTTTGGCACCTGATCAAAAAATCACATTGGTAAACCCAGAAACAGGAGCCTTACTGACTTGTAAATTGCCTCAATTTGATACAATCGCCTCGAACCTGCCGTTTGTTCCATTTGAAATCATTGAAGAAGATGAATTGAAATACATTGGTGATATTCATGCGAGTGTTAATCGGAATACTGGTATTTGTCTCGATGACCGCATGGATATATACCAGAACCTTATTTTTGCCTTTTATCCGCTGTTGAATAACGAAGGACGCTTGGGAGTTATCACATCCAATTCGTGGCTTGGGACGAAAACGGGACGTCAATTTTTTGAGGCATTATGCTGGTATTATTATGTTGAACAAGTACATATCAGCGGAAAAGGAAGATGGTTTCATAATGCTGATATTGTTGCAACAATCCTCATACTATCAAAAAAACGGGAAATCAGCAAACCAACAGGCGACAATAACACACATTTTTATATTTGGAAGAAAGCATTGCAAGACTTCGATGCCGCTGAAATCAATGCGATTGTTCAAGACGCAATTCTTAACGAATGCCATCATCCAGACCAATTGGCGATGTCGGTTTATAAAAAATCAGATATTGATAAACTATTGGATATGAAAGTTTCCCTCAATGCGCTATTCTATAATATTACTTGGTTAAAGGATTTGAAGAACATTGTTTGTCCAATTACGGATTATCTAAGCGTTACCAGAGGTGAGCGCAGGGGCTGGGACAAAATGTTTTATCCAAAAGCTGGTCATGGAATAGAAACGAAATATATCAGAAAAGTGCTGAAAAGCAGCAGACAGCTTGATTCACTTTGCGCTATGCCAGACAGCGATGCGTTTTGCTGTTCGGATAGTCTTTCAGATATGAAAAAAGCAGGGCGCAGAGGAGCGTTAAAATGGATACGTTCTTTTGAAAATGCTGTCAATAATACTGGCAAACCGCTCAAGAAAGTGTTATCGCGTACCAATATGTATTGGTATGAAATGCGTGATACGGCAACCGCTGATTTTGTTACTGGAATGAATCCGGATAAAAGGCTATTCATAGCGAAGTTTGACAACCCCACTTTTGTTAATCAACGGCTTATTGCATTTAAGCAAATTAATCAATCGGTCGATGCAAATTTATTGCATGCGTTATTGAATTCAATTATTGGAATGTTCTATATTGAGGCGATTGGTTTTGGAAGAGGGTTAGGCGCACTGGATATAAATGCTACCAATATTCGATCTATGATGATTCTGAACCCTGCTCTTCTGACAGAGCAAAATAAAAAAGAAATCCTAACTGCATTTCTCCCATTGAAAAGCAGAAGTATTTTGGGAACAGCAGAGGAACTTAAACAGCAGGATCGTATTCATTTTGACCATATTGTATTACAGGCGTTTGGTGCTGATCGGCATTATGAAAACATTCGGGCAGCGCTGCTGTCAATGCAACAGGTTCGGTATACAGTAAAAGAGTGAGGCTCCAACAATTATAGAGCTTCAAAGGATTGAAATAAAACGAAATCATGAGCGTCGCAAACATTTTCTGACGACGGAATTTTCCGTCGTCGGATTTTCCTCTTGCATTTTCCCCGGAACAGTGCTATGATTATCGGGAAACGCGACGATGGGACAAAGCAGCGGGCGTTCCGTTCAGAGAGCTGCCGGGCGGTGCAAGGCAGAGGGAAAACGCTGTGATCCGGCCCGGAGCGGGCGGCGACGAGCCGCCGGGGTGCGCCCCCTACAGCGCGCGCGAGCGGCGCGGTTTTTCCGCGCAAGCTGGGTGGCAACGCGGAAAACTTCCGTCCCAGGAAAGAGGACAGGAAGGTTTTTTTATTCCGAGGAAATATTCAGCCGTCAATTTGATAGTGTGGAGTTATCCTTAGAAAAGATTTTTCATTCGCTTGATGTTCGGCGTCAAGGCAGAGAACAAGACAAAACTCCACACTCCACACTGATCGAAAGCGCGGCTGAGTTGCCAAATCATTTTATTTTTGAAAGGACGTGCCTCCATGATCGACATTAACCTGATTCGCACTAACCCCGACCTGGTGAAGGAAAACATCAAAAAGAAGTTTCAGGATCAAAAGCTGCCCCTGGTGGACGAAGTGATCGAGCTGGACAAAAAGAACCGCGAAGCCATTCAGCGGGCGGATTTCCTGCGTTCCCAGCGCAACAAGATCAGCAAGCAGATCGGCGCGCTGATGGGCCAGGGCAAGAAGGACGAGGCCGAGGCCGCCAAGCAGCAGGTCAAGGACATGCAGGACGAAATGGCCGCCCTGGAAGCCAAGGAAACGGAATACGCCGAGGAAATCAAAAAGCGCATGATGGTGATCCCCAACATCATTGACGCTTCCGTGCCCATCGGCAAGGACGACAGCCAGAACGTGGAAAACGAGCGCTTCGGCGAGCCCGTGGTGCCTGCCTGGGAAATCCCCTATCATGTGGACATCATGGAGCGGCTGAACGGCATCGATCTGGATTCCGCCCGCCGCACCTCCGGCAACGGTTTCTACTATCTGAAAGGCGATATTGCCCGGCTGCACAGCGCCATCCTTTCCTACGCCCGGGATTTCATGATCGACCGGGGATTCACCTACTACGTGCCCCCCTTCATGATCCGTTCCGCCGTGGTGAACGGCGTCATGAGCTTTACCGAAATGGAAAACATGATGTACAAGATCGAGGGCGAGGACCTCTACCTGATCGGCACCAGCGAGCACAGCATGATCGGCAAGTTCATCGACCAGATTTTGGACGAAGCCGACCTGCCCCAGACCCTGACCTCCTATTCCCCCTGCTTCCGCAAGGAAGTGGGCGCTCACGGCATCGAGGAACGCGGCGTGTACCGCATCCACCAGTTCGAGAAGCAGGAAATGATCGTGGTCTGCAAGCCCGAGGACAGCATGATGTGGTATGACCGCCTGTGGCAGAACACCGTGGACTTCTTCCGCAGCATGGATATCCCCGTGCGCACGCTCGAATGCTGCTCCGGCGATTTGGCCGACCTGAAAGTAAAGTCCTGCGACGTGGAAGCCTGGAGCCCCCGCCAGCAGAAATACTTTGAAGTGGGCAGCTGCTCCAATTTGGGCGACGCCCAGGCCCGCCGTTTGGGCATTCGCGTCAAGGGCGCGGACGGAAAAAAGTACCTAGCCCACACCCTGAACAACACGGTGGTGGCCCCGCCCCGCATGCTGATCGCTTTCCTGGAAAACAACCTCCAGGCCGACGGCACTATCCGCATCCCCGAACCGCTGCAAAAGTACATGGGCTTCAAGGACAAAATCGGCTGACGATGCCACAAGAAGAAAACCCTCCCGGCACAAATAGCGTCGGGAGGGTTTTCTTTTTGGGGGACCACCGGTGTGTGGACTTGGGCAAGCGAAAACAGGATGGGATGAGGGGCGGAAAAAACCCTCTATTGCCGGGGCGACAAGGGGACGAAGTTCAATTGTTGGGATTATGGTTCAGGGTTGACGGGGGATGATTCCGCGTCGGCGCGGCGGCGGGAGATCAGGATGACGTAAGCGCCCGGAGCCATCAGCAGGCCGGAGACGGAAAAAATGGTGGTACCGATGCCGCCGATAAAGGGAAGGAAAATAAGAGGCTTTACTAGAAGATGTGGGTAAACTGTCGAGGAGAAACTTATGATTTGTACGGGTTTACATGGAGCAGACATATGTGATAGCCTGTCTGGCGAGCCAGCCATCATTTCCCGCCTATACGGATGGCGGGAATGAATGCTGGCTCGTCAGCTGGCATACATCACATATGTCAGAGGCTCCATGTCAACCCTGCAAATCCGTTTATTTCCTTACTTCTACGGTTTTATGCCACCCACACCTTCTATGGAAGAGCCTAATCTTATTGCTCTTATCTACCTTCGCTGCGGTGGGAGGTTGATCTACTTACCGGGTAGGGCTCCGTTAAAGGTGACTTAACCCACATCTTCTATGGATGCCTCAGAAAAACATGCTATAAAGTGCGTGCAAAACACTTTGTTCTGCAGGAGGGAAGCAGGCACCATGACGCGCGATCTGACAAGCGGGAATCCCATGAAACTGGTGATTTCCTTTGCCGCGCCGCTTTTATTCGGCGTTTTGTTTCAACAGTTATACAGTTTTGTTGATATGTTTGAAATGATTGCCCGCACTGCCGTAGCACTCTTGTTGGTTCCAGCCATCGGTTTTACCGGCGCGTGCTTTGCCAATCCAGCCGCTTGGACGCTGGCAGACCTGTTCCTGTTCCCCTGCTATTTTCACATCATGCGTTCTCTACGGGGAAAGGTTGTTCCGGCTTAGAATTGTCAAAACCAATAGGTTGCTATGTCAAAGGCCAAGAGTAATCCAAGGCATAGTTTAAGGTGACCAAGAAAAACATCATTTCCGCACGGATTCCTGCTTCACTGCTGTCTCCACTATTCCCTTCAACTGCGCCACACCCGCTTCCATTTTTTCGCGATACTTCCTGTCTATCCTTTTACGAATCTGTATGTAGGCAATATCAATATAATAATGGATGGTCTGTCCGGCCTTTATAAGAGCTTGGATGGGACGGGGCAGCCGTTCAAACGCTGCCTTTTTGTGTGTATAGTCCTCTGCTATCTGGCCGAGGGCTTTTTGTACACGTTGCTGTTCCCATTCCTCACTATAGGGGTTCCAATTTCCCATGGTGCTCTCCTCTTCTCTTGTAGCTTTATTTTCAGTCTGTCCTATATGTAGGACATCCTTTTCAGTTTCATAGTATACGCTATCTGTATGTCCTAAATCAAGACATGCGGGGTGTGAAAATGAAAAGAATTAAGGATAGGGATATTCACAAGGGGCAGAACATCACCGGCGCAACCATCAAGCGGAAAAGAGAAGCAGCCGGATTATCACAGTTGCAGCTTTCACAACAGTTGGAGACCATGGCTATTTATGTTTGTCGCGGTTCCATTTCCCGAATTGAGAACGGTTCGAGGCTTGTTTCTGATATTGAGTTAAAGGGAATCGCTGAGGTGCTGAAAGTCCCGATTGAAGAATTGTTTGAAGGGGAATAAAAAAGCCCGCCCTGTGAGCATCATCCCTCCTCTGGCGCGGGGTAGGATGAAACGCACAAGGCGGGCATTAAAAGTGGTATGATCATCGGAGACGCAAGGCGGTATCGTGAATAGCCCCGTCCCCTTCATCCTTTCATAGCTGAAGGCTGGCGTTCTGCCATTGCCCGTAGAAGCCAACGTGAGCGATTTTCAGCGCAGGAAGCACCCTATCGCCCAGTTTCAGGAGAACTTGGTGGGAAGATTTACATTTTGGCATGATTCCACTTCATTTCTTCGTTTGGACATTCGTCATGATTGAAGAAAAGAATGGGTTTGTTATGATCGTTCCCTCCGGCTGGTCCATCGTAACGCATTCGTCAAACGTGAATACGCTTTCGATCAGGTCAAGCGCTTTCTCCGTCTTTTCCGGGTCCATTCCCAGAGCTATGATTTCCCGCCGCATCGCGTCCTTCCCGGCCTCATAGGTTCCGCTTTCCGTGTAAACGGACTGAGATCTGTTCCAGAAAACAACGTCTACCATGCCCGATGAAAGGGCGAGTGCCCTGCCTCCAGCGTCTATATTGACAAGCTCGATGTTTTTACCGATTCGCTTACCAATCTCCGCAAGCATCGCGGTGTTGTAACCGGCTGGTACGCCTGCTTCGGAAATATAATCAAACGGCGGCAGGTCTCCGGTCACACCAACCCTGATTGTATCCGCCCCTTCGATCTTTTCCATCTCCACGGGAACAGGTTCTTCAACAGCCGCGTTAAGCGTGGCTTCAAGCGCTGACAGCACGCCCTCGCTTTCCATAGCGCCAAGCGCTCTGTTGATCTCATCCCGAAGCGCCTCATTTTCTTCCATCAGCATAAAAGTGAACTCATCCGAATGAAATCCGTTTTCCACCAGGCGCTTGGCCAAAGCGTTCCTGGTGTCTGCGTCGGGAGCGACAAAATGATTGATATAAAACAGCGCCTCATCCCTGGCACATAAATAATCCGCCACCACATTATGAACGAAAATCGCATCCACTTCGCCAGATTTGAGCGCCATGATCATAGCGTTCAGGGAGTCATAGAATTTGATTTCCATAGAGTCCCTGAAAGCCTGAACATACGCCTCGCTGAGATCGTCAAATCGAAGATCGTATCCCTCTGTTATGTCAAACGCTACATATCCGGAATCCTGCAGCAGCCTGTTATAAATCAATCTGGAGGTTACAAGTTTCCTGACTTCCCCCTCATCCGCATTGCAATATGAAAGGATGCCGAACACAGGACGATCTGTTACCCATGCCGAACCTCGGCCGGAAAACGTTTCCGCTTCCTCGCATGTAGCGGTGCCAACGAACGCCGTGAATGCCAGTACGCTTTCTTCATTCCCCACCATCACGGGGACGGCCAGCAGGGACAGCGCCAGGATCATGGACAGAATCTTTTTCATTTTGTTTTGGCTCCTTTTTTCTCTTTACTGGTCTTTCTCTTGAGGCGGGTGAGGGGTCTTCGCCGCCATTTCCACCAACTTCTTTATCTCCTCCACGCCCGCTTCCATCTCTTCGCGATACTTCCAGTCAACCTTTTTTCCGAAGGTAGATACGGAAGATGGTCAGGGCTGCCCGGCACGCACAAGAGCTTGGATAGGACGCGGCAGCTTTTCAAAAGCGGCTTTCTGCCGGAGATACTTTTCTGTGGCTTCGTCAAGCGTCTTCTTGATGCGTTGCCTTTCCCATTCCTCGCTGTAGGGACTGAAATTGCCCATGGTTCCTCGTGCACATTCACAGCCGGCCTTACGCCCAGAATAAGCGACGTGGTGTTTCATGTGACAGTATTCGACATGGGATGCGGCGAATCCTGCCAAAGGAAGAATAAGAAAAGCCCACCATGTAAGCATCATCCCTCCCCTGGAACGGGGTAGGATGAAAGCCACAAGGCGGCGCTAAAATGAAGCACGAGAAACGGCAGTACTGAATACCCCCGTCCCTTTCACAGCGGCAGACTGGCGTTCCAGACGTGGCCTTCAGCATAAAGGCAGCACGCATGTGAGAGACGCCAGGCGGCAGGTCGGCGTGTGGAAGTTGGCAGTCTGGTGAATAATACCTCGTCCCTTTCCTTGCGGCAGACTGGCGTGCGCTGTAGAAGCCAACGTGAGCGATTTTCAGCTCTACACCCGCCCGATTACCCGGTTTAGGGGGAGTTTGTTTCGGAGATTTTCATTTTGGCATGATTATGCCGCGTCCGGAAGGACGGTTTCTTCGGTTTGATTGACGAAAATATACTTTTCCGCCAGCTCATCCAATCTCCCGGTTTCCCGTTCCATGGTAAGAAATTCATTCACGAACGCCAGTAAATCTTCCGCGCCCTTCGGCATCAGCACGCCTAACTGTCCCCGGGTAAAGGGAGCGCCGATCAGCGGGGCGGCAAGGCGGCTGTCCTGGCCCACATAGTAACCGGCTTCCATGATCTCGGTGATCATAACATCCGCTTCGCCGGAAGCGACCAGCCCCGGAATCTCCTCATTGACGCCGTGGATAATCAGCGTGGCGTCCGGCAGATTCGCCCTGGCGAATTTCTCATTCAGCCCGCCGGGGTTCTCCATGACGCGCACTTCGGGGCGGTTGATCGCTTCCAGGCTGGTATATTTCCCCGCATCCTCGGCGCGGCACAACACGGTCTTGCCGTTTTCCAGATAGCCCTCAGACATGAGCGCCTGTTCCTTCCGCGCGTCGGTGACGGTGATGCCGCAGATGGCCATGTCAAACTTACCAGCCAGCGTGTCCTCCATCAGGGTCGGCCAGGAAGTGGGAACATATTGGATTTCCACGCCCAGCGCGCGGGCCAAATCCTCCGCCAGCTCCGTGTCAAAGCCCCAGTAGGTTCTTGTTTCCGGGTCGAGGAAGGACATGGGCTTGTAGTCTCCGGCTGTGCCCACCAGAAGCACGCCACGCCTTTGGATACGCTCTATCGTGTTCCCATCCAGGAAACGGAGCAGCCTCTCCTGGAAATCCCTGTAATAGGGTTTTTCAAGATACGCCACATGCGAAGCGCCGTCGATCACCTCCAGCGCCGATCCTTGCGGCAGGCTGTCCAATACCGTTAAGACACGGTCATAATTCAGGTAGGGATCCTGGCTTCCGCAGATGACCAGTGTGGGGACCGTAATCTTTTCCAAATCAATCAGCGTTTGTGATTCAGCTACACAAAGATCGCGCCGGCCTCCGTTGGGGCTGGATTCCCGGTCATAATGCCAGGAGCTTGAGCACAGCATTTCAATAACGACAGGATCTGCGATTTCGTAGTCAAACGTACCGTCTTCTTTCCGCTGGAAATCATCCGCCACGTGTTCCCATGTGTTGTGGTGAAAAGGTTCGGTCACTTCGTATTCGCCAATCCCGCACAGGATCGGCGCGTAAAGCACGAGCTTTCTGATATGCTCGGGATATTTAGCCGCGCACCGGCCAGCCGTCACCGTACCCCAGCTCCAACCCAGCACGTCGATTTTATCCTGTCCCGATGCTTCGCAGATTCTTTCCACTGCGGCATGGATGTCCTCCGCGGCGTAATCCGAATCCGGTAGGAAACCGTCTTCTACTTCTTCCGACTGTCCGAAACCAGCAATGTCCAGCCGCCAAACTGCATAGCCGCTGCGGGCGAGAAACCGCACGAGACTGTAATCTTCATAGTCAACGTCAAATTCATGGGAGGAATAGGTGACGCCGTGAATGAGCAGGATGCTCCTGTCCGGTTCCGCTCCCTCAACGCACACGCAATCCAGATGTAGGGAAATCCCTGCCCGTTCCAGGGGGTATTCTGTGTATGTGTATGATATTTCCAGTTCCGCCTTCGCGGGCATTACTGTCATACAGGCTAATAGAACAATAAACAAGCAACTTGTAATGAATTTCTTCACGACGATACCACCTTTGCTGGTTATTTTTTTCTCATTTCCTGTTTACAATTAGAACAACTACTTTTATTGCTCTCTCCCCTGAGCAGTTCTTCATGTGTCCTCTCCATGAACGGCATCTTCCTTGCCAATTGACAGGGAAGTAAGAAGGCCGCAAGGTGGGCATCAGCATCCTTTTCTTCCGCTTTTGTGGTCTTCAACAGAACAGGCATTCGCTGTTCCGTACTCAATCAATCCAGCGTCTGCGGGATCAACGGAAACGCGGCCATCCTCAAATACAAAGGCTGGGATACCGACATCACCAATCTCTTTCAAATGGTCAAAGACTGGATTGGTATCCCGAAGCCGTGTAAAAGCACTCATGTTGCGAATGTTCTCGCCAATGTTGATGTACTCGAATTCATCTTCCCGCCCCTTAATCTGTTCGTGAACATAATCGCAATAAGGGCATGTGGGCATTCCGTAGATTTTGATCATTTTTCATGTTTCCTTTCATATTGAAGAGCGGATATGTTGTCCTTTGAATACTAATGTGTAACCATATACCTCGTAATTGAAGCGCACCTTTCCGCAGCTGCCTTCTCAAACTCCACATAGGACATTTCCTCGGAATCATCAGCCTTGTCAGAGATAGCGCGGATGATGACAAATGGCGTCCCGTTCAGACAACAAACCTGAGCGATGGCCGCGCCTTCCATTTCACAGCACAGACCGCCGAATTCGGAAATCAAAAACTCCTTCTGTTCCCGAGATGCGATAAACTGGTCCCCGCTGCAAACGCGGCCTTCAAAGACATGGATGTCCGGAGCCGCTTCCTTAACTGCTTGTACCGCGCTCTTTCGCATTTCTTCATCGGCGGGAAATACAGATTGATTGCTGTACGGAATCTCTCCACGCGCAAACCCCAGCACGGTCGCATCCATATCATGCTGCAAGGCATCCGTGGATATGACGATGTCACCGATATCAATTTGGGCATCAAGGGAACCGGCAACACCCGTATTGATAATTCGATCAACGCCAAACACGCTGATCAGGATTTGCGCGCAGGCAGAGGCGTTCACTTTTCCTACGCTGCACTTCACAACGACAACGTCCTTTCCATCCAGCTTCCCTTCATGGAACGCCATGCCCGCGATGGTTTTGATGTTTTCTTCTGTCAACGCCTCTTTGAGCGTGGCAACTTCCTCATCCATCGCGCCGATGATTCCTGTTTTTATCGAATGATCGGCGTCTGCCTCCGTAAAGCATGAAAAGGCGGAAACAAGAATCAGCAAAACAACAGCCGCCGCAATGCAAAATTTCGTTTTCATGTTCTTCATCTCCAACAGTCATTTCATCATTGATCGCCGGTCGGCCCGACGATAACGAAAGCGTAGCTGTAACCTTCCTCCGGGTGGCTGTCTACTTCCAGCAAAGCCGCCCCTTCCAGGTTCACTTGGGCTGTGTAATTGGCCTCCTGTGCGTCTTTCATCTCGGTGTAGGAAACGACAAAATCCTCCCAGCCCTTCGGTTGAAGCACGCTGACGACGCTGATGATGCCCTGAAGCGCCAGATCGTCCAGCTCGCCGTATTCTTTGACCGTAAACTCCGCACCGTCTTCATTTCCGATATATTCTACCGAGACCTTGCCATAGATGACCGTTCCTGTAAAGTAATCCGGGCCCAGGGGGCCGCGTCCCCCGTCACGCACATACGCTTCGGTGATCGCCATGCCGTTCATTTCTTCCAGATCGTATTCGTAGGGACCGGCAATGTTAATGCTGACCTTCTTCTCTGTCCCGTTTTCTTCAATGACCCGATATTTGCCGTCCAGTTCTTCATGGGTGTTGATGTAGCCAAGGAACAAATCGACGTTTACACCCTGGGCGGAAATCGCGTCGTTCAGAAGCAAATAGGCTATGCTGCGGCCCTCGGCTTCATCCGGCCCCAGGGGGGCGGTCAGCCAGTCCCCTTCCTGAACAAACGTCCAGGTCAGGAGTTTCTCTTCATCGTACGTCTCAGTAATGGTAATGGCATTATCCTCCAGCGTCGCTTGCAGGAACCCGTCACCGTATGCGGCGGCGGTGCCTTCTTCATTCAGAAAATTCCAACCGTCCACCAGGATGGAATAGAAGGATTTGAGTTTCTCCGAAAGCTCTTCCAGCGCCGCCGAATATCCCCGGGCATACAGGATTTCATCCGAATACTCGCAGTTCTCGTTCAGCTTCGGAATATTGACAGGCAGCTTGCCCGTCATGTACTGACCCGACAGGGCCATATAGACGGCGGCCGGGAGATTGGGGCCGTATTGGCTGACGCCGTATTCCTTGTTGCGCGGGTCTTCGCTCATGCCGCGAGCGCCATAGGCTACGATCACGGCATCCGCGTCCGGGAACCGGGCAGCATCGTATGGAAGCTGGGCGCTGATCACCGTCACGTCATTGCCCGCGGCGTGGGCCAGGGTCAGCAGCGCTTCCACGATAACGGAATCGGAGCCGTTGGTTTTGGCCGGGTTCATGCCGTTCAGGCTGTACGCCGCGTGGATGACGATCAGGTGCTTTGTTTTCTGCGCCGTTTTCACCAGATCATTGACCGTCATGTTTCCAAGATACAGCACGGAGACCGGGGCATCTTCCGAAAGCGCCCCTTCGTCCTTCAGCCGCTGCACCGCGTATTCCGCGCTCATGAGCTCTGAAGAATAGGGAACCAGCACGGTCACGCTTTCCTTCGGGTTCAGGGGGAATACGCCCTCGTTTTTCACCAGGGTAATCGCTTTTTTTGCAATTTCAAATTCGGTTTCATGATGAGCCTGGGAACCCACGGTGCTGACAGCCTGCTGTACCTTGGCTTCCAGGTCTTCGCAGACGTAAGGGGTCAGCATCCCATGCTTTTCCTTGAAGGAAAGCACCCGCAGCACGGCGGCGTCCACCGCTTCCATGGAAAGGGTTCCGCTGTCCGCCATGGCCGCCACGTCCTGAATGTACTGTTTCAATGCCGCCATTCCCTCCGGGGTGGAGGCGTCCACCGGCATCAGGATCAGGTCAATGCCCGCCTCAATGGCCAGCCGCGCCGCGTCCAGGGGATCAAAATGCGCGGCGATGGCGTCCATGTTCATGGCGTCGCTCACGATCAGCCCTTCAAAGCCCATATCGCCCCGCAGGATGTCCGTCAGGATAGTTTTCGATAGGGTTGCGGGCAGCCCGATTTCTTCCCCTGTTTTCTTGGAGGTATAGGTGCCTGTTTCCACCTGCGGATAGACGATATGGGCGGTCATGACTAGATCAGCGCCCGCATCAATCGCCGCCTGGAAGGGGATCAGCTCGAAAGCCTTCAATTCTTCATAGGTTTTATTGACGCAGGGCAATCCGGTGTGGCTGTCCGTGCCGGTATCGCCGTGGCCGGGGAAATGCTTGAGGGCCGAAAGCGCCCCCGCTTTGCGCAGGCCGTTCATCAAAGCCACGCCCTGCTTGGCCACGGTCTGGGGATCGTCGGAGAAGGAACGAATGCCGATCACCGGGTTGGCGGGATTGCTGTTCACGTCCAGCACCGGGGCGAAAGCGCCGGAATACCCGATGGCGGTCACTTCCTGGCCGATCAGGAAGCCCGCATTTTCCGTTACGGTCAAATCGTCTGCCGCGCCCAAGGCCATATTGCCCGGCATCTGCGTTCCCTGGCCAAGGCGGGTCACGTAGCCGCCCTCCTGATCGGTGAAGGTAAGCAGTTGGGGACGGCCGGGCACAGAAGCGTTCGCCGCCTGCATGGCGTCCACCAGCCGGGCTGCTTTTTCGTTGTCCTTGGCGTTCTGCAAATTGAAGATCACGCCGCCGAAGCCGTATTCTTTCAGCAGGGCTTCCACATCCGGGTGAAGCTCCTCCATGCCCACTGTTTTGCCCTCGTCATTGGTGTAATAGTAAAACGCGGGCATGATCAGCTGGGCGATCTTCTGTTCGGCGGTCATGCTCTCCAGCAGGGTAGCCGGGTCTGTCGTCTCCGCTTCCGCCAGCGCAAAAGCGGGGAGGGTGTATCCCGCCGCCTCGGCCCTGTCATACCATTCCTGCGCGAGTTCCTCGTTTTTTTCCACTCCTACGCCATTCTCCAGCATTTGGGCATAACGGTACATAGCTTCGGGAATACCGGCTTCGGCGCATTTCAGGTACCACTCCGCCGCAATTGCCGCGTTCTTTTCCACGTCCTCGCTATCGTCGAGCATCTGCGCGTAACAATACATGGCTTCCGCGTCACCGGCTTCCGCGCTCTTTAGGTACCATTCCGCGGCAGCGTTGACATCCTGTTCCACGCCTTCTCCCTTCTCAAGCTTCTGGGCATAGAGACACATTCCCCTGGCGTTACCGGCTTCCGCGCTTTTCCGGTACCATTCCGCAGCTTTTTCGGCATCCTGTTCCACGCCTTCTCCATTGGCATACGCAGCGCCGACATTGCACATTGCGGATGCATGCCCCGCTTCGGCGGCCCTAAGAAACCATTCCATAGCAAGGGAATCGTCCTGTTCCACACCCCGGCCAAGATAATAATACACGCCGGCATTAAACATGGAATCGGCGCTGCCCGCCTCAGCAGACCTGAGATACCACTCCATCGCGAGCGCATCATCCTGTTCCACACCAAGGCCAAAGCTATAGAGCCAGCCGATGTAGCACATGGCGTCGGCATTCCCCGTCTCAGCGGCCTTGAGATACCATTCCATGGCAAGGCTGTAATCCTGCTCCACACCAAGACCATTTTCATAGAGATAGCCGATATCGTTCATGGCTTTGGGTTCGCCCGCTTCGGCAGCTCGGAGATACCATTCCATGGCGACGGCATAATTCTGCTCCACACCAAAACCGTTTTCATAGAGATAGCCGATATTTCTGATGGATCCAGCATCGCCCGCTTCGGCTCCCCTGACGTACCATTCCATGGCCAGCGCATAATCTGTCTCTGCGCCGTTTCCATATTGGTAAAGCCTTCCGACGCGGCGCATCCCTTCGCCGTTTCCTGCTTCAGCTGCGCTGAGGTAGTATTCCATGGCTTTTGCGTAGTCCTGTTCCACCCCGTCGCCGTTTTCATATTGCTGTCCGAGGGCAACATCTTCCGCGCCGGGAACAGCTTTCTCCTCCGCCAGCGCGCAGGCGCAGAACAACAGCATCGCCATCACAACACATAAGAACCGTTTCATTCGGATCACCCTCCCTAAAAAATTACTTTATTTGGCAGTTCTGCCAAACTACTTTTGAAACACGATCCAGTTATGGGACCAGGGCACCGGGAGGCCAAAGAGCGTTATGACCTTTTCCGCCGCGCTCCTGTACCATGAATAATTCCAGCCCGCGCCCATGTCCATATACAGGGCGTTGGTGACCCCCAGCGAAGCAATTCTTCTAAAAATTCGTCAAAATGCAGCATATTGACGGAATCAATGACGCAAAGATTTCCGTTCAGTTCCGCCAGCGTCCTGTAGCAGCGGGCTCTTGGCCGGTTGATGGTCATCACGATTTCTCCATCACGGATCAGGCCGAACTGCATGAACCCGCTCCCGCCTCTGCTTGCAGCTTCCCGGATGGCCTCGGAGGGATTATCAAACGCAAATGAAAATTGGCCTTCGGCGAAAGTAAACGCCGCGAAGCTGTCCTTGTTGTAGGCGTCAAAATCCTGTTCTCCCCATAGTTTGGCAAAAACAAGATAAGCCTCCTGGAACATCAGGCAGAACAGCACCCCGCCCATGAGGCCCTTTACCACATCCCATTTGAAAAACCTGAACGCCAGGTACATGGCAGCCGCCGTCACCAACTTCGTCAGCAATTCAAACAGCTCAAAAGTTTCCCCTTCCCTGACGCAGAAATACAGAGAAACGAGGCCAGTGACGAGGACAATAATGCATGTAACTGCCATGAAGCGTTCATCCAAGAAAAATGATTCTTCTTTTTTCGCTATGTTGTTACTGCTTGTCATATTATCCACCAAGCTTTCATAACGTTCTTCATAGAAAAGCTACCATAGTCATTCTATCCATATATAGGGCGTTATTCTTCATCCTCATGCTTCCCCCGCCGCGCAAATAGCCTCGCGTTGTAGGCGGCCTGCGCTTCCTCGCTCTCCTTCTTCTCCCGCCACGTCTCTATCTGCCCCTTGATGGCCAGCATCTCGTCCACGATCATTTCCAGACTCCGGGGCTTTGCATGGTAGATGTAGGACGTGAGCCTATCAATCCCCCTGGGACTTCCCAGTTCACGGGATAACAGATCAGCCAGATCGGAGGGGTAGCCGAGGGCTGAGACGGCCGTGCGCAGCCTATCCCTTGCCTCAGCCCATTCACTCTTATAGTCGGGCAATTCTATTCCACCCTCTTGCTGTCAACACGCACAAAAATGCCCATTGCTATCAATGCGTTCAGAAAATCGGAAACAAGCTGCGCCCAGGTCAGCCCCGCTATTCCCCATATCCTATTCATCAGGATCGTGATCGGAATAATCAGGAGAATATGGCGGATGATCGCGAGCAGGAGCGATACTTTTCCCTGATTTACGGCGTTCATGTAGTTTACAATGTGATAGCCGATCATCATGAATGGAAGGGAAAAGCACCGTCCCCGTAAGAATGATATGCCCTGCAAAATAGTTTCCTCGTCGGAGATAAATGCGCCTACAATGATCCTTGCAAATAGCCAGAAAAGAATCACGCACACGCAGGAGAATCCCAATATCACAATTCGTGACAGGGAAAAGAACTGCTTCATCCTTTCCCGGTTCCCGGAGCCATAGTTGTAGGCAATCAACGGCACCATTCCAAGGCACACACCCAGCCCGATGTTAATCGGGATGCGTTCCAGCTTCAGCACAATTCCCATGGCTGCAAGAGGAATATCGCCATAGGACGCTGTCAGACGGTTGATGACGATGGTAACGAGATCATACAGGAAAATGGCGAAAGCCGCCGGAATCCCGACAGAGTAGAGGGAGCGCTTGTAATCCGCGGCGATCCGCTCGATCCTGCAGGGAAGAACTAACACAGTCTTCTCCCGAAGCTTTCTATACATTATGATGAAGTAAGCGAATGAGCATACATTGGACAGCATGGTTGCGATGCCAGCGCCAAGTACCTCGCTTCCTCTCGGCAGAAGCACAAACATAAACAGCGGATCCAGTGCCACGTTAAGCAGGCTGCCCATACCAACACCGATTCCTGCTTCCTTTGAATACCCAGCATTCCGCAAAAGCTGTGGCATACACATGGACATGACCGTCGGAAGTCCGCCAAGAACTGTCGTCGTCAAAACATACTGCCTTGCATATAACAGCGTGTTTTCGCTGGCTCCCAGGAATCCCAGAAGCGGATTCATGAAAAGCAGCACCAGAAGTGAAAACGCAATCGCGGAAATAGCCGCCATTGCAACACTGTAAGAGGCGACCTTTCTCGCATCTGCTTCCTTTTTCTCTCCCGCCAAGCGCACCATCAGGCTTCCGCCGCCCACGCCGAACACATTCGATAAAGCGACAATTGCCAGATAAATCGTCAGGGCTAACGATGACGCAGCGATCATATAGGGATTATTCGTGCGCCCGATATACCATGTGTCAGCCAAATTGTAAATAAGGATAACCACCTGGCTGGCAATCGTAGGAAGCGCCATGACTGCCAGCGCTTTAGAGGGCTTCATATTTTCAAATAGTTCATTCTTCTCCATTTAGATGTTTTTCGCCGCCCATATCGATTCATTATTTGGCTTTTCCGTTATCAGAAAAACCGTTTCAATTATACAGGAAAAATAAAGCCCAGACAAGAACCAAAAATGAACCGAGGAGTACGCAACTCCCCGGCCCAAGCCTGTCACCACAGATCGACGCTCCCCGTTTCTTCACCTTTAACCCAATACGCCTTATTCTCGTCCACTCGGATGTAGACGCTATCCACCGGGCCAGTTTTCGCCAACACTTCCTCCGGCGTGATGGAACCGCCCATCGGGGATTGGATTACCACCTTCGGCGTGGCTTCGGTCTTTTTCCCACGCTTCGCGGGCTTCGCTTCCTCACCCTTCCGCGTGCGCTTCTTTGGCTTCACTTCTTCGGGGGCGGGGGCAGGAGCGGCAGCCTTCTTCTCTACGGCAGGCTGTTCATCTTTTTTCTTTCCTCGCTTTGTGGGTTTCTTCTCCTCCACAGCCGGTGCCGTCTCCGCAGCGGCAGGTTGTTCAGCCGGAGCCGCCTTCTTCCTGCCACCGCGCTTCTTGGGCTTCGCTTCTTCGACCGGGACAGGAGCAGAACCCGCCTCTTCCTTCTTCTTCCGGCTGGCGCGCTTCTTGGGCTTCGCCTCATCGATGGGAGCCACTTCTTCGACGGGAACCGCCTTCTTCCTGCCGTCCTTCTTCTTCGACACGGGTTGTTCAGCGGGTGTGGTTACGTCCACACCATACACTTCCTTGATCTTGGCAGCCACTTCCGGGCTGGGCTTGAACTTCCCTTTTTCGTAGCCGACGATGGCAGTCCGTCCGATCCCAATTGAATCGGCAAACTTTCCCTGTGACAGGCCCTTCGATTCCCTGAGTTCCTTGATGGTCATGGAGCGTCTCCTCCCTATCCTATGATTCTTCTTGATGTACGATTAGTTTACGCTCTCATCCCGACAAACTGGAATTCGCCAAGCTCAGCTTCATCAGGGCGTCAGAATGGCACGGTTATTCCCTTCGCCTGCCAGTTCTTCCATTTGAGAATAGAGCGGAAACAGCTTGGACAGCTGCAGATACGGGATTCTCCTTGCCAGAAAGAGATACTGCGGCGCGCTGTCCCGCACGGACAGTTTTGTCAGCACGTCTGCTTCCGCCATCACGTTCATAAGCTCCAGGCTTTTTTCATACCGCTGTCCCTCGGCATTTACGGTAACAGCCACTGCGTCCACATACATGCGAGTTGTATCGGGCTGGTCACTGAAGCTGATGGACTTGATCCGGGTTTTCCCAGCCCGGTTCTTCAGCAGTCGCATGCTCTCGCTGAAACCGATATATCCCTCGCCGACCCCGGAATCATAAGCCATCACGACCTGGGTATCGTCATCGTGCTTGTGGGCATGGATGGCCAGGCAGTCAATGAGCCGCAGGGCATCCTCGTTTACCCCGTCAACAGATGGATTTGCTTCGCCTCGCGCATCCGCGATCACTTCAATAAGATACTGCTTCCTGTTGACAGGGCTTTCCGAATTGATCACGAGAATCTCGGACATGCCGGCCAGATCGGTGATATGCTCCGCTGCGGCTAGCGCTTCACAATCCTGATCATAGATCAGCAAGTTTCCGCACAGAAAGACCGGAATGCCGTACATTTTGCCATCTATTTCCAGCCCTTCCAAGGCAAACGGGAAAATGTCTCCGAGGTTTTGCACCGCATTCGGATCGATTGGCTGAATCCATCCGGCAGCAGCGATTGTGTCCAGCATAACGGCATCGTACATGACCACATCAACGCCTTCCGGCACGCCATCCTTGTAACAGTCCCACTCCGCGCGGATCAGCTGAATGTCCGGTTCAACCTCATGCCACCGAAGCTCAATCAATTCCTGATAATACGCCGGGTCAGGCAAATACGGATACACCGCATAAGTCAGCGTGTCCACACGCTCCTCGCCATAAGCTGTCATGCCAAGAATCATCAGCAGAATCATGACAGCTGTCGAGACTCTCTTCATCGTTTTTCCCACTCCTCCATGCAATAAAACAACGCGCCAAATCCCGATTTGTCTTTCTTAGGTATCTCATAAGAAAATTTACTACAGACAAGTATAGGATGTTCGATAATCCAACATTCAGTCTTACGCATACTATTGTACCATATTCAGCGCTGCTTTTCCAGCCCGCAATACCCCAAAAAACAAAAAAACCGCCGAAGGAGTTTCCTCCCTCGGCATGACGCACTGCCCGACTTTACCAGATAATCTGAAAAAAATTTTACTGAAAAGCAAGGAAAAGCCTTGCTTTTTTATAGGTTTATGATATAATATTTTTATACGTACCAAGTTATCATTATTGGAGGTGTTTATGTGCATCTTGAAAAGTATGAGTCCAATGGGACGGACTACCTGCGGTTAGTCAGAACGATAACTGTAAAGGACGAAAATGGGAAAAGAGGAAATCGAAAGAAAGTGATCAAGACATTCGGCGCACTGTCCAAATATGACGATGGAAAGCCGGAATACATGAAGAGATTGCGAGAATCGTTTCGGGAAGGGAAACCGTTGATTTCGGAA
>JAFSKN010000063.1 GCA_017448975.1 Clostridia bacterium
AAGCACTGGTGGATGAGGCTACCTTCTACACCGTTCAGCAGCGTGTCCAGGTCAAACAGCCCGCGCCTACCGCGAATCCAGAAAACAAGCTCCGGGGCCTGATGTTCTGCGGAGGCTGCAACAGCCGCATGGAGTTTTCCTCCGCCACAGGCAGGAAAATCTGTGGACACTACTGCTGCGGTAAACATCGACACTATGGCGGCAAGGAATGTTCCACCCACTACATTTCTGTGAAGCAGATCAATGCTGTGCTTCTGGAGGACATTCAGCGTCACGCAAGCCTTGCGGCGGAAGATAAGGAAACGTATATCGCATACCTGATGCAGCTTTCTGAAAAGGAATGGATCGGTGAAAAAGCGTCCTATACGAAGGAAGCGGAACAGTGCCAGCGCCGTATTTCAGAACTGGATATTCTGCTGAAACGGCTGTACGAGGACAATGTGTTCGGACGCATCTCCGACGAACGCTTTGCAAGTCTATCCGCTGATTACGAGGCCGAATCCCGGAAGCTGAAAGACAGGTACAATGAAATTCAAACCCTGCTTGCCAACTATGCCCAGCAAAGCCGTGACGCCAAGGAATTTGCCGATCTGGTGGAGCAGTACACGAACATCACCGAACTGACCGAAGAACTCCTGCACACGCTGATCGAGAAAGTGGTCGTGCATGAGAAGGAAATCATTGACGGTGAAACCGTGATGCGGATCGACATCTACTACCGCTTCATCGGCAAGGTTGGCAGCGAGGATGATGGAATTATGATTACACCGAAAACGCGCCGGGGCAGCATCCCGCTGGCTCCCGGCGCGTGAACAGAACGTGTGGTGCGCAATAAACATTACGCCCCAGCGTTTCCCCTCTTACTTTTCGCGGATGCGGAAGGATTTGATTTCGTAGGGCTTGATGACGAAGGGGATTTCCGCGCCGCTGTTTTCCAGGACGTTGAAGGAAACGTCCGCCTGCTTTTCTTCCAGACCGTTACATTCCTCCACAGCGGCCACGGGGCGGTTCCAGTAGAGGGCGGACTTGGTGCGGGCGTTATCGGTTTCATAAACGCGGGCGATCCAGCCGTCGCCGTCCTCGGCGCGTTTGATGGTCTCCAGCATCACGTTCTGGTCGGCGGTATCGGCCAGAGAGAAGCAGTCGCCTGCTTTGCCGCCGCGCAGGGCGTGGGCGGGCTGGTTCAGACAGTAGGCCTCCGGAATGGTGCCGCAGCGCCAGTCCCCGGCGTGGGGATAGAGGGAATAAGTGAAGCGGTGCTCGCCCTGGTCGCATTCCGGATTTGGCTCGATGCCGCTCTTCACCAGGGTCAGGCACAGCACGCCATCCTTTGCGGAATGGCCGTATTTGCAGTCGTTCAAGAGGCTCACGCCGTAATGGCCCTCGGAAAGGTCCGCCCATTTCTGGCCGCAGCTTTCAAAGCGCGCCCAATCCCAGCTGGTGTTGGTGTGGATTTTGCGCTTCACATTGCCGAACTGGATATCGAAGGTGGCTTCGTCGGCATGCACGGCGGTGGGGAAATAGACTTTCAGGATGTGCTGATGTACGTGCCAGTCCAGCACGGTTTCAAAGTCGATGCGGCGGGTGTCGGCGTAGAAATGAATGTGCTGCCGGATGGCGCATCCGCTGATTTCCCGTTCGATCAGGAGCGTTGCGCGGACGGGGCCTTTTTCCGTCCATTCCATGCGCCGCACGTCGTCGGCGTCCCATCCCTTTTCGGAATAGTAAATGTCGATGTCCCAATCGTCAAAGTAAATGGGCTTATCCTCGTACATGCGCATGCGGTTGCCGCGCTGTCCGGGCACCAGGGCGTCCCGATCTTCTTCCTTGTCGTACAGCCGGACGATCATGCCCTGGCGGTCAAAGTCCACAGAATAGAAGGGCGTTTCGATGCTGTTGCCCCGAATGATGAAGGGATTGCTTTCTTCCGCCGGTTCATTGGAAACCGCATAGGTTTTGTATCCCTTGGCGGGCAGGCTTTCCAGGTAGGCCACCGCCCCGTCTTCCGTCTGCTGCACGGGCCACACCCGGCCTTCCCCGTCCACCAGGGAAGCGGCGTCCACCGCGCCAAGGTTCACCACCTCGTCGGCGGAAAAGCCCTTGGTGTTCACCACGGTCACGTTTTCGGAGGCGGGAGCCAGGAGGGCAAGCCGCTCCTTTTCCAGCTTGGCGATTTCGGATTGCACCTGGGCGTATTCTAACTTGCAGACTTCGTATACCTCCCGAATGGAAGAACCGGGCAGGATGTCGTGGAACTGATTGATGAGCACGGTTTTCCACAGGCTGTCCAGAGCCTCGGCGGGGTACGCTTTCAAGTCCTTCGCCAAAGCGGCGATGGTTTCCAGATCCATCAGGGCGATTTCCGCCTTGCGGTTGCCCCGCTTGTTTTGGCCGATGGAGGTGAGGGTGCCCCGGTGGTACTCAAAGTACAGCTCCCCTTCCCAGGTGGGCAGGCGTTTGTTATCCTTCACCCGTTCACGCAGTTCGTCAAAGAAGGTGCGGGCAAAGGCCTGGCGCACCTTGGGAATGCCGGTAACGCCCTTTTCCATGCGCCGGGAGGTTTCCAGCATTTCCCTTGTGGGGCCGCCGCCGCCGTCGCCGTAGCCGTAGGAAATCAGGATATCGTTGTTGATGTCCTTCTGCTGGTAGCGTTCCCAGCCGCCCATGATGGCATCGGGATGCAGCATGCCGTTGTAGGTGGTGAAGAAATTGCTGGCGGGCTGCCCCACGCCCAAGGTGGTGATCAGGTGAGAAAGGATCTCCGTGCCGTCGATGCCCCGCCACATAAAGGTGTCGTAGGGCATTTTGTTGAACTGGTTCCAGGCCAGCTTGGTGGTCATGAAATACTCAATGCCGCAGATTTTCATGATCTGGGGCAGCGCACCGGAATAGCCGAACACGTCGGGCAGCCACAAAATTTTATTGTCAATACCAAATTCTTCTTTGAAAAACCGCTTGCCGTGGAGGAACTGGCGGATCAGGCTTTCGCCGGAGGTCAGATTGGTGTCGGCCTCCACCCACATGCCGCCCTCCGGCTCCCAGCGCCCGGCCTGCACCTGCCGTTTGATCTGGGTGAACAGCTCGGGATGGCGCTCTTTCAGGAAAGCGTACAGCTGGGGCTGGCTGGACATGAAGCGGTAATCGGGGTATTCGTCCATGAGCTTGAGCACGGTGGCAAAGGACCGGCACACCTTTTCCCTCGTCTGGGCCACCGTCCACCACCAGGCCACGTCGATATGGGTATGGCCGATGCAGGTGGCGATCACGTCCTCATGGCCGCCCAATTCCTCGTACAGGTGCTTCTGGATGTACGCCCGGGCCTCCCGGATGCTGGCAAAGTATTCCTCGGAATAAGGATGGCGCAGGTCCAGCAGGTTCACAGTGTCGTTGATGACCCGGGTCAGATCCAGGCGGCTTTGGCTTTCTTCCTTCATGCGGGAAAAGGCCTGGAGCGGCACCTGGATATCCCAGTACAGGCCCCGGATTTCGGGATCAATCTCCCGCATTTCCACCAGCAGGCGAAATTCGCTGTGGAGAATGCCGGTGTAGCTTTGCAGATTCAGCCAGTATGTCCGGCCCGCCTGAGTGTGCTCCGCAATCAGCACGTCCCGATGGTTCATATCGATGCCCTGGGCCACGTCCTCGTCCACGAACAAGAGGAACTGGGGGTTTTTCGCGTCGTCCCATTCCTCGATCTGGGTGCGCACGTTCAGCCACAGGGGCTTGCCGTCAAAGGACGCGGGCACGGTGATTTGCGTGCGGAACCAGTAATGCTTATCCGGGCCGTACCAGTGCATGGTGTGGGCGTCGAAGGGTTCAAAGGGCTTGTCCGCAGCCGCCGCGTCCTCGGGGCGGATGAAGTTGCCTTCCTTCACTTCCCAGTTTTCGATCAGTACCTTCTGCCGGACGGATTCCTTCTTCAATTCGTCGCAGATCACCTGGGCCCGCTTATCCAGAAAAAACATGGGCATGGGGGAGTTCCTCCTTGCATGTTATTGCGTTTTCAGTCACAGAGAGCAGGAAAAGAGTTGAGAGTTAAGCGTTGAGCGTTGAGATTTATATAGTCGATCAAACGCGAAAGCCTGATGACTGCACAATTTTCATCTCAACTCCCAACGCTCAGCTCTTCCCTCTATCCCTCGTCTCTTAAAGCGCGTGTTCCTTGGCGAAGTTCACCAATTCGTCCACCGTGGTGAACGCCAGCCCCGTGACGGTATCGGCGCAGCCGTAATAGATGGCGATGCGGCCCGAGTCCTTGTCGGTCAGGGCGGCGCAGGGGAACACCACGTTGGGCACATCGCCCACGCACTCGTACAGCTCCCAGGGAGCCATCAGATAATCCTTGCTGCGGTACTTCACCTTCCAGGGCTCGTCCTTATCCAGCAGGGCCACGCCCATGCGGTACACAAAGCCGTTGCAGGTGGTGATGACGCCGTGATAGATCAGCAGCCAGCCCTCGTCCGTTTCGATGGGCGCGGGGCCGGGACCCACCTTGGTGGACTGCCAGGCGGACGCGTCGCTCTTGACGGTGCTGAACACGAACCGGTGGCGGCCCCAGAATTCCAAATCTTTGGACTGACTCAGGTAAATATCCCCGAAGGGGGTATGGCCGTTATCCGAGGGGCGGGACAACATCATATACATGCCGTTCACCTTCCGGGGGAACAGCACGCCGTTGCGGTTAAAGGGCAGGAAGGCGTTTTCCAACTGGTGGAAGGTTTTGAAATCCTCCGTCCAGGCCACGCCGATGGTGGGGCCGTGGTAGCCGTTGCACCAGGTGACATAGTATTTGCCGTCCATCATGGTGATGCGGGCGTCGTAGCGGTATTCCCGGGGGGCGATTTCCGCGTCCGCGCCGATGAACTGAATGGGCTCGTCGTTGATCTGCCAATGATACCCGTCCCTGGAGAACCCGGCGAACAGGTCCATGCTGATGGAACGGCTGTCGCACCGGAACACGCCCGCGTACCCATCCCCGAAGGGCACCACCGCGCTGTTGAACACGCTGTTGGACCGCTTGTTGCCGTCCCGGCCGATGATGGGATTGCCGGAATAGCGCCAGATCGCCTCCCTGCACCCGGCGGGCTTATCCTGCCAGGGCATATTGGGCAAAGAACAACCGGACAGAATCTTCATGATAAATTCCCCTTTCCGCCTATCGTAATGCTGTAAACGCCGCGCTTTCAGAAAGCGTTTCTCGATTAATCGTAGTGTACCATAATTGGAAGAAGAAAGCAAGAAAAAGCCCGAATTGCATTCTCCTTCTGCTGATATACAGTTTGACCGTTATGGGGTATGCCGTAAAAAGGACAGAGGAAGCGGTTTTCAGCTGTCCGCCCGGGGCCATCATGCTTCCACGGGGTGCGCGGGCCGAACCTGCGGCATATCGCGCCATTTTGACATAGTTTTTAAAAATATTACAATTTCCGTACATTCTTGAATCCGCCTTGCAATTGTACATGACGGGTGATACAATACACAATATATTGATGAGGAAAGGAGTTCATGCGGATGAGCGGATGGACGCTGTTTTTTTGTGCGGCGGCTGTGGGCATGCTGGTGATCCTGTGGATGGATCATATCCGCCGTCAGCATGAACGCATGGACGTGGAACGCATGCGGGGCAGCATGCTGTACTACGAAATCTATCCTCTGGTGGTGGAGGCCCGCAGCCATGACATTGACCACGTGCTCATCGAGCGCACCCGCGTGGTGTTTTTCTCGGTATGTCCTCCGGGCGAGATCGGGGCTTTCGTTATGACAGAATGGGGGCACCGGCCCCTGAATCCCCGGCGCACCATGGCCCTGGCCCAAGTGATCGCCGACGATTTGCCGGTCTTGCAGGAAAACCGGTGCTACAAGCTGAAACGGTATAAGGTGACGCGCCCCAACGGCCAGAAGGACGACGCCTACCAGTTCATGATCCGCACCGCCTATAAATCGGAACTCATGTATGCCCGGGAACGCAAACCCCGGCTTTATTGAGAGCGCGGCACGCAAAGATGCCATGCGCTCTTTTTTTGACTGATAAAGGACACTTTAAGTCACAAGGAAGCGAGGGCCTGTGCGGCCCTCGCGCACCTGCACCAGGAGGTTTCACCTCCTGGACCTCTTACCCGGAAGCCGCTTGAAAGGGAAAAGGAAGTTGGTTCCCGGTGATGCATGAAAG
>JAFSKN010000064.1 GCA_017448975.1 Clostridia bacterium
CGTCCTTTCATGCATCACCGGGAACCAACTTCCTTTTCCCTTTCAAGCGGCTTCCGGGTAAGAGGTCCAGGAGGTGAAACCTCCTGGTGCAGGTGCGCGAGGGCCGCACAGGCCCTCGCTTCCTTGTGACTTAAAGTGTTCATGAGGGCTCACCCAAGCCTTTCCCCGTTCAAAAGGCTGCCATTCATTCGGCAGCCTTTTGAACGGGCTTTATTGATAAATGCGGCCCAGGGTGGTGTTATCCAGGGTGCGGTTTTGCAGCGCGGGGATGGGGTTCGGCGCCGTTTCCGCCCGGTAATCCTTGCCCCGCAGGCGGATGGAGCGGTCGATCACCTGATGGCTGGGCACGGCGTCCACGTTGGCGTTCACCGCTTTCTGGTACACGAAGAAATCGTAATCCTTGGGCAGCATGTTCACCGGCTTGAAGGCTTCCTTTTCGGCGGTGAAGTCCACCATTTTGAGGGCTTGGCGCACATATTCGATGTTGGGCTCGAAAAGGAAGGGCTCGGGAAACTCCCCGCCCGGGATCACTTGCTGCCAATCCTTCTTTTCATAGGTTTTCAGCAGCTCCGCCGCCTTGTGCAGATGGGCAAGCTCTAACTGGAAGAAGTTTTCCCACACCTTTTTCACGTTAGGATCGGTTTCGTCCTCCATGCAGGACCAGTACAGCCACGCTTCCACGTACTGGTGCATGAGCAGGCCCTCCAGCCAGGTGCAGGCGGGGTCCATGAGGCTGCCGTACTGGGTCACGTGCTGTTCCTCGATCATGCCGATTTCCTGATACAGCTTCCGGCCCAGGTCGGAGGTATACAGATTGCATACGTTCATGTAATAGTTCATGGTCTGCTGCTCGGCGGCGGTGATCACCTGCACGGCCATTTTATCGAACAGCGCCGCGTCCGGCTTGCCGGGCGGGCAGATGGCGTCCATGGGGCAGCGATGCTCCGAAATGGTGGGACGGCCCGGCATGATTTCCGTATAGCCGCCTACCAGCCTCTCGGCATACTCCCCGTGCTCCATTTCCAGCAGGTCTGCATAGCGGTACAGGTGGTCGAAATCCTCCAGCAAGGCAAAGTCCAGGGCGGATTTTACGTTTGCGCAGGTGACCCGCTTGGCAAGGCCCGCGGTCAGGTCCACCGCCAATTGCTCGTAGCCGATGGTGTGCTCCAGCACCGTTTCGTCCATTGGCTTTAAGCAGGCGATCTTCTTTTGCTGCTGCTGTTCCTGGCGGCGTAGCATGGCAAGCTCCCTGCGCAGGTCGTTATTGGCCTCGTGGCGCTGGAATTGATGGGAATAGCCCGCGGCTTCAAACTCCGTGCCGTTCATCAGGATCACCCGCACCCGGGTGTAGGGATCCACCGCCCGTTTATCGTAGGAGCGGGGATAAAGCTGCTGCCAGTCCATGAAGGCGTCGGTCATTTTTTCAGGCTTCAATTGAAACGGGTTCATAGCGCTTCCTCCTTGCGTTGATTCAATCGCTATTCTTTCCCATCCAATACAAAAGCATACAAAAAGACCGCCGGAAATTCCGGCGGCCTTCCAAATCGAGAGAAATCAGTTCATCCGTTCGGGATAGGTCTTGACCGTCGCTTCGCTTACGTACTTGGCCAGGGTTTCGGTGGTCACGCTGTTCTGCTTGGTGGTCAGCAGGGCGGAGGAAATGCCGTCCTTCACGGTGTCCAGGGCCACGGGGCCTTCCGCCACGTCGGATACGTACTTGAGGATGTGATAGCCGTAGGTGGATTCCACAGGCTCGCTCACGTCGCCCACGTTTTTGAGGGCCATGGCGGCGTTGGTGAAGCTTTCCACAAAGACGGCGAAGCCTTCGCGGATGGCGTAGCCGTTGGCGGGCTGGGCGGTATCGCCGTTATTGTCAGCCAGAAGCGCTTCAAAGTCCGCGCCTTCGGCGGTGAGCTGGGTGTAAAGGGCGTCAGCCTTGGCCTTGGCGTTGGCCATACCGGCGGCCTGGGCTTCGTCATAGGCTTTCTGCGCTTCATCCACAGCCTTCTGGGCTTCATCCACAGCGGCCTGCAGGGCGGTCTTGTCCGCGTCCTCGGCGGCGGCGTCCAAAGCGGCCTGGGCGTCGGTCAGGGCAGTCTGGGCGGTGGTCAGCGCGGTCTGCTTTTCGGTGGCGGCGGCGCTGTCCTCGTCGGACACCTTTACCAGGATGTGCTTCACCATGCGGTAGCCGGCGGGGGCGTAGTAAACGGTGCTGCCGCCGTTCACGGCGGTGCCGTAGGCGTTGGGATCGGCTTCATAGCTGGTCTTGGCGCTTTCCACCTTGGCGTCGTAGTCGGCCTGAATTTCTTCGTCGGTCACGGTCACGTCCTTGATGATGTACGCTTCCAGCTTCTCCAGGGCCTTTTCATCGGCGGCAGAGGCCACGAAATCCGCCAGGGTGGAACGGCCGTCCACGGTCGCCACGTCATGCTCCGCCACGTATTTTTCGGCGGCGGCGGTCAGTTCGTCCCCTTCAAGGGTGCTGCCGGGCATGTACGTGCTGATGACGGACTTGATAAAGGAATCGTAGCTTTCCTTACCGCTTGCGTCAACCGCGGCCTGTTCTTCCTCGGTCATTTCATACAGGCCCAGTTCCTTGGCTTTCTGCTGCGCGGCCAGCTGGCTCACGTAAGCGTCGATGACCTCGGAAGTAATGGTGGCCGTATCGGTTGAGTAGTAGTTGGAAATGCCATAATAGGCGGAATAGATCTGATTATAATATTCATACGTAGAAATCTGGTTCTGCACCGCGGCTTTGATCACGGCCTTGCTGACCGTTTCGCCGTTTACGTCCACGATCACCCGGGCATTATCCTTGGCCGTATCGACGGACACCAGAGCACAGCCGCTCAGCAGCATCATAAGCGCCAGCAGCAAAGCCAGTAAACTCTTTTTTTGCATGGTCCATGCATCTCCCATCTTTATTGTTCAGGACAACATATCTATTATACAGGAATTGCCGTGAAACGGCAAGACTTTTTTTCGAGTCAGAGCGGAGAGCGGTTTTTCGTGTCAGAGTGGAGAGTGGAGATTTATATCGCTGAACAATTCGGCATCCGGTCATTTCAGGCTATGCCATCTCAACTCTTAACTCTCAGCTCTCAGCCTTCAGTTCTTGGGCGGTTTTTTCTTTAGTTTCTCGTAGGTGCCGTCTTCCCGTTCGATATACACCTGATCCAGGGTGGCCTTCAAATTCGCCTTGAACTCGTCCAGGTACGCCCGGCGAAGGCGCTGCTGCTCCTCCAATTCGGATACGGTCAGGCCCACGGTTTTCTTCTTGCGGGCCAGTTCGTTGATCCGTTCAATGTCCTTTTTCTCCATAGCCGCTTATCCTTCCTTCCGCAGCCGCAGTCCCAGCCAGACCGGGACGGCCATATCGATCAGGAAGCACAGATACAATATATAATGGCTGATTTTGGTTCGGTCGATCATGAATTCGATGGCCACGCCGATGCCCACGGATGCAGCCAGAACGATCACCGCCGTCAGCGCCAGCCCGCGTTTGGTTTTCCAGCGGCGCACAGCCAGGAGGATCACCCCCGCGCCCAGCAGCATCATATCCATGATCTGCTGGAGCTTGACGAAAGCCTTCACGGTCATGTGCTGGTCGTAGCGCAGGCTTTCCATCAGCACCTGGCTGGCGCCATACAGCAGCAGGAACAGCACGAAGGTATCCCCCTGCCTCCGGCTGCGGGTCAGATCCCACAGCAGCACCAGGGACAGCACCAGCGCCGTAAAGGATTCCAAATGATAGGTGGCAAGCCGCCAGCCGTAACCGTTCTGCACCGTCAGGAAGGTGCCCTCCAGCAGGCTGTCTGTCAGGGTACGGCTGACGCCGAAATCTTCGATGTATCCTTCCCCTAACCTTTCGCAGGCCACGAACAGCAGCAGGGCGGGCGCCAGCAGATCCAGCAGCCGGGCGGGGGACTTTTTCATGAGCCTGGCAGCTAAGATGCCGCCCATGCACGCCCCCAGCAGCGCCCCGATCATGGAATAGCCGCCGGTATTGACGCGCAGCATGGCCCACAGCGGCATGATCCGGCCTAAGGATTCATCCATCAGCCCGAAAAACAGGCGGGATACCATAAAGCCCAAGCCCATGGCCAGAACGCCCGTCAGCGCCGCCGTGCCGTCCCGCCATTTTTCCTTTCGCATCAGCAGGGCCAGCACGGTAAGGCCCAGGGTCAGGCCCAGGGCGACGTACAGGCCGAAGGCATAAACCTCCACGCCCAAAAAGAAAACCTTTACCGCATCTTCCCGCATGCCAATCACTGTTCCCATTCCTCGGGAGGAACCGCCGTGGCGAAGTAGATCATATCCGTCACGTCCCGTTCCTGTCCGACTTTATTGTTGACCATTTTTCCGTTGTACAGCATGATCGAGCTGTTGCCGCCGTCCAGGTTGTAGGCCTGCTGGCATCCCAGCTCGTGCATGAACTGGGCCAGCTCCTGATGGGTGACCCCCACGGTGTTAAGGCCCTTTGCATTATCGGCGACGACGATCACATAGCTCAGGCGGTCCAATTGGCCGATGGCGACCCGGGGCTGGCGGCCGTTGGGATTAAAATCGTATTCCCGCTTGAGGCTGACCGCTTCGCCCTCCTTGACCAGGGCGGGGCCGAACATGAAAGCGTTCACGATGGTGTGGCCGGTATCCTTTTCAAAGGTATCCGCCCCGGCGGAATTGAGGAAAATATGGAAATCGCCGTTTTCATCGATGATCAGGATATCCTTGAGCTTGTTCAGCTTTTTCTGCCGCACCTCGCCCATGCGGACGACAAAGCTGTGCTTGGCCTTTTCCTGGCCGTAATTATCGCCGTTGATGGCGATGACGGCGTTCATTTTCGGCGCCAGACGGGAAATATAATCCGTTTTATCGCTTTTCACATTTTTGCCGAAATAAGCGGTGCGCAGCTGGGTGGGCGAAGCGATTTCAATCCAGGCAATGCGCCAGATCACGTCCTTGTCCCCTTCCCGGGTTTCCAGCTGTACGCGGATGGAAGCGTCCTCATAGCCGTCTTCCGTAAACAGCGCGGGATTGGGCTGCATACCGGCAGATTTATCCACCGGCAGGGAATAAGTGCTTTCTTCCTCCACCACCTCGGCGGCGGCGGACGGGATCAGGAAGGAAAGCAGGCCGCTTTCGTCGGCGTCCAAAATATCGATCAGTTCCCACTGGGCGTCCTCCAGCATATTGGGAGCGGACAGCGCAAAGGGCGCGGCCAGCACCAGGGCGGCGCACAGCAGGCCCAACAGGATTCTCACAGGCAGTTTCATTTTTTTCCTCCCTTTGCCGGGGCATCCGTCCGATATTGGGGGAACACCCAGGCCTTTTGAATTCGGTAATTGATCACATACATCGCCACGTCAATGACGATTTTCAGCAGGATATGCAGGAAAGCGGTGGATACATACTGATCCAGGAACGCGAACACCACCGTGGTGACGGCCAGGGCGCATACGGCCAGCACGATATACCGGCCAACGGCTCCCCGGTCGCCGCCCACCCTAAACACATAATTCCGGTTCAGCAGGAAATTCACCGGAGCGGAGCACAGCCGGGCGATGGGTGCGGCCACCAGGGCGCGGAAGCTGAACTGAATGCCCAAAATATGGGTGTAGGAATAGGCGGAATCGGAGAACACCCAGAACATCAGCAGGCTCAGCACCGCGTAATCCACCAGGAAGGACAGGATGCTGGCCGCGCTGTAACGGAAGAAGCTGCCCAGCAGCAGCTTGTAAATGCGCCAGGAATCCCGGATGGGATGAAAATGGGTGCCTTTGTTTTCCTCGTGGTAGATGGTTTCGATGGGGATGGGCCGCATGGGGATTTTTTTCGCGCTGCACTGGATGAGCATGTTCATTTCATACTCGAACCGGTCGCCGGTCACGGACAGCATAAAGTCGATCAGGCCCCGGTCAAAGGCCCGCAGCCCCGTTTGGGTATCGGGCAGCCAATGACCGTACAGCACGCGGAACACCCCGCTGGTCATGCGGTTGCCGAAGCGGGATTTGGGCGGCACGTTGGGATTGTTGCGGGAAAAATCCCGGCTGCCCAACAGCACTTCTTCCTTTTTGCCCAGTTCAGCAGCCAGCTTCAGGGTGTCGGGCACGGTATGCTGGCCGTCGGAATCGGCGGTGATCACGCCGCGCAAAGCCGTTTGTTCCTTAATGTAGGCAAAGCCCGTGCGCAGCGCAGCGCCCTTGCCTTTGTTTACCTCGTGATGTGTCACCGCGCACCGATCCCAGCCCGCGATTTCGGTAAATATGGGCTGATATTCAGGGGCGGAGCCGTCGTCCACCACCAGGATCAGCCCGAAATCCGCCGCCAACAATTCCTTCACATAGGTGGGCAGCTTTTCATCCGGGGAAAGGGAAGGGATCAATACGCAGCATTCCTGCGGTTTCATCTTTTATTCCTCATTCCTGTATCTTTAGTCCATAACCGTATCCAAATAATCCAGCAGCAGCGGTGAAAGATCCATTTTCGCGTACCGGTTCAGGCTTTCTTCAAAGTCCGCCCGCGTGGCGAAGCGGAAAGCAAATTCCGACCCGTAGGCTTTGAGAAAGCCGTCCGCGCCGCCGGGCAGCAATTCGTCCAAAGCCAGCAGCAGCGCCGCCCCCCGGCCGTACACCACCGTGCGGTAGTCCGTCAGGTTCCCAAAATAATCGATGGGGCTGCCGGGCGTCAGGCTGCCGGACAGCTTTTCCCGCATAGGCGCGTCCACCCGGTAGTATTTCAGGGTTTCATAGCTGCCCTGGCCGTACCGGGCGCGGACGTAGCGCAGCATGGCGTATTCGCACAGGGCTTCATCCTGCCAGGGCTGCAAAGCCTGATCCGACCCAACCAGCGCGTAAAACCACTGGTGCGCCGTTTCATGGGCCACCACCAGCTCTAAGGTGTCGGCCCTGTCCTCCCGGTAGTTGTCCGCCCCGATCATGCACAGGCCGGGATACTCCATGCCGCTGAAAGGGAAATTGGCTTCGCACACCGTAAACGCCGGGTAAGGGTAGGCCCCGTACAGGGAGGCGTAGGTTTCCAGCGCCTTTTTCGCGTATTCCAGGGCTCGTTTGGCCCCCTGCGCCGTTTTCGAGAGGGAATATACCGCCGTCTCCCCCGCCCGGCCCGAAGCCGTCACGTAATCGGGGCTCAGGCACAGGCAGAAATCCCGGGCGGCTCTGAGGTCGCCCCGCCAGGCCCCGTCCGCCCCTTTTGTCAGGGCCGCTGAGCAGGCGGGCACGTAGCCCTCTGGCGCGTGCAGCGTCACATGGAAGTTGGCGCACGCGCTCACGAAGGGATCTCCCACCGCGCTGTATGCGTCCGTGCGCCATGCCCCGTCCTGATACAGGGAAAGGAGCGGCAACACGTTGCCCAATTGGTAATCCCGTCCCGCTTTGCCCGTGCGGTAACAGCAGGCCGGGATTTGGGCCACGCAGCGCAGGGTCAGTTCCCCCTGCTGGCCGTTTTCCAAAGCGGGAATTTGCATTTCCAGGGCCGTCTGATCCTCGTTCACGTAGGCGTAAGCGGCCCGCTCCCCGTTCCACAGCACGTCATAGATCGTCAGTCCCCCAGGAGAAAAGCCCTCTGGATAGCAGGCGTCGTACAATTCCTCCAAAGCGGCGGGACTGGTTTCTTCCGACTGGAAAGCGTTCAGCCATGTGCGCACCATGAGGCTGGAAAGCGTTTCCCCTGTATCGTTGCGAAGCAGCACGGTTTCGCTGATGGCCAGGGTATCTTCCTGATCGTCCAGCCGCAGGGTCACGGTGTAATCCGGAAGATTCTCGCCCGCTTCTGCGGCACGTAAACCCGTTCCCTGCTGGGGCGCAGTCCGTCCGGGCAGCAGCGCAAACAGCAGGATCGCCAGGATCGCCGCTGCCGCGCACACGCCCGCCAGCCGCCGACGCGCGGGAAACAGAGATAGTATACACCTTTTCCCCGCCATTTTCCAGCCCCCTTCCGCAGGTTCTTTCCCATTATAACACATCAAATGCCCTTTTCCTTGCAAAACAAATGAAAATACGGGGATTTTTTACTTTTCGTTCACACTTTGGCTTCCAAAGAGCGTTTTTTTCCCCTCAGCTTCCCTCAGCACATCATTCTGCGTTCAAATCCGCCTCTTTACAAAAATTACGTTTCTGATTATAATGTATGAATCCGCAATGATGGAAGGAGGCTTTCCCATGCCGGTGAAACCCTATGTACCCGCCGAAATCGAACCCAAATGGCAGAAATTCTGGGACGACCGCCAGGCGTTCGCCGCCAGCAAAGACCATACCAAGCCGAAATTTTACGGCCTGATCGAATTTCCTTATCCCTCCGGCCACGGCCTGCATGTGGGCCATCCCCGTTCCAACACGGCCATGGATATTATTTCCCGCATGCGCCGCATGCAGGGCTTTAACGTACTGTTCCCCATCGGGTGGGACGCTTTCGGCCTGCCCACGGAAAACTACGCCATCAAGAACAATATCCACCCCGCCATCGTGACCAAGCAGAACGTGGACCATTTCCGGGAGCAGCTCAAAAAAATCGGCTTCTCCTTCGATTACAGCCGGGAAGTGGACACCACCGATCCCAACTACTACAAGTGGACCCAGTGGATTTTCTTAAAGCTGTTCGACCACGGCATGGTGTTCCGGGATAAGACCCTGGTCAACTACTGCCCCTCCTGCAAGGTGGTCCTCTCCAACGAGGACAGCCAGGGCGGCAAATGCGACATCTGCCACGGCGACGTGATCCAGCTGCCCAAGGACGTGTGGTATCTGCGCATCACCGCCTACGCGGACAAGCTGCTCCAGGGCCTGGAAACGGTGGATTACCCTGAAAACATCAAGCAGCAGCAGATCAACTGGATCGGCAAGTCCACCGGCGCGTTCGTCAAGTTCCCCTTAGAGGACACGGGCGAAAGCGTTGAAATCTATACCACCCGGCCCGACACCCTGTTCGGCGTCACCTTCATGGTCATGGCCCCCGAGCATCCCCTCATTGACAAGTATGCCCCCCAGATCAAAAACATGGAGGCCATCCAGGCCTACCGGGACGAGTGCGCCAAGAAGACCGAATTTGAGCGCACCCAATTGACGAAAGAAAAGACCGGCCTCAAAATCGAGGGCCTGTCCGCCGTGAACCCCCTCACCGGCAAAGTGGTGCCCATCTTCATTTCCGACTACGTCATGATGGGCTACGGCACCGGGGCCATCATGGCCGTGCCCGCTCACGACCAGCGCGACTGGGAATTTGCCCACAAGTTCGGCATCGACATCATTGAGGTCATCAAGGGCGGCGACATCGAAAAGGAAGCCTACACCGGCGACGGCGAAATGATCAATTCCGACTTCCTGAACGGTTACACCAACAAGAAGGATTCCATCGCCCGCGTTCTGGAGGAAATCGAAAAGAAGGGCATCGGCAAGGCCGGCGTTCAGTACAAGATGAAGGACTGGGCTTTCAACCGCCAGCGCTACTGGGGCGAGCCCATTCCCCTGATCCACTGCCCCAAGTGCGGCGTGGTGGCCGTGCCCTATGAAGAACTGCCCCTGCGCCTGCCGGAGATCGACGATTTCCAGCCCGGCACCGACGGCAAATCCCCCCTGGCCCGCATTGACAGCTTCGTCAACTGCACCTGCCCCAAATGCGGCGGGGCGGCCCAGCGGGAAACCGACACCATGCCCCAGTGGGCCGGCAGCAGCTGGTATTTCCTGCGCTACTGCGACCCGCACAACGACCAGGCCTTCGCCAGCCAGGAAGAGCTGAAATACTGGCTGCCCGTGGACTGGTACAACGGCGGCATGGAGCACGTCACCCGCCATCTGCTCTATTCCCGCTTCTGGCACCGCTTCCTCTACGACATCGGCGAAGTGCCCACCCCCGAACCCTACGCCAAGCGCACCGCCCAGGGCATGATTTTGGGCAGCGACGGCGAAAAGATGAGCAAGAGCCGGGGCAACGTGGTGAACCCCGACGAGATCATCGCCGAGATCGGCGCGGACGCTTTCCGCATGTACGAAATGTTCATGGGCGCTTTCGATCAGGCCATTCCGTGGAGCACCAACGGCGCCCGCGGCTGCCGCAAATTCCTGGACCGCGTCTGGCGCTTGCAGGATATGCTGGCCCCCGCTGATTGCCCCGACGTTTTCAGCGAGGACATGAGGGTGTCCATGCACCAGACCATCAAGAAGGTGACGGAAGACTTTGAAAAGATGAAGTTCAACACCGCCATCGCCCAAATGATGACCCTGGTGAACGAAATCTACCAGAAGGGCAGCATCACCCCCGGCGAATACAAGGCGCTGCTGCTGCTGCTCTCCCCCGTTTCCCCCCACATCTGCGAGGAAATCTGGCAGGATCAGGGCTACGGCGACCCCATCTACACCCAGCCCTGGCCGAAATACGACGAAAAGTATCTGGTGCGGGACGAAGTGGAAATCGCCGTGCAGCTCAACGGCAAGGTGAAGGGCAAGCTCATGGTGCCCGTCACCATGACCCGCGAGGAAGCCCAGGCCACCCTGCCCGACAGCGACGAAGTCAAGCGGTTGATCGGCGACAAGCAGATCGTCAAGTGCATCTACGTGCCCGGACGGCTGCTGAACCTGGTGGTCAAATAAGTATATGAGAGCAAATGCCGGGACGGTTCGCCGCCCCGGTTTTTATCTTGATAATTCGATTGTGATCGCGTATAATAAAGGTGAAAAGGAGGGGCCGCAATGTGTACGCAGAATCAGGCAAAAGATATATTGCGCGAAGTGTATCAGCAATGCAGCGCCCGGTTTCCCTGCGCCGTTCAGGACGCTTATTTGTACGGCTCCTATGCCCGGGGGGATTTCCACGCCGAATCGGACGTGGACATTCTGCTCACGGTTGATTCGGACGATGTTTCGTCCCTTCGGAAGATTGCCGCCGCGGTATCCAGCGATTTGAGCCTGAAACACGACGTCACGGTTTCCATTTCCCTGAAGCCCGCCGCGCAGTTCCGCCGCTACAGCCAATCGCTGCCTTTTTACCGGGACGTGCTCAGGGAGGGGATTCGCTATGCCAGCTGACGAGCGGAAAGCGCTGTCACAAGCCCGATATGACCATGCGCTGGAATGTTTGGAAGCGGCGCGCAATCTGCTGGCGGATGAACATATCAAAAGCGCGGCGAACCGGGCCTACTACGCCGTTTTTCACGCCATGCGCTCCGTTCTCGCTTATGATGATATCGACATGAAGCATCACAGCGGGATCATCAGTTCTTTTCGCAGACTGTATATCAAGACGGGCGCGTTTGACGTTCGGCTGTCCATGATTATTTCCGAACTGTATGACCTGAGAACCGGCAGCGATTATGATGATTTTTTCGTCGTCAGCGGCGCGGAGGTGGCCGAACAGACCGAAAACGCAGAATACTTTCTGAAAGAAATAAAACGATTTCTGGAACAGAAATAGCAGGCTGACGTTCAGGAGCTGTCTCGCAAATGAGACAGCCCCTGAAGCATTTTTTGGGGGAACGCCGGAAGCCGTTCACCGCATGCCCTTCATGCAGCTTCCCGCTGATGTCGAAAGACTCGCAGAATACCTGATACCGGTTCATCTGTTCGTCGGAAAGCTGATACTTCTCTCTGACGGCGTTTTCCGCGATCCCAACGGCGTCGTTATGTTGGATTTCATCCACGTCGGGGATGCCATAGGCGTAATACAGGGTCATTCCGGCAGATCACCGTTTGTCGGATTGACAAAGGTATCCTCCGCCTCGTTGTGCGGCTTTGTCCGATCCGATCTCTGCTGCCATACGCGTTCTTCCGGCGTTAATGAATCCGGATTCTGGATGTCAACCTGAAATGTTACGGTTTCCATCGGACCGGGAGCATCCGTATATACCGCGCGGTATGCGCCAAGCGTGTAGGTGTCCGCGAAATTGCTGCGGCCAAGAGAACCGGTCTGCCTGTAAAGGCCTTTTTCCTCATCAATGCTGAATCCGCTGAAATTTTCTGTGATTCCTCTCGGCAAAATGGAAACTTCTCCGTTCTCTTGCTCTGCTTTGATCAATCGGAATTCCGGGGGAACCGTTATTGTATGATCCGCGTCGGGCTGTTCGTCAAAAAGAGCATGAAACAATACCGCGTCCGTCACAGAATAATCGATCTGGTACTGAATCTCCTGGGGGAGCACCATGAGCCGGATCTGATCGACCTGTACGCCGATTGACGCAAACCGGATCGGGCTGGTATTCACCAGAATGACTTCTTCACCGCTGACGGCCGCGTGAAAGGTTCTCTCCATAAACCCATATTCTTCGTGGTCATAGTCCATGGAATCCTCATCATGCATATCCTTCATCGGCAGCATTCGGACGCTGAACCACAGCGTTCTTTCCTCTTTCAGATGATCCATTGACGCCTCAATTTGTCCGGTATAGACGCCGGTCTCTTCATCCAGTACGCCCCTGCTGCTGTATTCCCCGATCAATTCTTCATTCGATCCTATATCAACATCCACCATCCATCCGCTGCTGTATCCGCCTTCCTCCCACCGATCCAGAATGGTTCTGCCATCCGCTTTCATTTTTTCCCGGTCGATATGCAAATGTGTCTGAGCATACCAGAATTCATCCAGCGGGCTGTCAAAGAGCAGTAAATCCTTGCTTTTGGGAATCACGTCATATACGATATGGCATGTTTTTCCATCGTATGACGCTTCCCGGAAACGGACGGTAAAATGCTCCGTTTCATCCACAGCCAAATCATGTTCAATGTATCGTCCCGCGTCCTCTGGTATTTCCGCGTTATCGCGCGTATTCGTCCAAAAATCGAGCAGCCCGAATCCATCGGTCAGCGCAAAGGCTGTCACAGTAATCAGCATCAGAGCGGCCGCCAGTACCGCCGCTATCGAAATTTTCCGTTTCACTTTATATCCTCCTGTCGCGTTTTCAAAAAACTGATCGCGCTGATAGGATGTCGTGCGCAGGCCGGAAAGCTCCGCGTTCAGCGAATGCTGAATCCTTTTTTCCATTCTCTTATCCTTCATATGCCGCACCTCCCTCAAGCGAGACCTTCAGGAGCTCTTCCGCTTTTTTCAGTCTCCGCTGCACCGCCGATTGCGACGCTCCGAGCGCCTCGGCTGTTTCCAGCATCGTCAGCCCCTGATAGTAATAAAGAAGGATGACTTGCTTCAATCTGTCCGGCAGATCCATCACCATCAGGGTGAGAGAATGATCCTCCGGTTCTACGCTCACCAGCCGCGGCGGCAATTCATCTAACGCTTGTTTCCGGTCAATATGACGGAACCAGGAAGACCGCCTGTAATCCTTGCAGGTGTTGATCGCTATGCGCAGAAGCCACGCCTTTTCGTTGGCAATGCCCTGACGCTCGAAATCGCTCATATGCTTCCAGGCTTTAATCCAGGTATCCTGCGTCGCGTCTTCGGCCTGGCCCTGATCGGACAGATAGAGATAGCAAGTCCGCAGGATCGAATCGGTATACTCTTCAATCCATCTGCCGAGCCTCTGTTCTCGGATCATGCTGGGTACCTCAGCACGTTCCATCGCCGATCACCTCCTTCACCTATACTGACGAGAGGACGCTTGGATTTCTCCCGCTTTTTGCAAAAAAATGAAAAAACGGGTCATATGGAAGAAGGGCGGCTCCATAGCCGCCCCAAATCGGTTCAACATTAACGTTTCTCCGCCGTTTATGGCGTCATTCTTCGCCGCTGTCCAAAGCCTGCCGTCTCTTCCGATACATGAAAAGAAGAACGGTGAGCGCGACAAAGCAGGCGAGAAAACCGATTGCCATGCGCAGAAGGATGTCCGGCACGCCCATCGTAAATTCCGGGCCTGCCGCTTTTCTTACCATGAGGATCACGCCGATCACGGCAGAAACGATCCCGCTGATCAGCAGGTTTCCCCGCCAGGACGGCCTGATCCTTTCGCCCCAGAGTCCTTCATACATGTAGAAAATGACAATATACATTGTCAGTAAACCATATACCGCCAATTCTCCCATAATACAGGAAAAATCCCCGTTCAGGAACCACTGGATCAGGATCGCAGCCAGCAGGCCCAAAGCGCAGAGCTTCATGCCGTTGCCGTTGATTTTCAGCAGCTTCTCCCTCTGCATTTCATCCATCTGTGAAAAATCATGTTTCCGCATGTTCCCTGTCCTCCTCTCCAAAAAGCTCGTCCAGACTTTTCCCGAGCACCCGGCAAATTGCCCTGCAAAGCCGTATCGTGGGATTATACTCCCCCTGTTCGATCGCGTTCATGGTCTGCCGGGAAATGCCCACGGCCTCAGCAAGTGCCTTTTGAGTCATATCCTTTTCAGCTCTCGCCGCTTTGATTTTCAGATTTCGCGCGATAGGAATCACCCCTTTCAATTCAAAGTGTATCATATCATTGAATATATGTCAAGTATATACGACATTTTTTATACGACATTTCATAAAAAGGCATCGGCCTGCACCGCGTCCTCCGCCGCCGCGATGTCGCGCAGGCACATCGAAAACATACGCAGCAATTTTTCCTGGTATGCTGAAACCAAACGGCTGAATGTTTCCTCTGTATCGCGGGATGGGCCCAATTCCGCAATCATCGGCCGCTCACCTCCTTCACCATAATAGACGATGCGGGAAAGAAAAAGTTGAACGGTTTGAAAAAGCGCCGAAAAAATCCCGGCTTACCGCCTTGCTCTGCCACGGCGGTAAGCCAGGAATCTTTATGCTGTTACGGAAGATTTATATTGGTTCAATACAAAACTTTGTGGGGAAATAAGTTTTTAACCAATGAAACAAATGCTTCCCAGAAAGAAGGAAAGCAAAGAGAAAATTCTCTCCAGTCACCTCTTATGGCTTTCTCGGAAGGGGGTGTGGGGGAAACCGCTCTTTCACCCTGAAAGAGCGGTTTCCCC
>JAFSKN010000065.1 GCA_017448975.1 Clostridia bacterium
CTGTCGCTGGGAGATACGAAAGTTTGAGGGCTTCTGGCCCAAGAAAGCCGGGAAAATCCCAGGGAAAAAGCTTGCTTTTTCCTCGGGATTATTCCCTGGCTTTCCCCGGATGCTTTGCATCCGGGTTGGCCGCCAAAGGCGCCCGGGCCAGAAGCACAAGGCTATCAAGTTGGTCATTTCTTCCAAGTAACAGCGGGAACTTGCTTTCTTTCTGCGTCAGGTAATTTCCGCAAGTGAGGGTCCAGGGAGATCATCTCCCTGGTCGGGGTCTGGGGCGGATAGCCCCAGGGTTCCCCTTATTACTGATCAACACGGAGGATATCATGACATATACTGCCGCTGAAAACCGATACGATCAAATGCAGTACCGCCGCTGCGGAGCGAGCGGAATCAAGCTGCCCATGCTTTCCCTGGGCATGTGGCACAATTTCGGGGCCATCACGCCCTTTGAGACCCAGCAAAGCATCCTGCGCACGGCCTTTGACCACGGTATCACCCATTTCGACCTGGCCAACAACTACGGCCCGCCTTACGGCGAGGCAGAGCGCAATTTCGGCATCCATATGGACAGGGACTGGAAGCCCTACCGGGACGAGCTGATTCTGTCCACCAAGGCGGGCTACGATATGTGGCCGGGGCCTTACGGCAATTTTGGCAGCCGGAAATACCTGATCGCCAGTATCGACCAAAGCCTGAAACGGATGCACGTGGATTATGTGGATATTTTCTACCACCACCGTCCCGACCCGGACACGCCCCTGGAGGAAACCATGGCCGCCCTGGATCACATCGTGCGGTCCGGCCGGGCGCTGTACGTGGGCATTTCTAACTACAAGCCGGAGCAGGCCAAAAAGGCCATCGCCATCCTGCGGCAGCTGGGCACCCCCTGCCTGATCCACCAGCCTAACTATTCCATGCTGAACCGCTGGATCGAGGACGGGCTCACCGATGTGCTGCGGGAAGAAAAGGTGGGCTGCATCTGCTTCTCTCCCCTGTCCGGCGGCCTGCTCACCGACCGGTATCTGAACGGCATCCCCGCCGATTCCCGGGCGGGCCACGATCCCCGGTTCTTAAAGCCGGACGCCATCACGGAAGAAAAGCTTACCGTCATCCGCGCCCTGAACGAGCTGGCGCGGAAGCGCGGGCAGAAACTATCCCAAATGGCGCTGCAATGGGTGCTGCGGGACGAGGTGGTCACCTCCGCCCTGATCGGGGCCAGCCGCCCCCAGCAAATTCTTGACAACATCGAAGCCGTCCACGGCCCCGCCTTTACCCAGGAGGAATTGACCCAAATCGACGCCATCCTTCGCCCGTAAACCTTTGCCATCAGTCCTTGCAATATCGGAAAAAATCGGGTATAATGGATGTATCAAAACAAGCAAAGGGGGTTTTTCCCATGATACAGGTGATTCACGGCAAGAAAGGTTCCGGCAAAACCAAGCGGATTCTGGATCAGGCCAACGACGCCATCAAGGAACACAAGGGAGACGTCATCTTCATCGACGACGATAACCGGTATATGTACGATCTGCGCCACGAGGTGCGCTTTGTCAACGCAGGCGAGTACGGCAGCGACAGCCCGGAAATGTTTTTCGGCTTCCTGTGCGGCATGCTGGCCCAGAATTTTGACATCAGCGTGATTTTCGTGGACGCGTTCCTCAAGCTGGTGAAAACCGAAGTGGAAAATACGGAAAAATTCTTTGCCCGTCTGGATCGGCTGAGCGAGCAGCACAACGTGCAGTTCGTGCTGTCCGTCAGCTGCGATGATACTGTCGCGCCTGAATTCATCAAGAAATACTTCATCTGAGATCGAGGACAAACGCTATGCCTTTTATCAGCACCCGGGGGGCGGAGGCCGTTTCCGCTCCCCAGGCCATCGTGCGCGGCATCGCCGCCGATGGCGGATTGTATGTGCCTGTTTCCCTGCCCCATCTCTGCAAAGCCGATTTTGAAGCCCTGGCCCGCATGGATTATCCCAGCCGGGCCGCCCGCACGCTGGCCCTGACCCTGGACGGGTTCGCCGAGGAAGAACTGCTGTCCATGGCCCGGGACGCTTACGCCCGGTTTGATGACCCCGCCATCGCCCCCGTCAAAGCCCTGTCCCATGGCCGGTACGTGCTGGAGCTGTTCCACGGCCCCACTTTGGCCTTTAAGGACATGGCTTTGCAGTTTCTGCCCCGCCTGCTCACCGCTTCCGCCCGCAAGGAGGGCGAACAGCGGGAAATTGCCATCCTGACCGCCACCAGCGGCGACACCGGCAAGGCGGCCTTAGAGGGCTTCCGGGACGTGCCCGGCACCTCCGTCACCGTGTTCTATCCCCAAGGCGGCGTCAGCGCCGTGCAGGAAAAGCAGATGGTCACCAGCCAAGGCAGGAACGTGCACGTCTGCGCTGTAAAAGGCAATTTTGACGACGCCCAGACCGGCGTGAAGACCCTGTTCGGCGATCCCGCTTTCCGGGCGGAAATGAACAAAAGGGGCAAGACCCTGTCTTCCGCCAATTCCATCAATTTGGGCCGTTTAGCTCCCCAGATCGCCTATTACCTGTCCGCCTGCGCCGACCTGCTGGCAAGCGGGGCCATCGATTGGGAAGCCGGTCTGAATATCTGCGTGCCCACGGGCAATTTCGGCAACATCTTAGCCGCCTGGTATGCCCGCCGCATGGGTGCGCCCATCCGCCGCCTGATCTGCGCCAGCAACCGCAACGACGTGCTGACGGACTTCATCCGCACCGGCGTGTATGACCGCCGCCGTCCCTTCCATAAGACCATCTCCCCCTCCATGGACATCCTGATTTCCTCCAATCTGGAACGGTTTCTGCTGGAACTGGCAGAGGGGAATGCCGATCAGGTGCGCGCCTGGATGGAGCAGCTGAAAGCGGAGGGCCGCTATGAAATCAGCGATGCCCAGAAGGAAACGCTGAAAAGCGTATTCTTCGGCGGCTGCGCCGGGGACGAAAGGACGTGCGAAGCCATCGCCCATTATTGGCGGGAAGAAAAATATTTGCTGGATCCCCACACCGCCGTGGCCGCCGCCGTGGCCGGGGATTACCGCAGGGAAACCGGGGATAATAATCCCCTGCTGATCGTTTCCACCGCCAGCCCCTACAAATTCGCCGCCGACGTGGCGAAGGCCATCGGCGTGGAAGTTCAGGGCGACGCTTTCGACGCGGGAGCGGCGCTGGAAAGCGCCACCGGGGTACCCGCCCCCAAGGCCATTACGGCGCTCAAATTCCTGCCCGTGCTGCATACCCAGGTATGCGATAAGGACAACATGGGCCAGGCGGTGCTGGACGCCTTTGACGGACGGCAAGCATGAAAACCCAGAAATTGTACGCCCGGAACGCGGAATTTCAGCGCTTTGAAACGCTGAAACGCAACCGGGAAAAGCGCACGCGCCAGGGCTTGGCTTTCATGGAAGGCGTGCAGATGGTGGAGCAGGCCATTTCCCACGGCTGGCGGTTTTACGCCATGGCCGTGGCGGACGGCAAGCGCCTGTCCGGCTGGGCGGAAGACATGATCGGAAAAGCCAAGCCGGAAACCCTGTACCAAATGGCCCCGGAGCTCCATGCCGAACTCAGCGACCGGGAAAATCCCTGCGAGATCATCGGCCTGGTGTACGCCCGCACGGACGGCCTGGAACGGATGGCGGAAGCGGCTCAAATCAGCGACGCCCCGCCGATGTTTACGCTGTTTGACCGGCCCGCCGCTCCCGGCAATTTGGGCACCTTCCTGCGCTCCGCCGACGCTTTCGGAGCCACCGGCGCCATCGTCACCGGACACGCGGCGGATTTCTACGATCCCCAGTGCATCCGGGCCAGCGTGGGCACGGTTTTCGCCCTGCCCTTCGGGGAGCTTCCCAGCGCCGAAGCGGCGGTGGAATGGCTGCGCAATCAGCCCAGCCGCCCCCTGATCGTGGGCACCAGCGCCAGGGGCACCAAGAACTTGTCGGAAATCGATCTCACCGGCCCCGTTGCCCTGGTCATCGGCAACGAAACCTTCGGCCTGTCCCGCGCCTGGAAGGAGCAGTGCGACATTCTGGCCCGCATCCCCATCTGCGGCGCGGCGTCCAGCCTGAACGCGGGCAGCGCCGCCACGGTGTGCTTCTACGAGGTCAGCCGCCAGCGCATGGAAAAGGGCCTGCCGCCCCGATAGGGCTTCAAGAAAATTTTTCCAGAAATGTTTCAAACCCGGAAAAATGGTGTATATTCATATTGTACAGTCCGCCGGATGTCCCGGCGTGCGTGATAAATGAAAGGGAGGAATGTCATCATGAAATGGGTATGTCAGGTTTGCGGATTCGTTTGGGAAGGTGAACAGCCCCCGGAAAAGTGCCCCCAGTGCAAAGCCCCCGCTTCCAAATTCACCAAGCAGGACGCTGAAATGACCTGGGCCGCCGAGCACGTTGTGGGCGTTGCGCAGGGTGTGCCGGAAGACATCATTGCCGATCTGCGTTCCAACTTCACCGGCGAATGCTCCGAAGTGGGCATGTACCTGGCCATGGGCCGCGTCGCCGCCCGGGAAGGCTATCCCGAAATCGCCGAATACTGGAAGACCGCCGCTTGGGAAGAAGCCGAGCATGCCGCCAAGTTCGCCGAGCTGCTGGGCGAAGTGCTCACCGACAGCACCGAAAAGAACCTGAAAATGCGCGTGGAAGCTGAAAACGGCGCCACCGCCGGCAAGACCGACCTGGCTAAGAGAGCGAAAGCCCTGAACCTGGACGCCATCCACGACACCGTGCATGAAATGGCGAGGGACGAAGCCAGACACGGCAAGGCGTTCGCCGGACTGCTGAAAAGGTACTTCGGGAAGTAAGAAACAAGAAAAATCAACACTTTTTAAGAGGATCGTTCCACGCGGACGATCTTCTTTTTCCCCTTTTTCCTTCCTTCAATGATAATCCTCTGTCTTTTCGCCCGTTTCGCGTCATTTTGAAAAATGCCTGTGCCGGTTGGAAGGCCGCTTTTTTCGTTGATTTATACAGCGGGCTATGCTATAATCGAATCGTGAGGATGGGCGGGCCCCGTTTGATGACCGGCGCCGCCCATCCGCGCTGTTTTCCTGCAAGCGTTGCAATAGAGGGGATGGATACCTATGTACACTTATTGCCTGTTCTGCGAAACGGGAAAATGCGATTATGTGGCAAGGGCCCTCATGCAGAAAATCTCCTGCCGCGCCATCTATCCCAAGCAGGTGCAGCATACCTGGGCCAAGGGGAAAATGGTGGACATCGTTCACGACCTGCTGCCGGGCTATGTGTTCCTGTATGTGGAGGACAATCCGCTGGATATCGCCTTGCTCCGCAATGTTCAGGGAGTCATCCGGTGCCTTTCCTCCCAGGACAGGCAATTTGAGCTGACCGGCAGCGATGAACAGTTCGCCCTGATGCTGCTGGAAAAGGACGGCGTGATCGGGAAAACCAAGGTATACGAAGAAGGGCAGATGATCCGCATCTGCCAGGGGGCCTTTGAGGGCATGGAAACGAAGATTCTGAAGGTGAACCGCAGGAACATGCGGATGCAGATCGAAATCCCCTTCGCCAGCCAGAAAATCAAAACCTGGGTGGAATACGAAATCGTAAAGGCCGTTGACGAAGCGTAAAGCGCTGATGGGAAACTTTGACGCGGCCAGGGCGTGTGGCGTCCACACGCCTTTTTATTTTTCCCGCCGCGGGGCGATCACGAATCGTAGAATTGCCGTCCGTCCTCCGTTACCAGCCGTTCCGCTTTCGGGTATTCAAAGATTTCGGGCTTTCCGGCGTTGGCAATAAGGTAATCCGCGAATCGCGCGGCGTACCACTTGGCCATCTCCAGGTTGTGCATGCGGAAGTAGCCGCAGTTCTTGGCCGTGGCGCCGGGAACGGTTTCCGCTTCCTGGACGGACTGAAAAGCGCGCAGCAGCAGATCATAAATTTCCCGGGGCGGACGGCTGCCCTTCAGGATCAGGTAAAACCCGGTCAGGCATCCCATGGGGCCCCAATAGATGATTTCATCCTTCCAGACGGGGTCATTCCGCAAGTACGTGGCAATGATGTGCTCCAGCGAGTGCATGGCCGCCACGTCGATAGCCGGTTCTCTGTTCGGACGGCACAGCCTGACGTCGTAAGTCGTCACCGCGCCGCCGCCCACCTGATCCGCCCGGCTGAAAAAAATGCCGGGAACGATGGCCCTGTGGTCCACGGAAAAGCTCGGTATCAGTTCCATAACTGTATCCCCTTTCAATCCTTGATTGTTCGCACCTTATTATACAGAAGAACCGGCAAAACCGCAACCCCGGCGCAGCTTCCGCAGCGGAAAAGCGCGCCGGGGTTTTTCTTCGTATTTTCCGCGTTTCCTGCCCCAGATTCCCGTGCGCTCCCGCGAACTGACTCTTGACAATGCATAAAAAGAAGTATAAAATTCTTTGATGGGATAATGTATGTCTTTTATCAAACAGTCGGCGGGATTCCCGGTTTTTCCCTTGGGATTTTTCAATGGAGCCGCGCCGATTTTCCGCGCTTTTCCAAACAGCACCGGATCAGGCAGTCCATGGCTGTCCGATCATATCAGAAAGGGGATGCAGGTTGAAGAAAAAAATCCTGCTGTGCCTGATAGCAGCGCTGCTGCTGTCGGCTGGCAGCGGCCTGCTGTGCGCCGCTGCCGACGCCAAATGGCCGGAGGGTTCCCGCGGCGGAAAGAAAACCGACGGAAAAATGACGCTGGATTTGACCAACGTTTCCGAAGGCTACTTTATGGCCGCCGTCAGCAAAAAAACCAGCCACCGCATGAAGCTGCGCGTTACGAAGGATGGCCAAACGCTGACCTACGACCTGAACGGCGACGGTGAATTCGAGGTTTTCCCGCTTCAGCTTGGCAGCGGAAAATACGATATATCGCTTTATGAAAACGTATCCGGCAAAAAGTATTCCAGCGCCGGGAAAATTTCCGTCAAGGTCACCCTGACCCGGGAGGACGGCTGTTTCCTCTATCCCAATCAGTACGTGAATTACAATGAACTCACCAAGGCCGTAGCGGCAGCCAATGAGCTGTGCGCCGGAAAAAGCGAGAGGGAAATCTATACCCTGGTCCGCAAATATATGATGGAAAATTACGGTTACGACTTCATCAAGTCCGTCACCGTGCCCGCCGGCGAGCTGCCCGATATCGACGGCTGCTACGATAAGAAGATGGGCGTATGCCAGGATCTTTCCGCGCTGATGGTGTGCATGCTCCGCTCCCAGGGGATCCCCGCCAGGCTGATGATCGGCTATGCGGATAAAAATTACCACGCCTGGACGGTCACCTCCATCGAATCAAAAGAAGTGCTTTTCGACCCAACCGCCGCGCTCAACGCGATCAGCAAGCCTATAAGCTATTCCGTTGAACGCTACTATTGAGGAGGTTTTCGATCATGCTCAAAAAGGAACGGAATGGGCTTTCTTCCGCGGAGCTCAGCAATTTCTGCGGCCAGGTGGCTCTGATCTTAGAAGCCGGCCTGCCCCTGTACGACGGCATGGAAACCCTTGCCGGGGCCGACAGCGGCAGCGCCCATGCCGACGTTTACTCCGCGGCAAGCAAGGGCGTTACCGAGACCGGCTCCCTCTATGACGCCATCAAGGACGACGGCAGATGGCCCAAGTACCTGGTGGAAATGGTGGGCATCGGCGAAAGGTCCGGTCAATTGGATCAGGTCATGCGCGGCCTGGAAGCGTATTACGCCCGGGAAGACCGCATCCGTTCCTCCATTTCCAGCGCCGTCACCTATCCCCTGGTGCTGGGCGTGATGCTGATCGTGATCGTGCTGATCCTTTTGTGGAAGGTGCTGCCCGTATTCCGCCGGGTGCTCAATTCCATGGGCGTGGGCCTGAGCGAATCGGGCGGCCTGCTCATGCGCCTTGGCGTTTCTGTGGGCTGGATCATCCTGGCTCTGGTGGCCCTGGTGGTGGTGCTGGTGATCACGGGCGTGGTACTCATGCGCACCAAGCACCGCGACAAGGTGATGCAAATCGTGCAGCGGGTGATGCCCAGCCTGCAGCGGCTCAACAAGAAGCTGTCCGCCTCCCGCGTGGCCAGCGTGCTTTCCATGATGCTCTCCAGCGGCTTCCCTACCGACGAAGCCCTGGAAATGACCTCCAACGTGCTGTCCGACCGGAACGCGGCGGAAAAGGTGCTCAGCATCCGCAAGAGCCTGGAGGACGGTTCCGCCTTCGCTGATGCCGTGACGAAAACCAACCTGTTTGAAGATTTGCACAACCGCATGATCACCATGGGCAGCGCCACGGGCCAGGAGGATCAGGTGCTGGGCAAGCTGGCCTCCCTGTACGAAGAACAGGTGGAGGACGGCATCACGCGCCTGGTTGCCATTATCGAGCCCACCCTGGTGGCCCTGCTTTCCGTGGTCATCGGCGCCGTGCTGCTTTCCGTAATGCTGCCCATGGCGGGTATCCTGACCAGCCTGTAACGAAGGAGAAGGGTGCATGAACCGAAGGGATTGGATCAAGCTCCTGAGCATCGTGCTGGTGCTGGCGGCGGCCGTGCTGCTGGTAAACCACATCGACACTGCCCAGGACGCCGCGGAAACGGATATCGTGCGGGACGCCGTGAAAAACGCGGCGCTCACCTGCTATGCCGTGGAAGGCGCGTATCCCGACAGCGTGGAATACCTGCGGGAGCATTACCGCCTGGCCTACGATGAGGACCGCTACCTGATCACCTACGACGCTTTCGCCTCCAACATGATTCCCGATATCTGGGTCACGGAAGTGGGGGTGGGCGCGCAATGAGCAAAAGCGGTCCTTCCCACGCCATATCCGGCGTGTTCGTGTTTCTGCTTTTGGGCATCTTCGCCGTGTTTTCCACCGTGATGGTGGTGCTGGGGGCCAAGGCCTACAAGGCTACGGCGGACCGGGCGGCGGAGCATAACGCCAGCCGCATCGCCAGCGCTTACGTGCGCAGTATGGTGCGGGCGGACGACGGCAGGGATTCCCTGCGCGTGGACGAGATCGGCGGCCTTTCCGCCGTGACCATGCAGAATTATTACGACGATGAAGAATACCTGACCAGGATCTATGTATACGGCGGCATGCTGCGGGAATGGTTCTCCTATGCGGAAGCTGATTTTGAGCCGGAGGACGGCGAAGCGGTGTGCGCCGCGGATGAAATGCGGGCCAGCCTGTCCGGCCGTCTGCTGAGCGTGGGCATGCGTCATGGGGACCAATGGACGAATGTGGACATTGCCCTTCGCTCCGCCGCGAACTGAGGTGATGAGCAAGTGAGATCCGGAAACAGAAGCAACGCGCTGCTGGTGGAGCTGCTGATCGTGGTGCTGTTCTTTATGCTGTCCTCTACCGTGCTGCTGCAGGTTTTTTCCACCGCACGCAGCCAAAGCGCCCTGTCCGCCAAGCTGATTTCGGCGTCCAACGCCGCCCAGGATGCGGCGGACCGGCTGTACGCCGCTGAGGACGTCGAAAGCGCGCTGAAGGAAATGGGCTGGACGCAGGAAAATGATGCATGGCGGCTGCCCGGCGACAGCTTTGACCTGACCGTTTCCTTAAGCCGCGAGCAGCAGCCCTGCGGCGAACTGCTGCGCTATCAGGTGCGGGCGCTCAGCGGCGAACAGACGCTGGTGGAGCTGCCCGGAGCGCGGTATCAGGAGGCGGCGCAATGAAGAAAAAGAGCATGATCAGTTTCGGCCCGGGCGCGTCCTCTCTGATCCTGATTTTCGTGGTGCTGGCATTGAGTACCCTGGGCATGCTTTCCCTGATGAACAGCCGCAACGATATCCGGCTCAGCGAGCGGAGCGTGCAGGTGACCCAGGCGGTATACGCCCTGCAAACGGCGGCGGAAGAAAAGCGCGCCGCGCTGGACGCGCTGCTGGCAAAGGCCGCCCAGGAAGCTGAAAACAATGAAGCCTATGCCGCCGCCGTTCAGGCCGTCCTGCCCGAGGACGTGGCATGGGAAGCCGGCGCGCTGTGCTGGGAGGAAACGGACGGCTTCCGTTCCCTGAGCTGCGCCCTGGAAACGCTGCCCTTAGGCTCTCCGGAAAGAACCCGCTGGATTCATTTTGAATTAACCGCTGTAACGGAAGAAGTGTGGTAAATCATGGTTGAACTGCTGCAAAAAGCCGTCAGCATGGGCGGATCGGATATATTCATCATTCCCGGTTCCTGCCCCACGGTAAAGGTGAACAACGATCTGATTCCGCTGAACGATAACAAGCTGCATTCGGCGGACACCGAAAAGCTGGTGGAAGAAATGTACGTTCTGGCCCACCGGGATATAAAATTCCTGGGCCGGGAGGGGGACGACGACTTTTCCTTCGCCATCAAGGAAGTGAGCCGTTTCCGCTGCAACGCCTATATGCAGCGCGGCACCATGGCGGCCATCTGCCGTATCGTGAACTTTGAACTGCCCCGCATGAGCGAGCTGGGCATCCCGGACATCGTGATGACCCTGTGCGCCCAGCGCAGCGGCATGGTGCTGGTCACCGGCCCCGCGGGCAGCGGCAAAAGCACCACCCTGGCCTGCATGATCGACAAAATCAACAGCGACCGCCAGGCTCACATCATCACCATTGAAGACCCCATCGAGTACCTGCACCGGCACAAGAAATCCCTGGTGAGCCAGCGGGAAGTGCCCAACGACGCGGCCACCTTCTCCCGCGCCCTGCGCGCCGCCCTGCGCCAGGCCCCGGACGTGGTGATGTTAGGCGAAATGCGCGATCTGGACACCATCCGCACCGCCATCACCGCCGCCGAAACGGGCCACTTGCTGCTTTCCTCCCTGCATACCATCGGCGCGGCCAAAACGGTGGACCGCATCATCGACACCTTCCCCGCCGAACAGCAGACCCAGATTCGCGTGCAGCTTTCCATGGTGCTCAAGGCCGTCATTTCCCAGCGTCTGGTGCCCATGGTCAACGGGGGCCGGGTGCCCGTGTTTGAAGTGATGACCGTGAACCCCGCTATCCAGAACATGATCCGCGACGGCCGCACCCACCAGATCGATAACGTGATCTACGGCGGCAGCGATAAAACCATGCTGTCCATGGACGCGGAGCTGCAGCGCCTTTTCCGGGCGGGAAAAATCACCCGGGAAATCGCCCTGCTGCACGCCGCCAATCCCGAAACATTGGCAAAACGCATTTGATCCCCAAAATGATGCAGGGGCCGGTGAAATCCACCGGCCCCGATTTTTCGTTTTGGAGAACAAACCATCCCAAAGTAATTCGCGTCAGCTATGCATATGCATGGCATCCTCCCGAGCGCAGGTGGCGATATTCACGGCGTGGTCGGCCACACGTTCCAGATTGTTGATGGTTTCCAGGAAGATCACGCCCGCCTTGGGGGTGCACTTGTGTTCTTTCAGGCGGTCGATATGCTTGCGGCGGAGGGCTTCGGTCATATCGTCCACGTTCTGCTCCTCCTGCTGGATCAGGCCCATGATGGAATCGGGAATATCCCATTCCTCCAGGCCTTCCAGGGCGGAATCCAGCACCTTCATGACGTGGCCGAACAATTCCTCCAATTCGGCATCGGCCTTATCGGAGATTTTCGCGTTCCGGGCTTGGCGTTCCTTGGCAAGGCCCAGCAGGTTCATGGCGTGGTCGCTGATGCGCTCCAGATCCGTGACCACGTGGAAGAGTTCGGCGATGCGCTTGCTTTCATGCTCGCTCAGCTCCAGGGGCATAACGGCCACCAGCCCTTCGGTGATGGCTTCCTCCAGGAAATCGGCCAGTTCCTCGTGATCGTTGATTTCGTTCTCGCGGGAAAAATCCAGGGTGCGCAGGGTTTCCAGGGCCAAGATCAGGTGATCGTGGGTCTCCCGGCCCATGCGGCACACCTCGCGGTACAGCTGTTCTGCGGCCAGGGCGGGGGTTTTGAGCAGACGTTCATCGTAATACTGCAATTTTATGGCTTGCCGTTCCTCTTCTTCCTTGCCGGGGATGATCACGCAGGCCAGCTTCACCAGCAGATTGCTGAAGGGCAGCAGCACCAGGGTGGACGCCACGCTGGTGGCGATATGCATGAAGGAAATGCACAGCTTGGGGCTGCCGGGGACCAATTCCTGGGCCCATTGCGCCAGGGGGAAGAAAGCGTCCAGCAAAAGGAACAGCGCGGCGCAGATCACGTTGAACAGCAGATGCACCATGGCCGTGCGTTTGGCGGACACCCGGGAATTGGCCATGGACAAAAGCGACGGGGTACAGGAGCCGATTTTCGCGCCCAGCACCAGATACAGCGCTCCTTCCATGCTCACCAGGCCGCCAGCCGCCAGCACCTGCACGATACCCACGGAAACGGAGGAGCTTTGCAGCAGCGCGGTCACCGCCGCGCCCACCAGCAGCCCCAGCAGGGGATTGCGTACGCTCTGCATCAGGTTCAGGAACACGGGCCATTCCCGCAGGGGTTCGGTGGATTCGCTCATCAAATCCATGCCGATGAACAGCACGCCAAGGCCCATGCATACCATGCCCGCCTGCTTCACCGTTTCCCTTTTGCCCAGCACCATGATCATCAGGATGCCCACGAAGGCAAACACCGGGCCGGGATCGAACTTGATGGACAGCAAAAGCGAGGTGACGGTGGTGCCGATATTGGCGCCCATAATCACACCCACGGACTGGGCCAGGGTGAGCAATTGGGCGTTGACGAAGCCCACCACCATCACCGTGGTGGCCCCGGAGGACTGAATGATGGCCGTTACGCAAATGCCAGTCAGCATGGCGATCACCCGGTTCCGGGTCATAAGGGTCAGAAAATGCTTGAGTTTGGGCCCCGCGGCCTGCTCCAGCCCCTCCCCCATCACGCGCATGCCGAACAGGAAGAAGGCCAGGCCGCCCAGCAGCGTGATGATCGTTTGAATCCCCATGGCGTCCTCCTTTCGTCAGCGCGCCCTGCGTTTCTTCGTTTCGGAAAGCCGGGCGAACCGTCCGCCCGCGATCCGGCGGGGACCTCTGCCGTCCGGAACGCCCATGGCGCTGACCGGCGCCTGCCACAGCCGCTGCCTGAGATCGAAAAACCGCTCGGTAACGATGTACTGATAAGGCGCAATGCCCTGCCTGGGGATTTCGCCCCGCAGTTTATGGGACACGCCCAAACAGGATAAGGCGGTTTTTGCAAAAGGCGCGCCTCCGTGCCGCAGAATCAGGGCGGCGATACGCCCGCGCAGCACGCCCAGGGTTTCTTCGGGCGGGTCGCCGCCCTCCGATGCCGTGCGATATCCCTGAACCACTCTCCGGTACAGGGCGTCCACAATATCCTCCCGCCTGCTGCCCAAAGCGCCCAGCAGCTTTTCCGGCATCAGCGACCCCGCCAGCACGTTCAGGGCGGCCATGGCGCTGTCCACGGGCACATCCTCCAGGGCGCGGAGCATAGCCCCCACCAGCAGGAATGCCCCGGCGCTGTCCGTCACGCTCCGCATGAGCCGGTGCACGGCGCGAAACAGTTCATCCTGCCAGGCGGCCTGATAACAGGCTTTGCGCATGGCCTGATCGGGACACAGCACCCGGCAGCGGCCGATATGCAGCGCCGCGCCCATGCGGGGGAAGATGTCATCGGCGTTCAGGATATGCAGCAGCGGGAAGGCGCCCGCATCGCAGTCCATCCGCGCGTACACCGCGCTGGGGGACGCAAAGCCATAGCCGATCATGTTCTGCCGCAGGAACCCCCGCCGGACCTCGCGATAGGCAAACAACTGCATCACCGCGCCGCCCTGGCTGTGGCCCGCCATCCAAACCCGGAAACGGCTGTCGGGCCGGCGGCATTCCGAAAGGATGTCCGAAAGCGTCAGTTTGCTTAAGCCCAATTCTTTTGCTGTTTCAGGAAAGCAGATTTCATCGGCGTTCTTTTCAAATTCCTTCGTCAATTGCAGGAAGCCCGCGTGCATGCCCTCCTCCCGGTTCAGCCGGAAATTGGAGAACCAATCGTATATCCGCTTCCCCGTGCCCATGAAGCCGATGGCCACCGCATACCGCTGAACGTTTTCAGAGAGGGGGTGCAGCATCACCACCGCCTTGCAGGTGTCCGATCCCTCCCGCTGGCGCAGAGCCCCCCGAAGCTGGCTGATGGGGTTGATCCGTTTGAGCCGCGCCCGGGCCAAAAAGTGGAAATAATCGCTGACCACAGTGCTCAGCCTGCCGCCGGACGCGGCGTTCACCGCCTGGCCGGTGAGCAGGGTGTTGTCCACCTGAAAGGAAAAATCCCGCCACCCGGCTTCCCGCCAGGCGTCCAGGTTCATATCATAAGCCGATGAAGCCAATTCAAAGGAAAGCAGCGCCGCTTCCCGGGAAAAAACAGGCTGGGCCAGCCCGCAGTTTTCTTTCCAGGGCGTAAATAAGGGCATGATGCCGCCCAAATCGCAGCCTGTAAAGCGTCCGATTCCGGACATGAACAGGATCCTCCTTCGTATGGTTCTCTAATCCGTTACCCGCAGGGTTTTGATCTCGAAAGGCCGCAGGGTGAGGGTCGTTTCCCTGCCCCGGCAAAGGAAGGTTTCTTCCCTTTCGTCCATGGCGGAAAGGAAAATTTGCTTTTCCATGGGCAAACGCAGGATGCCGGAGGCGGTTTCCCCCATGCTTTCATACAGCCGCAGGATGGCGCCCCGGCCGTCCTCGGCGGGCTTGATATATTCCAACAGAATGCTGCCGCCCTCCACGGCATAACCGGCGCGCGCTTCGCAGGTCCCCGGCAGCACGCGCACGGGGGCGTTCAGTTCATACCCCGCCCGCACGGTGTCCGATTCACGGAAGGGCTTGGCAAAAGGCCGCAGGGCGTAGGTGAAGGCATGCCGGCCCCGGTCGCAGGTATCGTCCGGCACCAGGGGGGCGCGCAGCAGGGTCAGGGCCATTTCGCCCCGATCCGTGGACAGGCCGTACAGCCCGTCGTTCAGGAGGGCGAAGCCCCGGTTCCCCTCGCACAGGGCGCTGTACCGGTGGTTGCTCACCTCGTAGCGGTCGCTGGCGAAAGCATGGGAACGGTGGCAGGGGCGCTTCACGTAGCCAAATTGGATTTCATGCACCGCGTCCTCGCACAGGACGTTGCTTTCAAAGTGGGCTTTCAGCATCTTCCGGCGCTCGTGCCAGTCCACGGCGGTTTCAAAGGTGATCTGCTCCTCCGCCGCGCGCAGACGGATGATTTGGCGGGCCGCGCTGCTTCCAAAGGCATAATCCACCGTGATTTCGGCACATTCCGGCGTGTTTCGGGTCAAGCGGGCTTCGGCGCGGACGGCGTCTTCCATGCGTTCCCTCTCCCAGCCCCGGTCCAGCTCCCAGGCGTCATAAACGTTCTGGATATTCCGGTACAGCCGCCAGTCGTTCATCACCTGGCCCGCGTCCAGGAAATCCCGGAAGCCGGAAAGCGTGGCAACCCGGAGCCCGGTGATCCTGCCCCGGCGGTCGATCTTCGCCTCTATGCGATGATTTTTCAGCAGGAATCCGTCTTCCTTTTCGCAAGCGGACACACGGTATTCGGCAAGCAAACGCAGCCGGGCTTCCTCGGCGGGCACGGCTTCATAAGGCCGCAGCTCCGCAAACATTTCCTCTCCGTCCGGCAGCGTCACCCAGCCCGACCGGAACCAGGGCAAGGGGTTCACCAGCACATATCCTTCCCCATCGCGGATGCCGTACAGCTTCCGCCACAGGCTGCCGTTCAGGGGACGCAGTTCTTCCACGATGCCCGTCAGCGCTTCCGTGGCTTCCCGATGTACCCGTTCGATGCCCACCCCTCCGGCAATATCGTGGAACTGATTGATCATGAGCGTTTTCCAGGCGCGGCGAATGGTTTCCCGGCAGGCGTCCTGTTCCCCTTCCGGCAGCATGGTCACCAGCGCTTCCGTTTCCCGCAGGGTGATTTCCGCCCGGCGCATGGCCTGCTTCTGCCGTCTCTGCACGGAATAGGTGCCCCGGTGCCAGGCCAAGTACAATTCCCCCACCCAGCGGTTTTCCTTCGCCTGGCGGCCCGTTTCTTCAAAGAAGCCCCGCAAAGAACCCCACTTCGTCCTCGGCGCGCCCTCCAAATCGGGCAGGCGGCGGATCATTTCCAGCATATCCCGGTCCGCGCCGCCGCCTCCGTCGCCGTAGCCGAAGGAATAAAGCTGGGTATCGATGTTCCGGCGCTGGCTGCGCTCCGCGTCCCAGCGTTTATGCAGCAATTGGGGGCTGACGGGGGCGTTTGCCTTGAAGAAGGACAGGGCTTCCACCGTGGAGCCGTCCATGCCCTCCCAAATGAAATTCTGATAGGGGAAGCGCTCCGTTTCCGGGTCGGCCCGCAGCAGCTTTTCCGTGGCGAAGTACCGGATGCCCAGCTGCTTAAAAATCTGGGGCAGGGCGGCGGAATAGCCGAAGGTGTCCGGCTGCCAGGCCACTTTAGAATCCACTTTGAACTGTTCCCGGAACCACTGCTTTCCGTACATGAGCTGGCGGATCAGGCTTTCCCCGGAGGGCATGTTGGTGTCGCATTCCACATAAAACGCGCCCTCCGGTTCGATCTGCCCATTTTCATATGCTTTTTTCACCCACTGCCAGGTTTTTTCGTCCCGCTCCCGCAGCATATCCAGCAAGGCCGGTTCGCACAGTAGGAAACGGTATTCGGGATATTCTTCCATCAGGGAAAGCTGGTTTGCGTAGGTGCGCACGGCCTTGTGGTACGTTTCCTCCAGGGGCCACAGCCAGCCCAAATCGATGTGGGATTGGCCGAACAGCCACATGATCGGCGCGGTGGAGCCGTTGACGCAGGAAAGCTCCTTGCGCAGCGCCGCCCTTGCCGCCCGGAAGCTTTCTTCCCTTGCGCCGTGGGGCAGTTCAAAATCGGCGATGCGGGTGATTCGGTCCAGGGCCTCCGCCACCCGCAGGGCGCGCAGGCTGTTGTCCGGCAAAATCTGCTGTAAGCTGTCCAGGGCTTCCACATCCAGCATGAGCTGGTAGGCGTCCTCGTTCCAGACGGCGATCACCGTTTCCCCCACCGTACACTGGGGTTCGGTCACAGGCGGGATGGCGGGCCGTTCGGGCGGGCAGGGGCCCAAGGTTTCCAGACGAGGGCCGTGCCCGGCGTAGCTTTCGATCTGTACATGAAAGGTTTCCCCCGCCCGGCCGGCGCGGGTCAGGGTCACATAGCTGTGCTTCAAATCTACGGAGCCGATGGCTTTTCCGTTCACGTACACCAACTGTTCCCCGCCCACGTTGGAAAACAGGACGACCCTCCTGCCTTCGCAGGTTTCGGGCAGCGTTACGTCCGCAAAGAACCAGCCGTATTCCCACATGCCGCCCCATTTTGTGCCTACAGGGCAGGGAAGCAGCGGCATTTTCTCCGCTTCCTGGGTTGTGGGATGCCCCAAGGTGGTACAAAACCGAAACGGCACCGTTCCCACGGCTGTATACAGATGGTTCTTCAGTTCGTCCTTCCACATCTGAAAACGCTGGCGAATCTGCCGCCCTAAATCGTACATCCTCATTCCTCCCCGTGCGGGCTTCTTTCTGCTTTCATTATAGCGGAAACCTGAAAAAAGTAAAGCCGGGAAAATCGAAGCGATAGAAAAAGCCGCCCCTCCGCAAAGGGTCGGCTGAAACGCAACCGATGGGATTACTTCTTTTCACTGCGGCGCAGGAAAGCGGGCACACCCAAATCATCCCTGGCATTGGCAGCGGGCTGGGCCGGGGCCTGATACGGCTGCTGATAAGGCTGGACGGCGGGCTGCTGCTGAGTGAAGGGCTGCTGTTGATAAACAGGCTGGGCATAAGGCTGCTGGGGCGCGTAAGGCGTCGCCTGATAGCCGCCCGTGGGAGCCGCTACAGGCCGCGCGCCGCCGGGGAAGAAGGAGTTTTCGCCTTCGTAGGTGGCGGGGGCGGGAGCGTCAAAGCCCTGTGCGTCGCCAGCCTCAGCACGGGGCCTGTTCTCATAAGGATTGAAGGAGGGCACCGCGGCGCCATAGGGCGTAGCCGTGCGGGTCTTCTTCTTTTCCCGGGTGGGGAAAGGCGTTTTTTCAAAGCCGGTGGCGATCACGGTGATGCGCACTTCATCCTTGAGGGATTCGTCGATACCCGCGCCGAAGATGATGTTGGCTTCACTGTCGGCGGATTCCATCACCAGATTGGCGGCTTCATTGATTTCCATGATGCTCATATCGGGGCCGCCGGTCACGTTGATGAGCACGGCCCGCGCGCCGTCGATCTTGGTCTCCAGCAGGGGGCTGGAAATGGCCTTGTTGGCCGCGTCCACCAGGCGGGTTTCGCCCTTGCCCACGCCGATGCCCATATGGGCCATGCCGCCGGATTCCATGATGGTCTTTACGTCCGCAAAGTCCAGATTGATCATGGCGGGAACGGCGATCAGATCGGAGATGCCCTGGATGCCCTGGCGCAGCACATCGTCGGCAATGCGGAAAGCTTCCACCATGGTGGTGCCCTTGCTGACCACCTGCAGCAGGCGGTCATTGGGGATTACCACCAGAGTATCCACGCTCTGTTTCAAATCGTTGATGCCCATTTCAGCGTTCTTCATGCGCTGCTTGCCCTCAAAAGCAAAGGGCTTGGTCACCACGGCGATGGTGAGGCAATTCATTTCCCGGGCGATTTCGGCCACGATGGGAGCCGCGCCCGTACCGGTGCCGCCGCCCATACCGGCGGTGACGAACACCAGATCAGCGCCCTTGAGCGCCTGGGCGATTTCTTCCCGGCTTTCTTCCGCCGCGCGGCGGCCCACTTCGGGCACGGCGCCCGCGCCGAGGCCCTTGGTCAGCTTTTCGCCGATCTGGATTTTCACGTCGGCCTGGCTCAGGGCCAGGGCCTGACGGTCCGTATTGACGGCGATGAACTGCACGCCCCGGAGATTGGCTTCCACCATGCGGTTCACGGCGTTTGTGCCGCCGCCGCCGCAGCCTACGACCTTGATCGAAGCGAAGGACGGCTGATCAACTTGTACTTCAAAAGGCATTTTTCAATCCCCCTATGTTCAAAATCGGCCAGCGGCGAAAGGTCAGCCGCCGAAAAGGCTGCGGAAGAAGCCGCCCACGCCCACGCCCGGCCGGGCATTGGCGGTGGTGTCAATAAGCAGATCCAGCAGACCCAAAGCGCTGGAATAAGCGGGACTGGAAAGCTTCACGGCCTTGCGGGGCAGTTCCCGCACGGTGCGCTCCAGCTTGGCGGCCAAATACTCCCGGCCGCCCCGGTTGATGGCCAAGCCGCCGCCCGTCAGATACACCGGAGACCATTTGCCCAGCTTGGCCCCGGAAGCAATGATCGCGTCCCGCACGGCCTCGCAGATTTCCTCCGCCCGGGGCTCGATCACCTTTTCCACCTGTTCCCTGTTAAAGGTTTTGGCGTTCCCCGCCTGATCCGTTCCTTCAAAGGTGGACTGGCCGGCGGAAAGGCCGTAAACATAAGCGCGCTTGATATTTTCCGCCGTGGAAAGCGGCACCTCCAGCCCGTAGGCCAGATCGGCGGCGATATGGCCGCCGCCCATGGGAATGTTGGTCAGGTTCACGATGGCGTCGCCCTGCACCATCATCACTTCCGTGGTCAGGTAGCCGATATCCACCAGCACGGCGGCGCGGTCCCTTTCCTCGTCGGGCACGAACAGCATCGCCTGGCCCACCGGTGTGGACAGGCACCCGTTCACCGCCACATGCAGGCTGCGGAACCTTTCCTGAATATCCTCCAGGAAGAACCGGTCGGCGATCACGAAGGAGATCATGCCGCGCAGCTCGTAGCCGCGCATACCCATGGGCTCCAGGGTCTTTTTCCCTTCATCCACGATGAACCAGGCAGGACTGCGGTGAATGATGCTGCCGCGGATCTCGCCCAGCTCCTCCACCGCTTTATCGAACAGGCTGCTGATATCCTTTTCCGTTACCCGGGGATCAGCCCCCTGCAGATCCACCTTCACTTCCACCGTGCGAACAGTGGAAAAATCGCCCGGCACACCCACATAAACCTCTTTGATGTGCGTATGGGACTGATCCTCGGCCGCTTTCAGCGCTCCCGCGATCGCTTCGTTGAGCTGATCCGGAGCATTCCAGCGCCCCTCCATGTATCCGTCATAGATCACCGTTCCGGCGCCTACGATATCGCAGCGCTGCCGTCCGCTGGTTTCCGCGACGAGCGCCACGATCTTGCTTGTACCAAACTCGATGGCCGTAACCGTGGTCTTCATCCATCCATCATCCCCTGTTCATCGGCAAAAGAAGCCCCTTCTATTTGGTCCGAAAAAAGCCGAAAATCAAATAACCCATTTCGGTTCACTCTATTGTAACCTTTTTGAGATAATTTGGCAAGCGGAAATCAAGAAAAAAGTCGCACTTTTTTTAAAAATTCCCCTTTTTTGTGAAAAAGACGCCCATTTTTACGGCACAGGCGGCGTATAAATGGCTTCGCCGGGCGTGCTGGCCTCCAGCATCCCGCCGGTTTTCCCCATTTCCCGCAGCTTGGCGACCACCGCCCGCACGGTGCCGATTTTCGCCCGCAGGCTGCTTATATCGCCGATGCGGGCAGAATAACCGTCCCGGGTCACCACATATATGCTTTCCGGGTCGGTGATATTCAATTCAGAGATCTGCGAAAGCCAGCCCTGCAATTCCAATTCCTCAAAAAGCGCCGTATAAGCTTTCATATGCTCCGACGATCCAGCGACAATCGTATGGCCTACCCGCAGTTCCTTTGGCTTTAAGCCGGTCACAACCACCATATCGTCCGGGCTGCCGCTTTTCACCCGCAGATAGCTCTTCTCCAGCACCATGCCCTGATCGTCCAGGTAATAATTCGTTCCCATTTGCTGCACCCGCGCCACAGGCACGCGCTCCTTCACATAAACGGTGAGGGTGTCGGGAAACCGCTTTTCCATCCGTTCAAAGGTCAGGTAATGATGGCTGTTGATGCCCTCCGCGACCTTTTTTTCGCTGACGGTGAAATAGCTCACCGTCCTATCCAGGCCCGCCGCTTTTTTGGCTTCTTCCTGGGAAATGATGTATACCCCTTTCACCTGTATATCCTTGAGCCGCAGCAGGGTTTCATTCAGGATCACGGCCACCGAAAGCACCAGGATCAGCGCGCACACCACCGAAAGCACCCCGAACCGTCTCCGGGGCGGCGGCTCGGGCATGGGATAATAATCATTCTGCGGATATTGCTGTGCCATCTTTTGCCTCCAGGGGCGGCAAGGCCGCCCACGTTTGATAGGTATTGTTCAGGCCATTGAGAGAGCGCATATTCAATCACATAAAGCGGAAAGTGAAAAGTGGAAAGCGGAAATTGATCTTGATGCCGCAATCACTGCCAGTTTGGTATATTTTTCATTTTCACTTTTCACTCTCCACTTTTCACTTTTTGCGTGAAAGCGTGCTTTACGGTATTCTTTCAATCTTGGCCCCCAGCCCGGCCAGGGTGTTTTCCAGCTTCGCGTAACCCCGGTCGATGAGGGACACGTTTTCCACCACGGTTTCCCCTTGGGCGCAAAGGGCCGCGATCACCAGCGCCGCCCCGCCCCGCAGATCCCGGGCCGTCACAGCGGCCCCGTGCAGCTTATCCACGCCGGAAACCACCGCCGTGCGGGAGCTGACCCGGATATCGGCCCCCAAGCGGCACAGATCGGCCACATGGGACAGCCGGTTTTCAAACACGTTTTCCACGATCACGCTGGTTCCCTCCGCCGTGCACGCGGCGGCCAGCATCTGGGCCTGCATATCGGTGGGGAAACCTGGATGGGGCTGGGTCTGCAAGCAGGAAAAGGCTTTGAGCCGCCGGGGAGCGCGCAAACGCAGGCCCTCTTCCTCCCTGCTGATCCGGCAGCCCATTTCCGTTAATTTGTCCCCCACCGGCATCAAATCGGCGGGGCGGATATTGCTCAATAAAATCTCGCCGCCGGTCACCGCCGCCGCGCACAGCAGCGTACCGCCCACGATGCGGTCCGGAATGGGGGTATAGGAAACGCCGCGCAGTTTTTTTACGCCCTCGATTTGGATCACCTGGGTGCCCGCGCCGCGCACGTTTCCGCCCATGGCGTTCAGGAAACCCTGCAGGTCTTCCACCTCCGGTTCCCGCGCCGCGTTGTGCACCGTGGTGACCCCCGGCAGCAGCGCCGCCGCCATCATCACGTTTTCCGTGGCCCCTACGCTGGGATAATCGAAATACACGTCCCCGGCGTGCATCTCCCCGCCGTCGCAGCGAATCACCCCGCCGTCCTCCTGCACCTTCACGCCCAAGGCGCGCAGGCCCTTCAAATGCAGATCGATGGGCCGCAGGCCGATTTCACACCCGCCGGGATAGGTCACTGCCGCCCGGCGCAGCTTTCCCAGGATCGGCCCCAGCAGAAAAATGGAGGAACGGATCTGCTTGGACAGGCCCTCCGGCATTTCCCAGCGGTTAAGGTCCGCGCTGTCGATGCGCACTTCGTCCCCTTCCATATCGCACCGGCAGCCCAATTGGTTCAGGATGCCCGCCATGGCGTGCACGTCCCGGATATCCGGGCAATCCCGGATCACCGTTTCCCCTTCCGGCAGCAGCGCCGCCGCCAAAATGGGCAATACGGCGTTTTTCGCCCCCTGAAGCCGCACCTGTCCTTCTATTTTTTCGCCGCCCAGCACCCGAAATCCTTCCACAATTTCCACCTTCTTTCTTCTTTCAGGCTATGCCAAAGGGAAAGAAAGGTGAAAACGAAGAATGCGGGAATAGAGTGGAGAGTTGAGAGTGGAGAGTTGAGATTTATTTTGCCTTACCAAGGTACCACGGCGTTCTCATCTGATTCAGCTATATAATCTCAACTCTTAACTCTAAACTCTCAACTCCTTTTACATGAGGTTCGTTGTGCAGCTCCTGCTGATATTCAGCACGATGCCCACCGCCGCCATGGTGATGGAAAGAGACGTGCCGCCGGCGCTGAAAAAAGGAAGGGGCAGGCCGGTGGTAGGGAGCACGCCCACCACCACGCCCATATTGATGAAGGCCTGCACCGAGATCATCCCCACGATACCCGCTGCCAGCAGGCAGCCGAACAGATCGTCGCAGCGCAGGGCAATGCGCATCCCGGCGAACAGAAACGCCACGAACAGCAGGATCACCGCGATACAGCCCGCCAGCCCGAAATCCTCCCCCACGATGGCGAAAATGAAATCGCTCTCGGGATAGGGCAGATAAGCGTATTTCTGCCGTCCCTGCCCAAGGCCCATGCCGAACAGGCCGCCGGAGCCGAAGGCGATGAGGGATTGAGAGAGCTGATACCCTTCGTCGCTCATTTTAGCGAAAGGGTCCGTAAAGGAAAGCAGCCGTTCCCTTCGGTATTCCGCGCTCCAGGCGTAGTACGCGCCCACGGCAAGCCCGCCCGTGCCCAGCAGCAGCATATGCCGCCATTTGGCCCCCCGCAGCATCACCATGAGCACGCTTACAATGATGATGGTGCCCGCCGTGGACAGATTGGGCTGTTCCAGAATCAACAGGAACATGATCCCCGGCACGATCAGCACCGGCAGGATCCCCGTCCACAGCTTTTCCACCTTCTTGCCCCGCACCGTCAGCGTCATGGCCATGAACAGCACGGCGGCGTACTTCGCCAGTTCCCCCGGCTGGAAGGACAGGGGCCCGAAGGTGAGCCACCGGCGGGAGCCGTTAATGGACGTGCCGATGCCGGGAATCGACACCAGCAGCAAAAGCAGGAAACTGAGCAGCACCCCGCCCACCACCACCTTCCGCCTGCCCCAGAACACATAGGGCACCCGGCAGGTAACGGCCATAGCGGCGGCCCCCACCGCCGCGCCGAACAGCTGCTTTTTGACCTCGGAAAACGGGTCTCCCCCGTCCTGGGCCTTATAATAGGTGGCGCTGAACAGGGTGAGCAGGCCTAACATCAGCAGCATGGCCATGATGGTGAGCAAGGTTTTATCCACCGGCTTGGGTCTCCGGCGCGGCGCGGTCGTGAGCATGGCCTTTCTTCCTTTCGGATTCCGTTTGCTTTCCTTCCGTGCCTGAAAACAGAAAGACGCATCCGAAAATGCGCCTCACCGCGTTCTGTCCTTTGTATTTCTATATCTTTTTTTCTGCGTAAAACAGACAAATTGGGATTTGTGGAGGAGACGTTGGGGGCTCTCCGCCCCCAACCCCCCGACCAGGGACGTGACGCCCCTGGACCCCCACTCGGCGAAGTGGCTTGTAAGAATATATCGAACAAACGCCGCCTGCCGCGCTGGGGTTTACGAAAGTTTGACGGCTTCTGGCCCAAGAAAGCCGGGAAAATCCCAGGGAAAAAGCTCGCTTTTTCCCAAGGGATTATTCCCTGGCTTTCCCCGGATGCAAAGCATCCGGGTTGGCCGCCAAAGGCGGCCGGGCCAGAAGCACAAGGCCGTCAAGTTTTGCTATCCTTTCCAATGCGACAGCGGGAATCAAGTCGTCTCAACGCATCGAGTAATTTCCGCAGGCGAGGGTCCAGGGAGATCATCTCCCTGGTGGGGTGCGGGGCAAAGCCCCGCTGGGTCCCTTCCCCACAAATCCCAATTTGTATTTAAACTAATTGACCAACGATCTCCTTAAAAATCCTTCCCCGCTGCTCGTAATCCTCAAACATATCGAAGGAGGCGCAGGCGGGAGACAGCAGCACGTTGCCGCCAGGCTTGGACAGGGCACGGCAGGTTTCGACGGCCTCCTGCATACTGCCCGCATGATGAATATGCGTATAGCCCGCTTTTTTCAGCGCTTCCTCGATCTGGTTTGCCGTGACGCCGATGAGCACGCAGTTTTCGATCAGGGGCGTTTTCACGATTTCCTCCGCCAGGGCGTCGAAGGACACATGCTTATCGTACCCGCCCAAAATGATGGCCGTGGGGGCCTTCATGCTCTGCACAGCCTTGATGGTGGAATCCACATTGGTGCCCTTGCTGTCGTTGATGTAGCGCACGCCGTCCAGTTCCCGGGTGAACTCGATGCGGTGCTCCACACCGGGGAAGGTGCGCATGGCCTGACGGATCACCGGCGCGGGCACGCCACGGGAGAAGGCCACCGCGGCGGCGGCCAGTGCGTTTTCTAAGTTGTGGGGGCCGGGGATTTTCAGCTCGTCCGCGCCGCACACGTTCTTTTCTTCGCCGCCGACGCGCACGACGATCTTGCCGTCCCGGACGAACGCGCCCTGCTCCACCTCCCGCTGCCGGGAGAAGAACAGCACCTGGCTCTTTAAGCCCTTGGCCATCTTCCGGCAGATTTCGTCGTCGTAATTCAGCACGGCAAAGTTGCTGCCGTCCTGGGCGTCGAAAATGTGGCGCTTGAGGCCCGTATACACTTCCATGGTGCCGTGGCGGTTCAAATGGTCTTCCGTCACGTTCAGCACGGCGGCGGACAGGGGATGGAAGGTTTCGGTGGTTTCCAGCTGGAAGGAGGAAACCTCCGCCACCACCACATGGTCGTATTTGCTGTCCATCGCCGCGGCGGAAATGGGATAGCCGATGTTGCCGCAGACGTGGACGATTTTTCCCGCCGCCTCAAAAATAGCTCCCAACAGGGACACCGTGGTGGTCTTGCCGTTGGTGCCGGTCACCGCCACCAGGGAGCCTTTCAGAATGGTGGAGGCCATTTCCATTTCGCCTGTGACCCGCACGCCCTTCTCTTTGGCGGCATTCACGATGGGCGCGTCGATGGGCACGCCGGGGCTGATGACCAGTACGTCCTGGCCGTTGAGGGCGTCGAGGCCGTCCTCGCCCATGCGGAAGGCGATGGGCAGGCCGTTCAGCACGTCCAGTTTGTCCCCAAAGGCTTCCCGGGGTTTCATATCGCTGACGGTGACAGCGGCCCCTTCCCGGCACAATAGCTGTGCGGCGGCGATGCCGCTGCGGGCCATGCCCACGATCAGCACCTTTTTGCCCGCCCACTGGTTTTCATTTTCATGAACGGACGCGCAGCGCTTTTTGGGCGTTCCGTAATACAATTCCTTCTGCATGGTCATCACCCCTTCATGACAGAGTTGAGAGTGGAGAGTTGAGAGTGGAGATACAAATTCCTCGGCGTCTTTAACATACAGACAAAATAATCTGAACTCCGAACTCTGAACTTATTTCGTAATTACGCAAAGAACATATGCATAGAAACAACCGCGATAATGGACAGCACCAGCGTTACGGCGGCATACATGAGCACGATCTGGTTTTCCTTCATGCCGCACAGCTCAAAATGATGGTGCAGGGGAGACATTTTGAAAATGCGCTTCCCCTGGCCGTACTTTTTCTTGGTGTACTTGAAATAGGTGGTCTGCATCATCACGGAAACGGAGCTCATGATGCAGGTGAAGCAAATAGGGATCAGCAAAAACTGGCACTTCGTGAGCATCGCCACGCCCACCATGGCCCCGCCGATGAACATGCTGCCGGTGTCCCCCATGAAAATCTTTGCAGGGTGGCGGTTATACCGCAGAAAGCCTAAGGAGGCTCCCGCCAAAGCGAAGCACAGCACGGCGACGATGGGGAACCAGGCTTCCAGGTTGGTCATGGGGAAGGCGTCCAAGATGGGAAGCGCGCCGTCGGCGCTCTGGGCAGCGTTCAGCGCGGTGCCCAAGAACAGGGCGATGAGCCCGAAAGCCGCCATACCCACGATGGTGACGGAGGAAAGGATGCCGTCCACTCCGTCCTGCAAGTTAGCGGAGTTGGTAATGAACATGACCAGCACGGTCATGATGGGAATATAGAACCAATTCAAATCCCAGGTGATGCCCGTGAAGGGGATGATCACGTCGCTGCCCACGTACAGAAAGCAATACAGGGAAAAGATCAGGCCGACGATCATCTGCCCGATCAGTTTTTGCTTGGGCTTCAAGCCCTCGTGATCCTTCTTCACGTCCTTGATGTAGTCGTCCGGGAAGCCGAAGAACGCCATGCAGCCCACCGTGATGAACAGCAGAGGCCACAGGGCGCTGTCCAGGCCGAAGGACCATTTTTGCTTGATCCCCACGATCAACGTGATCACAACCGTGGTGAGCACCGTAGCCAGCGCCGTCACGATGCCGCCCATATTCGGCGTGCCCTGCTTGGCCAGGTGGGCCTTGGGGCCCAAATCATAAATGGTCTGGCCGAACTTGAGCTTTTTCAGAAACGGCAGGAACTTCGGCATAATCAGCAGCACGACGGCCAAAGCCGCTACCGCCGCGTAAGCACAGTACAGGAACATGATCGCGTACCTCTCGATTCATCATAATAACTTATCGTAATCAACAGAGAGTTGAGAATTGGGCGTTGAGCGTTGAGATGATACGGCCCGTTTGGTTTATATCCCTGACAATGCAACTCAATATATCTCAACTCTAAACTCTCAGCTCTGAATTAGCCTCCGATTTCTTCCAGCAGCTCCTTTACGACCACCTTTTCATCGAAGGGCCGCTTGATCCCCATGATCTCCTGATAGGTTTCGTGGCCCTTGCCCGCCAGGACGATGATATCCCCCTCCCGGCCCATTTGCAGGGCGCAGCGGATGGCCTCCCGGCGGTTCTCGATCACTGTATATTTGCCGCCGGTGGGTTTGATTCCTTCTTCTATGGCGTCCAAAATATCCATGGGGTCTTCCGTGCGGGGGTTGTCGCTGGTCAAGATGGAAAAGTCCGCCAGCCTTCCGGAGATTTCGCCCATGATGGGGCGTTTCAGGTGATCCCGGTCACCGCCGCAGCCAAAGAGGGAAATGACCCGGCCCCGGGCGAACTGCCGCACCGCTTTCAGGATGTTTTCCAATGCGTCCGGCGAATGGGAATAGTCCAAAATCACCTTATAGGGCGTGTGGGTGTCCAGCACCTGGGCGCGGCCCGGAATGGAGCGCACTTTTTCCAGGGCCGCCGTGATAGTTTCGGGCTTCACGCCCATGATCAGGCCCACGGCGGCGGCGGCCAAGGCGTTATACACGTTGAACATGCCGGTCAATTGCAGCTTTACCGGATAATCGTGCATGTTGAACAGCTTCATGATGAAGCTGACGCCGTTTTCCGTGATCTCAATATCCCGGGCGAAAATATCGGCGTTGCAGCTGATGCCGTAGGTGCTGTGGGGCACGGTGATATCCTTCAAAATATCGGCGCTGGTATCGTCGTCCACGTTGATGGCGGCATTGGCGATCCACTCCGGCCGGAAAAAGGACTTTTTGCACTGGAAATAGTTTTCCATGGTGCCGAACAGGTCCAAATGATCCTGGGACAGGTTGGTATAGCAGCCCGCTTCGAAATGCACGCCGGTCAGGCGGTTCATGGCGATGGCGTGGGCGGACACTTCCATGCTCACCACGGTGACGTCCTGATCCCGCATGAGCCGCAGGGTGCGGAAGAAATCGATGGGCTCGGGGGTGGTAAATTCGCTTTTCAGGTACTCCTTGCCGATCATGTTGCCGGTGGTGCCGATGAGCCCCACCTTGCAGCCCGCTTCCTCCATGATGGCTTTGATCAAATAACTGGTGGTAGTTTTGCCTTTGGTGCCGGTGACGCCCAGGAGCTTTAATTCCTTTTCCGGATGGCCAAAGAACGCCGCCGCCATGAGAGACATGGCCCTGCGAACGTTTTTCACCTTCACCTGGGGCACAGGCTGGTCCAGGAAGCGGTTCACCACCAGGGCCACCGCGCCGTTTTCCACCGCTTTGGGGGCAAAATCGTGGCCGTCGAACCGCGCGCCAGGAACGCAGAAAAACAATCCCTGCTTCAATTCCTCTTTCTTCCGGTTATCCATGCTCAGGGACGCGATTTCGCACTCTCCCCGCAGTTCCACCAGTTCTTCGCCCAGAGACTGGGCCAACGCAGACAACAACATGTTTTCCTCACTCCCGTTCATTGCAGCGGCAATTCAAAAGTCACTTTCACGGTGGACCCGCCGGGGGCATAACTGCCTGCCGCGGGCGTTTGGCGCACGGCCACGCCGCTGCCAGCGATCTCCATTTCAAAGCCCCTTGCCCGAAGCTGCCGGGCCGCTTCCGTCATGGAAAGTCCCTTCACGTCAGGCACCGTAATCAGATCCATGATCTGAATGGGCTCCTGCTCATAGGTGTACAGCATCACGGCGCTTCCGGCGGATATTTGCGCCCCGGCGGCCGGCGCCTGGGCGGAAACGGTGTCCGTCAATCCGTCCGTTTCATAGAATAGACCGGCCTCCCGCAGCGCCTTTTTCGCCTCCGCCACCGTCATGCCCACGGTATCGGGCACGGTCACGGTTGGGGCGGCTGTGGCCTTGGGGTCGTTCTTCTCCACGCCCAAATACGAAAGCACGCCCTCCATGATCTGGCTTGCAAAGGGCGCGGCGGTGGTGCTGCCGTAATCGACAGGCACCTGGGCTTCGTTCACTGTCACCAGCACGGCGAAGCGGGGGTTGTCAATGGGGGCAAAGCCCACGAAGGAGCCGATGTGCACATCGGATACCACCCGCCCATCCTTGTACACCTGGGCTGTGCCCGTTTTGCCCCCGATGCGGTAGCCTGCCACAGCGGCATTTTTGCCCCCGCCCTCGGCAACCACGCTTTCCAGCAGCTCGCGCATTTTCGCACTGGTTTCCGCGCTGATGGGCGTGGAAACCACCGTTGGCGCGGTGCGTTCCGCCACGTTTCCCTGGCTGTCCAGCACTTCCTTGACGATGTAGGGCTTCATGAGCCTGCCGCCGTTCACCACCGCGCAGGCGGCGGTGATCAATTGCAGGGGCGTGACCGCCACGCTTTGCCCAAACCCGATGCGGGCCAGATCCACGTTTTTCACATAGCGGCTGTTGATCAGGATGCCCGCGCTCTCCCCCGGCAGGTCGATTCCCGTGCGCACGCCGATGCCGAAAGCCCGCAGATACTTGTAAAACGTATCCGTGCCCATGCGCAGGGCCAGGGTGACGAAAGCGGGGTTGCAGCTGTTGGCCAGGGCCTGCGGCAGCGTTTGGGTGCCGTGACTGTTTTTCCAGCAGCGGATGCGGTCGCCGTCCACGTAAATGGCTCCGGTGCAGGTAAATCGGTCGTCCAGAGAAGCCGCGCCGCTGTCCAGGGCGGCGGAGCAGGTGAGCATTTTGAAGGTGGAGCCCGGCTCGTACACGTCGGTGATCACCGTCATGCGCATGAGCTCGTTGAGCTGCTCGATATCGTTCCGGGGCGGGTCGTTGGGATCGTAATCCGGCTTCATGCACACCGCCAAAATGGCCCCGGTGTTCACGTCCATGACGATGCACTGAACGGATTTTGCGCTGTTCACCGCCAGACATTCCCGCATGACCTTTTCCACGATGCCCTGAATGGCGCTGTCCACCGTCAGGCGCAGGGTATAGCCCGGCTGGGGCGCCACATAAGCGGTTTTGCCGTCCGGAAGCAGGTGGGAACGAGCGTCCACTTCCGTGCGCAGGGACCCTTCCCTGCCCCGCAGGAGCGTTTCATAGGCGCTTTCCAGGCCGCTTTGGCCCACGGAGTCCACATTGGTCAGCCCCAGGATCTGGGTGAGAAAAGCGCCTTTTGGATAAACGCGCCGGGTGTCCTCGTCAAAGGATACGCCCTTGAGCAGGACGCCCATTTCAGGGTCCTCCTTCCGCAGGGCGCGGATCTGGTCCACGGTTTCCCGGGGCACCTGGCGCTTCAGGATCACGGAAGCCAGCTTTTTATTTTGCAGCTTCTTTTCCATGGCCGCCGCGTCGGCGTTGAGCATCCCGCCCATCACCTGGGCGAACCCGCTTTCATCGGACACCAGCTGTGGGTTGGCCGTTACGATATACGCCGTGGCGGACAGTGCCAGCACAGCGCCCCCGGTATCCTGGATGGCGCCCCGCTGGGCTGTTACCACACCCTGGCGGGTCCATTGCCGCACGCCCCGGGCCGTGAGGGCTTCGCCCTGCACCAGCGTCAGATTGCCGATCCTTACGCCGATCAGCGAAAACAGCAGGGTCATCGCCGAAAGCATCGTGAGTAATCTTCTGCGGATTTTGGGTCTCGTGCGCATGGCTGTCCTCCCCTATGGGCAGCCGAAGGCGTCCGGTCAGCGGCTGCCGGTGATCAATCCATCCAGCGCGGCATTGGGGGAGGCATCCGCCCGGACTGTTGTTTTGGTTTCAAAGGGCCGGGTATCCGGCGCGGTCACATATTCCGTTGTAGCTTGGGACGAGTGGCTCATTTGCAGCTTCCGGCACGCGATGTCGCAGATCCGTCCGGGATCATTGGCTTCTTCCACCTTCACGGCCATCTCCGCGTTAGTCGCCTTCAATTTCTGGATATTCGCTTGGGTTTTGGAAATCTTCTTGGTAAGCGCTGACCGCTGGGCCGCTTTGCTGATGATCAGGCCGCCGAAAACGCAAAACAGCACGCAAAGGAAAATCAACGCACCCCGCAGCGGAACGGTCACGCTTTCCCGAGGCGCGGGCTGCACCCGTCCCGCCCGGAAGGGCTGCCTTTCCGGATCACAGGGCTGGCCCGCTTCTGCGTCGGGCAGGTTCACACCGCTGCGCACATGGATCCGCACGCCCGGCGCGGCCTGCAATCCCGCCGTCACATAAGGCATGCTGTTACCCTTCTGCATGAATATATTCCTCCTTTCTGTTTATTAGAACGTATTTCAGTCCTGTAAGGACGTAAGGAACGCCAGCGGATCGGGGTACTTTTCGTCGAACGCGCGATCCTGCTCCTTGCCCACAGCGGCGGGAATGATGCGGATGTGGTTATACGTGCCGTTCACTTCCACATCCCTTGCGTCGCCAAGCCGCCACGTGCGGATACGCTGGGGCAAAAGCAAACGCCCCTGGGCGTCGGATTCGCAGTCCGTATAGCTGTATTTGGTAAACATATCCAGGATGGGCTGCGCCACGGGCTTTAACCGCACCAGCGCGGCCAGCTCGTCCCGTTTGGCAATCCAATCGGCAATGGGATAAAGGGCCACCGCCTGAAAATCCGGCGAGGGGGCCACGGCGAAGCGGTCTCCCAAGGCGTCCCGGAATGCGGCGGGTATGATCATTCTTCCCTTCGCGTCTATGCTGTGGGGGTAGCTGCCCACAAAACCCAGAAAGGGCAGTTTCTTTTCGCTGTCCGTCTGATTTCCATCGGGGGCGTTTATGGCGTTCTGCTCCGGCTGTACGTCGTTTCCCACGGAAGCAGGATCCTTGGTAGAATCATCCGCCATCATTTCACCCCCCTATCTGCCACTTATTCGCCACTTTTGCGACTTCGCCACCATTTTAAGGCACTTTTTGGCTCTTTGTCAAGCGCCTTTTTATTTCGCGTTCGGCTTTTTGGGAAACATAGTTGTCATGCTTTTGTAGCTTTTCCGTTATATTTAAAGAAATCATTTCCATATATTTACATAATAAAAGAGAACGTTTTTTCTTATTCCAAGAGAATAATATGCAATATGCACATTATATTATTAAAATAATATACTGTTTGTACAAATTTCCGCAATCTATTTGTTTCGCTTTTTTGGGGGCTTCGTAATAAATATTTCATATTTCGTTAGAATCCGACACAAATGCGTCAAGAAAACGAAACTGCCACCCGTTGGAAACCCCTTTCCTCCACCGTGTGGGCAATTTGAACCCCAAAAACAAAAAAACCGGCTGAAAACAGCCGATTTTTGGGAATCACATTTCATTTTTCGGGTTCTATATGGGCGTATCCCCCACCGCATCGCCATCAGGCAACCGCAAGAGCTGAAAATCCAGCCCATCGCAGGACACGCAGTGGTAGCGAATCCCTCGATAGACGCCGTTGACCGCGCCCCGAAGGGAAGGGCCGTGGAGATGACCGTATACCACGTCGTCCACCGGATACCTTTCCAGCAAAGCGGAAAGCGGCGTTTCCGCCGCGCTTTCGCCCAAAGGGGGATAATGGCACAGCACCACCAGCCGCTTTGCCCCGAATTTCATGGCCCTGTCCAGGGACATTTCCATCCGCAGCAGCTCCCGCCGGTAGATTTTTTCATCCTCCGGCGCGCAGTTCGGCCCCGGCAGGGTCCATCCACGGGTGCCGCAGAAAGCCGTATCTTCCAACAGCATGGCGTCGTTCTGCACGGCGTACATGCCCTGGGGCAGCAGCTCCCGCAGCCGGGAAATGCCGCACCACCAGTAATCATGATTGCCCCGCAGCAGGATCTTGCGCCCCGGCAGTTCCCCGATGCTGTGCAGGTCGTCCAGCGCGTCCTCCGTCTGCATGGCCCAGCTGATATCGCCGGGAAGCAGCACCACGTCGTTTTCCCGCACTTTTTCCCGCCAATCCCGGCGGATGCGGTCGAAATGGCCTTCCCAGTGGGGGCCGAACACATTCATGGGCTTATCCGCGCCGCCCTGCAAATGCAAATCGCCGATCGCGTAAATATCCACTTACTCTTCGTCTTCCTCGTCTTCGTCCTCGGCTTCTTCCTCGCCCATTTCCTCCAGGGACAGATCGTTTTCGATCTCGTCGTACTCCCGGGGCGGGATATCCTCGTCGATTTCGGGGATGATTTCATCCATGGCGCTGACAGGATCGATGCTCAGGCTGGCTTCATCCACCCGAACTTCGTTTTCTTCTTCCTCGCGCTCCTGGTTGGCGTTCATTTCCTTCAGGCAGAACAGGCACACGTCCTTGCCGGGCAGGGCCGGGGCTTCGTTGCAAATGGTGCACAGCTCGATTTCCTCGCTCTGGCTTTCGCCTTTCATTTCCCGCTTGCAAATTTTGCAGTATCCTTCTTCCGGGGCGATATAGTTCAGTTCGCACCGGGGGCATTTGATCAACCGCATCGAACGTCTTCCTTCCTCTCATTTGGATGCCTGCCGCTTTTCCATTCGGAAGCGGCAGGACGCGCCACGGCTCCGCCCGTGCGCTCATCCTTATCTTTTTGGATGCCTGCCGCTTTTCCATTCGGAAGCGGCAGGACGCGCCACGGCTCCGCCCGTGCGCTCATCCTTTCCTATCTTGCCATAGATTCCCATGGCAACCGGATGGCAAATGAATTGCATATCATGGCATTTTAGATTACGATTTCCATGCGGATCAAATCATTACAAAGGAGGATCACACATGAAACGGTCTTGCCTGTATCTTTTAGCGCTCCTGACGCTGTTTCTCGGCGCGGCCCTGGCGGAAGGCGATTGCCCGCTGGACTGCCCCAATTGCCGGAGTGAAAAGGACTGCTTTACCTGCTCCTGCTGTGCGGTCCTGTTTCAGACCGCGCGCCCGGCGGCGACGGTGAAGCCCGCCGCCACAGCGAAGACAACTCCCGCGCCGCAGGCTTCCACGCCCAATGTACCAAATTCTTCCCCAAGCACGGGTGATTATACTACATTATCCGCCACAGTGCAAGAGCAAAAGATGCTGAATTTGCTGAATCAGGATCGGGCCCGGAACGGCCTTTCCGCCCTGCCCCTGGACAGCGAATTATCCGCCATCGCCCGGGCAAAAGCCCAGGAAATGATGGAGAAGGGCTACTTTTCCCACGAATCCCCCACCTGGGGCAAGGCCGCATCCATGCTCACCGCCTTCGGCTACGCCTATAATGGCGTTGGAGAAAACATCGCCCATCACGCCACCGTGGAAAAAGCCGAGGCCGCTTTCCTGAGCAGCTCCGCCCATCGGATCATCATGATGGGCAGCCAATGGAAAAAGGTGGGCATCGGCGTCTGCACGGATAAAAACGGCTATGTGTACGTGACAGAGCTGTTCGTTCGCTGAATACGGAAGACGATCCGCAAAAGCACGGGGGAGAAGGCAATTTTGAAACCTTCTCCCCCGTGTTTCAGCGCTTCCACACCTGATGCAGCGCCGCCCTTTTCCGCCCGCCCTGAGACGCGGGGAGGGCCCGGCGCGTTTGCGCGGCAGGCTGATCCTGGCTTCCGGCGGTCCGGGGCACGCCAAGCCGCATCTCCCCCATCCGCTGTCCCGCCCGCAATACGGTTTTCAGCGCAGCGCCCTGGGCCCTGTGCCGGGGCAGAGCGGTAAGCAGCGCCGCCTCCTCCGTTTTCAGCGCCGGGCTTTGGGCGTCTTTCCACAAAGACATGGCATCCACCTCGCTTTTGACGGTTTTGCCACATCCTATGCGCGCCCTTCCCCTTCGGTGCAGGGAAGAGCCGAGAATAAAGAGTTGAGATTGGAGCGTTGAGAGTTGAGATAGTATTTGGCTCTGAATGCCGCTATGCTGCTTGTTTTTCTCACAACACAATATAAATCTCAGCTCTCAACTCTTAACTCTCAACTCTCTCCCGGCTTATTCCGGACAGACTTCGGTCAAGCTTTTTTCGTACTGCCGGTACACCCGATACAGGTGGGACGCCAGCTTTTCCGTATTGGCGATGGAGGAAATACTGGTCTCGTCCACCGTGGAGCCCTCCACCCACTGAATGCCCAAGGATTTCGCTCCCAAATAGGCTTCGTAAAACATGGCGGTGTTCACGCCCTTATGCTGGTATTCCGGCACCACGAACTGCATGCTGCACCGTGCCCCGTGGATCCTGTTCTTGCCCAGCACGTAATGCAGCCACCCGAAAGGCAGCACCCGGCCCTTCATTTTTTTCAGCACCTGGTTATAATCAGGGAAAGCGATCACCAGGCCGATGGGGCGCTTATCGGCATAAGCCATTACGGTCATTTCCGGGCGATAAAACCGGCTCAGGCGCTTTGCCTCCCGGCTCAAATCGCCGTAGGTGGGCACGTTCCATTCCCATTCCGGCGGAAACGCTTCCCGGATGATGCGGTTCACGTTACGCAGCAGCTTTTCTTCCCCCTCCGGGGTCCACTGCACATGCTCCACCCGGAACCCGAAGCGCTTTTTCGCCCGGGGCACAATTTCCTCCAGGGCGTGCTGGTCGAATTCGTCCATGCGCATGAAATACGCCAAATGATCCCGGTGCTTTTTGAACCCGCACTTTTCAAAATAATCGCCGTAGTAGGAGGGATTGTAGGGATTGAACAGCACCGGCGGTCCGTCGAAGCCCTGCACCAGCAGCCCCTTGCTGAAATCACCGACTGCCAGGGAGGACGGCCCGATCACGTTTTCCATGCCTTCTTCCCGCAGATAGGCGCACGCCGCGTCCAGCGCCGTGCGGGCGTAGTCCGGCCGCTGGGCGCACTCGAACAGGGAAATAAACCCGTCTTTGCGGTTCAGCCGCTCGTTCAGCCGCTCGTCAATACCCGCCATCACGCGGGCCACCGGCTTTTCTCCGTCGTACACCAGGAAAAAGCGCCGGGGATTGTCGCGGTTTTTGCACAGGGAACGCAATTGATCCCCGATCAGCGGCGGCACCCAGTTGGGATCGTCCTTGTATAATTGGAACGGAAGCATCACAAAAGGCCGCAGGGCGGCGCGGTTCTGCTCCAAAATCTCTACCCGGATCATGTGTTCACCCTCTTTTGGTGATTTTTTTCTTCATATGGATTATAGCATCTGCGAGCCCGTTTGTCAAAGCGCGCTTCCGGATTGCTCCAAGGGGATGCCGTACAGCACGCAGGCGTTGTTCCAGGTGATTTCCGCCATGTCCTCCTCCGGGATTTCCCGAAGTTCCGCCAGCTTCCGCAGGGTATACTGCACGTTGGCCGGTTCATTCCGGCGGCCCCGAACCGGTTCGGGGGCCAGATAGGGGCTGTCCGTTTCCACCAGCAGCCGGTCCAGGGGCACTTCACGGGCAGCCGCCTGCAAATGCGGCGCTTTTTTGAACGTCAGCGGTCCGGCGAAGGAAATATAAAAGCCCATTTTCACGTATTCCCTTGCGATTTCCGGGCTGCCGGAAAAACAATGGATGACCCCTTCGGGCAGGCGCTTCCTGCTCCGAAAAAAATCCACCATATCCCCATGGGCGTCCCGGATATGGAAAATGACAGGCTTATCCAATTTCACCGCCAAATCCACCTGTTCCTCCAAAACCCGCATCTGCACATCCCGGGGCGACAGATCGTAATAGTAATCCAGGCCGATTTCCCCCAGGGCCCTGACCCGGGGATGGGCCAGCATTTCCGTGAGCCTGTCCAGATAATCCGGGGGCGCGTCCTTAGCCTCGTGGGGGTGCACCCCGGCGGCGGCATATACGCCGGGAAGCGTTTCCGCCAGCGCCATGCACCGGCGGGAGGAATCCAAATCGCTGCCCACGCACACACAGCGCGTGACCCGCGCCTCCATCATGCGGCGGTAGGCTTCCTCCCGGTCCAAATCAAATTTCTCGTCGTCCAAATGGCAATGGGTGTCGAATATACGCATAGCACTCTCCACTCTGAAAAAAATCCCCGGCAGTATCCGCCGGGGAATCGCGCCGAAAACGGAATTACTCGAACAGAGCCGTTTCCGATTTCAGGATATGCTGCTGTTCCTCGATCAGGCGAAGGAAACGTTCACGGTAATCCTTCGCGGTCTGGCGCAGCATTTCCACTTCCTGCTGCAGATCATTCTTTTCATTCTCCAGATCATCCAGGCCAAGGGACGCCCGATTGTTGGCCCCGTTCAGGATCTCTTCGGCCTTGGCTTTGGCCTCGGCAATCGTTTCGTCATACACCTTTTGCGCCTGGGCCAGCAAACGCTGGGCCGCTTCGCCCGTTTCTTCACGGGTCTTGACCGCTTCCGCTGCCAGCGGGGCGGGGGCGGGCGTCGGAATGGAGGCAGGCGGGGGCACCGGGGCGGGCACCGCGGAGGAAACGTAAGTGTTGCGGGAGGATTGGTTCAGCCGCTGGGTCAGGGCGGTGATTTCGTCCTGCATGACCACCATTTCATCGCAGATTTCATCCAGGAACTCGTCCACCTCTACGGGATCGTACCCGCGCATTTTGGTTTTGAACTCCTTCTCTTCGATCATCGCAACAGTAATCGACATGTTCAATCTCCTTTCTGTGTGGCGTATTAAGCGTTGGTTCAGAAGAATATTTCTAAGATCATACGCATGGGATAACAAATTGCCGCCGCGGCCAGCGGCTCCACATTGATATTGAACCGCTTTTCAGGCAGGCAGGAAGATCATTGATCCCCGGCGGCCTGCATATCGTCCGGCGCGTAGCCATAGCCCGCCGGCTGCGCGGAAAATGCCGGGGGCTGCGCCATCTGAGGCGCGGGCCGCTGATAGAAGTTCTGGCGGGCTTCCTCCGGAGCGGCCGCCCGCTGGGTGAATGCCTGTCCTCCGGCGTAGGGCTGCTGGGGCTGCGGCTGGCCGGGCTGAGCGGCTTGCTGCTGAGGCGCATAGGTCACCCGCTGGCCCATGAAGCCGGGCTGATAGTTCCGGGCCTGGGGCCGGGCGGGCGCGCTGTTCATGGTATTGGTGGCCTGATCGGCAAACACGGCCATGGTCTGGGGCGCCAGCAGATACACGCCATGGCGCGATACCTTGGTAATGGTAGCGGTGAGGGAATAGCAGGCGCCGCTTAAGGTATCTACCAGACGGCGCATTTCGGACGGTTCGGCGATGTTTTCCATCACGATCACCACGGCGTCCCCATTGCGCAGCAGCGTGATCGCGCTGCGGCAGTCTCCCATGCCGCGGGCGTTGATCACGCGGGCGGACATCAGACTGGCTGTCTGCTGGGCCGCCTCTTGGACGGACGCTTCGGCGCTCTGATCAGGCTGGACAGGCTGGCGGCCCATACTCTGCTGGTACGAACCGAAATCCACCACGTTTTCCTGCTGCCTCCCCGCGTGCATCTGCATCCGGCGCGCGCGGCCCTGGGCAGACTGGCTCTGGGGCTGCTGCTGGTAGGGCTGCTGGTACGCGCCCTGCTGCTGATAGGACTGCTGGTACGCGCCCTGCTGCTGATAGGACTGCTGATACGCGCCCTGCTGCTGGTAGGGCTGCTGGTACGCGCCCTGCTGCTGGTAAGGCTGCTGGTACGCGCCCTGCTGCTGGTAAGGCTGCTGGTACGCGTTCTGCTGCTGATAGCCCGCTTCCTGTTGGGAATACGCCTGATTCTGCGCATCCTGATACGTTTCCTTTGTCCGCGTTGGCGGGGCCTGGCGTCCGCTGTAAAAGAAATTGTTATACGCCGTCTTGACCGAGTTTTTCAGGTTGCCGAAGAGATCCCCCACTGCCATTTGCGTTATTCCTCCCGTGTTTTATCGAAACAGAGCCGAGCCCACGCGCACCATTGTAGCGCCATGGCGGGCAGCCAGATCGTAATCCTGGCTCATGCCCATGGAAAGCTCCGTCATATCCGTTCCCTGCATGTTTTCCTGCCGGCACCAGTCCAGCAGCGTGCGCATGCGGGCAAAATACCCTTCAATGATTTCCCGTTCCGCCCCCAGCGGCATCATGGTCATCAGGCCCCGGACATGCAGCCCGGGCAGGCCCGCGCACAGCCGCAGGAAGGGAAACAGGTTTTCTTCCTCAATGCCGCCTTTCTGGGGCTCCCGGGCGATGTTGACCTGGATCAGCACCGGCATCCGCAGATTCGCCTTCTGGGCCTGCCGGTCGATCTCCCGGGCCAGACTTTCATGGTCCAGAGAATGGATCATGCACACGTCGCGGATGATGTACTTTACCTTGTTGGACTGAAGCTGGCCGATGAGGTGGACGGAAAACCGTCCCCCCAGGCCGGGCAGCTTGTCCCGGATGGCCTGCACCCGGTTTTCGCCAATATCGGTGACGCCCGCGTTTTCCAGCGGCAAAATCTGCTCCACCGTGGAATACTTGGTCACCGCGATCAGCCGGGGCGGGCGGCCCCAGGCGGCGCTTTCCCTTGCCAGAGCAGCCCGCACCCGGGCTACTCTTTCCTCCAATGTCATGCCCTGCGATCTCCTTTAGAAAAGCTTCACCTTCGTGCCCTCGGACAGCACGCCCGCGTTGTCGGGCACAATATAGGCCGTGTTGCCGTCGTCGGTAATCACTTCCACGCCCGTCCAATACTCGCCGCCTTCGATGGAAATGACCACGCCCTTGCGCCCGTTCTGCACGAAAATGGCGCGGGAAGGCACCATCAGGGTGCTCACATCCTCGCCCAGCCACACCTTGCAGGAACGCAGATACAGGGCGCTGGGCAGGAAGACCGTATCGTCGATCAAAAGCCGGACCAGCAATTCGCCCCCGGAGCGGGTGGAATTGTATACCGTGGCGGTGAGCACTTCGTTATCGAAGCTCTCGATCACCAAATGGTAGGTGCTCCCCTCCGTCGGGATCCAGTCCTTTTCGTCGCACAGCATCAGCACGGCCCACTGTTCCCTGCGCACCAGGCGGTATATATCCGTGGTGTTGCGCCTGCCGACGGTGGTTTCTTCGGCGGGCGGATTGCCGTTATACATACTCCGGACCTGCGCCGGCGAATAATCGGCGAACGTGGTCATGTTCAGCTGTTTTTCATACCCGTCGGTATAAAAGCTCACGATCCCGTCGGCCGGGGCGGCGAACTGCTTGGTCCAGGTGGAGATGCGCTGTTCCTGGTTGTTCGCGTCGTCGTACAGCCGGGTGAGTTTTTGATCGTCGGGGTTTTTTTGCTTGATATAGATCTGCTGGCTCTGCATGGCGTCCTTGAGCAGCTTTTCCTGTGCGCTGATACTGCCGCGCGCACCGTGCACCAGCCGCTGCACTTCCATGGCGCGCACCTGCACGTCGCTGGCGCGGGTCACGAGGTTCTGATCAGACACCCCTTCGGTAATGAGCACCCTGTGGTACTCCTTGATCTGGTTGCGGTAATTGTTCAGCGTCACCCATTCCTTGGCGTTAAAGCCCGACGTATAAATGGTGGCCACCTTATCGCCGCGTTCTACATCCTGGCCTTCCTCCACATCGAAATCGATCTGGGAAACGCTTTCCTGGCTGACCACCGTTTCATTGCGCACCACCACGGCGTCTCCGGTAAACCGCGAGCTCATGGCCCCGTAACGCACATACCCAAAGCTTTCGCCGCCGCCGGGCAGCATACGCACCACCGCGTAAACCGCAAAAGCCAGAACGATCAGCGTAAGCACGATATAGCCGGCTTTTCCCTGCTGCTGCCGCGGGCGGGGAAGGCCGGTCTTGGGGGCCTGATAACCGGGTTTTGGGCCCTGGCCGCCTGCCGGCGCCGAGGACGTTTCTTCCGGAGGCGGCGCTCCGTTTTCAGGCGGGGTCCAGCCCCCGCCGTAGCCGTAGGGCTGATTGGGGTCGGGCATGATCTGCGCGGGGGGCGGCACCTGACCCGGCGGTGGAGAAAACCCTCCCTGCATCTGCCCCGGAATCGGCCGCTGCACCCACTGCCCGTTCTCCTGCGGCGGGGTCCAGTTCGGCATATTGCCGCCGTCCTGCCCGCCGGGATAAACATTCTGTGAATCGTAACCTTGTGGGGGCTGCATGTTTTCCTCCATGTTAAAGGATAACTCTGTTTTATTCGCGCTTCAAGTTAGAAAATCCTTCTTTTCGCATGCGATTTTTGAAAAATTTCCTACAAAAAAGTATTTGTTTGGTACAAATATATTTCTCAATTGTTCCAAAACGGATAACCAACCATGAACATGGCGCGGGCCCCCAACCTGTGGGACGCCCGCGCCGCCATCGCTGTCCGGGATGCTTCAATGGGAATTCAGCCACTCAAGCCATTCCGCCGCTTTCTCCGAGCCAGCCTCGGCGGCTTTGGTATACCAATAGATGGCCTGTTCCCTTTCCCATTTCCTCTCTTCCTCTCCGCCGGGCGCTTCCTTGCCTGTCAGGCCGCCTTCATACAGATAGGCTAAATGCTCCATGCAGCGCACGTCGCCCTGCTCAGCGGCGGGGATCATGGTTTGGATGGCCGTTTCAAAGTCCCCATCCCAGAGATAGTACAGGGCCCCTTCATAAGCGTCGTCCCCGTTCAGCTCCATAACCTTATGATAAGCGGCTTCATGCCCCGCGTGGGCGGCGGTATACAGTTCATTGCGGGCATATTCCATATTCAGCATCCCGGAGGCCTCGTCGGCATAGATCAGGCCCATCCGGTAACGCGCTTCCAGGGCCTCTTCTTCATTCCGGGATAACCGGGCGGCAAAATCCAGGTTGGACAGCGCTTTTTCATAATCCATCAGGCCCCATTCCGGGGACACGTAGATTTTCCCCAACTTCAAGGCCAGCGCCGCCTGAAAATCCAGGTAGCGGTCGTCCTCCCGCCTCCATAGGCTTTCATTCTCTTCATAGACGCTTCTGGCCTGCTCATAGCAATAGACTGCCATGTCCATTTGCGAGTCTTCGGATTCCTCATCCACGAGGTACAACCCCTCGGCATACAGGTCGCCCATTCGGGCATAGGCCCAGGTGACTTCATCGGGGAACATTTCAACGCTGTAATCCTTGATTCTTTCCAGCAGGAATCCTTCCGTTTCGTAATCGCCCGCGCCCCGGGCTTCCACCGCCTCGGACACCCACCCAGCCATTTCGATGATCTGATCCTCCAGTGTAGGGGAGCATTCTTCCTCCCATGCTTCTTCCCCTCCGGCGGGCAGGACAAAGCAGACCGTCCAAAGCACCGACAGCAGCATAACAAGCAGTTTTTTCATGTTCCGTTCTCCTTTCGCGTTCTACAATAATAAACGAATGAGAAAGAGGTTTTGTTACGGAAACGGAAAAAAATCAGTTCACGCTGCGGTATGCCTCGATCACGTCGGAACGCTTGTGGAGCTTCATGAGGGCGCTGTCCAGCTGCTCGCGGGATTTGACCTGCAGAGTGGTGGTGATGGAGCAGGTTTTGTTTTTGTTGATCTTCACCGCCAGGGCGGTCAGCGGGATGCCCATATCCTCGATATAATTGGTGATTTCGCCCAGCAGGGAATTGTGGTCGTAGCAGATGATCTGGATATTGGCGCTGAAATCGCCCGCGTCCTCCATGGCCCAGGAAACGGGAATGGCCCGCTCCGGCTCGGTGTGCAGGGCGTTTACGCAGTCGGCCTTATGGACGGTCACGCCCCGGCCCCGGGTAATGTAGCCCACGATGTCGTCGCCGGGCACCGGATTGCAGCACTTGGCGAAGCGCACCAGCATGCCCGCCTCCCCGTGGACGTAAATGCCGTGGGTGGGCTTGCCCGTGGGCGCGATGGGCGCGGCCTCCGAAGTCACGGGCACCTTGGGCGTCATCGGCGCTTCTTTCTTTTGCTTTTCCTCGATCAGGCGGGACAGCACGTACACCGCCGCCACGCCGCCGTAGCCGATGGCCCCGTAAATGTCGTCCAGGTCCTGAAACATGTATTTCCGCAGCAGCGGTTCGTAGTATTCGGGCTTGGTGTAGTCCCCCAGCTTTACGCCGCGCCGCTTGGCCTCGTGCTCCAGCATTTCACGGCCCCGCTGCATGTTTTCGCCCCGCAGCTCCCGCTTAAAGAACTGGCGGATTTTGGCCTTGGCCTGCTGGGTTTTGACGATCTTGAGCCAGTCCATGCTGGGGCCCTTGGAGGCGGAGGAGGTGAGCACCTCCACCCGGTCGCCGGTCTGCAATTGGGTATCCAGGGGCACCATTTTGCCGTTGATCTTGGCCCCCACGCAGCTGTTGCCGATCTGGGAATGGATGCGGTAGGCAAAATCCAGGGGGGTAGAGCCCCGCTGCATGGAAATGATGTCCCCCTTGGGAGTAAAGAGGAACACTTCCTCGGAAAACAGGTCCGTTTTCAGGCTGTCGATGAATTCGTGGCTGTCCCGGGTCTCGCTCTGCCAGTCCAAAATCTGGCGCAGCCAGTACAGCTTATCGTCCAAACCGCCGTCTTTTTTGCCGCCCTCCTTGTAGCGCCAGTGGGCGGCGATGCCGTATTCCGCGATGCGGTGCATTTCCCAGGTGCGGATCTGGATTTCAAAAGGGAAGGGGATGCGCCGCCCGCCCATGACCGTGGTGTGCAGGGATTGGTACATGTTGGCCTTAGGCACGGAAATATAATCCTTGAACCGGCCCGGCACCTGGTTCCACAGGGTATGGGCGATGCCCAGCACGGTATAGCACTCCGGTATGGTGTCCACGATCACGCGGATGGCGATCAGATCGTAAATCTGATCGAAGGGCTTGTTCTGGATCACCATCTTGCGGTAAATGGAATAGAGGTGCTTGGGCCGTCCGTCGATATCGTAATGCAGCCCCGCCTCGTCCAGCTTCTGGGACAGCTCGCTGATCACCAGCTTGATGTTTTCTTCCCGTTCCGCCCGCTTCATGCCCACCTTCCGGGCCACGTCCTGGTAGCCCTCCGGGTCGATATAGCGCAGGGACAGATCCTCTAATTCCGATTTGATCCCATACACGCCCAAGCGGTGAGCCAGGGGCGCGTAAATATCCAGGGTTTCCCGGGCGATGGCTGCCTGACGGTCGGCGGTCTTATAGCGCAGGGTGCGCATGTTGTGCAGCCGGTCCGCCAGTTTAATGAGCACCACCCGGATGTCCTTGCTCATGGCGAGAATCATTTTGCGCAGGGATTCCGCCTGCTGCTCCTCCCGGTCGGCAAAGTCCAGCTTGGAGAGCTTGGTCACCCCGTCCACCAGCCGCGCCACCTCGGGACCGAATTCCTGTTTGACCAGATCCAGCGTGACCTCCGGGCAGTCCTCCACCGTATCGTGCAGCAGGGCGGCGGCGATGGTGGGCGGATCGATCATCAGCTCGGTGATGATGCCCGCCACGTACCGGGGATGGATCATGTAAGGCTCGCCGCTTTTGCGGGTCTGGCCCTCGTGGGCCTTTTCCGCGAAAGCATAGGCTTTTTCGATCAGGGCGGCGCCTGACCCGTCGGTATCGAATTTCCGCACGCGGGCCAGCATTTCGTCCAAGGTCATGTCTTCATACGCCGTGTACGCCATACATTTCCTCCTTTGCTTTTTCCGCTAAGCAAAACAAACCGCTTTCTTCCGGCCCTCTCTTTTGAACCGGAAGCAGCGCGGCACCGAAAGGCCGCAGCGATAAGGTCACGAGATCGATTTCCTCCAGCACCCGCAGAGCGAACAGCGCCTGAGCTTCCGTAAGCAGCCTTTGTCGGGCAAAACCGCGCAAATCCGGGGGCGTTTCGCTTTTCAGCGCCAAATAGCAGCGCCGCAGGCCGTCCCGATCCACAAAAGCCCGGGTCAGAGCTTCCATAAGCTCCCGCGTCCGGGGCAGGGCATAAAGCTCCGCGCCGGGCAGCGCCGCCTGCCAGGCCGCGCCCTCCCCCGTGTCCCCGTCGCAGAAAATCACGCGCCGGAACGCCGGATGGGCGTCCCCCGCGCTGCCGTACAGCAGGATAGCCGAAAACGCCCGGGGATCATTCGCCCTGTCCAGGCAGAAATCCGCGTCCGGGAATCTTTCCCGCAGCCGCAGGGCCGTTTTCAGGCACCGGCACAAAAGCAGTACGCCCTGGCTTTCCCCCATGAAAGCGTTCATTTCCGCTTCCGTGATCACGGGCAAAGCGCCGTCCGTACGCCTTGCTTCCCGCATCAGGCACAGCGCTTCCTTTTCCGGGTTTTCCGTCAGGGTGTCGGGCAGCATTTCCATGGCGTACAGCCTGCATTCCGCGCTGACCTTGCCCCGGAATTCGTTGATTTCCGGAGACATAGCCAGGGTGAGCGCCCCCGTTTCCCGTCCGGCCCAATCGCCGCCGCCGAAAAAGATGCCGTCCCGCACAGCCCTGCCCTGCTGGAAGGTGCATTTCAGGTGCCGTCCCTCCGCCCCCACGGCCCGGAAGGACAGGGGAAGCACGTTAGCACACAGAAACCGGGGCGCGGGATTTCCCATGCCGAAGGGCTCTAACTTTTTCAGCCACCCGGCGGTTTCCGCCGTCACGTCGGAGAGGGCCATTTCCCCGTCGCACAGGAGCTCCGGGATCACCGGCCTGCCCCCGGTCTGCTCGGCCACCGCCTGGGACAGCGCTTCCCGGAAAGCGGGCACATTTTCCGCGCGGAGGGTGAGCCCCGCCGCCTGCTTATGCCCGCCGAAGCGCTCGAACAGCCCGGCGCAGCGGCTTAGGGCCTTGTGGATGTCGATTTCCCCCGCGCTGCGGGCGCTGCCCACGCACAGGTCCCCTTCCCGGGCCAGGGCCACGGTGGGATAGGCGTATTTTTCCGCCACTTTGCCCGCCGCCAGGCCCACCACGCCGCTGTTCCACTTTTCGCCCAGCACCACGATGGCCTTTTCCCGCACCAGGTCCATGCCCCCGACCTGTTCCAGCGCTTCCTTCAATACGAAGGCTTCCTGGTCCTTGCGTTCCTGGTTGAGCTTTTCCATTTTCAGGGCCAGTTCTTCCGCACGGGCCCGATCCCGGGTCAGCAGCATATCCAGCGCCGTGCGGGCCGATTCCATGCGGCCGCAGGCGTTCATGCGGGGGGCGATCTGGAAAGCCACCTGATCGCTGGAAACTGTGGCGCGAATGCCCGCCCGTTCCATCACCGCCCGGAGGCCGGGACGGCGGGTGTCTGCCAGCTTTTCCAGGCCCAGGGCGGCGATCGCCCGGTTTTCCCCGATGAGCGGCACCATATCGGCAATGGTAGCCAGGGCGGCGATTTCCAGCAACGGCAATGCCTTGTCCCCCACCAAGGCCGTCGCCAGCTTCCAGGCCACCCCCGCCCCGCAGAGGAAGGGAAAAGCATAATCCCCCAAAAGGGGCGAAACCACCGCCTGCGCGGGGGGCAGTTCCTCCCCGTGGCGGTGATGGTCGGTCACGATCACGTCCAGGCCCAGTTCCCGGGCCCGACGCACCTCCGCGACGCTGGTGATGCCGCAGTCCACCGTCACCAGCACCTGATTGGACTGGGCCAGGCTTTCCACGGCGGCGGTATTCAGGCCGTAGCCCTCCTTATGCCGGTCAGGGATGTATACCTCCCGCTCCATGCCTAACATGCCCAGGGTTTCCCACAGGATGGCGGAGGCGCACACCCCGTCCACGTCATAGTCCCCATAAATGACCGTCTTTTTTCCCTGCTCCCGGGCCCGAAGCAGCAGTTCCCGCGCTTCCGCCATCTGGTGAAGCCGGAGGGGCGGCAGCAGCTGATCCAGGGCGGGATGGAGAAACCGCCGGGCCTCCGCCTCCGTGGTTACGCCCCGGCTGGCAAGCAGCCCCGGCATCCAGACAGGCAGGCCCGGCAGCGCTTGAACATCTGCCGATGGAGAAGCAAGACGGATCTTGAACATGGCATTCCTCCAAAAAATTAGATAAAAAGAGGGTGCCGCGCTTGAAAATCCGGCACCCTGAAAAGAATTATTTCACTTTGCCAAAGAGGGAAGGCTTGCCAGAAATCATGGCGAAGCAGAACTGGAAAGCGCGCATCACCAGGGTCGCAATAGCGCTGGCTACCACGCCGGAAGCAAGAACGTAGCCGGTGGATTTGGAGAAGGGGAAGATCATCAGGATCAGGGACACGGCCAGCACGCAGGCATGCACGAGCCAGACGTTCTTGGCGGCGGCGCGGAAGCCCAGCTTGGCGGCGGACTTGGGCGCGCTGCCCTCGCCGATCTGCTTGCTGATAGCGTCCGTGCGGGTGACGGCGGCATACACAGCCAGCAGCACGCCCAGCAGGATCGCCACCAGACAGCCCACGTTCAGCATATATTCGGTGGGCAAGATGATGGCGGCCACGAAGAACAGGTTCAGCACCGTGGCGCACCAGACGCTCAGGAAGCCCGCAAGGCCGGTGAGCTTGCCGGCGGCAACCAGATAAACCAGCGCGAACACGAGCAGCAGCGCCAGCACGATCAGCACCACGTTCAGCACGATGCCGAAGGAAGCGGCCACTTTGCCGGAATCGCGCAGGGTCAGCGTCATATCCACAGCGCCGTAATTGATCAGGAAAGCCAGATTGGCGCCGGTATTATAAGCGCTGGAGGTGGAGCCCACGGTGCAGGTGATCTTATCGCCGGACACCAGGGCGTAGGAGGAAACGGAATCACCGTCGCAGGTGATGCTTAAATAAGAAAGATTCTTTTCCGAAAGCTTTTGCTGGCCGTCCTTGCTTACGTTGAAAGCCAGGGACACGGTGTAGGAAGTGCGGGTGCTGTTGTAATTCACGCTCACTTCGGCCTTGGTGATATCCTTTTCCGTCAGGATCACATTGCCGTCGGTATCGGCAAATTCAAACTGACCGCCCATGGTGGCCATATTGCGCAGGGTAGCCAGCCTGGATTCGTCCATTTTACGCAGTTCGATGCGCACGGCCTCGTCCTTTACGGAAACCGCGGCATCGGTTTCGCCCATCTGGGCAAGGCGGTCGCGGATGGTTTTCACGGAAGCATCCAGGGCGTCGGCGGGGGCGTCATCATTCGGCTTGTAAGTATATTCCACATAGGTGCCGCCGCCCAGGGACAGGTTCACCGGCAGGGAAGCGGGCCAATTGGCGCTGCTGACGGGCACCCAGGGCAAAAGCACGTTCACGCCCTCGGCATCCAGGTTCATGCCCGCGATGGACAGGAAGGAAGCGCAAAGCGTAATCACCAGCAGCACGGCAAGGCAAATCACGCCCTTGGCGCCGGAGCTCAGCGGTTTGCGGTTTTGAGTGGTTTTGGTGGCCATAATGAATCTCTTCCTCTCGTTGTAATGCTGCTTTCAAACGCGCGAACGCGTTTTATCCTTGTGGTAGACTTGCACATTATACTCTTTTCGTGCCCGCGCGTCAAGCGTTTCAGGCGGGGAGGGGGGCATATTCTTCACGTATTCTTTCCATCTGTCCGCCTGATCCGGAAGAAAAAGCCCCGTACGCGCCGAATCTTTTCCGATTCAGCGCGCACGGGCGCACGTGGCCGCGGAGCGGGAATCACCGCACCACAAAGAAATAACCTATCAGGGAAACCAGACCCAGCACCAGCAGCCCGGCGGGCACAAACACCAGCAGGGCGGAAAGGATCAGGGCCAGGGTATCGTTTTTTTCCAGCTTATCCGCCAGATTTTCATCCTCAAAGACCAGATCCTTGCCCTGCTGCTTTTCCCGCAGCTGTTCCATCGCTTTTTCATAGCGGCCGTGAAACAGCATGGGTCATTCCTCCGTACCGCTGCCTAACATATGATGGCAGGCTACAAAATGATTGGGCGCGGCTTCCACCCATTCGGGCACCACATGCTGGCATACTTCGGTGCAGTAACGGCAGCGGGTGTGGAATTTGCAGCCCTCCGGGGGCTTGACGGGGCTGGGGATATCGCCCTCCAGAATCTGCAATTCTTTGTTGGATTCCACGTCGGTGGTGGGAATGGCGTTCATCAGCGCTTCCGTATACGGATGCAGGGGATGGTCGAAAATCTCCTGAGAATCCGCCAGCTCCACGATGTTGCCCAGGTACATCACGCCGATGCGGTCGGAAATGTACTTGACCACGGACAAGTCATGGGTGATAAACAGGTAGGTCAGATTCTGCTGTTCCTTTAAATCCTGCAGCAGGTTGATGATCTGGCTTTGAATGGACACGTCCAGGGCGCTGACCGCCTCGTCGCACACCACGAACTTGGGCCGCACGGCCAGAGAACGGGCGATGCCGATGCGCTGGCGCTGGCCGCCGGAGAACTGATGGGGATAGCGGTGGATGAAGTACGCCTGCAGGCCCGCGTCTTCCATCACCTTGATGATATTCTCCTGAAGCCGCTCGTCGGCCTTTTTAAACATCTTATGGGCCATCATGCCCTCGGAGATGATCTGGCCTACGGTCATGCGGGGATTCAGGGAAGAATAGGGATCCTGGAAAATCATCTGCAAATCGCTGCGCAGCAGGCGGATTTCGTTATAGGTCAGGCGGGCCAGGTCGATGCCGTCATCCCGGAAGGCTTCCACCCGCTGGAATTCGGGATCGTCGGCGTATTTCTGGCGCATTTGATCGATGCGGACGCGCACATCGCTCAGGGTCTGGCGTACGCCTTTGATTTCTTCCTGTACCTTATCGACCTTTTCCCGGGCGCTTTCCTTCTTTCGCTCCAGGGACGCCGTATTCTTTCCGGCCTTTTGAGCGGTTTCCACGGCGAATTTGGCGTCTTCAAAATCCAGGTTCGCGTCGGCCAGCTTTTCTTCCAGCTTGTAAAGCTGATGCGCGTGCTGATACATTTCGGTGAAGATTTCGACGACGGGCTTCGTATCGCTGACGGTCATGAACCCGCCTAAGATATTGGCCGTATCCAGGAATTCGTCGTTGGCCGCTTTGCGGGCGGACTGCAGTTCATTCTGCTTGTCGTATTTCGCCGGGCCGTCGGGCAGGGCGTCATATTCCTTTTGCAGGGCGTCCCGCTTCTGATCCAGTTCCCTGCATTTTTCCTTGCGCTTATCCAGGGTGCTGATGGTTTCGATCACGTACTTGGGCGCAATATCGTCCAGGGATTTGCCGTAGTACATGGTGCGGCCGTCGGTTTGCCGGTACAGCTGCAGAATGGTGCGGCCCAGGGTGCTTTTCCCGCAGCCGGATTCGCCTACCAGACCCAGGGTTTCGCCTTCGTAAATGTCCAGCGTCACACCGTCGTTGGCTTTGACGAACAGCCCCTTTGTTTTCAGGGGGAAATACTGCTTTAAATTGCTGATCCGCAGCAGCGGTTTTTTCTGTTCAAGCCGCGTATTCTGATTATTTTCCGAGCTTGGCATGACGCTCCTCCTTTCGAGCGTAGAAGCAGCGCACTTGCTGACCGGGCAGAACTTCCTTCAGTTCCGGTTCTTCTTCCATGCACCGCTGCGTGCAATACTTGCACCGAGGCGCAAATTTACAGCCTTTGGGCAGATCCAGGGGATGAGGCACCGCGCCGGGGATGGCGTCCAGCCGTTCGTTGGCGGGAGTGTCCAGCCGGGGGATGGATACCATGAGCCCTTCCGTATAAGGATGGGAATATTCGCTCTTGGTAAAGATAGTGCGGGCCGGGGCCATTTCCACCACCTGGCCGCAGTACATCACGGCCACGTCGTCCGCCATCTGCGCGATCACGCCCAAGTCGTGGGTGATGAACAGGATGGAGGTGCCGTGCTCCTTTTTCAGTTCGTTCATCAGCTTCAAAATCTGGGCCTGAATGGTCACGTCCAGGGCCGTGGTGGGCTCGTCGGCGATCAGCAGCTTGGGCCGGCAGGCCAGCGCCATGGCGATCATGACGCGCTGCCGCATGCCGCCGGACAGCTGGTGCGGATATTGCTTGGCCACGGTTTCAGGATTGGGGATTTTCACGTCCTTGAGCATTTCAATGACCTTTTCCTTGGCCTGCTGCTTGGTCATGCCCTGATGGATCATGAAGGGCTCGGACACCTGCTTTTCCACGGTGAACACCGGGTTCAGGCTGGTCATGGGCTCCTGGAAGATGACGGAAATCTCGTTGCCCCGGATTTTGTACATTTCATTGCGGCTCAGCTTGGTCAATTCCTTGCCGTCAAAATGAATGGAACCGGAATCAATGTAGCCGTTGCCGTCCAGCAATTGCAGAATGCTCATGGCGGATACGCTCTTGCCGGAGCCGCTTTCACCCACCACGCCCAAGGTACGCCCGGCGTCCACGCTGTAGCTGACGCCGTTCACGGCTTTGACGATGCCGCGCTTGGTGGTGAAAAACGTATGCAGATCGTTTAATTCAAGCAATGCCATTGTTTCACCCGCCTCCTCACCGTTCCGCGCTCTTGGGGTCAACGGCGTCGCGAAGGCCGTCGCCGATCATGTTGATACAGATGGTGCACACACCGAAGATAGACGCCGGGAACACCCACTGCCACCAATACTGCTGAATGACCACGGAGTTGTTGGCGCCCTTCAGCAGATTGCCCCAGGTGGGGGTGGGCAGGGGAATGCCGAAGCCCAAATAGGAAAGGCCGGATTCGGTGAGCATGCAGGTGGCAAAGTCCAGCGTCATGGAAACCAGCAGCAGCGACAGCACGTTGGGCAGGATGTGGCGGAACACGATCACGCCCTCCTTGATGCCCATGGCCTTGGCCGCGGTGACGTATTCCATTTCGCGCTGGGCCAGGATCTGGGCGCGGATCAAGCGGCACGTGCCCGTCCAGGAAAGCACGCCCAGCACCACCATAACCAGGTACATTTTCTGCGTGGGATCCAGGCGCGAGCCGATGACGGCGGACAGGATCATGGCGAAGGGAATGAAGGGTAGGCCGCCCACCACCTCGGCGATACGCATGATCAGCAGATCCGTTTTGCCGCCGAAATAACCGGCCAGGCCGCCCAGGACCACGCCGATAAAGGTGGCGATAATCACGGAGATGGCGCCAACCGTCATGGTGACGCGGCCGCCGTTGACGATGCGGGTCAGCAGGTCGCGGCCTAAGTTGTCCGTGCCGAGAATGAAGCCCTTGAGGCCCCAGGTCTGCACGGAGCCATCCTCCATGACGGCGTAGTTCTGGAAGTTGCCGGTATAAATCTCCCGGATCTTCGCGCCGTGCGCCACAGCGGCGGGTACATCGCACTGGCCGTATTTATTGCTGCCCCAGCACACCACGTCGCCGTTTTCCAGCAGGGCGGTATAGTGGAAGCGGCCGCCATAGAGCTTTTTCACAGGGGCGGAGAATTCGGGAACGGATTTTTCGCCGTTCTTATCGTTGCCCCAGACCACCACACGCCCGTCCTCGGTGACAGCGGCCATGGTGGAGCTGGTGGAAGCGATATCCACTACCTTGGTTGCCTTCAATGCCTCGGGGATGGCGGCAAAGGCGCTGCCCTTGTCCTTAAAGCCGGTGTAGGCCACGGTGCCGTCCTTGAGCAGGCAAATATATTCGTTGCTGGTCAGAGCCACCTTGGCAACCTGCCCCTGGTACTGGCTGCGCAGCTTGATGTCGGCCAGGTTGGAATTGCCCCACAGGTACAGGGTGCCGTCGCTGGAAACCGCGGCGGAAAACTGGTTGCTGGCCTCCAATTGGATGATGTCCCAGCTTTCGTCCGGATCCTTCATCTTCTTTTTCATGTCGCTGGTGAAATTACCCTGCTGCAGGCGGGTATTGCCCCACACGTAGAGCTGCCCGTTTTTGTCCAGGGCCACCACATGGTCGTCGCCCGCGGCGAACATCACGATGTCTGCCTCCTGCACTTCCTTCGGGATATCCGCCACGTTGATTTTTTCCGTGATGCGGGTATAGCCCCAGGTATGCAGCTTGCCGTCCGTATCCAGGCCCACGCCGTAGGTGCGGCCCGCCGCGATATCGGCGATCTTGCCCTTCATTTCGCTGGGCACGCTCATCATGTTCTGGCTGGGGGGCAGGTTAATCAGCGTGGAATCCTGCTCGGACAGATCCAGCACCCAGTAGCGCGGCCCGATCAAAACGAACAGGAATACCAGGAAAAAGCCCACCAGGCCCACACGCACGGTCGTTTTGCTTAAGAAATTGCGCAGCATGGTGCGGAAGGGCGTCTGCACCTGCTCTTCCTGCATGATGTCCTTGACCTCCTGATCGGAGCCCATCACGCCGCGTTTCAGCCAGCGAGTCAGGAAAAAGCCTTTCTTCTTTGCCATTTTTCCTTCCCTCCTTACTTATCCACGCGGACGCGCGGGTCTACCAGGCCGTAGCTGATATCGATCAGTAGCGAGCCCACCAAAGAAACGATGGAATAGAACATCTGGATGGCAAGCACCAGCTCAAAGTCCATGTTGTTCAGGCCCTGCCAGTACAGCTTGCCCATGCCGTTCAGGGAGAACGTGTTTTCAATAATGACGGAGCCGCCGAAGATGCCCAGGAACCAGCCCAGAATACTGGTAATGACGGGCAGCAGGGCGTTGCGCCAGGCGTGGGAATAAATGACCACCTTTTCCTTGAGGCCCTTGGCTCGGGCGGTGCGGATATAATCCATGCTCAGGGCGTCGATCATGGAAGAACGCACGTACCGCGTCATGCCGCCTAAGGACCCGAAGGTCATGACGATCACGGGCAGGGCGATGTGGTACAGCATGTCCACAAATTCTTCCCAGCTATTGGCGTACTCCATGCCCGCCGTCTTTTGCCCCATAATGGGGAAAACGCGCCACAGCACGCAGAAGATATACATAAAGATCAGGGCGATGATGTAGACGGGGATCGAGTACCCCAACATCGTCACCACCTGAGTGGCGCTGTCAAACCGTTTGCCCTTATGCACAGCACAGTATATGCCCAGGGGGATGGTGATGCTCAGGGAGGCGATGGTGGAAAAAATATTGATGAAAATGGTGTTCCCCATGGGAGCCTGAATCACTTCCACCACGTTTCGCTTATAGAGATTGGAATAGCCGAAGTTGCCTTCCAGCACGCCGTTGAACGTGCCGTCCGTATCCTGCCAAAGCCCCATCCATCTCAAATACCGCACCACCAGCGGATCGTCCAGGCCCATTTCCTTGCGAAGCTGCTGGTACAGCATCTGGTATTCGTCGGCCTTCAGCCCTTTCCGCTGCGGCTCCAATTCCTGCCGTGCCGGGTCGGTAGGGATCAGGTTATAGAGCGAATACATCAGGAAGGACAGAATCAAAAAGACCACCACGATGTATCCGCAGCGCTTGAGTATATACTTGCCCACGAGGCATTTCCCCCTTAAACTGCATCTTGCCCCTCCGGGCAATGGCATCAGCCGGCCCGCGTCGCGGCAGGCTCATGTCATTGCCCCGGGTATCTATGGAACGGCAGAGGGCGGACACCGGAGTGCCCGCCCCCTGTTGACTGTGTATCGTTGTTACTGGTTGATCTTACTTGGCGATATTCGCGTAAACGATCGCGTTCTGGAAGGACCAGTAAGAGGTCTGCTCGTAGTTCTCCAGCCAGTCGGGATACACGGAAACGTAGATGTTGCTGTACAGCGGTACTTCGGGCAGCAGCTCGTTCCACAGCTGGATGAACTGTTTCCAGATTTCCAGGTAAGTGTCGCTGTCGCCAGCTTCCACGCCGTACACCATGTCCATGGTCAGCTTGTCCAGTTCGGGATTGATGATGAAGTTGGTGTTGTAGCCTTCAGCCAGCAGAGCGGGATCCACGGTGTAGTCGTAAGAGCGGTCATACACGGGAGTGCTCCAGTTGCTGGCCAGGTTGTACATGCAGTAGGTGGGCACGCCGTACTTGTCGCCCTGGGTAGCGTCGCGGTACATGTAGTTGAGCAGTTCGGAGAAGGTCATCACGTTCTGGTTGATCTTCATACCGGCGGCCGCGGTCTGCTCGCCGTTGGCCAGCATAACGCTCAGCAGGTCGGAAACGGAGTTGCCCTCGGAGGAGGACCATTCGATTTCCAGGCCCATCAGATAGGTGCCGTCGTCCAGCTTCTTGGTGTGCACATAGTTGCCGGCTTCTTCAGCGGTCACTTTCTTGTAGCGGATGCCTTCTACGTAGTCGTTGCCGTTCTCGTCGTACACCCAGCCATCGGCGACCAGCTCGGCCACGGCGGCTTCGGGATTGTAGGCGTAGTTGTTCAGGTTTTCATCCAGCCATTCTTCGGCGGCCTGGGCCATCCACATGGCGGAGCCATAGGGGCCGTTCACAACGCCGCCCCAGCCCTGGCAGAAGGTGTTGGCAAATTCGTTGCGGTCCAGCAGCAGAGCCACGGCGTGACGGACAGCTTCAAACTGGGTGGGACCAAAGTCGCACTGGAACATGATCTTGCCGTAGCCGGGACGGTCGAACTGCGCGTAGTTGAAGCCATAGCCCAGGGCTTTCTTGTTGTCTTCGTCTTCGATCAGGTCCATGGCCTGATTGACCTGCTCGCCGTCGGTGATGGTGTCATAGAAGTTGAAAGCGCCGGTCTTCATGGCGTCGAACCAAGTGGCGTCTTCAGCCCTGGTGATAACGATCTTGGGCACGGAGGGCTTCTGGCCTTCGTAGTTGCCGTTGTAGTTCTCGTTGATCACGAGGGTGGCCTGCTTGGAAGCCTGGTCGAATTCAACCAGCTTGTAGGGGCCGGTGGAAACGCGGGATTCGGAGGCGTTGAAGCGGGAAGCTTCCAGGGTCGCGGCGATCGCGTCCTTGGTCAGGCCTTCAAAGTAGACGCCTTCGCCGTCATCCTTGATGGTAACGGCTTCGCCCAGCCAGTACTTCATGCTGTAAGCGCTCACGGAAGCGTAGGTGATATCGTAGAAATAGGGCACCTTATCGGCCACGATCTGCAGGGACATGGTCTTGTCGTCCAGGATGCGCAGACCGGAGATGACGGAAGCGGTGCCGTCATAATAAGCCTGGCCGCCTTCGATGGTGAGGTAAGCGGTCAGTTTGGCGCCGACTTCGGAAGCGACGGCGGAGCAGCCGAAGGCGGTGGGCCATACGAAATCCTGAATGGTGATGGGATCGCCGTTGCTGTAGACCAGACCATCCTTGATCTTGATGGTGTAGGTCTTGGTGCCATCCTCGTTCATAACGCCTTCAACGGATTCGGCGACGGTGGGATTGACGATATATTCGCCTTCCTTGTTCATCACAACGGTCGCGCAATCGTTGCTCAGTTCGCGGATCATGGCGTCGGCCGCGTTGTTGGTCCACCATGCGCCGGGAGCGAAGTCGCCGGAGATTTCGGTGGAGGTGCCGTAGATCAGTACATGCTCATCTTCGGCGATCGCGCTTACCATGGTGAAAACCATCACCATAGTCAGAAGCATAGCCAGGATTTTCTTCATTCTGTGGTTCCTCCTATTAAAATTGATCCATCTCTTGATGGTTGTATTATTATCGCATATTTCTCCCTGAAATGCAAGTATGAATTGTAGAATACAGTAAAAATTCTTCCGAAAGTCTGCCGGACGCGAAAAAGCCCGCGCATCGCGCCCCCGGCGGCGCGCGATGACGCGGACAAATTTTCTTACAGTCGCATTTCCTTCCTGTATCCGTCCAGCTCGGGCCGGTTGGCGTACACGAAATGTCCGGGAATGATTTCCGTCCATTCCGGGCCTTCCTTTTCGTAATGATGCTGATCGGGGTCGTATACCAGCAGCTTCTTGGCCCTCTCCACGTAGGGGTTGGGGTTGGGAACGGCGGACAGCAGGGCTTTTGTATACGGGTGCAGGGGATGGGCGAACAGTTCCTCCGCCTCGGCCAGCTCCACGATGCGGCCCTTATGAATGACGGCAATGCGGTCCGAGATGAAGCGCACCACGGAAAGGTCATGGGCGATGAACAGATAGGTGAGCCCGCGGCTCTTTTTCAGGTCGTTCAGCAGGTTCAGCACCTGGGCGCGGATGGATACGTCCAGGGCGGAAATGGGTTCGTCGGCAACGATGAACTGGGGCTCCATGATCAGGCTGCGGGCGATGCCGATGCGCTGGCGCTGGCCGCCGGAAAACTCATGGGGGAAGCGGCTGGAGAATTCCGGCAGCAGGCCCACTTCCTGCAGGGCCCGCTGAACCTTATCCTGCCGGTCATGCTCATTGTTATACAGATGATAGTTGATCAGGCCCTCGGACACGATGTAGTCCACCTTGGCGCGCTCATTCAGGGACGCCATGGGATCCTGGAAGATCATTTGCATGGAACGGATGACCTTGGTATCCATTTCCTTGCTGATCTTGCCGCTGACCCGCTCGCCCTTGAACAGCACTTCGCCGCTGGTAATGGGGTTGATGCGCACGATGGCGCGGCCGATGGTGGTTTTGCCGCTGCCACTCTCCCCCACCAGAGAAAAGGTTTCGCCTTTGTAGATTTCAAAATTCACATGATCCACGGCTACGAACTTTTTCCGGCCCGAGCCGAAGGTGACCTGCATATCCTTCACCTGGATCAGTGTTTCCCGGTTGGGATCAAGATGCGGATGATAGGCGCTGGGATCGGTGCCGGTGCTGGTCATGCTGATCTGGGAGAGCCGCTGGATGGCCTTGGGCTGCTCCACCTTGGGGGCGCGTGGATCGCGCAGCCAGGATTTTACCATGTGGGTGCCCGTCACCTCATACATGGGAGGCTCTTCCTGGAAATCGATGTTCAGGGCGTGCTTGTTGCGGGGGGCGAAAGCGTCGCCCACGATCTTGGTATAAGCGGTGGGCGGCGTGCCGTCGATGGCGGGCAGCTTTTCGCCCTTGACGCCCAGCTGCGGCAGCGCGCACAGCAGCGCGCTGGTGTAGGGGTGCTGGGGATCGAAGAACACTTCGTTGGCCATGCCGATCTCGATGATCTGGCCGCCGTACATCACCGCCACCCGGTCGGCCACGTTGGCTACCACGCCCAAGTCGTGGGTGATGTAGATGATGGTCATGTTCTGCTCTTTCTGCAGACGGCGGATCAAATCGAGGATTTGCGCCTGAATGGTCACGTCCAGGGCGGTGGTGGGTTCGTCGCAGATCAGAATCTGCGGGCGGCAGGCCACGGCGATGGCGATGACCACGCGCTGGCGCATACCGCCGGAAAACTCATGGGGATACTGCCGGTAGCGGCGCACCGGGTCCGGGATGCCCACGGCTTCCAGGATGCGCAGCACTTCCTGCTTGGCGGCGGAGCCTTTTAAGCCCTGGTGCAGCTCCACGCTCTCCTGGATCTGATAGCCGATGGTTTTCAGGGGGTTCAGGCTGGTCATGGGGTCCTGGGTGACCATGGCGATCTTCTTGCCGCGGATGCGCAGCCAGTCCTTTTCGGTGAACTGGGCCAGGTCCTCCCCCTGGTACATGATGGAGCCGTTGGTGATGCTGCCGTTTTTATCCAGCATGCCCACAAAGCACTTGGTGAACACGCTCTTGCCGCTGCCGGATTCGCCCACGATGGCTAAGGTTTCGCCCTCGTACAGGTCCAGAGAAGTGCGGCGGATGGCGGTCAGCTTTTTGCCGCGGAGGGAAAAGGTCACTTCCACCTCCCGGGCGGAAAGCAGGGGTTCCTGGGCTAAGATCTGCTTGGCGCGGGCGTCGAAATCCACGGTGTACAGATTGTTGTCATTCATTTGCCGCGCCCTCCTTTACACGTGGTTCCGGGGGTCGCAGGCGTCGGAGAACGCGTTGCCCACCAGGTAGAAGGTGATGGTGATGATGGAAACGATGGCTGCCGGGAACCACAGGGTATACGCGGCCCGGGGGAACACGGCGCGGGCGGCGGACAGCAGGTTGCCCAGGGAGGGCACCATGATGTCCATCAGGCCCAAATAGGTCAGGGTGGTTTCATAGGCGATGGTGCCGGGGATGGCCAGGGCCAGGCGCAGAATGATCACGCTGACCAGGTAAGGGAAGATGTTCCTGAACAGGATGCGGCCCAGGCCCGTGCCCAAGCAGCGGGACGCCAAGTTGTATTCCCGGTCGCGGTACATGAACACCAAATTGCGCACGTTCCGGGCCGTGGCCAGCCACCCGAAGCCCACCATGGCGATGCCCATGGTCAGCATGGTTTTGCCCACCATGAGGGCAATAAGGGTCATATAAATGATGGTAGGCACATTGTCGATCAGGTTATACAGCTCGGTGAAGAACCGGTCCAGCTTGCGCACGTAGCCCCAAATCAGGCCGATGATCACGCCCACGCTGATTTGGCCGATGGACACCAGAACGGCCAAAAGAATGGAGGCGCGGGTGGCGTACCACACCTGGGCCCAGTAGTCCTGGCCGATGGCGTTGGTACCGAACCAGTATTCCGCGTTGGGAGAAATATACATGCGGTTGAGGGGATCGGGCGCCATGTTGATGTCGTATTTGCCGATGGCGCTGGCGACAAAAGTGAAAATGAACAGCAGAATAAAAACGATGGACATGATCACGGCGGGCTTTTTCTTTAAGAAATTGGCCCACACGCTCTTCCAGTAGGAATAGTTGGAATAGGCGATTTTTTCCGCGTCCTGGGCATGGTATTCCGCAAATTCAAACAGCTGGCTTTCCGGCATCTGGCTGCGGGATTTGGGGTATTCCCGCCCCATGGGCCGTTCCTTCTTCGGTTCGGTATCCACCCTGTCCAAATTGACTTTCAGGTTGACCACCGGCGCTTCCATTTCCTGAACGGTCTTTTTATTTTCCTGTTTTTTCATCAGCGCGCATCCCCCTTTCCGGTCAGTTTGATTCTCGGATCGATCAGCGTCATGAGCAAATCGCCTAAGAACACGCCGATGATGCCCATGGTGGCGTACAGCAGCACGATGCCCTGCACCAGCGGCAGGTCATACCGGCCGATGGCCGTGGTCAGTTCCGGGCCCATGCCGGGCACGGCAAAGAAGGTTTCCACCAGCAGGGAGCCGCCCACGGTCAGCAGGATGGAATAAGGCAGGTATTGGGCCAGGGGCACGAAAGCGTTTTTCAGCACGTGGCGGAACATCACCTTCCGGTCGCTCAGGCCCTTTAATTTCGCCAGGCGGATATAATCCTTGTTCAGCTCGTCCACCATATAGCGCCGAGTCCACAGCATGTAACCGGCAGTGGAGCCGATGGAGAGGCAAACCACCGGCAGCACCATGGTCAGCCAGGGTTTTTCCGCCGTGGCGTCGTACCGCATGGGCAGGCCCAGCAGGGATGCCCCGGCGATCATGATGATGGTATAGATGACCAGACGGGGCACGGCGTTGACCACCACGGTGTACCCGGTGCCGATATGGTCGAAAAGCTTATCCTTATACCGGGCCTGAAGCACGCCCAGCACCACGCCCAGCACCAGGGAAACGGCCAGAGACACCAGGCCGATGCTCAGGGAAACGGACATCTTGGCGGTGATCACATCCGTCACGTACTGGTTCTTTTCCAGGCGGATGCTCTTGCCGAGGTTGAACATCATTCTGATACTGTAGCCGTCCTTCAATTCCCCGAAGGGCTCTTCCCCGCTGAACTTCTGGGACAGGTAAGAGATCAGGGAAACAGGCTCGATGGATTTGACTTCCTTGCCCTTGGCGTTGAATACGCGCATCTGCAGCATGTCGCTGAAGAAATCGCCCAACTGGGCCAGCACGGAACGGTTCACATAGCCCGTGCCTTTCGACGCCTGGGGGCTTTCCCGGCAGGCGGGGCAGGCATCCTCATTGATCAAACCGCTGCCGTCGCAGGTAGGGCAGATTTTCATCAGGCCCAGGCGCTCCAGCTTGGCGTATTTTTGGGCTTCGGTGAATTTTATCAATTCATCTTCCGTAAAGAAATAGTCGCTTGGCATGAGCCGCAGCAGAAAAAACACCACGCAAACGACCAGCAAAATCACGATCACAGATTGAAACAGCCTTTTCAGGATGTATTTGATCATGCGCTTCCCTCCATCCTTTTGAATATTCGTCCGCAGGTTCCTTGCAGGAATCCCGATGAAAACCGTGCCGCCGCAAGCATGCGGCTTTCATCGAGATTCTATAAACGAAACTTCCGGGGCAGTCCGATGGGGGCCGCCCCGGAAGCGTCGTTCAGGTGTCAATCTTGTCCGGTTTTGTCAACCGGCGTTCAGGATTATTCAGCGGCGTAAGCGGCAGCCAGAGCTTCCATCTGCTCGGTGGTGTAGGGAACGTCGTTGGTTTCCCAATCCACATAGCGATAGGCCTGCATGCCGTACATGCTGTACACCTTGGAGTAGTTGTTGATCTTGGTCAGCTCCCAGCCCACTTCGTAGGAGCAGGGGATCACCAGCGCGTGATTCAGCATGCAGGCTTCGGCCTTGGCGAAGGCGGCGTAGCGGGCATCCATATCATCGGTGATGGCCTTGGCGGCGGTCACCAGATCGGTGAATTCCTGATAAGCGGCGATCAGGTCGGGATCGTCGTTATCGTTGCAGTTGCTGTAAGCGTTGGAGTAGTAGGCGGCGGTGTCATTGTAGGTTTCCTGGCCCAGGAAGTTGATGGGATCGGCGAAGTCGGCGCCCCAGCCGTTGATGTGGATGGAAGCCTTGCGGGGCTTGCGCACTTCGTTGGCCAGAGAGGAAATGTAGGTGTTGGTCTTGAGCACCACGTACTCATCGCCCAGGCATTCGGAGAAGATGTTTTCCAGCACCTTGGCGGTCTGCGCGGCCACGTCGGAGTCGCCTTTGATGTAGTAGTCGATGGTCACGGGGAAGGTGACGCCCTTTGCGGTCAGCTCTTCGATGGCCTTGGCCTTGTATTGGGCGGCCAGCTCAGCGTTCACGCGGGCATAGGCGGTGTAGTCATAGTCCAGGCCCAGTTCGGCGCGAACCAGCTTGGTGTAGTCGGTGCCGTCAGAGGTGAAGGCCACGCCGTTGCCGGTGTAGCAGAAGTTCTGGCAGCTCAGGGGGTTGATGGCGTTGGTGCGGGCGAAGTAGTTGGTCAGATCCAGGCCGTAGTACAGGCTCTTGCGGAAGTTTTCGTTGGCAATAGCGGTGTTCCAGTTGGTATCGGGCGTGGTGCCGTCTTCCAGGTTCTTGCTGTAAACCAGATGGATCTGGTAGGAATACTTGGTGGGACGGGCTTCCACCAGGTTGGCCTTGTATTCGGCGTCGCTGGTTTCATTGTAGATGCCCTGCAGGGTGGCCTGGTCCAGGGACACGTGATCCAGTTCGCCGTTCTTGAACAGCTGGAAGGCCACGGAGGCGGATTCCACCATCTTCACGGTGACGGTGTCGAAGCGCTTGCAGTTGGCATCGTTCCAGTAGTTGGGGCTCTTGGTGAACACCTTCTGGTTCTGGTATTCATAATAGGTGATGGTGTAAGCGCCGCTGTACCACATATCTTCCCAGGTGATGTCGCGGTAGCCGTCCACGCCCACTTCCTCGATCAGCTCGGCAGACAGAGGATAGAGGCAGTTGTAGGTGGCCACAGAGGGGAAGTAGGGCAGCTGGTCGATCAGGGTGTAGGTGATGGTGCCGGCTTCGTCGTCGCACGCGATGCCCACCATTTCGGCGAACTTGCCTTCGGCGTCCAGGGCCTTCACGGCGTCCGCGCCGTCGCTCTCGGTCAGGGCCTTGGTGTAGTTATAATATTCCTCAGCGCCGGCGATCATTTCCATGGGCATGGAGGCGTTGTAGGAATCGTTCTTGGCATAGTTCAGCACCCATTCCAGGCCGGTGGCCCAGTCGGAAGCCTTCACGTCCGCCTGCACTTCGCCGTCCTTGTCGAACCAGGTCATACCCTCGTTCAGGGTGAAGATCCAGGTCTTGCCGCCGTCGGGAGACTCATAGGACTTGGCGGCGTTCAGCTTCAGATTGCCGTGGTTGTCGTTGGTCAAAAGACCGTCGATCAGGTTGCACAGCACGTTCAGGTCGGCCGCGGCCTGGGAATAATGGATATTCCAGGTTTCCAGTTCACGGGCCTTGGTTTCATAGGTGTTCAGGTTCTTCAGTTCCTCCGCGCCGGCAGTGGATACGGCCAGGGTGGCCAGCATCGCCAGAGCGAGAACCAGAGAAAGCAGCTTCTTCATTCTTTGCTTTCCTCCCATATTATTTTTGACGTCCCAGTGCATACAGGTATACACTGATGTGTCGTTCAATGTATTATACAAGTTGCCCGGAAGTTCTGTCAAGAAGTATGAAAAAAAAATATTGAAAATACACAAAAAAAGCGAATGAAAGGGGCTTTTGTCCCTCCGTTATACAAAAAGCGGCCCTTCCGGGATTGCATTTTCCCGCCACTTTGTGTATAGTGAATAGAGAAAGGCGGTGACCTTATGAAAAAAATACGGCGCGTATGGCAGCGCTACATGCTTCGGCCCTTCCTGTATACGGCTTTTTCCCGTCTGGTGCTGGGCCTTTTCGCGGCGCTGCTGTGCGATTATTTTTTCTCCGGCGCGGCTGGCCGGCCTCTGAAAAACACGCTGTTTTTGCTCACGGCGGCAGTTTTCGTCCTGTTTGCCCTGCTCGCCTGGCTGCGGCTGGACGGGATTTCCCTGCCAAAACCCCTGAACCTCCGCCTGGGGCCGAAAAAAAGGCGCGGCCGTATCCCCGGGGATATGATCGATTTTGTGGAAGAGGAGCCCAGCGTTCCCTTTGAGGGCCTGGAGGACGAGGAAAAGGACTGCTGCCTTCTGTGCGCCGATCTGATCTGCGCCGCCGTGTTTTTTCTGGCTTCCTTCCTGTTTTCTTAAGATTATCCTAAGCTTCTCTTTTTATAATTTGAATGGATCGCTTAAGAAGAGGGGTGCTTTATGCGGATTTTGCTTGCGGAAGATGAACGGACCATGGCCGAGCCTATCACGGCCTTTCTCCAATATCATAAGTATACGGTGGATTGGGTGGACAACGGGGCGGACGCCTACCGTCAGGCCGTGGCGCAAGCCTACGACGGCCTGATCTTAGACATCATGATGCCCGAAATGGACGGGCTGACGGTTTTGAGCCGCCTGCGCCGGGAAGGCCACAATATGCCGGTGCTGCTGCTCACCGCCAAAAGCGAAATCGAGGACCGCATCAAGGGCCTGGACAGTGGGGCGGACGACTATCTGCCCAAGCCCTTCGATATGTCCGAGCTGCTGGCCCGGGTCCGCGCCATGCTGCGCAGGCGCGATACCTATCACCCCGAAAATATCCTTTTCGGCGGCATGGAGCTGACGCCCGACACCTGCCAGCTTTCCGCCAACGGAAAAACCTTTTCTTTAAGCCGCCGGGAATACCAATTGATGGAGCTGTTCATGAACAATCCGGGGGTGCTTTTTTCCGCCGATACCCTGCTGGACCGCGTTTGGGGCATGGACGGCATCGTGGAGCAGGGCACGGTGTGGGTGCACATTTCCTATCTGCGCAAGAAAATGGCTGACTTGGGCGTGTCCGCCGTCATCCGTTCCAAGCGCGGCGTGGGCTACGCCTTGGAGGAGGACGCATGAAAAAGTTTTACCGGCGGCGGCTGATCACCGTTTCCATGCTGGCGTTCCTGATCCTGTTCATCCTGGTTTTCAGCGGCATGTTCCTGTTCAGCTTCCTGCAAATGGAATCGGAAACCAACCGCACGGTGCAGGCCCTTTTGAACCCGCAGGAAAACGCCGGGCAAAAGTATGAAGGCGTGCGAATGCCCGGCGCGTTTCAATCGCGGAGGGGACAGCCCATGTTTTCCTCCTATTATGATATCACAGCCAGCAAGGACGGCACGGTGACCGCCTGCGAAACCCGCGGCATCCTGAATGAGACCGAAACGGATATCCAGTCCTTCGTGCGCCAAACGCTCGCGGCGGGCAAAACCGGCGGAAGATGGGGCACCTTCAAATTCGGCGTCCAGGAAACGGCCGACGGACAGATGCACATCATCCTCATGAATATATCCATTCAGCTGCAAATGCTCCTTTCCATGGTGCGCAGCGCGCTGATCATCGGCACGGCCCTGATGGTGCTTTTGTTTATCATTCTGCTGCCCGTCACTGCCAAGGCCGCCTCCATCCTGATCCAGAATACGGAAAAGCAAAAGCAGTTCATTACCGACGCGGGCCACGAGCTGAAAACCCCCGTGGCGGTGATTCGTTCCAACCTGGACGTGATGGAGCTTTTGCAGGGAAAAAGCAATTGGAGCGCCAACATCCGCAGCCAGGTGGAGCGCTTGGACGGGCTGGTGAAGCAGCTTTTGCTGCTGGCCCGGTTGGACGAAAAGCAGTGGGCGGGCAAAACCTCCGATATCGATTTTTCCGGCGAACTGAAAAACGAAGTATCCATTTATGAAGAAACGGTGACGCAGAAGGAACTGACCCTGAAAACGGATATTTCCGAGGGCCTGCATATCCACGCGGAGGAAGAATCCGTCCGGCAGCTGATCCACGTGCTGCTGGACAACGCCATGCAGTATACTCCTTCGGGCGGCAGCGTGCAGATCAGGGCGGGAAAGGAAAAAAGAAATCTGTGCCTGGAAGTCACCAACACGGTGGACGCTTTCCCCCAGATCGAGCCGGAGAGGCTGCTGGATCGATTCGTCCGGGGCGATACCGCCCGTTCCCGGAAAAACGGCGGCACCGGCATCGGCCTGTCCACCGCCAAGAGCGTGGCCGACCTGTACCATGGGGACATCACGGTAGCGTACTTGGAGGGCAATCAGTTCCAGGTCACGGTGCGCTTGCCCCTGACCATAATGTGAAAGTTTTCAGCGCAACGAAAAAACCCGGCGCGAGGCCGGGGATCATCACGAAGTGAGCGACGCTTACTGGGCGAGCATTTTCTTGCCCTGGGACAGCGCGCGCAGGAAGAGAAGGTAGGAAACGATCTCGATGACCAGGGCGGCCACGCCGAGGATCGTAACAACCGTGGCGGAGCTGCCTATGAGAGCGGCGACAGCATTGGCGACCACAGAAAAGATGTAGGTGCAGGACACGATGATCCGGGTCTTCTTGGCCAGCTCTTTCACGTCGTTGTTGAACAGCTTTTCAGCCAGGTTGACAATCGCGGTGAGGATGTACCAGGTGGCCAGGTAGCTGAAGATATTGTTGCCGGTATTAGCCCAATCGTCCAGGAAATCGGATTTCAGCACGGATTTAAGCACATTCAGGACGATGCCCATGCCGATGGCGGCCAGCGCGTACTTGAAGTTATCGTCATCCTTCATACCGTTGATAACGCCCACCAGTTCCAGGATGAAAGCCACGATGATGAGCAGCCCGGAGGCCAAGCTCAGCCCGGCTGCGGTCCCCGCGGCGCCCTTGGAGATGCTGCTCTCGGCAAGCGCTTCCTCGGTGACGTTCTGCAGATCCACGTTGTTCCACGCCAGAACAAACAGGGAAGCGATGGCCAGGACCGTGCACAGGATCATCAGGAGCTCAGCCAGATGAATTTTTTTGATGCCCTTGTATGCATTCGGGAATTTCATGATAAATGACCCCTTTCATTTTTTCGGCCGGCGCTTTGCCAGCTTTTTCAGAGTATACCATCATCGCGCGGCCCAGTCAAGGGCGAAACGCATGAGAAAGAAATATCATAGCCTGCGCGATCATTCTGCCCTTCGGCCTGCAATACAACGCCCCCGTCGCGGGCAAACGCTACCGCGCTATCGGCAAAGCCATGGGCGTGGACAGCATCGACCTAATGGACGATGACACAGCATGATGTGATGAAACAAGCTGGATAATCTTGAAAGGAACAAAATGAATCAGGGAAGGAATGGTGTACTACATCGACCAAGATGGACATCTCCATGAAAAGGTTTCTCCTGGACACGATTCCTTCCAACTCAAAGTCAGTTGAAAACAAGCATCATGGCTGGATCAACATGATGCTCATATTTTTAATGTATTTTTCTATAGCGGCTCCATCTTGGCCGAGAAGCGGGCTTTCTTTCCATACCGTTATCGAAGTATTCATAATTGAAGATAAAGAAAAAATCCGAACCCATCTCCTATTGTGAAGAACTGGTTCGGATTCTATTGGTTAAGTGCGCCATCAGGGACTCGAACCCGGGACACCCTGATTAAGAGTCAGGTGCTCTACCAACTGAGCTAATGGCGCATGTGAGGGAGAGCCGATGTTGAGCTCTCCTTCTTTGCTGGAGCGGGTGATGGGAATCGAACCCACGTGGCCAGCTTGGAAGGCTGGAGCTCTACCATTGAGCTACACCCGCAATTGGAGCGGTAGACGAGGCTCGGACTCGCGACCTCCACCTTGGCAAGGTGGCGCTCTACCAACTGAGCTACTACCGCATGAGAAAAGGGGTGTTTCTGGTGCGGACGAAGAGACTTGAACTCTTACGCCTTTCGGCACCAGATCCTAAGTCTGGCGCGTCTGCCATTCCGCCACGCCCGCCCGACTTTGGGCCCCACAAGGGTTGGTGACCCATCGGGGACTCGAACCCCGGACACCTTGATTAAAAGTCAAGTGCTCTACCACCTGAGCTAATGGGTCAGAATGGCTGGGGTGGCAGGGATCGAACCTACGAATGAGGGAGTCAAAGTCCCTTGCCTTACCGCTTGGCTACACCCCAACGCAGATGAAGTGGGGTGGGTGGTGGGACTCGAACCCACGACCTCCAGAGCCACAATCTGGCGCTCTAACCAACTGAACTACACCCACCATGAGCGGATTGGCGCGCCTGAAGGGATTCGAACCCCCGACCCACGGCTTAGAAGGCCGTTGCTCTATCCAGCTGAGCTACAGGCGCATTTCGCCGCGAAGCAGCGTCGAGGCCGGTTCTGGATGAACCATCCCTGCTGACAGGAACACATTCTATCACAAGGCCTATCGTATGTCAACCCCTTTTTTACAAATTTTTTTGCGCTTGCCAAACCGCGTTTTTGGCGATTTTTAAGTCATAGTTTCCCATATTTTACATATTTGTAATAAATAGAACGAAAAAAACCGCTTTTCTCCCATATCCAACCCTTGCCAACGTGAGAAAAATCCTGTATAATTTAAGGACGGAAACGCAGGGGTTTCTTCCTTACGCTTTCCAAAGGTATACCGCAATCCAATTCCGAAAGGAGAACTGATATCCTATGGGCAAGAAGTACGTGTATCTGTTTACTGAGGGCAACGCCACCATGCGCGAGCTGCTGGGCGGCAAGGGCGCGAACCTGGCTGAAATGACCAACATCGGCCTGCCGGTTCCCCAGGGCTTCACCATTTCCACCGAAGCCTGCACCCAGTACTATGAGGACGGCCGCAAGATCAACGACGAAATCATGGCCGAAATCATGGAAAACGTGGCGAAGATGGAAGAAATCAACGGCAAGAAGTTCGGCGATCTGCAGAATCCCCTGCTGGTTTCCGTGCGTTCCGGTGCCCGTGCTTCCATGCCCGGCATGATGGATACCATCCTGAACCTGGGCCTGAATGACGACGTTGTGGCCGCCATGATCAAGGGCAACCCCGATCCCAAGTTCGAGCGCTTCGTATATGACTGCTACCGCCGCTTCATCCAGATGTTCTCCGACGTGGTTATGGAAGTTGGCAAGAAGTACTTCGAGGCCCTGATCGACGAAATGAAGGAAAAGAAGGGCATCAAGTTTGACACCGAGCTGACCGCCGCCGACCTCAAGGAACTGGCCGGGCAGTTCAAGGCCGAATACAAGAAGCAGCTGGGCGCGGACTTCCCCGCCGATCCCAAGGTGCAGCTGTACGAAGCCATCCGCGCCGTGTTCCGTTCCTGGGACAATCCCCGCGCCAACGTGTACCGCATGGATCATGACATCCCCTATTCCTGGGGCACTGCCGTGAACGTGATGCCCATGGTGTTCGGCAACCTGAACGAGAACAGCGGCACCGGCGTGGCCTTCACCCGCAACCCCGCCACCGGCGAAAAGGTGCTGATGGGCGAATTCCTCACCAACGCCCAGGGCGAAGACGTGGTGGCCGGCGTGCGCACCCCCATGCCCATCACCCAGATGGAAGAAAAATTCCCCGAAGCCTATAAGCAGTTCGTGGACGTGTGCGGCACCCTGGAAAACCACTACCGCGACATGCAGGATATGGAATTCACCGTTGAAAACGGCAAGCTTTACATGCTCCAGTGCCGCAGCGGCAAGCGCACGGCCCAGGCCGCCATCAAGATCGCCTGCGATCTGATCGACGAAGGCATGATCAGCGAAGAAGAAGCCCTGATGCAGATCGACGCCAAGTCCCTGGATATGCTGCTGCATCCCACCTTTGACGTGAAGGCCCTCAAGGCCGCCAAGCCCGTGGGCAAGGGCATCGCCGCTTCCCCCGGCGCCGCCGCCGGTCACATCGTGTTCACCGCCGAAGACGCTGTGGAACACGGCAAGAAGGGCGAAAAGGTGGTTCTGGTCCGTCTGGAAACCAGCCCCGAAGACATCGAAGGCATGAAGTACGCGCAGGGCATCCTCACCGTGCGCGGCGGCCAGACCAGCCACGCGGCCGTTGTGGCCCGCGGCATGGGCACCTGCTGCGTATCCGGCTGCGGCGACATCAAGATGGACGAAGCCAACAAGTGCTTCACCCTGGCCGGAAAGACCTATCATGAGGGCGACGATCTGTCCCTGGACGGCAGCACCGGCAACATCTACGGCGAATTGATCCCCACCGTGCCCGCCGATCCCAACAGCGGCTACTTCGGCCGCATCATGGAACTGTCCGACAAGTACAAGACCATGGGCGTGCGCACCAACGCCGACACCCCCAAGGACGCCAAGCAGGCCGCTTCCTTCGGCGCGCAGGGCATCGGCCTGTGCCGCACCGAGCATATGTTCTTCGGCCCGGACCGCATTCCCGCTTTCCGCGAAATGATCTGCGCCGAAACTGTGGAAGAACGCAAGGCTGCCCTGGACAAGATCGAGCCCATGCAGCAGGCGGACTTTGAGGGCCTCTTCGAGGCGCTGGGCGGCTATCCCGTCACCATCCGCTTCCTGGATCCCCCGCTCCATGAATTCGTTCCCACCGATGAAGCCGACATCGAAGCCCTCGCCAAGGCGCAGGGCAAGACCGTGGCTTACATCAAGCAGGTCATCGCGGACCTCCACGAATTCAACCCCATGATGGGCCATCGCGGATGCCGCCTGACCGTCACCTATCCCGAAATCGCCGTGATGCAGACCAGCGCCGTCATCAAGGCCGCCCTGGCTGTGAAGGGCCGTCATCCCGACTGGAACGTGGTTCCCGAAATCATGATCCCCCTGGTCGGCGAATTGAAGGAATACAAGTTCGTGAAGAACATCGTGGTGGAAACCGCGGACAAGATCATCAAGGACGCCGGCTGCGCTCTCAAGTACGAAGTGGGCACCATGATCGAAATCCCGCGCGCCGCCCTGACCGCGGACGAAATCGCCAAGGAAGCTGACTTCTTCTGCTTCGGCACCAACGACCTGACCCAGATGACCTTCGGCTTCTCCCGCGACGACGCCGGCAAGTTCCTGCCCGCCTACTATGCCAACAAGATCTACGAATCCGATCCCTTTGCCCGTCTGGACACTGTGGGCGTTGGCAAGCTGATGCGGATGGCCGTGACCATGGGCCACGAGAACAACGCCAAGATCCACTGCGGCATCTGCGGCGAGCACGGCGGCGACCCGTCCTCCATCGAATTCTGCAACGAAATCGGCCTGAACTACGTCTCCTGCAGCCCCTTCCGGGTGCCTATCGCCCGTTTGAGCGCTGCCCAGGCTGCCATCAAGGCCAAGAAAAAGTAATCTGATACTCCGTTTTCCCGCCGCGCCTTCGGGCGCGGCTTTTTTTGACTTTTTATTTTTTTCCTCTTTTCAAATCCGTGCTGATCTGTTATAATAGAAATGCAAACACCAGTACGCATTTTATACGGAAAGGCAGGAGGAAAGCATGGACCGGCAGCGAATGTATATTGCGATCGATCTCAAGTCCTTCTATGCCTCCGTGGAATGTGTGGCCCGGGGGCTGGACCCCTTGGCCACCCATCTGGTGGTGGCGGATGAAAGCCGCACGGAAAAAACCATCTGCTTAGCCGTCTCCCCTTCCCTGAAAGCGTATGGCATACCCGGCCGGGCGCGGCTGTTTGAGGTGAACCAGCGCGTGCGGCAAATCAACGACCGGCGGCTGGACGCGGCCCCAGGCGGCGCCTTTTCCGGCGCGTCCGATCAGGCCCCGGAGCTGGAAGCCCACCCGGAATACGCCCTGGATTTTCTCATCGCCAAGCCCCGCATGGGCGAATACATGCGCGTCAGCACCCAAATCTACGGCATCTATACCCAGTTCGTGGCTCCGGAGGATATTCACGTTTATTCCATCGACGAGGTGTTCATGGACGTGACCCCCTACCTGGACACCTACCGCTGCACGCCCCAGGAGCTGGCCATGCATATGATCCGCCGGGTGCTGAAAGAAACGGGCATCACCGCCACGGCGGGCATCGGCACGAACCTGTACCTTGCCAAAGTGGCCATGGACATCGTGGCCAAGCACATCCCGGCGGACAAGGACGGCGTGCGCATGGCTTTTCTGGACGAAAAAGCCTACCGGGAAACCCTGTGGAGCCACCGGCCCCTCACCGATTTCTGGCGGGTGGGTCCCGGTTCCGCCCAGAGGCTCAACCGGCTGGGCCTGCATACCATGGGCGACATCGCCCGCGCGTCCTTAGGCCCGCCCTATTCGCCTTTGGGCGAGGACAAGCTCTATTCCGCCTTTGGCATCAACGCCGAGCTGCTCATCGACCACGCCTGGGGCTATGAGAGCTGCACCATCCGGGACATCAAATCCTACGTGCCCTCGGATCATTCCCTTTCCAGCGGCCAGGTGCTCCACAGCCCCTACACCGCCGCCCAGGCGCGCCTGGTGATCCTGGAAATGACCGACGCCCTGGCCCTGGATTTGCTGGAAAAGCATTTGGTGACGGATCAGATTTCCCTCTACGTGGGCTATGATCGGGAATCGCTCCAGGACCCGGCCCTGCGCTCCGTCTATCACGGACCCATTGAACAGGATCATTATGGCCGCTTGGTGCCCAAGCCCGCCCACGGCAGCGAAGCCTTGGGCCTGTACACCTCCTCTGCCCGCGCGCTTTCACAGGCCATGGCGGCCCTGTACGACCGCATTGTGGATAACCGCTTGCTGGTCCGCCGCATGTACGTGGCCGCCGGCCGCGTCCTTCCCGAAGGCAAAGAAACGCGCCCCGCCACCGAGCAATTGGATATGTTCACCGATTACGCCGCCCTGGACGCCCGCAGAAAGCGCCAGGAAGCCGAAATGGCAAGGGAAAAACGCCGCCTCCAGGCCGTGCTGGGCATTAAACAGCGCTTCGGCAAAAACGCTATCCTCCGGGGCATGGATTTTCTGGACTGCGCCACCGCCCGCGACCGCAACGCCCAAATCGGAGGACACAGGGCGTAGGAGGGAGACGAAGATTGCTGGGGGAAACCATTCTTTGGAGGCCAAAGAATGGTTTCCCCCAGACCTCCTTCCAAGAAAGCCATAAAAATCATTCAGAATTTATGCTATTTTCATTATGCAGAAAGGAAGCTGTTTATGCAATACCGCAACGACCGTTCCGGCAATCCCCTCTCCATTTTAGGCTACGGGTGCATGCGCTTTACCGCCAAAGGCGGGAAAATCGACCTGGACAAGGCGGAAAAAGAACTTATGGCCGCTTATCAGGGCGGGGTGAATTATTTCGATACCGCCTATGTGTATTCCGGCAGCGAAGCGGCCCTGGGCGAAATCCTTAAGCGCAGCGGCATCCGGGATAAAATCAACATCGCCACCAAGCTGCCCCATTACTATCTGAAAAAGCCCGACGACATGGAAAAATATTTCCAGGAGCAGCTGCGCCGTCTGCAAACCGATCACATCGACTATTACCTGATGCACATGCTCACCGACGTGAAATCCTGGGAACGCATCAAGGCTTTGGGCGTTGCTGACTGGCTCGCTGAAAAGAAAGCCAGCGGCGCCATCCGGCAAGTGGGCTTTTCCTACCACGGCAATTCGGATATGTTCTGCCAGCTCATCGACGCCTATGATTGGGACTTCTGCCAGATCCAGTACAATTATTTGGACGAGCATTCCCAGGCCGGGGTCACAGGGCTGAAATACGCGTCGCAAAAAGGCCTGCCCGTCATCATCATGGAACCCCTGCGGGGCGGCAGGCTGGCCAATCATCTGCCGCCCGACGCGATGAAGGCCTTTGCCGCCGATCCCCGCCGCCGCACCCCGGCGGAATGGGGCTTCCGCTGGCTGTGGAACCAGCCCGAAGTCACCTGCGTGCTTTCCGGCATGAATTCCCTGGACATGGTGAATGAAAATCTCCGCGCCGCCGATGAAGCCCGGCCCGGCGAATTTACGGAGCAGGACTTTGCCCTGATCGAAACCGTGAAAACCGCCATCAACGCCCGCATGAAGGTGGGCTGCACCGGCTGCCGCTACTGCATGCCCTGCCCCCATCAGGTGGACATCCCCGGCATCTTCGCCGCCTACAACCGGTTTTATACCGACGGAAAAATGGCGGGCTGGCGGGAATACTTCATGTGCACCGCCCTGCGCAAAAACAGCACCGGCGCGGGCATGTGCGTCCAGTGCGGCCGCTGCGAAAAGCACTGCCCCCAGCAAATCCCCATCCGGGAAAAGCTGAAGGAAGCCAAAAAAGCGCTGGAAGTCCCCGGCTATTCCATTGGGATCAAGGTCATCAAAGCTTTCATGAAATATTGAGGCGCTTATGGACAATTTCCGCTATGGTGACATTCTGAATCTGCCCCGTCACGTCTCCCCCACCCGCCGTCCCATGCCGCCCCTGGAGCGCGCCGCCCAGTTTTCCCCCTTCGCCGCCCTGACGGGCTACGACGCGGCCATTGCTGAAAGCGCCCGCGCCACCCAGGAAAAGGCGGAATTGGGCGAATGGGAGCTGAAAGAGCTGGACGAAAAGCTGCGGCGGCTGCTTGCCGCGAAGGATCATCCCCTGATCACCGTCACCTATTTTCAGCCGGACAGCCGCAAGCAAGGCGGCGCGTATGTGACCGTGACGGAAAGGCTGAAAAGGATCCGGCTGCCCGAAAGGCAATTGATGCTGGCGGATGGAACAGTCCTTTCGCTGGACGCCATTTCCGCCCTGTCCGGCGCAATTTTCACACAAGGAAACGAAGATTCATGAAGCTGTATTTCGCTCCCCTGGAAGGGTTTACCGACGTCCTTTACCGCCGGGTACATCACGCCGTTTTCGGCGGGGTGGAAAAATACTTTATGCCCTTCATCAGCCCTTCCCAGTCCCTGAGCTTTACCAGCCGCCAGCAGGCGGATTTTTCTCCCAAAGAAAACGCCGGGGTGCCGGCCGTGCCCCAAATATTGGCGAAGGACCCAAACCGTTTTCTGGATATGGCAAAGCTGCTTCGGGACGCGGGCTACACCGAAGTGAATCTGAACTTGGGCTGTCCTTCCGGCACCGTAACGGCCAAGGGCAAAGGCGCGGGCATGCTGCGGGATCCGGACGCGCTGGCCCGCTTCCTGGACGCGGTGTACGAAAAAGCACCCCTGCCCGTTTCTCTGAAAACACGGGCGGGATACGACAGCCCCGACGAATGGCCCCGGCTGCTGGAACTCTTCTGCCGCTATCCCGTCCACGAGTGGATTTTGCATCCCCGCACCTGCCGGGAGTTTTATCACGGCGCGCCTCACCGGGATTTTTATCGACAAGCGGTGGAAGCAGCGCCTTTCCCTGTGATTTACAACGGCGATCTGCTCTGCGAAGCCGACTGCCGGGCATTTGCGGAAAACGATCCAGGCGGCGCTGGCTGGATGCTTGGCCGGGGGCTGCTCACCAATCCCGCCCTGGCCCAAATCCTTCAGGGCGGCGAAAGGCTGACGCTGGAATCCCTTCGCGCTTTCCACGACCGGCTGTATTATGAATACCTGAAATACTGGCCGGAGCACGCGGCGGTAGGCCGCATGCACGGGCTGATGGGCTATCTGCTCTACGCCGTGGACTGCCCCGCCCCCGTCCGCCGCGCCCTGCGAAAGGCCACCACGGCGGAAGAATACACCGATGCCGCAGCCCGGCTGTTTGCCGAAAGCACCTTGCTGGGTGATCCCCGTTTTATTCCGCCGCCATGAAGCGAATATTTCCCCCAGCCCCCCCTTCCGAGAAAGCCGGAAAGAAAGGAAACCCCAATGCCCATCCGTTATCTGTTTTTCGATGTTGGATATACGTTAGTGAATGAGGACGCCGTGTGGGAAGCCCGCTGCCGGGAGCAGGCGGACATGCCCGAAGCCCGCGCCCTGGGCCTGACCGCCGGGGACATTTACCGGGAAATTCAGGAGGCTTCCCGGCAATACCTGCCCCAGTACCGCACGGTGGTGAAAAAGTACGGCTTTACTCAGGCCGCGCCCTATCGTGGAGAGCTGGAAACCCCGTACCCTGAGGCTCCCACCGTTTTGGCGGCTCTGTCGCAAAGATACGCCCTGGGCGTGATCGCCAATCAGTCAAAGGGCCTTAAAGATCGTTTGAGCGAGTGGGGCATCCTGCCCTATTTCACGGCAGTCGCTTCCTCCTGGGAAGCGGGTGCTTCAAAGCCCGATCCCGCTATCTATCGCCTCGCCCTTTCCCTGGCGGGATACGCCCCGGAGGAAACCGTTATGATCGGCGACCGGCTGGATAACGATATTGCCCCCGCCAATGCCTTAGGTATGAAAACCGTGTGGCTCCGCCAGGGCTTCGGCACGCTGCAAACCCCCAAAGGCCCGGAATACACGCCGGACTATACCATTGATTCCCTGAAAGAACTTCTCGGAATCTTCCTATAAAGAAGGACATGAAAAAGCGGCGGAGTTTTTTTACTCTGCCGCTTTCAAAATAGTTTGGATCAAAAAAGCTTTGCTGTCCCCTTTATAGCTTTCTCGGAAGGGGACGAACCGCCGATGACCGCCTGCGGCGGGAATCTCATCGGCGGTGAGATCATCCGAAACAAGCAATGTCCGCATGAAGCGGACTTGCGCCGATTGAGGATGCGGAAGGGGGAAACCTCTCTTTGGCCCCCAAAGAGAGGTTTCCCCCTGCATCACAATAGCCCTTACTGCTTCGCCCTGGCGGCGGCCTTGGCGCGCTGCTCGTGGCTCAGTTCCCGTTTGCGCATGCGCAGGGACTTGGGCGTGATTTCCAGCAGCTCGTCGTCGTCGATGAACTCCAGGCATTCTTCCAACGTGAGCGGATGAACGGACACCAGGCGCAGGCTGTCCTCCGAAGCGGAGGCGTTGCGCATGTTGGTCACATGCTTGGCCTTGCACACGTTCACCACGATGTCGCCGGGGCGGCTGGATTCGCCGCAGATCATGCCGCCGTACACCGGGGTCTGGCTGCCCAGGAACAGGGTGCCGCGATCCTGCACGTTAAACAGGGCATATTGCGTGGTTTCGCCCGTTTCATAGCAAACCAGCGCGCCCACGTTCCGATGGGGAATATCGCCCTTATAATCCTCGTAATGATCGAACACGGCGCTCATGATGCCTTCGCCCCGGGTATCGGTCATAAATTCGCTGCGGTAGCCAAAGAGGCCCCGGGACGGCACCAGGAATTCCAAACGCACCCGATCGCTGCCGCCCATGCTTTCCAGGGTGCCCCGGCGGCGGCCGATCTTTTCGATCACCGCGCCCGCGTAGGCCTGGGGCACGTCGGCCACCATGCGCTCGATGGGCTCCTGCTTCCTGCCGTCCTCATATTTATAAATGACCTCGGGCTTGCTCACCTGGAACTCGTAGCCCTCCCGGCGCATGGTTTCAATCAGGATGGACAGGTGCAGTTCGCCCCGGCCCCAGACCTCGAACTGATCCGGGGTTTCGCCGTCCTTGACGCGCAGAGATACGTCGGTCTCGATTTCCCGGTACAGCCGGGCGCGCAGATGGCGGCTGGTGACGTACTGGCCCTCCCGGCCCGCGAAGGGCGAATCGTTGACGGAGAAGGTCATGGTCACGGTGGGCTCGGTAATCGCCACGAAGGGCAGGGGTTCCGGGTGCGCGGGATCGCACACCGTATCGCCGATGGAAATATCCGCAAGGCCGGTGAGCGCCACGATGTCGCCCATGCTCACCTGCTCCGCGCCCACGCGCTTTAAACCGTCGTACAGGGAAAGGCCGGTGAGCCGCCAGGGGGCGGACACCTGATCGTTCTCGGCATTGCAGCGCACCACCATCATGTTGTCCTTTAAGGTGCCCCGGTTGATGCGGCCGATGCCGATGCGACCCACATATTCGTTATAGTCGATGGTGGAAATCAGCACCTGGGCAGGGCCGTCCGGGTCGCCCTCTGGGGCGGGGATGTATTTCATGATGGTATCAAACAGCGGCCGCAGGTCGGTGCCGGGCTGGGAAAGATCCAGGGTGGCCGTGCCCTGCCGGGCGGAGGCGTAAATAATGGGCCGGTCCAGGGTTTCCGGGTCGGCGTCCAGTTCGATGAGCAGGTCCACCAGCTCGTCCACCACTTCCTCGCAACGGGCGTCGGGCCTGTCTACCTTATTCACCACCAGCAGCACGGGCAGTTTCAGGCCCAGGGCTTTTTGCAGCACAAAGCGTGTCTGGGGCATGGGGCCTTCAAAGCTGTCTACCAGCAGCAGCACCCCGTCCACCATTTTAAGAACCCGCTCCACCTCGCCGCCAAAATCGGCGTGGCCGGGGGTGTCCACGATGTTGATTTTGGCGCTGCCGTAATGAACGGCGGTGTTCTTGGCCAAAATGGTGATGCCGCGTTCCCGCTCCAGGTCGTTGGAGTCCATCACGCGCTCCGCCACCTGCTGATTCTGCCGGAAAACGCCGCCCTGCCGCAGCATCTGGTCCACCAACGTGGTCTTGCCGTGGTCAACGTGGGCGATAATCGCAATATTACGGATATCATTCCGAATCATAAGTGTTTCTCCCTCCAGTTGGCTGAAAAACCAACAAGGTATTGTATATCGTTTCCACGGCGTTTGTCAACCGGAAATTTCATGATTTTTCAGGTTTGCACAGGCGTGCACAGTCGCTGCACAGTCCTTCAACATCCATCCAGATATTCGGTTTTGTCATGTATCGATAAAAAAGACAAATTGGGATTTGTGGGGATACGCTGGGCGCTCCGCGCGCCCAGACCTGCGCCAGGGGCGTGACGCCCCTGGATCCCCACCTGGCGAAGCAGCTTGCAAGGATATACCGAACAAACGCCGCCTGCCGCACTGGAGTTTACGAAAGCTTGACGGCTTCTGGCCCAAGAAAGCCGGGAAAATCCTTAGGGAAAAAGCTCGCTTTTTCCCAAGGGATTATTCCCTGGCTTTCCCCGGATGCAAAGCATCCGGGTTGGCCGCCAATGGCGGCCGGGCCAGAAGCACAAGGCCGTCAAGTTTTGCTATCCTTTCCAATGCGACAGCGGGAAC
>JAFSKN010000070.1 GCA_017448975.1 Clostridia bacterium
ATGACCGCCTGCGGCGGGAATTTCATCGGCGGTGAGATCAGCCGAAAGGGAGCAATCTCCCCATGAAGGGGAGTTGCGACCATTGAGGCTGCGGATACGCGGGGGGTATGCAATACCCGCCCGCGTGTTACTACGAAGCCGCAGGCTGAGTAGTAACGATCAGTAGCCTTTTTTCAGATCCACCTGCCGGAGCAGGGGCCTGCCCGCGCAGTAGTTTTCAAAGTCCTCCAAGAACAGGGCGACGATGCGCTCCTTGGTATAGGGCAGGGTCATATTGCCCGCCACATGGGGGGCGATCAGCAGGTTCGGGCAATCCCACAGGGAATCGTCCGGGGGCAGGGGTTCCTGCTCGAACACGTCCAAAGCAGCGCACAGGCGGCCGGCGCGCAGCTCTTTTTCCAGGGCCTTCTGCTCGATCACCGAACCACGGCCCACGTTGATGACCAGCGCCTGATCGGGCAGCAGCGCCAACCGGCGTTCGTCCAGCATATGAAAGGTTTCCGGGGTGCCGGGCAGGGAAATCACCAAAATATCGGTTTCGGGCAGCACGGCATCCAGCGCGTCCTGCAAAACGATCCGGTCGAAGAGCCCTTTCGGGTTCTTCCCGCCCCGGTTGACACCCGCCAAACTGGCCGGGCCGAACGCCCGCAGGCGGACGGCGGCTTCCTGGCCGATGTCCCCGGTGCCCAGCAGGGTGACGCGGCTGCCCTTGATGGAGCGCACGGGCAGGTCCCGCTTCCATTCCCGGCGGGCCACGATGGCGCTGTAATCCATCTGGCGGCGCAGCATTTCCAGGGCAAACATGACAATGTGTTCGGCGATGGTCACGCCGTAGGCCCCGGAGGAATTGGTGAGCACCGCGTCGGGCGACGCGAACACTTTGGGGCCGGTAAACTGATCCACCCCCGCCGAGGGCGTGCACAGCCAGCGCAGGCTCGGGCTGTTCTGTGCCAGCCGTGCGGACTGGCCGAAAATCACCTCCGCGTCGCCCAGGTACGGCAGCGCCTGGGCGGTTTTCTGAAAGAACAGGGCTTCAAACCCGTTTTTCTCCGCAATGGCGCGAATCTGACGGATATGCGCGTCCTCCAGCGCCGGGTTGACCACCACCAGCTTTTTGCCCATGAGGGTTCCTCCTTCTTTCTTCCGTTCTGTCGTTTTTTTCATTATACCAGCAATGCCCGGCGGTTTTCAAGCACAAAAAAGCAGGGAATTTTCCCTGCTCAAAAAGATGTGTTTACGGTTTTTTCCAGCTTCTTTCCGCCAGCGTTTTCAGTTGCCTTTCGTCCTCCCCTTCCCGGATACGGCGGGCGGCCACCACCCGGCGCTCGTTATCGTCATCCACGCAGGTGACCAGCAAAAGGAGCTGATCGTCGGGCCGCACGTCCATGGGGCAGGAAAAAATGGAGGCGTTAGCCAGGGCGTCAAGGGCGGTTTGCCTTTCCTGGATATTGGACGACAGGAGCGAAAAGAGATTGACGTAATTCCTGACCGGTTCCACGATGTTGACGGTGCCCGCGGCGAAGATCACATACCGCCCGTCCTCGTACAGGGTATCGAAGGTAATAAAGGGGTTGGCGCGGTAAAAGCGGAGGTTTTCGTAGTTGCGCAGGCAGCCGAACATGGCCCCGGATTTCATGTTGTGGCCGTACAGGATGTAGGCGTAGGGCCGGGTTTTCAGGGAAGTGCCGGAATCCAGGAAAATGGCGCCGTTGACGTTCTTTTTGCCTAAGGCGTCGTGGGTGAGGTAATAGGTGGCGTCCCGCTGGGTCACGCCCTCGTCCAGCAGGGTGCCTAAGGTCAGCCAGCCGACGATGTCCTTGTTCTGCTTTCGCAGGGCCTTGAAACGGTCGCTGACGATCAGGCTGGAATTGGCGGGATATTTGACCGTCGGCAATACGGCGGCGGGCGTCGGGGTGGGCCGTGGCGTTGTCTGGGCGGGGGTCGGGGCGGCGGTTGCCGGTGCCTCGGTGGGGGCGGCGGTGATTTCCGGGGCGGGGGTTTCGGATGGATACGCCTGCCGCAGCGCTTCGGCGGTACGGCGGGAAGAAAGATAATCCGCGCCGTAGCCGATGAATTTCACCAGCGCGAAAAGCGCCAGGGCGGCGGAAACGGCAATCAGCGCCGCCCGTACCCACGGGAAGCGCCGGAACCGGGTTTTGCGCTTCCTGCGCCCCTTCCATTGTCCGCCCTGCATCGAATCAATCTCCCTTGCAAAAATCAGGCCCTGTCTGCCGAAACGGACAGGGCCGCAATGGTTGAAAAAGTGTGGTTGTTCAGGCTTGTTGGATTGCGGGAGGATTACCCCTGTTTTACTGCCGCGCTTTCCGGCGCTTGCCCATGGTCAGGGCAATGCCCATCCCTGCCAGACCGGCCAGCAGCAGCGCGGCCCACAGGCCGAAATCCGCCGTGTCGCCGGTATGGGGAATATCCTGAACGGACACCGTGCAGATGGCGTATTTATTGCTGTTGGCGTTGCTGGTGACGGTAACGGTGGCGTCGCCCACTTCGAGGCCCAGGGCGTAGACGGTCAGGGTTTCGGTAGCTCCCGTGCCGACTTCTTCGGTGCAGGCCGCGTCTTTATACAGCTTCACAGCGGCCCCGCCCCGCCTCAAGGCTCTGGTCTGGACTGCGCTAACGCTCCAGATCACCTTTCTGTCCGTGGCGTTGTCGGGGGAAACGGTGGCGGTCAGCGTGACCGTGCCGTTCACGGCGATGACAGCGGAATCAGCGTTCAGGGTCACGTCGGTGACGGGAACGGCGCTAAACGTATAAGTG
>JAFSKN010000008.1 GCA_017448975.1 Clostridia bacterium
GTAATTACGAAGCAGCAGGCGGCGTTTGCTTGACAAATCCATACATGCATCTTCGCCTGGAGCGGGGTCAAGGGGGATCATCCCCCTTGTGGGGTGCGGGGCAAAGCCCCGCCGGTCTCCTTTGTAACTTAAAGTGTTCTTGAATTCTTCTCTTACTGACCAAAACGGGGTTTCAGTTGCGCGGCAGGCGGCGCGGTGATACAATAGGACGCGCGGAAAGGCGATTTTGTTTCCGCATAGTGGAAGCACGGAGGGAAAACCATGGATTGGCTCAGCGTGATTTTGATTGCGGGTATCGTGCTGCTGTACAGCTTTCAAACCCTGTTTTGCACCCTGTATAATCAACGGTATCCCGGCAATGCGGCGTGGGCCGCGCCGGTGTTCTGCATTCTGGAATCGGCGTTCATCACCCTGATCACCTGGGCGCTGAACGGGTTCCGCTTCCATGCCAGCCCGCCCACGCTGCTCTTTGGCTGCCTGAACGCCCTGGTGCTGCTGGGCTACAACAGCAGCCTGATGGCGGCGGGCAAGCGGGGTTCCTACGCCTTTTTCAATATGGCCCTGCTCTACGGGGCCATCCTGGTGCCCATGGCGTACAGCGCCATTTTCCTTCATGAGGGCACAACCAACCTGCAATGGGTGGGCGTGGGGCTCATGCTGATCGCTTTCCTGCTCATGAACTGGGAAGGAAAAACGGAGAAAACCGCCAAGCGGGGGTTTTATCTTTTCTGCGCCCTGCTGTTTCTGTGCAACGGACTGTACAGCGTGTTCCTGAAAATGCAGTCCGTGGCCTGCGAAAACGAGAGCTCCGAAATGATCATGCTCACCTTCGGTTTAATGGGACTTGCCGCGCTGATCCAACTGGCGATTGCGCAAAAGGGCAATACCCTGCAAGCCTTTCGCCAGAACAAGCGCAGCCTGCCGCCCCTGATCGCCTGCCTGCTCAGCGCCGGACTGGCCGTCAACGGCCTGGTGGCGGTGATTCCCCGGGTCAATTCCGTGGTGCTCTACACGGTGGAAAACGGCGGGGTGCTGCTGCTTTCCTTCCTGTACGCCGTGACGCTGTTCCACGAAAAACCCGCCCTCAAAAAGGTGGCGGGCGTGGTGATCGCGGTGGTCAGTATTACGCTGTTGAGCCTGTAAGGTCAGGGGGTGTGCATGGATTATGAACCGGGATTTGATGAAGAAAGGGGATCCCCTGGGGCCTCCGCGGCCCCAGACCCCGCGGCAAGGGATTTCATCCCTTGCATCCCAATAGGCGAAATTACAAGCTGGGAAGAACCAAACAGCTTTCGCCTGTTGCGTTGGAGATACGATAGTTAGGGGCTTCTGGCCCAAGAAAGCCGGGATAATCCCAGGGGAAAGCGAGCTTTCCCTATGGGATTATTCCCCGGCTTTCCCCGGATGCAAAGCATCCGGGCTGGCCGCTTTCAGCGGCCGGGCCAGAAGCATAACGACGATGAGTTGAACAATTCTTTCCAAGCAGCAGCGGTTATTTGCTTTCTTTCCGCGTCAGGCAGTATCCGCAAGTGTGGGTCCAGGGGCGTCACGCCCCTGGTGGGGTGCGGGGCAAAGCCCCGCCGTCTCCTTTTCGTCAAATCCCAATTTGACGCCGGAACTGAACAATACCCCACAGCAAAGAGCGCCGGAAATCGCTTCCGGCGCTCTGATCGTATGGAATGATTAAGCCTGCTTCGCGCCGCACTCGGGGCAGAATTTGGCGGCGCGGGGGATGCGGCTGCCGCATTCGGAGCAGAACTTGGTTTCGCCCGCGGGCGCGGCGGCCTGCTGGGGCGCAGCGTGCTGGGCGGGGGCGGCGGCAGCCTGGGGATTGAAGGCGCCCTGCATGGTCTGGGCCATCATGGCGCCCATGCCCATGGTAGCGCCAAGGCCCGCCATGCCGTTGGGATTGTTGGCGGCGTCCCGAATGGCTTCGGCGGCCTGGAATTGGGTGTATTTGTTCAGGTCGCCCACCACGCCCATGGAGGTGCGCCGGTCCATGGCCTTTTCCACTTCGTCGGGCAGGGAAATATTTTCGATCACGAAGGTTTCCAGCTTGAGGCCCAGGTTGGCGATGCGGGAGGACAGGGTCTGCAGGGCGTACTGGCCCAGCTCGTCATAGTTGGCGGCAAGGTCCAGAGCGGGGATCTTGCTCTGGGCGATGGCGTCGCTGAGGCCGGAAACCAGGGTGCGCTTGATCTGGCCGGTGACGCCCTCCACGCTCATATAGGCGTTGGTGCCGAAGGCTTCCTTCAGGAAAGCCACGGGATCGGACACCCGGAAGGAATAGATGCCGTGGGCGCGCAGGCGCACCATGCCGAATTCAGCGTCCCGCATCATGACGGGATTGCTGGTGCCCCACTTCTGGTCCAGGAACTGCTTGGTGTTCACGAAGTACACTTCGGCCTTGAAGGGGGAGTTGAAGCCGTATTTCCAGGATTTAAGGGCGGTGAGGATGGGCATGTTCTGGGTTTTCAGCTCGTACCGGCCGGGGCCGAATACGTCGGCCAATTCGCCCTCGTTCACCATGATGGCTACCTGGCTTTCGCGCACGGTCAGCTGCGCGCCGTTCATGATTTCCTTGCCGTTGCGGTCATAGCGGAAAACCATGGTATCGCTGGAATCGTCCTTCCATTCGATCACGTCCACAAGCTGACTGGTAAACACATCAAAAAGTCCCATGTTGATTCCTCCTTATCATGCTTCCTGCGCGTCGCGCAGCAAATCTTTCACGCTGGTCAGCCAGGCGGACTCGGTGACCATCATATCCAAGTCTAAATAATCCTTGATTTTCTGGATGCTGTCCTGAATGTGCGCGTCGGTGCGGCGGCCCAGATCCTCCGGCGTTTCGGGCTTCTGGCCGTGCATGGGCATACACACGATGCGGATATGCCGGGGGGTGAGCACCGCCACGGCGTAATAAATCCCTTCCACGTAGCGGCCAAAGAAATTATTGCGCAGGGCGCTTTCCAGCCGCTGCTGGGCGTGGCCCCGATGCTCGGCCAGGTAGGCGTCGCCCTGGGGCATGTCGATTTCGTACAGAACGCAGGGCTCGTCCACGCTCACGTGGGAGCGAACCAGCTTCAATTCCCGCTGCAGGCTGTCCCAATCCCGCACCTTGCCGGCCAGCAGATCGTGAATCAATTCATCCCGCTGGATGGTGAGCATGGCCTCTTCATCATAGTATTCATCGGCATAATCGGCGTGCAGACGGTCCAGCACGGCCACGGTTTGGCGCAGGGCGGTCTGCTGCTCGGCGCAGTCTAAGCAGACCTGGAAAATGGGCAGGCTGGGGCGTCCGTAGCGCAGGAATTTGGTCAGCGGCATGCCGTCAACGTCAAAAAAACGATAACCCACCGCGTCAATGGCCTTGCTGTTGAGCAAATCGATGGCTTCCTGGGGAGAGGACGCCATGTAGGGCGCGCGGCAGTTCAGGTTTTGCCAGGGAATCTGATCGCGGAACAGCGTGAGCAGATCGTCCCGGTCTGTTACCAGCAGCAGTTTGTACATAGTGCCTCCATCCTTGTTCAGATTCTGACTTACCTTTCCGATTATAGCATAAAGCCCCCCCTCTGACAATCATTTTTTGCGGAAAATGGGAGGCTTTTGCGGGGAAAATGGCAGGATTTGACGGAAGAAAAGTGTTGAGAGTTGAGATTTATATTGTGATACATTCTATGATCTCAACTCTCAACTCTTAACTCTGCATCCTCACGGATGATAGAGCTTCTGCGTCTGATAGTGTGGGTCGCAGGTCAGATTGATTTTCAGGCGGCGGAAAATATTTTCATCCACGGGGGAGAGGATCACGGTGGAATGGGCCTCGCATCCCGCTAATTTTTTCAGCTGGCTCATCACGTTGGCGGCGGCGGGGTCCGTGGCGGCGCAGATGGAGAGGGCCAGCAGAATTTCATCGGAATGCAGCCGGGGGTTGCGATTGCCCAGATAATCGCATTTCAGGGTTTGGATGGGCTCGATCACCGAGGGCGAAATGAGGTGCGCCTTTTTTTCGATGCCGCCCAGAGCCTTTGCCGCGTTCAGCACCGCGGCGGCGGCGGGGCCCATCAAATCGCTGGTTTTGCCGGTGATGATCTGGCCGTCGGCCAATTGAATGGCCAGGGCGGGCGCGCCGGTTTCATTGGCACGGCGGCGGGCGGCGGCGATGGCGGGGCGTTCGTCGTCGGTCAGGCCCATTTTCCGCATCAGCAGCTCTAATTTCTGCACCTCGGCGGCCTCCGCCTTGCCCTGGCGCAGGCCGCACTGGGCGGCGTAATACCGTCGAATGATCTCCTGCCGGGCAGCGGCGCGGCAGGCGTCGTCGTCGATGATGCAGTTGCCCACCATGTTCACGCCCATGTCCGTGGGGGATTTATAGGGCGACTGGCCGTAAATGTATTCAAACAGGGCGCTGAGCACCGGGAAAATTTCCACGTCGCGGTTATAATTCACCGTGGTGACGCCGTAGGCTTCCAGATGGAAGGGGTCGATCATGTTCACGTCGTCCAGGTCGGCGGTGGCGGCCTCGTAGGCCACGTTGACCGGGTGGGTCAGCGGCAGGTTCCAGATGGGGAAAGTTTCAAACTTGGCGTAGCCCGCGTTCACGCCCCGCTGGTGCTCCTGATACAGCTGGCTCAGGCACGTGGCCATTTTGCCGCTGCCGGGACCGGGCGCCGTCACCAGCACCAGGGGCCGGGAGGTTTCCACGTATTCGTTGCGGCCGAAGCCTTCGTCGCTGACGATATGCTTTACGCTGTAGGGGTAGCCCTCGATGGGAAAATGGCGGTACACCTTCACGCCGAGGTTTTCCAAAAGCTGCTTGAAATGCACCGCGGCCCGCTGCTCCTGCCAGCGGGTCATGACCACGCTGCCCACATACAGGCCGATGCCCCGGAAGGAATCGATCAGACGCAGCACGTCCGCGTCGTAGGTGATGCCCAGATCCCCCCGCACCTTGTTTTTTTCGATATCGTCGGCATTGATGGCAATCACCAGCTCCGCCTGATCCTTCAAATTCAGCAGCATGGACATTTTGCTGTCCGGCCGGAAGCCCGGAAGCACCCGGGACGCATGGTAATCGTCAAACAGCTTGCCGCCCAATTCCAGGTACAGCTTGCCCCCGAATTCATCGATCCTCTCCCGGATATGCTGCGACTGCATGGCCGTGTATTTGTCATGATCAAAACCGATGCGCATGAATGATCGCCCCCTTCGACATTTTTTGCCCATACCCGCATATTATAGCACGACAGGGAGCGGGGAACAAGCGGGCAGGGAATGATTTGATCAATACGGATTCAGGTTTTTATATGCAATTTTTTCAGGACGTCGGACCGTTCTTTGCTGCGATGCAGATCATCGAACAGTTTGGAGCCTCGTTTCGCCGCAATTCCCTGCCGGAAGTATCGCCCGATCTGATAAACCCAGCAGAGAGGCCGCAGCCATCTATGGTTCCTGTAAATTTCCCAGTGATCTTCCCCTCTCACTTGCAAATAGCGAATGATTCCCATTCTTCTGAAAGCCGAGGTAACCGCTTCAACGCCTCTTCCCGCGCCTAACTTATTGCCAAAATTCCCGGTTGAAAGCAGCATATCCATTAATCGCATGCATAAACTGTCGTCCGCTTCACGGCACCAGGTGATCCGCTCGCTCAAGCCCAGGAAGATTTGGCACATACGCGTAGCATTGATAGCAAGCGTTTGCAGATTCAGTGTCTCGGCGAGTTTCTTGAATTTTTCTTCCCATTCCTTATCATCCAGCACTTTGTCCACATACATCATCCAGTCGATCATTTGCCGAAGCCCCATCCCGCTTTTCAGGTGACTCCGCATATGAACAAGCAGGATCAGACCGTTCAGCACGGGATCGAACATCGGAAATGATGCGCCATTGATCTCCTTCGTTTGGATTTGAGAAAATCCATTTGCGATGTACGGTTCAATATTGATGTCCCGGTAACTGAAATGGTGATGAAGCTCATATATGATGCCTTGTTTAGCGAAAGCAGTCGTCCGATTATAAATCGTTTCTTCCGACTCCATAACAGCATACCCGCTGTTCTTCATTAATTCTTCCGCGGAATCAAAGAATTTTTGCGGCACGATAATATCAACATCCCCCATCGTTCTCAGGGAGGGCCACGGATAATAGATGGCGGCCGCGGAACCTTTTAATATGGCGGAGGGAATGCCGTGCGCTGCCAGAAGCTGAACCAATTCCTGCTGTGCCTGAAGAACTCTCTCACAAAAAATGACGATCTGATACCATTTCGATTTCCACTCCGACGGAACTTCTTTTATATACTTGCTGCTGATCAGCCCGAGAACCGCCTGATCCTGAGCCGTCTGAAACACCTCGTCCCAATCGACGCTGTCCGGCAATTCAGCGTCAATGTTAAACAGCGACTCTCTGATCAAACGAAGAAGAATCTGTTCTGATGAATTCATAATACTCCTCCAATGCTGGTTTCTTTTCGATGAATCGTTTCTTCTGGTGATGCTGCATTTTACAATAACAATCGGCTGTTTTTTTTGTTTTTGATAAACTGCAGCATTTTTGTTTTATTTCTATATCCGAAATACAATATCATGATTGTATAAACCGCAACAATGCAGTATCTGAGCGCTGATATTCCATAGAGATAATTCATGATCCCCGATACTGCCAATGTGAGGCCCAAAATCATCAGTATAAATTTGATATCGTACACGAAGTCCATTTTCAAGCGCTTAACAAGGAAGAAATGCAAAATAAACAGCACGATATACCCTGCGAGCGTCGTATAAGCAGCGATAACGTAACTGTATTCAGGCGGCCACAGTGGGATGATCAGGATGTTCAGCAAAATGTTAATCGCTGTCGCGATCATTGTTGCAAATGATACCCCCAAAGTCTTCTTTTCATAGAATTCGATGTTCACATACATCGTATAGATAAATTGAAACACACAGCTTGCAATCAGGGGCGGAAGGCACCATACGGCGCGCATGTATTTGCTGCTTCCCAGGATCAGAATGATTTCCGGCACCAATAGCATAACGCCAAGCATCAATGTAAAGAAAACAGCGATGTATTTCCTGGAAGCATTTCTGATTGTTTCATAATTCTTATTATGCAGACTCTCCAATAACCACGGAGCCCACGCTTTATTCATAGAATCGAATAAGACGGTAACTACATGATAGGCGGTATAGGCAATGCTGTACACTGCTGTATATTCCTCGCCGCAAAACTTTGTGATGATGATTTTATCCGATGCGGCAAGCAAATACAGTGATAAAACGTGAGGAACCAGCGGCAGCATAAGAATACTTGCATACTTCCAGTATTGAATTTTTATCCGTTTTCCTCTGCAGGCCAACAATACAAATATTACGAAGCCAATGATGATCTGGGGGAGATAATACCCTATGATTCGGCCGCCCAATCGATCCTGCATGATAAAGACCAGCAGCAAGGATAACCCGATTCCGGATACCGCCATCAGTCCTGTCATTGCAACAAAGGACTTGTACTTATAAAACGCACGATTCTTTGTGATGAGCATGAAATAGGCGGGAGCAGAAAACAGATAGAGAAACATAATGTGGATATACTTTGCTTCTGTCTCAAACAGATTGGAAAAAAAAGGCATGAAGATACATACAAAAATGTATAGCAACAGTGTCCATAACGTTGACATTGAGAGAATAGACCATATATAAGAATCGATATCCTCTTCCAATTCAAGTTTTGAACGTATAATGGATTGAGAAAGATCCATAGACGTTACAACGAACAGGATACTCACCCAGGAAGAAAAATTGCTGAAGCCGCCGAGCTCTTCCTTCGACATGAGCCTTGAAAAAATCGGCGTCGAAAGAAAGGCCATTCCCTTGAACAGGAAATTGCAAATCGTATACCATAGCCCGGCTTTGACAGCAACAGCCCCCGTTTCGATGGATCTATCGTCTGACATAATGTTTAATCCCTTCCATATTGATCGGCTGCGTTTGCAAACAGCTCTTTTTTTCATAATACATGGACATTCCTATTCCCAGGCATACCCAATAAGTGGGAGTGGACCAATAAGATAAGGATATAAACAAACAGCAGCTTGAACAAAACATGGGAATAAAAACATCTCTCCATGCTGTATCAGATGAGAAAATGATTTTTATGGATTTATACATGAAAAAGGCAAAAAGAGCAAATCCCGGCAATACGCCATAATCAATTAAAAACTCTAAAAGAATATTGTGAGGATATCCGGCGGATATATAAGCCGTAATAATATGGCTGGCGCCTTTTGCGCCATAGCCCAGAGGATTGTTTTTAATCATCTCGATTGCCGCTTGCCATATCTCAAATCGCCCATTATCATCCGCCAATGACCCATCCTGCATTTTTTTTAGAAATCTGGAAGAAATGCCGAGATTGCTAAGAAGCTCCGAAATCCCATTCATAATATGATCATAATAGTAAATCAATACAGCCGTAACCGCTATGATCGCAAAAAGGTATATAATGCCGCTTTTTGAATTTTTTAGCGTTAAAGAGATATAGACAATAATGAGCAAAGCGATAAAAACCATTTGCCCTCTGGAACCATAGGAAAAGATGAGAAAAATACAGATAACAGCGCTTATGATATCCGATAGTTTTTTTTCCTGCAAAGCGAAATATAAAAACACGAGCGCAAAGGGAAGCACGTTATAACCAAACGAAACGCTATAAGTCCCCTGCGTAGCGCCCTTTGCACCCCATAATATCCAGTATCCACGCCGCGTGGCCTGAAGAACATCATAATAAAAGCTCGGCATTGCAACCCATCCGGAAATGCGCAGATTTCTTTTGATTCTCTCTGGTGAGTCCATGATTCTAATAAACAAATAGGCATATATTCCACGATATGGAGTCAGCACATGGTCCCATACGCCAAAATCCGCCCGTGTATAGTAAGGCAAATATTCCGGATGAATAATTAATGATACTAAGAAGAACAGAAGGACTGCGGCATACATTGCGAAAAAATCAACTTTAAAATATTTTTCATAATCCATAAGACCGCACAAAAATAGAAAAGCATATGGAATAAAGATGGCTACAGCATATGCAAGGGAATTTCTCCCCAAAACAGTATAAGTAACCGCCCTGATCGTTGCGTTTGCGAAATAAAGAATAAAAGCACAATCTGCAAGCGTATTTGTGGAAATCTCTGTGCTTCTTTCATCTTTTAAATATTTCATCTGATGATAAGCGCCTTTCAAAGCATAAGCATCGTAATTGGAGGGCGGCTAAACCAGTTTAGACCATCAGCTCCATATCAGCCATCAATGCTTCAACTTCTTCCTTGATGCCGTGCTTGTAAATAATCTGCGGGCCGATAAACTGCGTCATGCCGTTGCCTTCCACAACAACCCAGCCCTGCTCCGTAAAGGCCACATCCCAGCCGATACATTTGACGCGGGGAATCAATTCGGCCATTTCACAGCACATCGCCTTCATTTTATCCCACAGGGGGAAAACATAGCCCTTGAACGTGACGCCGGAATCCGGATGCCGGACATATTCCGTAGTAAGCTCATCATATCCGTGGGTTGTTATTGTGCCTGTTTCCACATCGATGCCGGCCAGAATGCCTCCGGCGCCGCCGTTGTCGACAAAAGAACCGTTTCGGCCCACTTTCAGGAAGGTATAAGGAATCACGATGCCGTGCTTCGTTTTCATCGTGATGCATCTGATCGTGTTGACGCTGGACGCGTTTAACGCGGCCATGACATCGCTCTGAATGATCCGCTCTTCCAAAAGCTGTTCGCCCTGGCTGATCATATTATGGAACAGCGCGTTCAAGTCGCTTTTCGTAGAATCTACCAGTTCAACGCTTTTCCCCATGCCTCCAAATACGCCTTTTCTTACAAACACAGGCGTCGTTTTGCAAAAAGCGAGAAATTTGTCCAGGTCGCGCGGATTTTTGATGCCGATGGCAGCCCTTTGATAGTATTTTTTGAATTTATTGTATGTTTTCGCCTTATTGTTAAACAACTGAGCCGCCTTTAAATCATTCATGGAAAAAATTTTGATATATCTGTCCAGATCAGAGATCCATTTCTTTTTTTCTTCGGGACCCAGCTGATCGAATCCAAAGCAAAGATACTCATCCGGTTGGAAACCATAGGCCAGCTTGCAAAACAGCATATCTGTCCTGATGGCATTTTTATTATCGCTGTTTTTATACCGTTCCGCTCTCTCCAAAACCTGATCGGCCAGCTTGCAGCTATACGAAAGACCAACCCAGTTCCGCTTCAGATAATCATTGACGATTTCTGCTTTGGCCGCGTCGCTCGCTTCGCCGCGCTTAATGTCCGCTTCGGGAATGAAGTAGGAAACGGTCCGCCTGATTCTGACTTTTGATATCAAGCTGGTCATGACCCGTACATTCGGAACGCAGCTCACGATTTTGTCAATTGTTGCCGACTTCATACTTCCATCTCCTTGAGCAATTGTTTCATCGTCTGCTGCAGTCCGCCTAAAATCATCTGCTGCGCTATGATATGCGGGCTGTCATTCCCCTCGACCATGACCCATCCGTTTTCCGTATGGGCAAAATCCCAGCCGACAAAGTTGATCTTTTCCGATTGATTCGCCGCTTCTTCGCTCAGCGCCTGCAGCTTGTCCCATTCCGGCAGCTGGGCTCCCTTGAAAACTGTGCCGGTGTCAGGATGCGCGGGGCAGATAAGGCCCTTTTCGTCATAGCCGTCCGTTTTGAGCTTCCCCGTGGCATAATCGATGCACGCGATGAGGCCGCCGTTTCCGCTGTTGTCAACGAAAGCGCCCTTGCGTCCCATTCGCAGGATACAGTAGGGAACCACGATTCCTTTCTTCGTTTTCACGGTGATGACGCGAACCGTATTCACGCTTGTCTCGTTGAACGCTGAAAGCGCGTTGCTTTGCCGTATGCGCTCTTCCAGTACATGGATGCCCTTATGAATACAGGCGTTGAAGAACGCGCGTTCATCTCCCATCTCGGCTCTTTTTACCAGGCTGACGCCTTTACCGAGGGAATCCAGGGCATTTTTCAGCACGAATTCCTCGTGCGTACTGACGAACTGATGAAAACGGCCGAAATCCTGCGGTGTTCTGATAGCGATTACATTTCTGTGGAAGTATTTTTTATACTTTGCATACGTCTTGCTCTTGTCGATGAAGATATTCGCGGCGAGAATATCGTTCATTTTATAGCGATAGATGCGCCGCTGCTGGTCGGATACATAGGATTTCCTTTCCTCCATCCCCCGCCTCTCCAAAGAGAAAGCAGCGTATTCCCCCGGCAAAAAACCGTATGCGATCCGGCAAAAGCGCATATCGGTGCGAATTGCGTCAAGTTCATCCGCGCTCAGGGATTGATAGCGAACGCACGTTTTAACAGCTTCCTCTAATTCATCCTCGGTTTTTGAGAGAAAGGCGCCAAGCTTACCCTGATATTTGGAAAGAATCGTTTCTTTATTGTGAAGGCTTTCTTCCCCATACCGAACATCTTCCTCGGGGATCAGCGTAGCCAGCACGGCCTTTTCCATTTTGTCGGAGATAAGCTTTCTTACAAAAGGAACATCCGGAAGCTGATTCCTGACAAAGTATCTCAGTCTAGCATATTTTCTCATAAATCCCCTCCACCATCCGATCCATATCCATGGATGGTTTCCAGCCCGTATCCGTCGTAAACCGGGTGCTGTCCATACCCGACCAAAGCTCCGTATCATCTTCAGTCAGTTCGATCCGCACTTCCTGGCCGTGCTTTTTTGCGATACGCGCAACGGTATTCGCCACTTCCATCAGCGAATAGCGCATTCTGTTGGGCCCCACGTTGTATAGCGGTTTCCATGCGCCGTCACGCGCCAACAGCGCGGCAATCGCCCGGGCGACATCCGATTGATCGATGTAGGAGAAGGTCTGCTTTCCGCCTTTCAGGCTTAAAACGCCTTTCTCCTTGGCGTCTTTGCAAAGTCTCGGGATCAGATTTTGGCTCTGCATGACGTAATCCAGCCGCAAAACCGTGTATTCAAAGCCCGGCGCGCCTATGAACCGGCTCTCCAGAAGCTTTTCGCCCGCGTATTTCGCCATGGCGTAGATGGATTCGGGAGACGGCGGAAGCGCCTCGGCGCGCCATTCCGGCGTTTTTCCGTATACGGATTGACTTGAAAGATAAACGATCCTGGGAACCTTCCTGTCGTACAAACGCTGATAGGTCTTCCGCGCGTAATCCAGGCTGTCGGCAATCTCCGCGCTGGGCCTGTTGCCGCGCGCGAAAGCCATATGGATCGCCGCCGATATCTTCAGCCCATCCCAATCCCCGGAAAAAAAATCCGTCTGATCCATCACGACGATGCCATCGCGCTCCGGGATATGCTCTCGCTCAAGCATGTCATAAGCCATTTGCTTATCAAGCGATACGCACACGATCCGTCCCTGCCCCCGGCTGACCAGTTCTTTGACGAGAGCGCCGCCAAGACGGCCGTCAGCGCCGGTAATCAATACATACCCGTCATTCATAGATCGTAATCAATCCTTTCCCTCAGGTCGTTGATATCATGCCCGGGCAGGAAAATATTCCTGTTTTCGTCATCCACGACCCTGAACAGCGAATGCATCTTCTGGATCCTTTCAAACAGCTGCTCCTTGTTGTCCGCCATGATGTGGATTCTGGAAACCAGCTGAAGCAGCGTTCCCGCGGTATGCTCCCTGACGCGCGTTCCGGGCGCGTAGCTCTTGCCGACCTTGATGACCCAGGGATAAGAATTGAGGGCTTCCAGATTCAGATACCTGTCGCACAGCATACCGGGTATGCCGATCACGTTCCAGGTGGCATACCACCTTTTGAACCGGGCATCGAATTTCTGGAATCGGCCCATGCTGCCCGTCAGGCAATAATAGGCCAGATGCTCAAGGGTGTTGTAATCATTTTCAACTTCAAGGATCTCATAGGTCTTGCATCCGTTCAGGCGCATTCCGGCTTCATAGAAATACACCTTGCCATCGTGCACAACCGCCTGCATGAACAAAGAACCGTTCTTTACGCCGATTCCTTTCAGCATATTGATGACCTTGTCGTTGACGGTTTCGTAATACAGCTCCGTATACCGCGAGGGATAGACATACATATCCGGCACCTTCATGACGCCTTTTTGCGACTCGTTGAAATACCTGTCGTGAATGGCCGCCAGCTGAATATCCCCGTCCTGGGCAATATAGGTTACGTTGATCTCGTCATAGGGCAGATAGGCTTCCACGATCGCTCTTCCGGAATGAGAGGCGTTCCTGGCGGATTGAAGGCCGGCTTTCAGTTCCGATGCGTTCCTGCATACCACAAGCCCTCTGCTGGAACTGTTGTCAACGGGCTTGACAAGCACAGGATATTCGATGGAAGCATCGTCGCAATCCTGCTCTGAGCTGATTTCATACAGACGCGGAACAGGCACGCCGTAGGCCATGCATGTCCGCTTGAAGAATTCCTTGTCCGCGGACATCCTGACTTGTTCCTTGGTAAAAGGCGAATAGGCGCCGATCTTTTCGGCGACGTCTGCGGCGATAGGCAGCACCCGATCCACAAACTGCGTGATCACGCCGCTGTAATTCTCCCGCCTGCAGAGCTCCGCGATAGCGTCAACGTTGAAAGCATCGACCTCGAAAGCCTCGTCCGCTATGCGTTTAATGAACGTATCCTTGTTGTAATCCGTCACGCCCAAGAGGGCGCCATTCCTGTGACAGATGTCCACCAGACCCGCGGCGGTTTGCACACCGCCAATGAGCAAAAGCTTCTTTCCTTGAATATTGGGATTCTGATTCATCACTTCACATCTCCTTCATGTTTATTTATCCATCCGGATCATCTTAAGGACGATCAGCGCATATCATAGGGGCATATCAGGTCCATAGATTTCATAATAGATCTCAGCTCTTCTTTAACACCCTGCTGCTTACACGCCTGAAAAACATATTCACCCGATGGGTTAATTTCAACAATGACCCATCCATTGTCCGTATATGCCAGGTCAAAGCTTTTGTATTTCATCTCACGAAACAGTAAGGATGCATCCTGCGTGATCTCCAACGCCTTTTTCCAATCCGGCAGAACAAACCCGTCATATTGAACCCCTGAATCAGGATGCGTGATGTATTTATTGCCAAATTCATCTACCCCGTCAGAAACAATCTTTCCCTGCTTCACGTCAACCAAAGCAAGGATGCCGCCTGACCCGCCATTATCAACAAACGAGCCTGCTCTTCCTGTTCTCATGAAGCCATGCGCCAGGTTTACTCCTTCCCGTGTAAGATAGGAGGCGATTCTGACCGTATTGACAGAGGATGCGTTAAAACAGTTCATCTTTTCGCTCTGCACAATGAATTCCTCTACTAACGTTTTTCCATGACGCAAAATATTCAGAAAATCGCTTCTGTGATCATCCGTCGCTGTTTCAAGCCATACGCCTTTTCCCATCGATGCATTTACGATTTTTACAACATAGGTCGGATGTGCGGAAACAAAATCCAGGTATTTCCTGTAATCGCTTTTTCTTTCTAAGGATACAGCGTCTCTTTTATACCATTGCTTAAAAAAGTCATATACTTTTCCCTTGTCAGCAAAAACCGACTGTGTGAAATCATTCATCGATTGCTTTGTGCATTTTCTCTCTGTTTCAGAAACGAATAATCGCATACCTTTCTCGGCCAAATGGAAATAGGCGTATTCTTTTGGGAGAAATCCATACGCGAAAAACGCGTACTCCATATCCAGATGAAGCAGTGCTGATCCATCCATATTGTACCGTCTATCCCGAATGACGGCCTGAATCAGTCTGCTGCATTTTTCGGCCTGCTTCGGGTGCTTTCGTTTATGCGCTTCTATTTTTTCCGCTCTGCATTCAGGATTTGCTTCGCATTTCTCCAATTGCTCAGCGGGCAATAAAAATTTTGTTGCCTGGTCAATATATTTCTTTGTAAGGTATTTCTTCGCGGAATAAGGAAAATGGAACAGCGCGTTTCTAAAAGCGGCTTTGGAAATCCGCTTTATTTGTCTTAAGGCATTTTTCCTGGTAAGTTCAGGGCTTTTTCGCTGGCTGTTCGGATTTGCATATGCCATGATGAATACCTCTTTCACTGATGCGTCAGACAAATGCTCTCATCGATATTGCATCAAGAGCATTGGCTTTTGATGATATCAGCCATCTCCTCCATCTCCTGCTCGGTATATCTATGATCTACCGGAAGGGGCAGCAGCCAGCTGCTTAACCATGCTTCCATGGAATTTTCAGGCACCTCGTCAAAAAGATACTTCCACCATTGGGGAACATAAATTTTCCTTCCCACAACTTTGCTTCTTAACGCGGCATCTTTGATTACAAGGGGATAAACAAAAGGAGCGAATCCCTCCATAGGGATCTTTAATTGATTCATATCTCTGAATTTTTCAATGAGCACCCTATAATTATTGTCGCGGCGCTTTGCCAGGTCATCATAATTCACGGATTTTAACATTTTCCTGGTCAGAATTGACATCCTCTTAATTCCATCCGCCAGGCAGACTTTGCTGTCAAGATTGTCATGGTAAGCGGCGTTGGTTCCCAATTCGATGCTCTTAAAGAGGAAACTTGCCCGATCCCAGGAAACATCCTGCGGATAATCCTCAGACACCTCTCTGCCGCCGCTCCACACCAAATATCCGCCATCCACAAGGCCGACAAATTTCCTTGGCGAATAGACGTTCATACAGTTGCCGTCAAGGATAGGCGCGGCATAGAAAGCCTGGGTATTATCAAAGATTACGTTTTTGTATTTTTTCGCGATTTTTTCGATCTTGCCGTCAGAGAATACGCCAAAATAGTGAACGTATAAGACCCAGGCGTTCTCTTCAATTGCTTCAAGTGCTGGCTCCAAATGCTCATCTAAACAATAGAATTGAAACGATATGCCGGCGTTTTCCAATGCCTCTCGCACGACGGAGCAATTGTAATACGGAATATACAGCTTTGAGGGCTGAACCGTTTTGACCGCGGCCACAATGGAAGCTCTTCCGCTGTTGAACCGCGCCACCTTTGCCTGTTTGTATCGGTCAAACAGTTCGTTCCCATCATTTAATTCAAGCGGCAAATACCCGCCAAATTCGCTTGTCATTGCGTATCCTCCAGATGATATACTTCTTTGGCCTCTCTCAAACTGATTGCATGGCCTTCATCATCATAGCCGATAAAATAGCTGAGCCCACCGGCGTGATTTGCGCGATTTTTCATGTTGAATGTCAGCTTAAACAGTTTAATCAGCATCATGATATCCGTCTTGAAGCTGATATTTTCCACATACCAAATGTCATTTTCAAATTTCCAGTAATAATTATTCAGCTTGCTTCCTTCCGGAACGGTGTACGGACATTCGAGCCCGGGCTTTACCGCATGCCGCATCTTATGGCGTTCGCTCATTCTCTCTACAAAAAACTCCGGCAGTGGCCTTGGGCCGATGAGACTCATATCGCCCTTTAAAACGGACCATAGATTCAGCAATTCGTCCAGAGAGTATTTTCGCATGAATTTGCCGAATTTTGTCACTCGCTCACTTGCCGGAAGCAGCTTGCCGTCCGCATCCTTGTTGTTGTTCATGTTTCTGAACTTGATCATTGTAAAAGGTTTTCCGTCTTTGCCGATCCTTGTCTGCTTATAAAATATGGGGCTTCCGACGTCAAAGAAGGTACATATTCCAAATATGATGTTGAATGGAAGAAGAATAACAAATGCAGGGAAACTGATGAAAAGGTCTAAGCACCGCTTGATGCATTTTGCGTATAAATTGCTTCTTGGAACGGCCTTTTTATCGGCCGCGTTTGTCTTTTCCAAATTGCGGTTCTTCAGGAAGGAAGCATATCGCTCCTCCTCTTTTGAAACCAAATTTTTATTCCCTACCGTTGCGTTCTCCATTCAAATTCTCCGTTCTTAAAGCTTTTTCCTGAATGTATACTTCAAACTGCGCTCACAGCCTACGCTCTCTTTGAAATTGCACAGCCCGTAGTTTGGCACGCTGTCTTCCGTGGATATGGCCTTGTCCAGAATCTTGTATCCCATTTTTCCGTAATACCTGATCGTATACCAAGTGAGCAGATTCATTCCGTTACAATCCATGTAATCCGGATGTGTTCCGGTATAGATGCCTTGAACGATCCTGTCGTTGATTCGATACAGCACTTCGGCAACGATGTTTTTATTTCCCTGCTTTACGATGAATGCGTCATGCTCAACCAGCTTCAAGGTTTCCATCAATTGCTCGTAACTCAGCTTCACAGGAAAACCTTTTGATTCATGGCCGATCTGAATCGTTTGATACGCTTCTTTGTAGTCTTCTTCCGTTTCACATTTCACGATTTCAAGCCCGGATCTTTCAGCTTTTCTTAACCCCTTCCGCCCTTTCTGCGTGATCAGCTGTTCATAGGCTTCTTCATCCACATTCAGCTTTTCAAGGTTTAAAGCGTAATTGATATCCACGTTCTCAACGGCATAGCTGTTTCGATAGAAGCTGTTCACCCATCCGCTGAGAAGATGTTCGTCATAAAAGAGGGGGGGGAAGATAAACCGAATACTCTCTGCGTTTTCGCCTTTGCAGTATTCCTCGAAAACCGTCAAGGCCGCGTCTATCGTCTCCTGCTTCGATTCATTGATAATGGCGACCGGATAAGAGTAGGGGGCTGAAAAAGGAATTCTCATTTCCTTTCCAATTCTTCCCGCAATCAATCCATACCTTGCGGAATTCTCGCGCGTTAGAATCAGATAATGGACATCGTCCGCTTTATGCTCATTCAGCTTTGTAAATCTTGGCTCGTTAAAGAACACACGTCTGTCCGGAACGATCGCTTCATATTCGTTCGCGCTTACTCTTTTGACATGCCAGAGGGACTTTTCCTCCATGATACCACCTCCGCCATAAGGGACCTCACTCAAAATTCATTGATGCTGTCGATGACGTACTGTATCTCTTCGTCAGTTATTCCGTAATACATCGGAATGCTCAGCTCCGTAGAACTGATCTCCTCCGCGATCGGATAGTCTCCTTTCACGAACCCCAGATTCTGATAGCATTCCTGCAGATGCATCGGAATTGGATAGTGTTTGTTTGTGAGAATGCCCTTATCGTTCAGGTGCTTCTCCAGCCTATCCCGTTCCTGGCATCGCACGCCGAAAATATGCCATACGGGAACGCAATGCTCATTGACCGTCGGCAGCACCACTTTCGGATTCTGAATCTGCGTCAAATACCGATCCGCAATTCGTCTTCTTTCCTTGTTCATGCGTTCCAAATGCGGCAGCTTGGCGGCCAAAAAAGCCGCCTGCAGTTCATCAAGCCTGCTGTTGTTGCCTTGGTAGATATGGTGATACTTGTAATCAGAGCCATAATTGCCAAGGGCCCTTATCTTCGCCGCAAGCTCTTCATTATTCGTAATAACCGCGCCGCCATCCCCCAAAGCCCCAAGGTTTTTACCGGGATAAAAGCTGAAACCGGCCGCGTCGCCGAATGTTCCGACTTTCTGGCCCTTATAGGTCGCGCCGTGAGCCTGCGCACAATCCTCAATAACGCGCAAGCCATATTGCCTGGCGATCTTCATGATGGCGTCTATCTCACAAGCCTGTCCGTAAAGATGAACCGGTATGATGGCTTTTGTCCTGCTTGTGATCTTTTCTTCGATTCTTTGCGGATCGATGTTGAAAGTCTCGAGCTTTGGTTCAGCAAACACCGGTTTTGCACCAACGTACGTGACAGCGAGCGCTGTTGCAATAAAGGTGTTGGACGGAACGATCACTTCATCCCCTTCACCAATCCCCAGCGCTTTCAGGCACAGCGTCAGCGCGTCCAAACCATTCCCTACGCCTACGCAGTATTTTGCCCCGCAATACGCGGCGAAAGCTCTTTCAAACGCCTCATCTTCAACGCCTTCGATATACCAGGACCGAGAAAAAACCCGGTCAAACGCGCCTCTCAAATCATCATTCAATTCTTTTTCCATTGGCAAAAAAGTAATAAACGGTATTTTCATGCGTTTTCTATGCCTCCGCGCTCTCTCTGTATTTCTTGCTGTATGCAATGAATTCATCGTAATTTCTGATATATTCCTGCGCGTCATAGTATTCAGACGCCAGCACACAGAGTATAGAACCGCTTTGCTTCCAAACCATTTCCCTCCAAAGGCCAGGCATAATGAGCAAGCCCTTTCCGGGTTTATCCAAGGTGACCGTTGTCTTTTGCTCGCCGTCATCCAGGAGAATATCGATAACGCCGTAGGGACAGTAAAGGAGCTGGCAATTCAGCTTGTGGGCGTGAAAGCCGCGATGAAGGGCCGCTTGTGTTTCTGTAATCCAATAAACTCTTCGGATTTGAAACGGAACGTCTCGTTTTCCTTCCAGAAAGAACAGTGATCCAAACTTTGGATCCTCATACTGTTTCATCGTTACATCGATCACCCGGTAATGAAAATCGACCAGATCCAGATTGATTTTCATCTCTTTACACGCGTTCGACAGGTATTCCGGCACCATTTGATGATTCAGCCCATAGATGTATATTTTATCAATTTCCTTCCAACAGATGACAGAAGCCGCTTCCTTCACATCCTGCACAACCGGAATCCCATTTATCTCCGTTTTATCGTTCTTTTCAAGAAAATACAGATATTGGACATGATAATTCAACCCTTGCAGGCTTTTTATGCCTTCATCGACAAACCGGTCTGTTGTCATCAGCAAAACCGAAGGTTTCCCCGGCTTCCGACGGCATTTGGCAAGAATATATCTCCATGCTGTTCTGAATAATACAATGAGCCCAAAATATATTCCATAAGACGTTATGACCGCTACGCGAGAGTAATCAGCGCTCGTTTTTGTCAGGAATAAATACAGGCCCAATATGAACAGACAGATCAGCGTATGTCTTGCTGATTCAAAAAGCTCTCTGCGTTTTCTCCAGCGAAGTGCAAGGCTGAGCGTATTGAACACCAAAGTAACGATGATATCGATAACGATCATGATCGACACGACAGAATAGTTAAACCTTCTGTGGCTTAATTCCAGATAGATAGAATAAGCCAAATAGCTTGAAAGTATGATACATGCTAAGTCCAACAGCAAAAAGCTTAAATATTTCAGGTGACCATAGCGCAGCGCCGAAGGCATTCGCATAATCATACCTCCTATGATAAAAGGATGGCGTGAGGCTCTTGAGCGTAAAAATGAACGAAAATCTTCCTGAGATCGCAGTAAGGAACGTTCGTGTTTCTTGTGACGAATGAGCCGAATTTTGTCTTATATGATCGCGTCCTCCTTTACTCATGATCCGTCGTTACAGGCTGTCTGTCCATGTCGTATTGGCTGGTGATGACCAGTTTGCCGTCCGCCGTATAGTAGCCGTTCCAGCCCGCAATGCCCTGGCTGTTGTTGGTCAGTTTGTTATACCGGTCCAGATACCGTTCGGAAATCAGCCTTCCCTCGCCGTCATAACCGCGTTCCACGCTGGAATATCCCTCCGAGCAGACCGCCGCGGCATGGTAGCTGTCATAGTAGCCTTCCCAGGTCACGTTTCCGTTTTCATCCGTTTCGTATTCCAGAATGGCGTAACCGTCCGCCGTGGTCACCGCGGCGCCGTTTTCGTTCAGGAAGGTCACTTCATGAATCCTTGTCACCGGATAGTACAGGGTGCTGATGCCCCATGCACCGTTTTGAGCGGCGCAGAAAGTGCCGTTCGGATCCAGATAGTAGCAGAAGTATTTTTCCACCCACTGGGAGTTGCTCAGGTCATAATCGTACAGCTTGGAGGCATAACCGTCTTTGGTGACTGCCGGATTGCCGTTTTCATCCAGCCAGGTTTCTTTTTCCAACTTGGCAAAAGCTGAATAATCGCTGCGAACGCCGTAAACGCCGTCCACGGCCGTGGGGTTTCCGTCGGCGTCGAAGTACAGCTCCAGTGAAATCTGCCCACGGCTGGTGTATTCCCTGGTTACCATGCTGCAGCCCTCGGGGCCGATGGCCGCGTTGTCCTGCGCGTCCATATAGCGGATGACAATGGGCTGGTCGTAACGGTTGAATGTCTGGACGGTATAGATGAGGGAATCCTCCGGCAGCGTTTCATCGATGATCTGCATTACGTAGGTCTGATCCCCTTCGTTTTCGGCAATCAGGGTACGCCTGCTGTAGCCGTCTATGACCATGGGCTGGCCGTAGATGTCCAGGTAGTATTCTTCCTCCACAAGTCCGCTTTCCGAATAGGAAATGTAGTGGGCGGCGTAGCCTTTCTGGCCGGGCGCGAACCTGTCATACTCATCGAAGAATTCTTCGCTGATAAGCCTGCTGCTGTCATCGTAATCCATGATAGCGTAGGCGTACTGCGCCCCTTCGGGAATGACGCCAAGGGCATTGGTATCCAGATATCTTTCGGATGTGAGGTTGCCAAGGCTGTCGTAGGTATAGATCGCCATGGCATAGTTCATGGTCGTGTCCGTCAGGTTGCCGTCGATATCGTAGTAGGCTTCTTCCGTCACGTTGCCCAAGCTGTTATAGGCAGTGGTTTTCTTGGCATACCTCCGCAGATTGGCGGTGAGATTGCCGGCCCGGTCATAATAGCTGACGGACGTTTCACGGCCGGCCAGGTCGTAGGTGTAGCGGATTTCCGCATAGTCGTTTGCGTAGGATATCGGATTGCCTGCCGTGTCAAAGTATTTTACGGAAAGGATGCGGCCGTCCGGATCCACGGTGCGCCTCAGGGAAGAATAACGGCCGGTGGTGTGGATCGCGGGCTGGCCCTGGGCATTGATCAGCTTTTCCTCAATGCAGTTATTCCTGGCGTCATACTGGTACAGGATCTCGCAATAGCCGTTCTGGCACCAGGTGAGCGCGCCTTTCGTGTTATAGTAGGATTTACGGATCAGATTGTCGCTGTTATCGTAGACATAGCCGACGGCGCTGTAGCCGCTGGTTAAGGTTTTGGGCTGTCCTTCCACGTCCAGGTACTGCTGCCTAACCAGGCGATGACGGTCATCCCAGGTGTTGCGCATGGTGGCAAAACCGTCGGAACACGGGACGGGCGAATCCTCGCTGTCCAGGTAGGTTTCCGTCAGGACATTCCCGTTTTTATCCACGGTTCGCAGGATGGCGGAATACCCGGCGCTGATATAGGTGCGCTCGAATTTTTCATCCAGATAAATGATGCTTCTGACATACAGGTTTTCGTCGTAGAGGTACTGTACGGCGGCGTAGCCGTCCTTGAACAGCGTGGGCTGTCCGAACGTATCCACGTAGGTGGTGCGCCATACCTTTCCCTGATCGCTGTATTCATAGCGGATCCCGGAATAACCCGCGGAAATCATGACGTTCAGGCCGTTGACGCCCAGGTAGTCTTCGCTGATCCTGCGGTCCTGCGCGTCATAGGAGAACGTGATGGTGGCGTATCCGAACTGCGTTTCCACCGGCTGCATGCCGGCGTTCAGGTTTTCCACGCGGATCAGGTTGCCGCGGGCGTCGTAGAACCTTCGGTAAGCCACTGCCCGCTGTGTCAGCGATGCGATGCGCTCATTTTCGTCCAGGTACTGTTCCAGGATCACGTGGTTATGCTGGTCATATTCACGCTGCCATACGCTGAAGCCTTCCGGCAGCAGAACCAGATCGTCTTTTTCATCCAGATAACGAACCTGCAGGGTGTTCCCCGCGTTGTCGTAGATCCGAACGATGGCTGAATAGCCTTGCCGCACCATGACGCGTTCCATATTTTCGTCCAGGTAGCTTTCTTTTGTCTTGCGTCCCCGGGCGTCGTATTCATATTCGGCGGCGGCGTAGCCATCCTCGACCATTACAATGTCGCCGTCAAAATACCAGATGGAACGGATGCAGTTGCCCGCCGCGTCATATTCGTAGGTGATGCGGTTATAGCCTTCCGGCATAATGGTGGACTCGCCTTCAAAGTAGAACCAGGCTTCCTCTGTGCACAGGCCGTTGGCGTCCCGCTGGTAGGTTTTATAGCTGTACCGGCCGGCTTGCAGGATATACTGGCCGTCGTCTCCGAAATAAGCCTCGCTGGTCAGGAAACCCATGGGATTCCAGGTCTGTACCTTGCGGGCATAGCCCAGGGCCTGGACGATCAGATTGCCCATGCCGTCCGAATATTCTTCGGTGAGCATGTGGCCGGCATCGTCGTAGGTGCAGGTTTTCAGGGCATACCCCTTGGAAGACACAACGGGCGTCCTGTCCAGGCCGAAATACGCTTCTCTTAAAATGTCGCCATGGCCGTCGTATTCATACTCCACGGAGGCGTAATCACCCCGAAGCATATAAAACGCTCCGGTTTCATCATAATAGCTCTCGCTGATCAGACGGTTTTCCAGGTCATATACACGTCTGATCTCCGCGGCGCCGGCGCTGATATTGGTGATCCGGCCGTCCATGCCGTAATAGACCTCGCGGACCAGATTGCCGCGCAGGTCGTACTCACGGATGAAAGAGGCGTATCCGTCCGGGCATTCCGCCGGGCTGCCATTCACGTCCAGGTACGCTTCGGACAGCATGTGGCCTTCCGTGTCCCAGGTGAAGACGGCCTGATGATAGCCGTCCGGGATGGCGGTGGGCTGTCCGTCCGAGCCAAAGTAGCTTTCGCTGAGAATGTTGCGGGCGTGATCATAAACCGTTTCTTTGCTGGCAAAGCCAAAGACGGTGTCCGCCGGCAGCCGATCCGTACCCAGGTAAGTCAGGGTTTCTTTGTTGTTTTCGTCGTCGTAAGCCGTCGTGATCACCGCGTAGCGATCGCGGTTTTCGATCAGGCTGCCGTCCGCGTTGTAGTATGCTTCTTCCAGCACTCTGCCCTGGACATCGACCTTTCTTTCAAACCAGGCATAACCGACGAAAGGCGGCGAGACGGGCTGCCCCTCCTCGTCAAAATACGCGCGGCGCAGCAGGTTTCCGGCGGCATCGTACTTTAATTCATAGGAGGCGTAGCCCGAGGAAAGCAGCACGGGCCTGCCGTCGGTATTCAGGTATTCCACCTTCGTGGTGACGCCAAGCAGCGGGTCATAGGATAACCGCCTGGCGGAATATCCGCCGCTGACCAGGATCGGATTCAGGTCGCTGCCGTAATTCGCTTCATAAATGATATGATGCTGCTGGTCATATTCCCGAACGACTTTTGCCCGGCCTGACACAAGGGTGGGCGCGTCCTCCGCGTTGAAATAATTGGTGACGGTTCTGTTTCCGTTGTTGTCGTATTCATAGGTGACGGAGGCATAGCCCGCCGCCTGCGTCAGCGCGGAACCGTCGGCGCCGTAGTACTTTTCCCCCGTAAGATGCTTGGAATAGTCGTAAGTATGCACCTGTACCGCGCCCTGGCCGCCCGCCGCGATCAGATTGCCGTCGGTGCCGAAGGTGGCTTGCCAGAGCAGGCTGCCGTCCCGGTTGTATTCACGCAGCAGGGTGGCAATGCCCTGGTAGTCCCTGGACGGGTTGCCGTCTTTGCCAAAATACCGGACCGACGTCTGCAAAAGATCCCCGTTATAGCTGTATACCACCCGATGCGCGTTGTTCGTCACGTTGGTGTCTTTTTCCCCGTCGGCTGTGAAGAAAGCTTCTTCCAGCAGCAGGTTTTGCTTCGGGCCGCCGTATACCATGCTTCGCGCGTACGCGCCGTTGGTGGACTCACAGGGAGCGCCGTTCTCGTCGTAATATGCCTCATGAATAGCGTTCTCACCGACGCTGGTGCCGGCATACGTATATGTAACGGAGGCATACTGCGTTTCTTCGTTCCGCACAGGCTGCCATGTGTCGCTCATGTATATTGTACGGGCTACCTGGTTGTATTCGTTGTATTCATTTACGCGGCCCGCATATCCGGCTTTGACCTGGATCAGCTCCAGATCCGTGCCGAAAAACCGTTCCTGTTCAATCGCCGTAGGGTCGACGATCCACCGCTCGTAGTTGCTTTTATTATATCCGCGATTTTCGTGATACAAATAGTCATGACGGGCATATCCCTGATTGAACATGGTATACTCGTCCAGGATATCGTAATACGTGATGCGGTAATCGAAGTCCGCGCCGCCGTATTCCCTTTCTTCCATGGAAATGCCGCTGGAGAGCATGGTGCGGTTCCCGTCCGCGCCGAAGTAACGAATGAAATGGATTCGGTCCGATGCCTCATAGTACTCGTACGTCAGCTTGGCATACCCGCCGATCATCTTGACGAGCTCGCCGTCCTTGCCAAAATAATCCGTTTCCACCACGCGGTCCCGTTCGTCGTAAGTATTCAGCAAAGAAGCATAGCCCCTGCTTGAGATGATTGGCTGGTTCTCCGTATCGAAATAATCCACCCGCGTCAGGTTGCCCCTTGCGTCATAGGTATTGATCATGAAATGCCATTGATCCGAACCTAAGGATTTTGAGCCGTCCAGCGTGAATATTTCCGCGGACAGCAGCCTCCAGCTTCTGGTAACGCCGCCGTTCGTATCGTCGCCGCGTTTGCCGGAATCCATCTCCAGGCCCAGATAATTGCTTTCAATCTCTGGGTTCTGGGGCTTGCTGCTTATTTCCGTATAAACAAGGATGACTGTGGCGCCGCCTTCCGCGCCAATCAGGGGCGAGCCGTCGGCATCCAGGTATCGTTTGACGATGGTTTTTGTGTTGGCGCCGCGGTCGATGTCAACGTCATACAGAATCTGGGCATAGCCCCCGGTCGGCTTGGTCAGGGCGCCATTGGCGTCAAAATATTCGCTGGAAAGGATCTGGTCACCCTCCCATGCGTCCCGGCGATAGCTGTAGCTGCCGGGGATCTGTGCTCTGCTGCCGTCCGGCGCGTAGCGGTCTTCGGTCAGCACATAGCTTGTTCCGTCCTTCTGACGGCGGTATGTATACTCCGACCGGGCATATCCGCCGTCCGCGACGACAGGCTCGCCGTTCAGGCCGAAAAATGCTTCCGTGAGCAGATTGCCGTACGCATCCCAGGTATACCGGGCCTGGGCAAATCCCCGGCTGTTCAGGGCAGGCTCGCCGTTCGGTCCATGGGCTGTTTCACTGATCAGGTTGCCCTGTTCATCCCAAACGCAGTCTGTCTCCGTGAATACCGGGATAGACAGCGCCTGATTGCTTTGCGCGTTTACGGTGGGAATGGCAGATGCCAGAATAATCACAATAAAGATAATTAACAAACTTTTCCGAATAAATCCATGCTTCATAATATTACTCCTGGTTTGACGTTTCGCTGCGATTGACAAACTTTTTTTGGGATGCTTTGTCTCGCGCATCGTATTTGGAATAATAGTTTTTATAGTATCGGCTGTTTCCGGTGTGTTCCGCGTTTTGCCCGAAATATACGAAGCCAAGCAAATTCAGTTTGCTCATTTCCGCCTGGAGCAGCGCTTTGCGGATTTCCCTGTGATCCGAATATCGCTGGCGGACCATAAAAATGCCGCCGGCGACGATGGGAGAAAGATCAAAAGCATCACCGACAATATTCACAGGCGGCACATCGATCAGCACCATGTCGTATGCCTGTTCCAGCTTCGGCAGAAGTTCACGGATCGCGGCCGAATTCAATAATTCTGTGGGGTTCGGAAAAACGGACCCGGCGGGCAGCACATCCATGTTGCTCAGGCTCGTTTTGATCAGGGTGCTTTCCCAGGCGCATTTTCCGAGGATAACGTCGGAAAGACCCGGAATTCGTTCGTCATACTTGAAGATTTCGCCTTGGCAGGCGCGCCGCATATCGGCGTCCACCAGCAGCACACTCCGCCCACTCAGGGCAAATGAAACGGCCAAATTGGCGGAGACAGTGGATTTTCCTTCGCCGGATATGGCGCTGGTGATAATGACGCTGTGCTTATCCTGACCGGCCAGGGTGCTCAGCGTGTTCATCCGCAGTTTGGCGTACGCTTCCAGCACATCCAGGGGGCTGTTTTTATTCAGAAGGAATTTTTGAGGATCCTTGCTGTCCTTCTTTTCGTACCGGATAGAAGCGAGGATGGGGAGCGTGTACTGCGAGGTCAGTTCTTTGGTATCCCGAACCTTGCGGTACATCAGGAAAGCCAGCAGCAGCAGCATGGCGGCGCCCGCGGCGCCGGCCATCGCGCCGGTCAGGGATTTTTTCATAGGGGAGCTGTAATCAGGTACAGTGGGAACGGTGGCTTTGTCGATGATCTCAATACTGCCCGCGCTCACCACGCGTTTGATTTCATTCGGCGCAATGTCCATGACGGCGTTGCAGATGTCCGCGGCGAGCTGCGGATCGACAGCGGTACAGCTGACGGTGAACACACCGGTTTGAGCAATCGACCCCATAGACAGGGTGGTGGCGATATAATCGGGCGTAATGGAAGGATAATCCTCAGTAAGCCGCTCCGCCACCACGTCCAGCACCTTGTTGCTCTGGATGACCACCATATACGTATCCAGGAGCTGCACGGCGCTGTTCAGATCCGAAGTGCTGGTATAGCCGTAATTGATCACATTCGGATTCCCGTTGTATATATACATCGTGCCAGAGGCCGTGTAGGTTACGACTTTGTTTTTTGTGGCGTTATAGTACATATATCCAAAGCCGACGACCGCGCACAGCAAAATCAGCCAGCAGTACTTCAAAAAAAACTTGATTAGTTTGATCAAGTCGATGGCAGAATTCCTTTTGCCCATAGTCAGCGCTCATCCCCCTGCTTTCCGTTTGGCTTTCTAAATCCCTTTGGAACGCTGACCGGTCCACTGTATTCTGTCCGACTTTGTTCGCTGCTTCTTACCGGACCTGTGGGCAGGAAAAGACATTCCTATTTATTATACGAAAAAACAGCCGACATGTCAAACCAATCGTGACAGAAAATGACATTTTCACTTTTTTTCGGATGGCTCCTGGAAACGAAATAGAGGGTGCAGCCTCCGCGCGGGCCGCGGCATCGGGCGATCATACGGGTCGATCCATGCATCAGTTCATAGCGATTTCATCCAGCGCCCGGCTGAACGCGGCCTGGGCGCTGTGTTTTACCTGCGCCCATTCTTCCTCGCAGCCGGGGGAACGCAGCCACTTCAGGCAATTGGAGGTTTCCTCCAGCATTTGCACGTCCGCGCCCAGGGCCATGCCGGGGATCAGGGTATCCCCGTGCTGGCGGGTGCCCAGGAAATCGCCGGGGCCGCGCAGCTCCAAATCTTTCTGGGCGATCTTGAAGCCGTCGCCCGTTTCGCACAGGGTTTTTAACCGTTCGTTGGGCGCGGCCATGAGGAAGCACCAGCTTTCTTCCGCCCCGCGCCCTACCCGGCCCCGAAGCTGGTGCAGCTGGGAAAGGCCGAACCGGTCGGCGTTTTCGATCACCATCACCGTGGCGGATGGGACGTTGACGCCCACCTCGATCACGGTGGTGGACACCAGCACGTCCAATTCTCCCTGGGCAAAGCGGCGGATGGTTTCTTCCTTTTCGGCGGCGTCCTGCTCCCCGAAGGTGAGGCCCAAACGCAAATCGGACAGGGGGCCGGTGCACAGCTCCGCGTAGGTTTCCTGGGCGCTGCGGGCGTCGATCTGCTCGCTTTCCTCCACCAAGGGGCACACGATGTAGGTCTGCCGCCCTTTTGCCGCTTCTTTTTTGATGAAATCGTACAGCCCTTCCCGCTTTTCCTCCGGTACCAGGCGGGTTTTCACCGGCGTGCGGCCCGGCGGCAGCTCGTCCACCACCGATAAATCCAAATCGCCGTAGAGCACCAGGGCCAGCGTGCGGGGAATGGGCGTGGCGGACATGACCAGCTCGTTGGGCGAATTATCGCTTTCCGCCGCTTTTTTGCTCAAAAGGCGGCGCTGGCGCACGCCGAAGCGGTGCTGCTCGTCCGTGACCACCAGCCCCAAATTTTTATATGCCACCCCTTCGGAAATCAGGGCGTGGGTGCCGATCACCGCCTGCCACTGGCCGGAAGCGATGCTTTCCAGCGCTTCCCGCCGTTCCTTTGCTTTCATGCCGCCCAGCAGCAGGCCGCAGGAAATGCCCAGCGGTTCCAGCATCTTTTTTGCGCTTTCCAAGTGCTGCCGGGCCAGGATTTCCGTGGGGGCCATCAGGGCGCACTGATACCCGGCCCGGGCCGTCAGCGCCATGGCCCCGAAGGCCAGGGCCGTTTTGCCGCAGCCCACGTCCCCCTGGATCATGCGGCCCATGGCGGAGGGGGCGGCCAAATCGGCGGCGATTTCCCTGAGCACCCGGTTTTGCGCGCCCGTGGGCGGGAAGGGCAGGGAAGCCCAGTAAGCGTCCACAGCCTTTTCCGGTACGTCGATCACGATGCCCTTGGCCCGCTCTCCCCGCAGGGAAGCGGCGGCGGCCTGATACAGCAGCATCCCTTCAAAGGACACCCGGCGCAGGGCAATGGCTAAATTCTCTTTGGTTTCCGGGAAGTGAGCCTGCCGCAGGGCGAAGTTGCGTTCGCACAGGCGGTATTTGATCCGAAGGATATCCGGCAGGGTTTCGGGGCAGCAGTCCTCCAACTGGGTCAGGGCCTGCCGCATCATGTCCCGCATGGCCTTGGGCGGGATGCCGGGCAGCGCCCGGTACACGGGCAAAATGCCCCGTTCCCTGACGATCACGGGGCTGACCATGCGCACGCGGCCCTGCTTGTCCCGATCCACCCTGCCGTACAGGGTCAGGAGCGCGTCCGGCTTGATCTGGGTTTGCAGCCAGGGCTGATTGAACCAGACGATGGGCAGGCCGCCTGTTTCGTCGCACAGGCGCAGGGTGACGGAGGTGAGCCCGCGAAAGCGGCTCAGGCGCGGCGCTGCCTTGGGATAGCCGGAAACGCAGAGCTCCATACCGGGGGCCGCTTCGGCAAGGGGCGTGACAGTGGATGTATCCTGGTAGCGCACCGGCAGGGTCAGCAAAAGATCGGTCAGGGTGCGGATGCCCGCCGTCTTCAAGGTTTCCAGCCGGGCCTTGCCGATGCCCTTTAATTCCTCCAGCGTCCTCATTTTAAGATGTTCAGCCCTTCCAGCAATCGCTGTGTTTCCCCGAAATACTGTTCCACTTCCGCGTCGGTCAGCTTCATGTGCTTTTGCAGCATGCCCACGATCTTGACGGGCCGCATGCGGGCGTAGTATTTCACCGCGTCCACGTTCTGCCGCCAGGCTTTCAGGGTAAAATGGGGCCAGCGCTCCAAATGCCGGGGCAGCAGGGTTTCCAGCGTTTCTTCCCAGGGCGCGAAATGGGCTTCGACATAGGGCCACTGGAAGGAAAGCTCCAGCACTTTCGCGAACCGTTTCAGGAACGCCGCTTTCATTTCCGGCACGTTCAAAAGCGCCGCCAATGGTTCATGGCGGAAGCCCTGCACCTTGTCGTTCACCTTTTTGATGTAGTAATTCATGGGCCCCGATTCCATGGACAGGAAGCCCGCCTCCACGTCGAACAGCAGGTATTTCCATTTGCCTCCCGGCACCCGGTACACCCGCACGTTGGTAAAATCGTTGTTGCCGATGATGATTTCAAAGGCCGTGTGGGTGAACAGGCTGTCGACGTCCAGCCGGTCTAACACGTATTGCAGATTTTCCGGCACGTTCAGGTCTTTGGTTTTGCAGAAGTCGCACAGAGCCAGCCAATCCTCGTTGCTGCCGTTCTGCAAAAATTCGTCCCGTCCCGTGCGGGCCAGGATGTCGATGCTGTCAATGTCCTTTTCGTCGGTGACGCCCTCCCACTGGGCCACGAAATACTTGTTGATCTTCTCCCTTAAATTGTAATGCCCCCAATACTGGCCGTTGATGTACACTTCGATGGCTAAGGCGTCCTGATAAATGATGCTCAGAGGTTCAGCCAGGGAAGAAATCACCGGGTCCCGCAGGCGGGTGGAAAAGGCGTCCGAATTGGCGGAACGCAGCAGCAGGGATTTGTAGCTGTCATAGTCCCGGTTGGGGAAGGGATTGAAAGAAAACCGTTCAGGCCCGTACGCCTTGCGGGCGTAGATGGCGATAGATTTCTGGGCGTTCTGCCGGGCAGAATGGCCCGCCGCCGTGAAGGTGCCCATCTGGTTGATTTCGCCCGTGCCGTTTGCGTCAAAATATTCGATATTGACGGGGTATTCCCATTCCCGTTCGTAATTGGGGAAGCTTTCATTGTTTCCCTTCACCAGCGCGCCGGTCTTTTTATCGAACAGGTATTTTTCATCGGTGATCAGGGAAATCACCGGCACGGGCTGGGAAAGGCCGATGAAATAGGAAGCCGAAACCGTGGGGGAGGGCACCTGGTCGCTTTCAAAGGCCCGCACCCGCAGCACGGCGGTTTTTGAGAAAGTAAGCCCCTCCGCCGGGAACACCTTGGATTTTTCCGTAGGCGTGGAGCCGTCCAGGGTATAGCGCACTTTGGATGCGGATTGCACCGTCACGGTCACGGGGCCGCCGTAAAAGCCCCCGGCGGTCAGGATCACCGGCGCGTCCGTTTGAGAAGCATAGCCCGTTTTGGGGTTCTTTTTGCCCGGCGTGGCTTCCGCAAAATACAGGTATTCATTACCGCCCTCCGGCAGGCCCCAGGATACGTTGCCGTACTGGGCGGGGATGTCGAGAGAAGCCGCCTTGGTCACGCCGTCCGGCTCCGTCAGGATCAGCCTGTCCCCGGAAGCGGAGATTTTGAAGTTGGCGTAATAAACCCCGTTTTTCCCGGCGCTCATGTCCTCTCCCGTGCAGTAAACCAGGATGTACGCCCCCGCTTTTACGGTGGTTTTGGCCGGGAAGGCCCATTTGGTGGGATTCTTTTTGCTGTCGGAAAGATAATAACCGCTGAGATCCACGGCTTTTTTGCCGGTGTTGCGGATCTCCACCCAGTCGTAGGCTTCCCCGTTGGTATAGACGCCGTTGGAGGCCATGACCTCGCTGAACACGATATCCGCGCTGGCGGAAACCGCGATCAGGCAGAACAGCAGGGACAAAAAGCATAAAACCTTGATGCGCATATTTTTCTCCAACTTACAGAATGCCCGGCTGCTTCCGCTTCTGGTCCGGGTCGATAAATTCCACTTCCATGCGGTCGAAGGGCACGTCCTCCACGAAGTGCTCCTTCAAAAACCGGGCCTGGGAAAACTGCTCCCAATCCCGTTCGTGGCGGGGCAGCACCAGGGGCCTGCCCATGTCCAACGCATGGCAGGCCTGGGCAAGCGCTTCCTGCCAGTCCGACCGGGCGCACGCAACGGTCACGTCCTTTTCGATGCGGTTCTTTTTCACCAGCCTGACCCAAATCCCGGCAGCCATCGGAAGGAACACCTCGCTTTTTTGTTTCCTCTATTATGGCATAGTTGCGCCCGGATTGCAAGCACGAGGAAAAATGTAAAAAACATGACCTGCATATGAATGAAAAATAGGATTTGGTGTGGGAGACGTTGGGGGCTCTCCGCCCCCAAACCCCTGACCAAAGGCCTTCGGCCTCTGGACACCAACAGGCGAAAAGGCTTGAATGAAACAAGCAGACAACTTCTGCCTGCCGCGCTGGGGTTTACGAAAGTTTGAAGCTTCTGGCCCACAGAAAGCCGGGAAAATCCCAAGGGGAAAGCTCGCTTTCCCCTAAGGGATTATTCCCCGGCTTTCCCCGGATGCGCAGCATCCGGATTGGCGGCTTTCAGCCGCCGGGCCAGAAGCAGAACGGATGGAAGCTTTGCTTTTCTTTCCAAGCAACAGCGGGAAGCCAGTTCTTTCAACGTATCAAATAATTTCCGCAGGAGTGGGTCCAGGGCGGTCACCGCCCTGGTGGGGTGCGGGGCAAAGCCCCGCTGGTTTCCCCATCCCCGTCAAATCCCAATTTGTAATTCATGCGGACTTGTGATAAAATGGGGTGCGGTGACACCAAAGCAAGTAAGGGGAATGAACGTGAAACACGGCAAGCGGCTATTATTTTTCGCGGTGATGGTTTTTCTGCTCTGCGCGCTCTGCGCGGCCCTGGGCGAAACGGCCCGGGTGGTCACGCCGGGCGGCGCGCTGAACATCCGGAAAAAGGCGGACGAAAAATCCACCCCCTTGGAATCCGTGCCCAATAAAACCCTGGTGGAGGTGAAGGAAGCCGGGGAAGTATGGAGCCGGATCGTCTATAAGAAAAAGACGGGCTATGTGAAAACACAGTTTTTGAAGCTGCCCTCCAACCTGCCGGGGCAGACGGTATATTTGGACGGCGGCTCGGCCCTGCTGCGCGCAGAACCGGAGGAGGCCGCGGCCATCTTAGGCCCCATTTCCTGCGCAAGCCCGGTGGAAGTGCTTTCCGTGGCAGGAGACTGGGCAAAGGCCCTGGTGGACGGAAGGGAAGGCTGGGTGGAAGTAAGCCACTTTACCTTCCAGTACCAGGAACCCACCGGAATCCAGGACTGGATGACGGAAGCGGGCACGGTGACCGCCCCCTGCGAGCTGACGACCGCCTCCGGCAATGAGGGGAAAACGGTCGCGGCCCTGGCCGCCGGAACCGCCGTGACCGTGACGATGATCGAAAACGATCGGTGTCTGGTGCTGGCCGAGGAAGGCTGCGGCTGGGCGGATATATCCAAAATCGCCCTGACCGGCCCCGCCGAGGGGGAAACCGTGATCCCCGCGGAAGCCGCCGCGGCGGCGGAAAAGGCCCTGAAAAAGCAGTTCAAGGCCTTTGGAAAAACAAACCTGTACAGCGCCGTGGAGGCGGAGGGGAACACCTGGCGGTGCTGCTTTTTTAACGGGAAAGACCAGTATGCGTACGGGGCGCTGGTGGACGCGGAAGGGGCCAAGGTGCTGCTGACGCGGGATTACACCGGCTTCGCCGTGCCGCCCAAGGCTTCCGCCGCCCTGCCCGAAGGAGAAATGACCGTGACCCTCAGCGCCGAAACCTTGGCGGTGGGGGAGGTGCTGGACATTACCGTGGCCGCCTGGGAGAACTGCCAGACCCGGTACGCCCTGGCACTGAACGGAAAAACGCTCGCTGAAAGTGAAAAGGGAGATCATTTCGCCGCCGCGTACCGGCCCCGGGAGGCGGGGGAATATGTACTCACCGTCACCGTGACCGATACAAACGGCCTGACCCGCACACAGGAAGCCGCCTTTACCGTGGACGGCAGCCTGCCGCCGCAGGCCGGGCTTGCCGACATTTACAGCCAGAAGGACGGCTGGTGGAAGGATAAAAAATACCGCCACAGCAATTTGGGCAAGTCGGGCTGCGCCATTTTCACCCTGTCCCACGCGCTGCAGCGCATGGGGCACACGGAGGACGCGGTGCTGCCGGAAAATTTGGCTGTCAAGTACGCCAATTGCCTGATCCCCGAGGAGGGCACCAGCAACGAACTGCTCATCAACACCGCCGCCAAGCACTTTGGTTTTACCACCCGGGGGAAGCTGTACGACGATAAAAACCAAATTTTGCAATTGCTGGACGAAGGGGCGTATTTCAGCTTTTCCATCGCCCGTGGGCACATTGCTCTGGTGTGCGGCAGGAACGAGGACGGCACCATGATCCGGGTGGTGGATTCCGCGCCCAGCGCCACCTTTGAACGCATCAACGGCGCGGCACCCGCTTACCAGACCCGCAGCGGGGCCTACCGGGCCGCCCTGTCCCCGGACGATCTGCCCGGCGCGCGCTGGTATTTTGAAACCGACGAATACGGCGGCCTGGAGTACTGGCTGCCCATCGACTACGTGGCTAAGCGCGGAGTGAGGCTGATTCAGCCGACAAATGCAGAGTGAAGAGTTGAGAGTGGAGAGTTGAGATTTACATAGCGAATATGTTCAGAAGCCTAATGGAAAGACTATCTATGATCTCAACTCTCAACTCCCAACTCTCAACTCTGCTCGAAGGGAGATCGATTGCAATGCTTCGAGTCCTTATGGTTTGCCTGGGCAATATCTGCCGCAGCCCCATGGCGGAATTCATTTTTCGGGATATGGCGGAAAAGCGGGGCCTGGGCGGGGAATTCTTCATCGCTTCCGCCGCCACCAGCGACGAGGAATACGGCAATCCCGTGTACCCGCCCGCTCAACGGAAGCTCCATTCCTTAGGCATCGATTGCCGGGGCAAACGCGCCCGGAAGATGACCAAAGCGGATTACGACGAATATGACCTTCTGATAGGCATGGAAAACCGCAATTTATCCAACATGCGCCGCATCTGCGGGGGCGACCCCAAGGGCAAAATCCATCTGCTGCTGGAGCACAGCCCTCGCCCTCGGGACATTGCCGATCCCTGGTATACCGGGGATTTCGACACGGCCTGCGACGATATTGTGGAGGGCTGCGGACAGTGGCTGGACAAACTTCAACGAGAGTTAAGAGTGAAGAGTTGAGAGTTGAGATGATATAGCGTTTATCACCAGAGAACCCCATTTGATTGACTATATAAATCTCAACTCTCCACTCTCAACTCTCCACTCTCAACTCTCCACTCTATCTTAAAATGTCCTTTCCCTTCCCCTTTCCTGCTCCATCCACGCCTGCTGAAAGTGGGCGCGGGCGCGTTTTTCCCGGCGGGAAAAGCTGGACTGGGTGATTTGCAGGGCCTGGGCCAGCTCGGTCTGGGTGCGGCCCAGCAGAAAGCGCTGGCGGATGAGCCAGCTTTCTTCTCCCGGCAGGCGGGAAAGGATATCCCGGATGCAGAAGCGCAGCAGCCAGGCGTCCCCGCCGGGATCGGGGAGGGACGAAAGCAAAAGGCCGGTTTCATCGTAGACCGGGCCTTTTTCCATTTCCAGCAGAAGGGCCAGCTCCTCCGGGGGCAGGCCCGCTTTTTCGGCGGTTTCCTTTGCGGATGGCATGCGGCCAAACTGCCGAAGCTGCTGCTCCTGATAATCCCGGGCACGCTTGAGCTTATTCCGGGTGCGCCAGCCCATGTCCCGGCAGGCGCTCCGCCGCATTTCGCCTAAGATCACCGGCACGGCGTAGGTGGAAAAGGCGAAGCCCGCGTCCTCCTGATACCGGCGGATGGCGGAAACCAGCCCCACACAGCCCTGCTGAAAGGCGTCCTCCGGGCTTTGAAAGCGGCGGCTCAGGGCCTGCACCAGGGGCATATGCCGCCGCACCAGGGCCGCTAAGGCGTCCGGGTCTCCCGCCTGCGCCAAGGCGTACAGGCTCATGTCAGCCCTCCCGCAGGCGCTTGAGCATGCGCACGGTGGTGCCTTCGCCGAGCTTCGATTCCACCGTCACCTTGTCCATGAAGGTCTGCATCACGGAAAAGCCCATGCCGGAGCGCTCCTTTTCCGGCTGGGTGGTGAAAAAGGGCTGCATGGCCCGGTGGATGTCGTCAATGCCCTTTCCTTTGTCCATGATTTCCAGGGCCAGCATCCCGTCGTCCCGCAGGGCGGCGGTGACGGTCACGGTGCCGCCGGCTGCGTCGGCGTAGCCGTGCACGATGGCGTTGGTCACGGCCTCGCTGACGGCGGTTTTGATGTCGGCAAGCACGTCCAAGGTGGGGTCCAGCTGCACGGCGAAGGCGCTGACGGCCACCCGGGCAAAGCCCTCGTTTTCCGGCACGCCCATAAATTCCAGCTTCATTTCGTTGATGATCTGCATGTGCTTTATCTCCCTTACATAATTTGAATGACCTGATCCATGCCGGACAAAAGAAACACTTTTTTCACCTGGGGATTCATGTTTTTCACCGCCACCTTCCCGCCCCGCTGGGCAAGGGTGCGGTAGCGCCCCAGAATCACGCCGATGCCCGAGGAATCCATAAAGGCCATATCCTGTAAATCCATTACCAGCTTTTTCACCCCCGGATCGGAAATCAGCCCGTCCAATTCCCGCCGGATAGGCTGGGCGCTGCAATGATCCAGTTCCCCGGCAATACGCACCGTCACGGTATCCCGCCGCCGTTCAAAGTCCATGTTCCATCCCTCCTGAAAGTACATGGGTGGAATCATTCTGGCCCTTCCCCTTGGTATCCTGCCGCGAAAAATGGGTGTTTATGCGGTCCGGGGGAAAAACGTTCGACAATATTTTCAAACAAAAATGGCTGCCTCACAAATTGTGAAACAGCCAACCCTTATATGCGGCTTTCTTGGAAGGGGGTCTGGGGGAAACCATTCTTTGGCCACCAAAGAATGGTTTCCCCCAGAAAAAATTTGGTTTATGCTTTGCTTCCGCTTTCCAGGGCGTCAAGCTCTTTCTTCCCGGCGGTCATGATGACGAGGCCCACCAGGAACAGGGCGATCAGGGCCAGCACGCCGAAGGAGGAACGGCCCGTCCAGGCGCCGATGGTGGAATACAGCACCGGGCCTAAAACGGAGGCGAACTTGCCGAAGATATCGAAGAAGCCGAAGAACTCGTTGCTGCGCTCCTTGGGAATCAGCTTGCCGAAGTAGCTGCGGCTGACGGCCTGGATGCCGCCCTGCACGGTGCCGACCAACGTCGCCATGGCCCAGAACAGGATGGTGGAGAAGGAAACGGCGCTTTGGAATTTCTGGATGGTTCCGGCGTTATTGCCCAGGAACTGGGTGAAGGTGAGCAGCACCCGGTCCACTTCGGGATTTTCCTGCTGTTCTTTGGTCAGCTTGATGAATTCCGCGTTCAGCTTTTCCTGGGCGTCCTTATCGGTAAAGTATTTGGCCCCGGCGTCCCGCAGGGCGATGGCGTTTTCGTCGGTGAGGTCGGCCAGCTGCTCGGTGTAGTCCGCTTTCAGCGCCGTTTCATAGGCTTCCTGGTGGGGTTCCAGGGAGAAGCCCATGTAGAAGCCCACGCAGCAGATGAAGGTATACACGATGATGGCCCCCACCAGGGCTTTGCGGGCGGTGATCTTGGCCGCTAAATTGGCGAACAGGATGGAACAGGGCATGGCCACGATCTGGGTCACCAGCAGGGCTAAGATCATGCCGACAGAGCCAAGCCCCAGCACCGTGCCGTAGGCGGTGGAAATGCTGATGATGGTGCCCACGCCGTCGATGTAGAAGAAGTAAGCCAGCACAAAGAGGAACAGGCCCTTCTGCTTGAAAATATCCTTGGCGGTGTGGCCGATGTTGCGGAAAATCTGGCTGACGGAATTGTCCGCCGTGCGCTCGATGTAGTGGGTCTGCTCCACGTTTTTGAGGAAGGGCAGGGAGAACACCAGCCACCACACGCTAACGATCAAAATGGAGAAGATTTGGGCGATGGGATTGGAATAGCCGAGGATCAGCAGCACGGCGATGGAGATGACGAAGGGAATGGTGCTGCCGCCGATATAGCCCATGGCGTAGCCCCAGGAGGAAACCTTATCCATGCGCTCATCGGTGGTTACGTCGGTGAGGAAGGAATCATAGAACAGGCAGCTTCCCGAGAAGCCGATGCGGCTGAAAATATAGCCCACCAGCATGAGCTGCCAGCTGTGCATCACCAGCGCGATGAAAAAGGTGGCAACCACGCCCATGAGCATGAACACCGTGAACAGCTTCTTTTTCATGCCCTTGAAGTCCGCCACCGCGCCCAGCAGCGGGGCCAGCACGGCCACAAGGAACGTGGCGATGGACGTGCCGTAGCCCCACCAGATGTCCCCCGCGTCCCCCGCGATGGAAACGAAAATGGTGGGGAAGATGGCCGCCATGATGTTGGTGGCGTAAATGGAGTTGGCCCAGTCGTACATGATCCAGCTCCATTCTTTTTTCGTAAACCGTTTTTGCTTGATAGATTCCTTCTTAGACATATAGCGACCTCCTCATATACTTGGGATTTCAGCATTTAGATGCAATTTGTTTTTTTGATTGGGGTGTATCTTTAGTATTTTCCTGCGGACAGTTTTGTTCTTGATTCTTTTGGGCAGCTTTATGATTTGTGATGATTTCTTTTGCCTTCTTGCGCGTCTGAAAAATATTAGTCAAAATCACAGCCATAAAGATAAAATATGTTGCATATGCGGTACCCATTAAAATCCAAGCGATGAAATCCGTTATTAGATAACCCATCAAATAAGCAATCAGATAATCGAGGACGGGGAGAAATAAGAAAAACATAAATCCCGTTCCATAAGGTAAAAATAAATTGTTACGATTGCCATGACAAAAATGATTCCAATCATCTGGTTTTTCAAGATTTAATAGATATTCTGTCGCTCTTCCTATGGAAAAAAGATTAAATGCATAGAATAATCCGATTACATAAGTTCCAATTGGCAAGAATACATTTAGGATAGCAATAATGACCATTTTATCAGGGGATGTAAGGCTGATCGCGGCAGAAAAGATAGCATAGTAGGACATAATAAAAGTAATGGTCTGGTACAATCGGTCAAAGCATTTCTCTGCAATTTCATTTATTTCTTTCCATTTTTCTGGCATTGTTTTCACCTCGTATTAAAGTAAATGTTAATCCCCAAACCCTGTATGAGTCAGCCTTTTGTTTTTCATTATGATCTAAGATGAATCACTGAAGATAAACATTAAAAAGAATCTGATACAGACATAATATTGGAGCCTTTCCAGTTAAATTATAACACAGATAAAGGGAAAAAGGAAGAGCATTTTGAGAAAAGGTCACAGCTCACACTGAAAATCGGTCAGGCTTCATTCACCAGCTTGCCGGTCATGTATTCCGGAACCAGGGCGAACACCAGGGTATGGGGGCCGGA
>JAFSKN010000071.1 GCA_017448975.1 Clostridia bacterium
AGGTGCCCCGGAACCCCACCGGCAAAATCGAAAAGCCCAAGCTGCGCGAACAATATTGCGGCGTGCGCCTGGTGGAAGCGCAGAATAAAGGGTAAGGTGTTTTAACAGGACGAATAAAAAAGGGACAGACTTTCGCGTCTGTCCCGAATTCTTTTTTGGTATCTGTTCAGTCGATGAGATATAAATCAGTTACGAAAACGGAGCAGGGGGCTTCTTCAGCCCCCTAAACCCCTGAACCAAGGGCCTTCGGCCCCTGGACCCCACTAAGCGCAGTTGCGACATTGGGAAAAGAAAGCAACTCTCGCTTGTTGCGTTAGGGGGTTACGAAAGTTTGAGGGCTTCTGGCCCAAGAAAGCCGGGAAAATCCCAGGGGGAAAGCTCGCTTTCCCCTGGGGATTATTCCCTGGCTTTCCCCGGATGCTTTGCATCCGGGTTGGCCGCCAAAGGCGGCCGGGCCAGAAGCACAAGACTGTCAAGTTGGACATTCCTTCCAAGCAACAGCGGGAATTTGTTTTCTTTCCGCGTCAGGTATTATCCGCAGGAGAGGGTCCAGGGAGATCATCTCCCTGGCGCGGGGTCTGGGGCCGCGGAGGCCCCAGGATTCTCCAATTCGTCACATCCCGCCGGACGTAATTGTGTCCCGATACCCCCACAAATACTTGCCCCCGCTCCACACGGTCATGACGGCCATGGCGATGGTGAGGGCCAGGGTGACCCAGTGGCCCTTTGGCAGCAGCATGCCCGCCAGGATGCAGAAAAACTGCAGATTGGTCTTGATCTTTCCCAGCCAGCCCGCGGCGATCACGGTGCCTTTGCCTACGGCCACCAGGCGCAGGCCGTCCACCATCAGCTCCCGCGCCGCCACGATGCACACCGCCCAGGCGGGGAGGATGCCGTCGGCGCACAGAAAAATCATGGCGGTGAGCACTAAGATCTTGTCCGCCACCGGATCGGCAAATTTGCCAAACACGGTGATGATGTTCCGTTTCCGGGCGATGTAGCCGTCCAGGAAATCCGTCAATGCCGCAAGGGCGAATACGCCGGCCGAAAAAAATCGCTGTCCCAGCGCCCACAGCAAAAGGCACACAGGGATCAGCAGGATGCGCAGCAGCGTCAGTTTATTGGGCAAATTCATGGCACGTCCGCTCCATCACAAAGAATTTCCATTTATTGGTATTTTTCCCGTTCACGTCCGTCCCCGGCGGTGCAGCAGGCCGTCGGCCCATTCCGCCACGCGGTACGGCCATTTCTGGTGTTTTTTCATGGCAACAGCGGCGTCCAGCGCGCCCCGGCGGTATTCCAGGTTTTCCGGCTGCAGGCGCACGGCCTCCCGGAAGGACTGGTGGGCGGTGCTGTATTGCCGCATACCCATGAGCAATTGGCCATGAATATAATACCATTCATCGTCCCTGGATTCGGCGTGGCTCAATTGCAGCAGCGCGCTTTCATAGCGCTGCTGCTCCATCAGCTTTTTTGCGATGGCTTTGGCTTCTTCCGGGGATACGGTATGAAAAACGGGCCTCTTTTTCCCGGCGATGCGGCGGATGGCTTCTTCATAGGCCAGGTTCAGCTGAATCAGCTTTTCCTGCGCCTGGCGCTGGGCCTCGGCGTCGGCGAACTGGTCGGGGTGGCAGGCCTTCACCTGCTGGTGGTAAGCCTGCCGCACCTGCGTTTCGTCCGCGTCCGCGCTCAGCCCCAATATTTCAAATGCGTTCAAAGAATCATGCCCTTTCGTTAGCCCCGTATTTCCTGGGGGTCCAGCGGTTCCCGGCGGATGTTCGCGCCTAAGGCGCGCAGCTTTTCTTCAATATGCTCATAACCCCGCTCGATATAGCTGGGTTCATAAATCTCCGTGGTGCCGTTGGCCATGAGCCCGGCCACCACCAGCGCCGCCCCAGCCCGCAGGTCCGTGGCGGTAACGGGCGCGCCGTACAGCTCGCTCACGCCCTCGATCAGGGCGGTCTGTTCCAGAATGCGCACATGGGCCCCCATGCGCTGCATTTCCATCAGATGCTTGAACCGGGCCTCGAAAATGGTTTCGATTACCACCGAATCGCCGTTGGCCCGGGTGAGCAGGGCGCTCATGGGCTGCTGCAAATCGGTGGGGAAGCCGGGATATTCCTGGGTTTTGATGTTCACGGCCCGATGGCCACGGGCAGTGCGCACCCGGATGGCGTCGTCCATATCGCCCACCGACACGCCCATTTCCAGCAGTTTGGCCGTCAGCGCGTCCATATGGGCGGGGATGCAGCCCCGGATCACCACGTCGCCCCGGGTGGCCGCCGCCGCGATCATCAGCGTGCCCGTTTCGATTTGATCGGGGATCACGGTATACGTGCTGCCGTGCAGTCGCTTGGCGCCAACGATGCGGATGATGTCGGTGCCCGCGCCGCGCACCCGGCAGCCCATGGAGTTCAGGAAGTTGGCAAGGTCCACCACGTGGGGCTCCCGGGCGGCGTTGAACAGAATGGTGCTGCCCTCCGCCTTGGCCGCCGCCAGCATGGCGTTGATGGTGCCGCCCACGGTGATGCGGTCGAAAAACACCTGCGCGCCCCGCATTTTGCCCTTAGCGGTAATCATGGCGCCCCGTTCTTCCACCTCCGCGCCCATGGCACGGAAAGCTTTCAAATGCTGGTCCACCGGCCGCGCGCCGATGGAGCAGCCGCCGGGATAGCCCACCTCGGCTTCGCCGCAGCGGCCCAGCAGCGCGCCCAGCAGGTAGTAGCTGGCCCGCATCCGCTGGCTTTGCCGGTAGGACACCTTGCAGGAGGACAGGGTGCGCGGGTCCACGATCATCCGCCGGGCGGCGGGCTGATAATCCACCTGCGCGCCCAAACGCCGCAGGATGTCCGCCAGCACACGCACGTCTTCAATATCCGGCAGGTTTTCGATGGTGCAGGGCTCGTCCGATAAAAGCGCCGCGGGGATCACCGCCACCGAGGTGTTTTTTCCGCCGGAGACATAGGTTTCTCCCGTCAGCGGTATGCCGCCCGTGATCAGCAGCTTGTACGAATCCATCCGGCCTGTTCCTCCTTGTCAAAAGCCATGCAAAGATAGGATACCATTTTCAGTATACCATATAATGTGAAACTTGTTAAGTATTTTTTCTTTTCTTTCCAATGAAAGGCGTTTTCGGTTGCTTCCTTTTCCCGATTGTGGTATATTTCAAGTGACATTTTTCACGGAGGTGACAGAAGATGAAGCGGTTCTGCGCGTGCCTGTTCATGCTTTCGCTGCTTGTGCCGGGGATGGGCCTGGCCGAAAAAGCCGCAAGCTTTCCCGCTTTTTTTCAGGTAAAATACAAGGTGGAAGAACGGAAATTCAACAGCGACCGGTGCTTTGTGTCCAAGGAGCATATTACCACGGCCCTGTCCCAGGTGGACGAGGAAATCAACGCCCTGGTGGACGGGTTTGACGACGCTCTGGCGGGGCAGATGACCCCCGATAAAAGCAAAAATCCCAAGCGCAACAGCCGCCTGGACATTCATGTGGTCAACACCCGTTCCGGGGAAAGCGCCCTGAGTTTCCTGGTGCTTGCCCGGGAAACCTATCAGCGCAAGCAGAAGCAGTCGCCCATCGCGGCCCGGGTGTACGATATGGCCACAGGGCAGAAAATCACCCTGAACGATCTTTTTCCCGAGGACAGCGAAGCCTGGCGGGTGCTTGCGGACGCCGTTCGGGAAACGCTGAACGCCTATTTTCCCGCCCAGGAGGCCGATCAGGCCGCTTTGGACGCCCTGTGCACCCGGGAAGCGCTGCTGGAAACGCCCTTCATGTTGGGTCCCGTGTGCCTGAGCCTCCATTACGAGGCCAAGGTGCTGTACCCCAAGCAGGGCTCGCTCATGCGGGTCACGGTGCCCTATTCTGCCCTTAGAGGTATGATGACGGAGTACGGCCAACGGCAGACCGACAATTCCAACTATAAAATGGTGGCTCTCACCTTCGACGACGGCCCCGCCCATACCACCACCGCCACCCTGCTCAACAACCTGCGGCACTATGGGGCCCAGTCCACCTTCTTCATCGTGGGGGACCGGATCGAAGAGCACGCCTATATCGTGCTGCGGGAAAACGACGAAAACCATTCCGTCCAGAGCCATCATTTCAAGCATACCGACACCAGCAAATCCACCATCGGCCGCATTCAGTCCTACACGGAAAAGATGTACAAGGCCATGACGGAAACCTTCGGCCTGGGCCCCCTGATGCTGCGGGCCCCTTACGGCATCTTCGATTATTTTATCAAGGCCAAGGTGGACCTGCCCCTCATCGAGTGGGACGTGGATACCAAGGACTGGACGGGCAAATCCTCCGCCGCCGTGCTGAATGTGGTGAAAAAGGAGGTGAAGGAGGGTTCCATCATCCTCATGCACGACATCAAGGACAATACCCCCGAATCCGGCCGCCTGGCGGCGGAATGGCTGTATAACAACGGCTATATGTGCGTCACCGTGGAAGAGCTGTTCATGAACTACGGCCAGGAAATGGTGCCCAATAAGGTTTATACCCGTGTGAAAACCGACGCGGAGGAATGAACCGGTTTCATGCGAAACGCCACAGCGGACACGCCCGCTGTGGCGTTTTGCAGTGCAGATTGCCGGAATGATTACTTAAAGAACACTTTAAGTTACAAAGGAGACCGGCGGGGCTTTGCCCCGCACCCCACAAGGGGGATGATCCCCCTTGACCCCGCTCCAGGCGAAGAGGCATGTATGGATTTGTCAAGCAAACGCCGCCTGCTGCTTCGTAAT
>JAFSKN010000009.1 GCA_017448975.1 Clostridia bacterium
CTGCATGATTGTCAATGTTTTTTGTAATGGTATAGAACAGGAGGAAGATGGTATTGAAGAAGTTTGTTTTGGGATTATTGTTTGTGCTGTTGTTTTCCTTAACGGCTCATGCTGACGCAGCCAGCCATCCGGACAAAGCCGAAGAAACGCCGGGGACAGATCATTCCAGCATGGAAACGGCTGATACGCAAGGTACGAAAAGGGAATTCAAGGATCTGGTTATTTATGAGCCTTATGAGTACCTGAACAGCGAAATCACAGGAGACTACAACGAGGCCCATGCCGTGAAATGTGTGAACGGCACCTTCGTCGGAACTGAGGAGAACGGGGTTGCGTCGTGGCTGGGCATCCCCTACGCGAAGCCGCCAGTGGGAGAGCGCCGCTTCAAGGCACCGGAGTACGTGGACGCGAGCGACCGGGTCTTTGAGGCAAAATACTACGGAAAGAGCGCTTACACCACAGCAAGCTATTCTGATGTCATACAGAAGCTGGCCTCCGAGGACTGCCTCTACCTCAACATCTGGGCCAACGCCGACGACAAGACCGAGAAGAAGCCAGTGATGGTCTGGATTCACGGCGGAGCCTATTCCGTCGGTTCGGGTTCGCAGTTTTCCTACAACGGAGCCAACCTTGTCCAGGCACAGAGCGACATCATCCTGGTGAACATCAACTACCGCCTGAACATGTACGGCTTCATGGACTTTACGTCGGTACCCGGCGGCGAAGCCTTTGAGTCAGCGTCCTGCAACGGCCTGCTCGACCAGGCGATGGCGCTCAGATGGGTGCACGAGAACATTGCCGCCTTTGGCGGCGACCCTGACAACGTGACCGTTTTCGGGCAAAGCGCCGGCGGCGGATCGGTTTCCATTCTGTCGGTCATGAAGGAGGCAAACCAGTATTTCCAGAAGATCATCGCCCAGAGCGGCTCGACCTGCCTGTCCATGCCGGTCGGCTGCGAAACTGCGCAGAGCAGGACGAATGCATTGCTTGAGTACACCGGCTGCAAGACCATGGACGACATCATGGCTCTGAGCGAAGAGGAACTCCATGAGGCGTATGTCAATGCGGTCAGCAAGTTTACAACCTGCCCCTATTACGGAAATGAGGTACTCCCCGAGGCACCCATCGAGCTGTACAAGAAAGGCTACGCAAAGGACATATCCATCATGGCAGGCAGCACGGCCGATGAGGCCAGGCTGTTCATGGGCGAGGGTCCGGAACTGAGCCTGGAAGAGCAGAAGTTATTCGCCCAGCGCAGGGTGGGTGAAGCACTCCCCTGCCTGAAGGAAGAGGATAAGAAGTATTATGAGGAATTCCAGAAGGTCTGCAGGTTCCAGGAGCCGGGACTGATCGAGACGGAGTTCATAAGTGAGATCATGTTCAGGGTTCCCATGCTCCAGCAGCTCGATGCGCAGAGTACATTCAACAAAACGTTCTCCTACTACTGGGCGTACCCGGGCAGCAATGCGGATATTGGAGCAGCACATTCCGTAGAGCTTATGTTCGTATTCAACCTTCGTGGCCTCGGGACATCCGCGGTCTTCAACGGCACGAACATCTCCGATGAGATTTTCACGGCCGTTCAGCAGATGTGGACCAATTTTGCGCGCTGCGGGGATCCGTCGACAGACCAGATCGAATGGAAGGCGTACTCGGCCGACGACCCGAACGTTCTGGTCATCGCAGGGCCTGGAGACATTCATATCGAACAGGGCATTCTGGCTGACCAGTACAAGGCCGTGGCTCCCCTGGTCGACTACTACCAGTTTATGGACAAGTACTTTACCCCCGATATTTCAGATATCGCAGATATAATGGCCGCACGCGAGCAGAAATTCTGATACAGGCAGGCTTCTTCCAGTCCTCCGGAAGGAAGGGAAGCGCATGGGTTTTCGCCCAATGATGAGAAGGAGCCGTCTCATCTGAACATATCATATTGAGAACCTTATAAGAAAAAGAGTTGGTTTCTACATGGCCGGCTATTTCTTTTTCAGGATTATCCAAAAACTGCCACCTGTACAGTTGGATCGCTTTTAGCGATCCAACTTCACCCCCTTCATTCGCAAAACCCGAGCTGCGCCCTAAAGGACTAGCTTCGCGTCGCGCTCCTGCGTCTGCTTACGCATCCGCGTTTTGCTCATCAGGGGGTGAGTTGCTCATGTCAGACAGTGATTCTATTGCGATGAATCGCATAGAATCACTGTCTGACATGGCAACCATACAGGTGGAAAAACTGCCGTTTATAGAGAATCCGGACGGTGCAGACTATTCGGATGTACCATGCAAAAAACAAATCGCAGAAAAAAGAAGGAGGTATGACTACAATGTCTATGAAAAAGTCTATGAAAAAAATACTTTGTCTGGTACTTGTCTGCATCCTTTGCGGGTCATTCATTATGGCGGCATATGCTGACGAAAACAAAGAAAAATCTGCTGAAGCAAAAGAAGCTGCAATGGCCGGAAGTGAGGAGAATCATGCAGAAAAGACAGATGCTCCAAATGGTACGGCGTCTGGTGAGTCGGAGGTTGCCGATGCCGGGATTTTTAATTATAGTGGTTTTGGTGATGAAAAAGCATTGGAGGCAACGAAGAAGAAATTAAGAGCTAAATACGGCGAGAACAGGCAGATTACAGATGACAATTACGACAAATCTCTGGCGGTTAAGTGCATCAACGGTACATTTGTTGGCAGAAAGACGGATGGCGTCATCGCCTACAAGGGAATTCCCTTTGTGGGGGCGCAGCCTGTCGGTGAACTGCGCTGGAAGGCACCGGTTGACTATACCGCTGATGATGGGGTATATGAGGCGTATTATATCGCGAAAAGCCCCCGCCAGCATGAGACTTTAGACGAAGAAGCCAGTCTTTATGTTCAAGGTGAAGACTGTCTGTACCTGAACATATGGAAGGCGGAGGATACTGGCGAGGAGAAAAAGCCTGTCATGGTATGGATTCATGGCGGTGCATTTGAACTGGGCGGAACTATTGACCCGCTGTATGACGCCCACAATTTTGTAGAAGAGAACCCGGATGTCATTGTCGCCTCCATTGAGTACAGGGTTGGGGTTTTCGGATTCTTCCATCTGTCCCACCTGCCGGATGGTCAGGATTACCCGGATGCGCAGAATCTGGGCCTCCTGGATCAGATGATGGCATTGAAATGGATTCATGAGAATATCGAAGCCTTCGGCGGCGATCCCGGCAATGTGACGATCTGGGGTGAATCCGCCGGCGCCGGAAGTGTGACGCTACTGCCGCTGATCGAAGGGTCTCATGAGTATTTTCAGCGTGTTATCGCCCAGAGCGGTGCCCCTGTGTTCACACGGTCCACAGAAGAGGCCATAGACTGCACCAATGAAGTGATGGATATCCTCGGGTGCAAAACTGTTGCCGAACTGCAGGAGGCGGATGTCGAGAAGGTCTTAAAGGTATGTGCCGCGAAGCTTGGACTGCGCGTATTCCCGGAGCGGGACGGCAATTTACTGCCTTCCGACCCTTATGAGGCCTACATAAACGGAGCTGCGAAGGATCTGGAGATCCTCCAGGGATGCAATAAGGATGAAATGGGTTATTTCATATGCGGCTTTGGCCTTAAACCGTACACTGCCTGGGCTGCCGATCGTAAGGCGAAAAAGCTGAGTCAGTTGACAGAGGAAGAGAAGGCACTGGTGGAGAGTTACTGCAAAGAGGCAAGGGATGTGACCGAAGAATACTCCAGCACCAGCCGCCTGCTTGATCAGATCGGATTCAATGCACCGCTGTTCAGGCTGTCGGAGAACCAGACTATGGCCGGCGGCAAGTCCTACGCCTATTTCTTTACACCGGAATCGGATGCCCCGCTAATGAGGTGCGGGCATGCGGAAGAGCTTCCAGTGATATTTAAAACTCCTCAAGAAAATGGGCGGAAACATGATGAAACCTTCTCAAAGACCATGCGCAAGATGTGGGTTCAGTTCGCCAAGACGGGCAATCCGTCTCTTGGCGCAGACATCTCACCTGACGGCAAGGAAAAGATATGGCCGCTGTACGACCTGAAGGACAAGAAGGTGATGATCTTTGACGAATTCAACATCCATCCGGAGAAAGAATCCGAAAGAGGAATCGTTGACTGGGACAGAACCTATTTCCTGACAAAATACTATTGCTTCTAAAGCAAACCATTCCATCTGTAACAGGGTCTTCGATTCCGCCCTATACATCATTATTCGTTCTTTACTCAAATTTGTTTATGTGCTACAATGGTTGAGAACGTGTTGGAACAAGCTTTTGGCTGCATGATTGTCAATGTTTTTTGTAATGGTATAGAACAGGAGGAAGATGGTATTGAAGAAGTTTGTTTTGGGATTATTGTTTGTGCTGTTGTTTTCCTTAACGGCTCATGCTGACGCAGCCAGCCAGCAGGACAAAGCCGAAGAAACGCCGGGGACAGATCATTCCAGCATGGAAACGGCTGATACGCAAGGTACGAAAAGGGAATTCAAGGATCTGGTTATTTATGAGCCTTATGAGTACCTGAACAGCGAAATCACAGGAGACTACGACGAGGTCCATGCCGTGAAATGTGTGAACGGCACCTTCGTCGGGACCGAGGAGCACGGGGTTGCGTCGTGGCTGGGCATCCCCTACGCGAAGCCGCCAGTGGGAGAGCGCCGCTTCAAGGCACCGGAGTACGTGGACGCGAGCGACCGGGTCTTTGAGGCAAAATACTACGGAAAGAGTGCTTTCGGCGCAGAAGGCTATTCTGATACCATACAGAAGCAGACCTCCGAGGACTGCCTCTACCTGAACATCTGGCTTAACGCCGACGACAAGACCGAGAAGAAGCCGGTGATGGTCTGGATTCACGGCGGAGCTTATGCCGTCGGTTCGGGTTCGGAGTTTTGCTACAACGGAGCCAACCTCGTTCAGGCGCAGAGCGACATCATCCTGGTGAACATCAACTACCGCCTGAACATGTACGGCTTCATGGACTTTACGTCGGTACCCGGCGGCGAAGACTTCGAGACGGCATCCTGCAACGGCCTGCTCGACCAGGCGACGGCGCTCAGATGGGTGCACGAGAACATTGCCGCCTTTGGCGGCGACCCTGACAACGTGACCGTTTTCGGGCAAAGCGCCGGCGGCGGTTCGGTCTCCATTCTGTCGGTCATGAAGGAGGCAAACCAGTATTTCCAGAAGATCATCGCCCAGAGCGGCTCGGTCTACGCGGCCATGCCGGTCGGCTGTGAAACTGCGCAGAGCAGGACGAAGGCACTGCTCGAGTACACCGGCTGCAAGACCATGGACGACATCATGGCTCTGACCGAAGAGGAACTCCATGAGGCGTATGTCAATGCGGTCAACAAGTTCATGAGCAGCCCCTACTACGGAAATGAGGTTCTCCCCGAGGCGCCCATCGAGCTGTACAAGAAAGGCTACGCAAAGCACATATCCATCATGGCAGGCAGCACGGCCGATGAGTCCAGACTGTTCATGGGCGAGGGCGTGAATCTGAGTCTGGAAGAGCAGAAGATACACGCCCAGCACAGCGTGGGTGAGGCACTCCGCTACCTGAAGGAAGAAGATAAGAAATCTTATGAGGAATTCCAGAGGGTCTGCAGGCTTCAGGAGCCAGGACTGATCGAGACGGAGTTCTTAAGTGAGGTCATATTCAGGGTTGCCCTGCTTCAGCAGCTCGACGTGCAGAGCGCGTTCAACAAAACGTTCTTCTACTACTGGTCGTACCCGGGCAGCAATCCGGATATTGGGGCAGCACATTCCGTAGAGCTCATCTTTTTGTTCAACCTTCGCGGCATCGGGACAAACGCCCCCTTCAACGGCACGAACATCCCCGATGAGATTTTCACGTCCGTTCAGCAGATGTGGACCAATTTCGCGCGCTGCGGCGACCCATCGACAGACCAGATCGAATGGAAGGCGTACTCGGCTGGCGACCAGAACGTTCTGGTCATCGCCGGGCCTGGAGACATTCATATCGAACAGGACCTTCTGATCGACCAGTACAAGGCCGTGCTCCCCTTGGTTGGCTACTACCAGTTCATGGACAAGTTCTTTACCCCGCAATACCTTATGGATATCGTTGCCGCGCGCGAGCAGAAATCCTGATACAGGCAGGCTTTGGTAAGGCACTGTCTCATCTGAACATATCATATTGAGAACTGAATAAGAAAAAGAGCTGGCTTCTACACGGCCAGCTCTTTTTCTTTACGTGCAGGCACGACGCGTCATCAAGCATATCCGGTTTGACCGTGAATAAGAGGAACCCAGTAGAGAAGGATCAGTGTTACCCTTGTCAAGATTTGCTCTGCTCTGAATTGCTCAATCGAGGATATAATGGAAGTAATACCGGGTACGGAGGATAGGTAAGATACTTAAAGAGAGAAGTCCAACAGCATAAAACAAGGCTGCTGGACTTCTTTTTTCTCGACCATCACCCAGCGCGGCATCCGGCGGCGTGAGTTCGGGCGGTTCATCCGCTCGGTCGAGGAATTGGGCGAAAAGCCCATCAGGAGCTTTGACGAAGCCCTCTGGGGCAGCCTTGCCGACCATGTGACGGTCAACGCCAAAGACGACATCGTCTTCACCATGAACAGCGGAATCGAGATCAAAGCATAAGGAAACACACCATCGGCCCTGTCGGATTGTCCCGGTAGGGCCTTTTTCTGTCCCATTTTTAGGGTAGAAATTTTCACGGTTTTATGCTATAATTAGTTAAGCCATATGTTAAAGGTTTAAGCGGAGGTGACGCAATGCTTGTAAATAACATAGAACTCGACGTCAAAACAAAGTGCATAGAAGAAAACAAGACACAGAACCAGATTGCAGAGGAGGTTGGTACTTCCGCTGCTTATGTCAGCAGAATCGTAAACAGCAAGGAGAATATTGTCAACAAGACTTTCATTGCCATGATGGAGAGCCTGGGCTATGACGTTAGGCTGGTGTATGAAAAGCGGGAGGCCTGAGACGTTATGGATGTGAATGCTTTGAAGCAAATGAGCTAGGAGGAAGTACGCGGTCTTTATATGCCTTTCCTGCAAAGCCAGGGTGTCGGCTCCAATACGATAAAGACTGCTTATGTGGATTCCTTCTATCTTTGGAGAAAGGGCGACCATGATCTTTTCTGGGAAGCAGTAGAAGGTTCTGATGCGGATGCGAAAGCTATGCTCCTTGACGTTCTGCGGAAGAATACCACTGGCGATCCGGAGAAGCTGGTAAACGGATATCTTTCTCACATCCGTCGCTTCCGCCTGTTTCTCGCATCGGAGGGAACCGCCGAGGTTAAATCGGAACGGTCTGCTGTTTCTGAACAGCCTATAGCTCCAGTACACCACCGCAGAAAATCAGACGTCGATGTCCCTTTGCCGTCGAAAGAGCAAATGGAGTACTATCTTGCCAAATGGGATGAATTGGAGAATTATCATCTCCAGGAAGATGCTCTGGACAAGCTGTTCCTTAAGCTCTGCCCGAAGAACACGGACATTACCGACATTCTGCTGAAGGTTTCCACGCTGAATGACTTCTACAGCACGAACATCTTTTCCGTTTACCCAGTGGCAAAACACATCCTGTCGTTGGGCATTGACGCCAGACTGAAAGCCGGGGATGTTACGCTGGTCAACGACATTAAGCAGATCAGTATCAACGGTACGGAGCGAAACTTCTATTCCTTTGCGTCGAAGTATTGCAGCCACCACAATCCGCTCGACTATCCGATTTATGACAGTTATGTGGATGCCGTTCTGCGGTACTTCAGAAACCGGGATGGTTTCGCATCCTTTGCAGATTCCGCCTTGAAGGACTACGTTCATTTCAAAGGTGCGCTGATTGATTTTCGGCTGTTCTATGGCTTGGAGGCATACAACCTAAAGCAGCTGGACAAGTATCTCTGGCTTCTTGGGAAGGATTACTTTCCGAAGAATTATGGAAAGAAGGGCTGAGAATATGTGTGGTCCGCTTATAGACTGGAACGGGAACGGTCAGATTGACCCATCGGACATTGCTATCTCGCTCGCCATAACCGAGGAAGAAGAGACAGATAATGAGGACGATGAAGAGCAGGATTAAATTCCGCGATAAATACTACAGTATCCGAGGTGATGAGCTAATGCTATTATTCCCCTCCATCCCCCTGCCGAACAAAAGCGCATCGTCGCCAAGTTGGAAGAACTCCTGCCCCTGTGCGAATGATTGAAATGAGGTTTTGTAATATCCAAGGGGATTAAAGAACGGCGGGCCTGAAGAAGCTTCCCGCGGCGGGTGGTAAGCCGTATAAAGAAACAAGAAATTTTTTCAAACGCGGAGGAATGAATCATGAGTGGCAAGCGGATGGTGAACGTGGCCAGTATTTGGATCATTGTGATTTTCACCGTCATCGCCGTGACGCTGGTGGCGATTTTTGTGCTGGTTTATTCATCCATTCTGAATCGGGAAATGTACAGCACCCTGCGCGAGGAAGCCACGGTGCTTTCGGATAACGCCGATTACCAGATCATGGAAGCCATCCGGAACGAGCCCGCCCGCCGTCTGGCCATGAAAAACGGGCTGACCGATACGGTGCAGGCCGTAAGCCGGAAGGGCGAAGCGAGCAGCCTGGAGATCCGGGCGATGTCCGATTGGTGCGCCGCGGTGTGCGCCGCCATCCCCTCCTGCGACCGGCTGGGGCTGTATTTCCCCGAGATGCAGATGGTGGTGGCTTCCGACGGCGTGCACTTTCTGGACGATAAAAAATACACCGTGCGGGAAAGCCGGTATTACTTCCTGACCGACGTGCAGGAGGACAGCCCCGCCTGGCTGCGGAAAGACTTTTCGGAAAGCGGGGGAGACGTGCCCTACATCGTGTATGTGCGCACCATGCCCGGCATTTTCCCGGAGAGCAAAGCGCCCATGATCGTTTCGGCGGTGAAGGAAGAAAGCCTGCACGCCCTGCTGCGCAATTCCCTGCGCACGTTGGGCGAGGGGGATATGATTTTCCTCTCCGATATTCAGGGCGTGATCTGGAGCGCGGCGGACGTATCGCTGGTGGGCACCGGCCTGCCCATCGCGGTGCCGAATAATCAATCCTGCCGTTTGCAGGACGGGCAGGAAGTGATGCTGGCCGAAAGCGCCAGCGCTTCCAGCGGCTTCATTTACGTGCTGGCCCGGCCCAATACCGGGCATATGAACAATTACAGCAGCATGTTTTCCATGTGGCTGGTACTTTGCATGGTGCTTCTGGGGGCGGGGATGATCGCCGTGCTGTGGGTGCTGATGACCCACTATTCGCGGCCTATGCGCAGGCTGATGCACCACTTCGCCATCCCCGAAAGCTCCGGCAGGGTTGGCAGCCTGGTATCCTCGCCCAGCGAGCATTTTTCCCGCATCGAAACGGCCTTGCAGGATATGAGCAAGATCAAGGTGCAGCAGACCCAGTTTTTGCAGCAGAGCCGTCCGGTGCTGCGTTCCGCCTGGTTCAACTGCCTGGTGAACGGCGAAGCGCGTTACACCGGCCCCATGCCGCAGCTGGGCATCGATTTTCCCTGGCCCCATTTCCAGGCGGTGATGCTGTCCGGGATGCCAAACCAGGAAACCGAAAACGCCATCCTTGCCTGCTTCCCGGAAGGCTTTGAAATCGCCGCTTTCACCAGCCGGGAAAAGGAACGGGTGTTTTTGATCAACCACGGAAAGGATCAGGACGCCGTGCCCCAAATTTTACATCAGGCCGGGAAAATGCTGGAGGAAAAGCATATCCCGCTGGTGTTCGGCGTGGGCACCTTTGAGGACGCGGAAAGCCGCATCCCGGTCAGCTTCCGCTGCGCCCGCCGCGCCCTGTCCGGCCGGTATTTCGGCGACAGCAGCCGGGTATGCGTGTTTGAACCCATGGACACCCCCAAGGGCGAGGAGGAAATGGCCCCGCTGATTTCTCGGCTCTTTGCCCTCACCGCCCATATCCAGCGTCAGGCGGCGGACGAAGCCAATGAAGAAATCGACGGGATCGTAACTCAGCTCAAGGAGCATCCGCCGTATTTGAACATGATGCGCGGCATCATGCTCACCGCCGCCATGTTCCTTTGCAAGATCGTGTACGATATGAAAAGCAGGCCGGAGGACGTGTTCGGCGACGACCTGATGAACAGGTATTACCATATCGAAGAAATCAACCAGTTTTCCACCCGCCTGAAAGAGGACAGCATGACGCTGATCGCCTATCTGTCCCGGGAAAGCAGCGAAAGCAACCGCAGCGTGGTGCAGTACGCCATCCTGCATATCCGCAACGCCGCGCCCGCCGAGCTGTCCATTCAGTCCATCGCCGACGCCCTGAGCATCAGCACCGGGCATTTGAGCCGGGTGTTCCACCAGGAAACGGGCAAAAAGCTGGTGGATTATTTGCAGGAGGTGCGCATGGAGCACGCCGCCCGGCTGATCCGGGAAAACGATAAGACCAACGAGCAGATCTGCGAAGCCATCGGGTACAGCCGCTTGCAGTATTTTTCCGCCAAGTTCAAGGAATATTACGGCGTTTCCCTGAACGAATACCGCCGCCGGTGCCAATCGGAACAAGAAGCGAAATAAGAGGGGGAAAGCAGCGTGGAAAACCGTCTTTCATTCCTGGAGCCGGGCGAAGCTTCGTTTTCCGGGGTTTATGGCAAGTATCTGGCTTTTGCCCTGAACCGTCAATTGCTGTCGCCGGAAACGTGGGCGGATTTCGTGCGGGTGTTTACCGCCGATTCGGACGATCAGGACAAGGGCTGGCGCTGCGAGTACTGGGGCAAAATGATGCGGGGCGCGTGCCTGTGCTATCGCGCTACGGGCAATGAAGCGCTGTATACGCTTTTGCGGGACGCGGTGCGGGATCTTTTGCAGACCCAGCGGGCCGACGGGCGCATTTCCACCTATTCCGGCCAATGCCAGCTTTCGGGCTGGGATCTGTGGGGCCGGAAATATGTGATGACGGGTCTGATGCATTTCCTGGAAATCTGCCGGGAAAGGGCGTTCGGGGAGGAAATCACCGCCGCGCTCATTCGCCACGCCGACGCGATCCTGGATGCCGTGGGGCCGGGGAAGGTACCGATCACGGAAACCTCCAGCTGGTGGGGCGGCGTCAATTCCTGCTCCATCCTGGAGCCCTTCGTGGCGCTGTACGAGCTGACGAAGAAAGAACGGTATCTGCGCTTTGCCGAATATATCCTGTCCACCGGCGGCTGCCGGGACGGCAATTTGATCGAAATCGCCCTGGAAAACAAAATTCCGCCCTATGAATACCCGGAAGTAAAGGCGTACGAAACCATGTCCTTCTTTGAAGGGGTGCTGGCCTATTACCAGGCCACGGGGGAGGAAAAATACCTGCGGGCCGTGCGGCGCTTTTTTGACGCGGTGGCGGAAACGGATTTGACCGTTATCGGCTGCTGCGGCTGCACCCACGAGCTGTTCGACCATTCTTCTGTCCGCCAGACGGAGCCCAACCAGAACATCATGCAGGAAACCTGCGTGTCCGTCACCTGGATGCGCCTGTGCTTAAAGCTGCTTTTGCTGACCGGGGACAGGCGGTACTATGGGTTCATCGAACGCACGGGCTACAACGCGCTCTACGGCGCGGTGAACGTGCATGGCCTGCCCCAATATGACCGGCAAAGCAAGGAATATTTGCCCGGCCTGCCCTTTGACAGCTACAGCCCCCTGACAGACAGCCGCAGGGGCGTGGGCATCGGCGGGCTCAAACGCTTTTCCTTCGGCGGGTTTTACGGCTGCTGCGCCTGCATCGCCTCGGCGGGCATCGCCCTGCTGCCGCTGACCGCCGTGATGAAATACCGGGACGGCTTGCTGATCAACGGCCTGTTTTCCGGCAGCGTCATGTTCAGGACGCCGGAAGGGAAACGGCTTCACATTTCCGCTGAATCCGCTTACCCCCGGGAAGGAAAAATGGTGCTTTCTTTCGATACGCAGGACGGCACCGGGTCATGCGCCCTGTATCTTCGCATCCCGGACGACCTGCGGGACGCGGAAATCACGGTGAACGGCCAGGAGATTCAAGCGGCGGCGGAACAGGGATACATTTGCCTGCGCCGGGCCTTTGCCGCCGGGGATACGCTGGAGGTTCGCGGCGTTCTTCCCCTGATCGCGGAAAAAATTGGGGACAGCATGGCGTTCCGCTACGGGCCCATCGTGCTGGCCCGGGACGAACAAAAGGAGCCTGACTTTTGCTGTCAGGCCCCCGAAACGGACGATACGCTTTCTTATTCCATGCTGCCGCCGGAAGGGGATGAAATGATCCGCCTCCAAGCGGAACAGAAGCCCGGCCTGCCGCCCCTGCTGCTGACGGATTACGCCTCCTGCGGCAGGCGCTGGAACGGGCCGAAAAACCGGATCACGGTGTGGATGAAGAAGGAATGATCCATAAGAGCTTCGCCTGCCGCCGCTTTTCAAACCGAAGGGTGATTCCCTGCCGGCCCGCGCGCAGAGTTTCGCCGGTGTCCTCGTCCTTTAAGTCAAATATTTCGCCTTCCTCCGCGAAAGGCAGGGGGAGGGTGACGGTTTCTTCCCGGCATTTTTCCTGCCGGAAGGCCAGCAGCACGCCGGAGGAAGCCTCCGGGTCGAAAAAAGCATAAGCCGTAAAGCCGGTGGTTTCTGTTTCCGGGTGCCAGGGCGTGAGCACATAAAAGTCTTTGAGCAAATAGGGGCTGACCCGTTTCCATTCCCGCAATCCCCAGCGGAGCAAATCAAAATCCTGGCCCGGGTCCTGCACAAATTGGGAATCCACGTTCAGGATGGGAAGGTAGGAGGCCCGCCACACATATTCGTCCAAAACGCCGGTGGGGGAAAGCTGATCCGGTTTTTCCTTGTTGTTGGCCCCGCACATGGGCACCCAGCGGTTGAAGGCGGTGGTCATGGACAGGCGCAGGGCGGCGTTGGTGCGGTCGGCGTCGCTGCGCAGCAGGGGCACGCCCCGGCGCAGGGATTCCAAATCATTCCTGCCGCCGCCGCTGGCGCAGGAATCCACAAAGGAGCATCCGCCGTAAGACTTGGTGCATTCGATGATTTCATCCCACATGCGGTAGTGGGCGTCGATGAACTTACATTCAGTGATGCCGCCGCGGTTTTCGCCCTCTATTTCGTCCAAATACCGCCAAAGGACGGCGGGATCGCTGTTGTTGTCCTCCCGGTACATTTCCACCCTGTTTTCGCGCAGGGTCCTTTTGATGCGGTCCACCGTCCAGCGGAAGCAGGCGGGGTCCCCGATGTTATTGGAAATGGGCTTGACGCCGGGCATGCGGATGGCCCATTTCGCGTCGTACCCCCAGTTTTTTGCCAGGGATTCCGGATCGGTCACCCGTTCCGGTTCGAACCACATGAGGGTTTTCATGCCGTGAGTCCTGGCAAAATCCGTGGATTCTAAGAAGGTTTTTCCCGGCCATTTGACGGGGTCCAGGGCCCAGGCGCCCACCGTGCCCCACCAGTCTTTCTGGGGACTGGAGCCGTCCGGCGCGGCGTACCAGCCCGCGTCGAACCACCGGAAATCCACCTTCGCGTCCTCTGCCAGCATTTTTTCCAGGGAGGGCCGCCAGGTGTCCCAGCTTTCCGAAATGCTGCCGTCGGAATTGGGGCGGCCCGTATCGCTGGCAAGGCAGCAGGTGGAAAAGGGCTCCATGGGCGGCAGATTGCGGGCGATGAACCAGCGCCGCCAGAAATTGGCGGCGTAATCCTCATTCCGCACCCCGTAAGGCGCGCAGACGAACAGCGCCGTGCGGATCTTTTCGCCGGGTTTCAGCTTTGTGTGCAAATTGTTCACCGACCGGGCACGGTATTCCGTTTCGTTCCGGGCCGCGTCATAGGAAAAATCCGCCCGCCAGGTGCCCGCCCAGCCGATGGCCAGCAGCGCGCCGCCATCGCCGTACTCCAGATTGAAATAGGGGAAATACACATGGGTGGCCCGGCCGCTGTTGGATTCAAAATACCGGGGCTGCGCGCCTATATCCAGGGCGTAAGGCCGGTAGGCGTTCACATGGTCGCCTAAAATGCCCTTGAGGGTGGGATACCGGCCGGGAAAGGTGAGCACGGTTTCAGCGTCGGATAATACGCCCGTCTCCGTTTGGCCCCGGTTTTCAAACCACACCGTCCATTCCGAAACGCCGAAATCATAATCGTGAGCACAGGTAAGCGTGATATACAGGTTTTCGTCCTTCTGAAAGCAGATTTCGGCGCTTTCCCTGTCTCCGTTCCGTTCTTTGCTCTGACTGACGACAGCGGACGGAAAGCCCTGGATGCTTTCCCCGTCATAGGAAAAGCGAAAGGGAAAAGCGGCGGGATTTCGCAGAACGCTCTCAAACCAGGCGTCCGCCCGGGGATTTCGATAGGAAACGCGCATGAAAATATCAACTCCTTTGTTTTGCGCCGCCATTGTACCGCATTTCGGAGGGCGGGTCAACGTGGAAAAAGCCTTTCTTTACGTACAATTTTGTGATATGATAAAAACGTACCGATGATTGGTGCAAAGGAGCTGACCGCTATGGAGAAATTCATTCCCAAGGAAAAGCTGGGCAAGAAAGCCCGCAAAGCGCTGGAAGCAAAAAAGCGTGCCACCTGGGGCATTTCCCCGGTGACAAAGCGCGTGGAAAGCAAAAAAGTGTACAGCCGCAAGAAAAACTCCCGCGTCCGGGATGAGGACTGACGGGAGTTTTTGATACGCTTTTTTATTCTCTCTTTGTCTGCGCCAGTTCCACCATCTGCTGGGCCATGACCTTGAGCTGATCCTTCAATTTGTGGATGCAGTCCATTTCGCCGCAGAATCCGCCCACGATGTCCTCCGCGAAGGTGCGGCAGGTAGGAGAGCCGCAGGAGCCGCAGTCGTAGCCGGGCAGGTCCTCCACCAATTGATTGATGCGCTCCATCTTCTGCATAGCTACGATCAGGTTATCGTCTAATTTCATGGCGGGGTTGGGTTCGATGGGATGATCGAAATACAGGGGGTATTTGGTCATCATGGAAACGGGCACGTTTTCCACGGGATGCTGGGGCGAACATTCCTGGGCCAGCTTGCGCACGGCGTTTTTCGCCACGTAGTTGTTTTCAAAATTCAGGGGGCCGCCCACGCAGCCGCCCATACAGGCGTTGCCCTCGAAAAACACCAGGTCGTTCAGCTTATTGTTTTCGATTTCCTCCAGCACGCGGATCACGTTATGGATGCCGTCCACCGACAGGGAATTATCCGGGCACACGGCGCTGGCCTCGCCGCTGCTCACGGCCCAGCGCACGCCGTAATAGGTGGCGGTGGGCTTGGTGGGGTTGGCAAGGATGCGGTTGATGTGGGGCAGCAGCTGGCCGTAAATTTCCATCATAGAAATGGCCCCGTCGCAGGCGGATTTTTCCTGGCCCAGGGGAGAGCGGATGGCGGTCATTTTGGCGGGGCAGGGGGTAATGAAGAACACGCCCACGTCCTCCGGCGCGCAGCCGTGCTTGCGGCAGAATTCCTGCCGGGCGATCATGGCCGCCACCTCCATGGGCTGGCGGATGTCCACCACGTTGGGAATCAGGTCGGGGAAGCGTACCTGAATTAAACGCACCACGGCGGGGCAGGCGGAGGAAATGAGGGGCTTGGGCAGGCCCGGCTCCCGCAGTTTTTCGTGGATGGCGCGGCTGACGATGTCCGCGCCCCTTGCCACCTCGAACACTTCTTCAAACCCGATGGCTTTTAAGGCGTCCAGTACGGGGGAGATGCTTTTCAGCCCTTTGAACTGGCCGTACAGGGAGGGGGCGGGGATGGCGACCGCGTGGGGGAAGCCGTGGATGGCGCTCAAATCGTCTGTGATGGCGATCTTGGCGTGGTATTCGCAGATGCGGATGCACTCGCCGCAGTCGATGCACCTTTCGTCAATGATGTGCGCCCGGCCGCCGCGCACGCGGATGGCTTCGGTGGGGCAGTGCTTCAGGCAGTTGGTGCAGCCCTTGCAGCGGGTTTTATCCAATCGAACGGAATGATACCGATTGTGCTGTTCCATATCAAAAGCCTTTCTCAGGCCAGGTTAAAGCGCATGCTGATACGCGTACCCTTGCCCACTTCGCTTTGAATATCAAAATCGTCGGCGTTGCGCTTCATGTTGGGCAGGCCCATGCCCGCGCCGAAGCCCAAGGAGCGGGCCTCCTCGCTGGCGGTGGAATAACCCTCCCGCATGGCCATGGCGATGTCCGGGATGCCGGGGCCCACGTCCTCGGATACCAGCAGCACCCCGTCGGTGCCCACATCCAGCATGAGCTTGCCGCCTAAGGAATGGATGACCAAATTCAATTCCACCTCGTAGCTGGCTACGGCCACCTTGCGCATCACGTTGCTGCTGACGCCCAGCTGCTTCAGCCTGCGCTTGATATCGGCGGACGCTTCCCCGGCCCGGGTGTAATCGCCCCGCTCCACGGGGTATTCCTCGTGAATGAAGCTGCTCATGCGTCCTCTCCTTCCGGCCATTCGATGGGAACGCCGCGCAGCCCCGCTTCGTACAGCAGGCCGCAGGTGGTAAAGGCCGTTTCCTTGGTGGTCATGACGATCAGGCCCTGTTCGTCCGCCGTTTCCAGAATATCGTCCGTGGGGATCTTGCCCCGGGCGAATACCAAGCATTTTAAATCCAGCATATCCGCCGTGCGCATGACGTGGGGGTTGGTCAGGCCCGTGATCAGCACTGTTTTTTCGTTTACAAAAGCCAGCACGTCGCTCATCAGATCGGAGCAGCAGGCTGTGCGGGCGGGATTATCCAGCTTTTCTTCGTGGCAAAGCACCTTGGCGTGCAGTACCTTTACCATATCCCGAAATGTCATATTCATTCCCCCGTATCAAAAAAAGATCATAAAATACTATACCTTGTTTCCTTATATATGTCAACCATTTGGGCAAATTTTCGTCAAAAGACACATTTTTCAGCGCTTCATTCATGTCTTGCAATCGCTGTCCTGTCGTGATATAATAAAAATGGAAAAAACGGGAAATATGAATGAGCCCGCAAGGACGGGCCGAAAGGAAGAACACCATGAACATTCATAAATCAGCCGAAGATTACCTGGAAATGATTTTGATGCTGCGGGAGCAGAAAGGCTATGCCCGTTCTATCGACATTGCCGCCGGTTTGGGGGTGACCAAGCCTTCCGTCAGCTTCGCCATGAAAAAACTGCGGGAAAACGGCTATATCCTCATGGACGAGGGCAACTATATCACCCTGACGGAAGCGGGCATGAAAATCGCCCAGCGCATCTATGAGCGGCATAAGGCCCTGACCGCAGTTTTGCAGCAAATCGGCGTGGACGAAAAGACCGCCCGGGAGGACGCCTGCAAAATCGAGCACGATATTTCCGACGAGACCTTCAACGCCGTCCTCCGGCATATCGAACAAAAATCAAAGAGTGAAAAGTGAAGATTTGAATCGGCCGCGCTTTGTCCGGTAAAAGCCATTGCCGGCCATATCAAATTCCACTTTCCACTTTTGTAAAAAACCCGCCTTTCCTCCGTGGGAAAAGCGGGCTTTTTATCAGCCGAATTTCATGATCTTATGGCCTATATGGTACATGTTTGTTTGCAGCCGCTGAACCAGCCTGCTTTTGGCATTGGACATGGCGCCAAAAGGATTGCGGATCAGCGCCTGATACAGCGCCGGGTCAAAATCCCGGATATTCTGCCACATATTTTCATGCAGCTTCCGGCTTTCTTCATTGTCCGCAATAAAATGCAGGGCGGAGAGGGACCAAATCTGTGCCGCTGCATTATTGATCATGTAGGTTTTCAGCGGTTTGGGCAGGGCGTCCAAATCAGCCTTCCGCCAGGAAGTGGTCATCTGCGTGACCATATTGGTGAGCTGAACCAGCCGTTTCAGCAGGTTTTCTTCGTTGACGGACTGCCCTTCCCGCCCCACGTTATAGCCGTATACCTTTTGATGCAGGTACAGCAGGTTTTTCGTCCAGGGAAGGGGTTTATAGACGTAGACGTTATCCTCGTAAAACGTATGCTCCGGCAGGCGGAACTGATGCTCCCGCAGAAGGGCGGTACGGTACACCAAAGCGTGAATGAGGAACTGCTTGGAAACGCCGAAGCGCCTGCATTCCGACCACTGGAACAGCCTGCCCTGGGGCATGACGCTTTCGTAGGTCATGCTGAACACGTTATGCGTTTCCTCCCGGTCATAGGCGTAATCGTGCACCACAAGGTCAGCCTGACGGTCAGGGGAAGCGTGGCTCCTGAGCAGGGATAAGAGCGCTTGAAGCGCCTCCGGGTCGATGCGGTCATCCGAGTCTACCACCTTGAAATAGAGGCCCTGGGCCGTTTCGATGCCCCGGTTCAGGCCGGAGCCATGGCCGCCGTTGGGCTGATGGATCACCCGGACGATACCGGGATATTCAGCCGCCAGCCGGTCGCCAATCTTTCCGGTATCATCCTTTGAACCGTCGTTTACCAGCAGAATATCCATTTCCCTGCCGCCTGCCAGCAGCCCTTTGACGGCGCGTTCCATATAAGCGGCGGAATTATAGCACGGCACCACCGCCGTGAGCAATTTGGTATTGGAAGAATTGGTACTGCGATCCAGAGCCATGTGCGTAATCCCTTCTTTTCTTCATTTCACTGCCACGGGGGAGAAGAAGAACAGCGCCATGGCCCCGGGACCCACATGAGAGCCTGTACCCGGCTCGTAGCAGCGGATCAGCACGTCCTTTACGCTGCGCTTCTTTTTCAGCAGCCCGGCTAAATAATTGGCGTCCGCTTCGCAGTCGCCGTGGGCGATGGCGACGATTTCCCCTTCTTCCGCATTGGCATGCTGATCGAACAGGTCAGCCAGGGCCTGGAGGGATTTTTTCCGCCCGATCACCCTGCCGCAGCTGACGATTTTGCCCTCGGAATCGCCTGTAAGCAAAGGCTTGATATTGGCAAGGGAACCGATGCGCGCGGTCAGGCTGGAAACGCGTCCGCCCTTGTGCAGAAACATCAGATCGTCCACCGTGAAATACTGGCACATGCGGCGCTTGTTTTCCTCCGCCCATTGAACCACGGCGTCCATTCTGGCCTTGGCTTTGCGCATTACGGCGGCTTTCAGGGCAAAGATGCCCTCGCCGAAGGAAGCGGCCAGGGTGTCCACCACGCGGATAACGCGGCCGGGATACTCCTTCATCAGTTCAGCGGCGGCTTCCCTGGCGGCGGCGCAGGTGCCACTGATGCCGCTGGACATGGCGAAAAACAGAATGTCCTGCCCTGTTTTTACGATGGGCTCAAAGGCCTGGCGGAATTGGCTGATATTGACCATGGAGGTTTTCACGGGCCCGGTTTCCCGCAGCGCTTCATAAAAGGAATGGCCGTTAAAAACCTTGGCGTCGTCATAACAGGGCATTTCCCCCTCCTTGGTCATGCACGTGAGGGGAATCACTTCGATGCCCGCGTCGTGGGCCAGATCGGGGGTGATATTGGAGGAAGAATCGGTGAAAATCGCGAAATCATCCATTTGGGAGTTTGTCCTTTCTAAGAGAGGTGGCGCGGCGGCGCGCCTTGTGATATAATGAAAAAAGATCGAAATGCGAACGAGGGAGGAAACGCCGGTGGAAGCACAAAAGAGCCACATCCGGGAAAAGCTAAAAGAATGGGACCGCCTGCTGGAGGAATACCGCCTGCCGGGATGGAATGATTTTCCCGAGCTGCCGCTGTACATGGATCAGGTGATTTACCTGATGGATCAGTACCTGTCTCCGCTGCCCAGGGAGGCGGAGCAGAAGGCGGTGACGCCGGCCATGATCAACAATTACGTGAAGCTGGGCATGATGCCGCGCCCCGTAAAAAAACGCTATACCCGGGCGCATTTGGCCTGTTTGGTCATGGTGTGCGTGCTCAAGCAAACCGTCAGCGCCGCCGAAATCAAAAAATTAGTGCCCGCGGAGTTGGGCGAGGAGGACATCCGGGCGCTGTACGAAACCTTTTCCGCCGTTTTCCAGGGCGGCAAGCAGGCTTTCCGGGAAAACGCGGAAAGGGACGCGGCCCAGGTATTCGGGGCGGAGGATACTTCCGTCAGCGATCTTGTTTTCCGGGCGTCGTTCCTGTCCGCCCTGTGGCAGAATTTGGCGAAGCTGGCGCTGGCCCTTTACCCGGAAGGGGACGGGGAAAAACGATGACCGTCCGGTGAAATAGACGTGCAGATGGGGCTGCCTGATTTCAGGCAGCCCCATATTTGCGGTCAGGAGCCGAAGGGGTAAGCGCCCTCCAGCAGCGTTCTCAGGGTGGCGGGCCCCGCCACACCGTCAATGGTCAGGCCGTTGTAGCGCTGGAATGTTTTTACCGCGTTTTCCGTGTCTTCGCCGAAGTAGCCATCGGCTTTCCCGGTGAAGTAGCCTTGATTCCTGAGGGCCTTCTGCAGATCCTCCACGGGCGTGCCGTACATGCCGCGCCGCAGGGTGGCGTACAGGTTGCCCGGAGCGGGCGTGACCTTCACATAGATATTATCGGGAATGGGCGTGGGGCTGGGCCGGAGCGTGGGCTTGGCCGTGGGCCTGGGCGTAGCGGTTGCCGTTGCGGACTTGGCGGAGGAGGAGAACAGCCTGTTCAGGGTGCCGCCGCCGGCGACGCCGTCCGCCGTGAGGCCGTGTTTCTGCTGGAAAGCCTTCACAGCGTCCGAGGTGCCGGAGCCGAAGGAGCCGTCCACACTGCCCTTGTAATAGCCCAGAGATTTCAGCTTTTGCTGCAAAAGCCGCACGGCGGCCTTCTCCGAGCTGCCTTCCTTCAGGGAAATGCCGATGATACCGGCGGCGGAGGAAGCCTTTTTCGCGGAGGAGGAATACAGGGCTTTCAGGGTTTCGGGGCCTGCCACGCCGTCCGCGTAGCTGGTGTTGCGCCGCTGGAAAGCAATCACGCCCGCTTCGGTGGCATTATCGAAATTGGAGGTGGCCTTGCCAAGCAGATAACCCAGAGAAATCAGCCGCTCCTGCATCTGCTTTACCTGCTTGCCGCTGTTGCCGTTGCGCAGGTAAGTGTTGGTGGAATAGGAGGGCGTGGCGGTGGCCTTGGGGGTGGGGGAAGCGGTGGGCTTCACCGTGGCTCTGGCGGTTTGAAGCTTCGCCATGGTGGCGCTGCCCACCTTGCCGTCCACGGTCAGGCCGTACTGCTTCTGGAAAGCTTTTACCGCTTTTTCGGTGGCCTCGCCGAAATCGCCGTCCACAGTGCCTTTATAGAAGCCCAAGGCCTTGAGCTTTGATTGCAGGTTGCGCACATCCTGCCCCTGGGAACCAAGCTTCAGCGATCCGGTGGGGGTGGCGGTGGGCTTTGGGGTGGGCCCGGGGGTCACCAGGGTATTGGGTGAAGGAACGGCTGTTATAATGGGCCCCACCGTCATCCAATTGCTGACGGACCCCGTGGGCAGGCCAATGATCGTGCCCTGGCTATTGCCGGTATTGTTTTGATCCGGCGTATCGGTGGGCAAATCGGTGGGCTTGCTGGGCGCAGCTGTGGGCTGCGGCGTGTCCGGCTGATACACGGGGAAACTCAGCGAATCGCCGCTTTGATTCCCGGTGGCAATATTATTGGGCTCCACATAGCAGCCGCCCAGCAGCAGCGACAGTACGATCAGCAGAGCGACGAACGCGGCCTTTGCAGACTTCATGGTATATCCTTCCTTCCAAAGATTGATGCTGAGTCAAAAGTCTTTTCATGATGATAGACGAAAAAGCGGGCGAATTTGTTCCTTCTTTTTGGAAAAATGTGCCGGAAAATTTTATTCGGAGGCTGGCAGCACATCTTCACCGGCGTAATGCCACGTTTTAAAACCGATGGCCGCGGCGCTTTGCGTATTGGCCAAGGAATCGTCGATGAACAGCGCGTCCCCGGGGCTGATCCCGTACCGCTCCGTCAGCAGGGCGAAAATGGCCGGATCGGGCTTGCACACTTTTTCACGGGAGGAAACCACCATGCCGTCCAGCAGCCCCAAATGGGGGAAAGCGGCGCAGGTGGAAGAAAAAGCGGGCTCCCCGTAGTTGGTCAGGGCGTACAGCCGCTTGCCCATGCTTTTCAGGGCGGGGATCAGGCGATACAGGGGCAGGGGGCGCATGGTTCTAAAGAATTCATAAAATGCGCACAGCACCATGTTCTTTCCATCCGGCACCCCGGCCTTGTCCGCGATGCTTTGGGCGATTGCTTCGTTGGTTTCCACGCCCAAATCGAACGCGGACCAGCGCAAATCGGGGCCGAAAGTAGCGCGGAAAAGGGCTTCCCGATGCTCCTGAGGCAAAAGGGAGGCGACCTTTTGCGGTTCAAAGGTGAGCAGCACGTTGCCCACGTCGAACACGATCACGTCCGTTTCCAATAATCTTGCGTCCATTCTTCATGCCTCCACTCGTATAGCATACCATAAAACGCCGCCGAATACAATCACTTTCCTGCCGACACTTTCCGCCAAAACACAAAAAATTTCGTCTGGCGAGGCAAAAATGCCCGCAGGACGCGCCTGCGGACTTAAACGGGACTGAACCGGAAAGTGAAAAGCGGAAATCTGAAACAGTCCGCGATAACCGCCGCCACTCCAAACGCGAATTGTTCAAATCTTCACTTTTCACTTTTCAATTTCCACTTTTTTGTTTGCTGACCACCGCTGAACAATGATCATCAGATGTATTCGCCTTCCGGCTCGGGCAGGTTCAGGAACTGGATGAATTCTTTGATGTGCGCGTCCCAGAATTCCCAGGAATGGGCGCCGGGGTCTTCGTGATAGGTGTAATCAAAGGGGTTGCCCGGCAGGGACTGGAAGAAATCCCGCGTCCGGTGGGCGCTGGCCAGCAGGAAATCGGCGTCCCCGCAGGCGTGATAAATGCGGGGGCAGGGCAGCCCCTTGTCTACGATCTCCCGGGCGCAGCCCAGGGGGTCCTTGTAGGTGCCCTGCGTGGGGCCGTCCCCGAAGGTGAGGGCATAGCGGGGGCCGTTGTGAAAGCTGCCTTCCTCGTTTACCGCCCCGGCGCTGATGCACCCGATGGCGGAATAACGTCCCGGATTGCTCAGCCCGATCATCATGCTGCCCGCGCCGCCCATGGATAATCCGGCGATGAAATTGTCCTCCCGGCGGGTGGACAGGTTCAGCATTTTGGGCAGGGCTTCCGGCAGTTCCTTGCTGATGTAGGTATAGAATTTCTGGCCGTGGGCCATGTCGGTGTAGCTGGAATTGTGGGCGGAGGGCATGACGATGGCCAGGCCGTAGGGCGCGGCGTAGCGCACCACGGAGGTGAGGCGCAGCCAGTCCGAATGGCAGCCGTAGGCCCCGTGGAGCAGCCACAGCACCGGCAGCTTACGACCGGGGGCGTGATCCTTGCGCACGGGCAGCACGATGTCCAGGGTGACGCACATGCCCAGGGCGGGGGAAAACATACGCATTTTCGTTAAAGCGGACATCTTATTTTTCCTCCTTTCCCAGGGGCAGCCAGGAAAGCACGGTCTGAATCTTTTCGTCCCAGTACTGCCAGGCGTGAGTGCCGGGGGATTCCTCATACGTCAGCGGCAGGCCCAAAGAAAGCATGTGATCCCTGAATTTCACGTTATCGGGATAAAGCCCGTCCTCCGTGCCGCACCACAGATAAAAGTGTACCTCCGGCTTGCCCGCCTTGGCCAAATCCTCGGCGGCGGCGAAAAGATCGTCAAAGGAGCCGGGCAGCTTGCGCAGATCGCCGAAAACATCCCGCCAGAATTCCTTGGCGGCCAGGCTGCCGTTTCGGGCCAGCCTGACGATGTCCGCGCAGGAGGAAAGCCCCGCCGCGTAAGAAAAAGTGTCCGCCGCCCGCAGGCCGCATTTCAGCGCGCCGTAGCCGCCCATGGAAAGCCCGGCCACGAAGGTGTCCTCCCGCCGGGGGCTCATTTGGGGGAACAGGGAACGGCACAGGGCGGGCAGCTCGCTGGAGATAAAATCCCAGTACCGCTCGCCATAGGCCATGTTGGTATAAAAGCTCAAATCGGCGGCGGGCATCACCACCGCAAGGCCCTTGGCGCTGGCGTAGCGCTCGATGCTGGTGCGCCTAAGCCAGATGGTGTGATCATCGCTCATGCCGTGGAGCAGGTATAAGGTGGGGCAGCAGGCGCTTTCCTTGCTTTCCATACCGATCAGGCCGCTGGTGTTTTCTGGCAGGATCACCAGGAAATCCACTTCCCTTTCCAGCGTTTGGGAATGGGCCGTCAGCTCCAATAACGCCATAACACATCGCTTCCTTTTCTTTCGTTGTTATTTTATTATAACACCGCGTTTTCCCTGCCGCAACAAGGAAATTTGCACATGACAAAACGGCGCGGAAGGTGTATAATTCCGGTAAAGAGAAAGCGGCCAAGGCCGCAAAGAACGGAGGACGGCGATATGAAGCAGCTGCCGGTGGGGTATCAAATGTATTCGGCCCGGGAAGAAGCCCAAAAGGATCTGAAAGGTGTTTGCCGGGCGCTGAAAGCCATGGGTTATGACGGCGTGGAGTTCGCGGGCTTTTACGGCCACAGCGCGGAGGAAATCAAGGCCATTTTGGCTGAAACGGGTTTGCAGGCCGTGTCCAACCACGTGCCCGCCAGTGCGTTTGAGCAGGATGTGTTCGGCCTGCTGGCCTTCCATCAGGCCATCGGGTGCAAATACATCGCCATTCCCTCCCTGGATCGGGAGCAGCGCCCCGGCGGGCCGCGCTTCGCCGAAACCCTGCGGAAAATGAACCGCTGGGGCCGCCTGTGCAAAGAAGCGGGCATTCAATTGCTGTACCACAACCACGATTTCGAGTTCGTTCCCGTGTCCGGCATGTACGGGCTGGATTTCCTGTTTGACGCGGTGGAACCGGACCTGGTGCAAACGGAAATCGACGTGTGCTGGGTGAAATACGCGGGGGTCGATCCGGCGGAATACCTGCGCAAGTACGCGGGCCGGGCCCCCCTGGTGCATATGAAGGACTTTGTGGGCAAAAAGGGCGGCGGCACCCCCTACGCCCTCATCGGCCAGACCGAAACGGCGGACCAGGGCGTGGCCTTTGAATACCGCCCCCTGGGCCACGGCTGCCAGGACGTAAAGGCCGTGACGGAAGCTGCCATTGACGCCGGGGCGGAATGGCTGATCGTGGAGCAGGACGATTGGTACAATCGTTCGCCCATGGAGCAGGCCAAAGAAAGCATCGATACGCTGTATGCTGTAGGCGTAAAAACGCGCTGACAAATCGCTGGCAACTCAAAAGGGGCTGCTTCTGCAACAGCCCCTTGATTGAATTTGGGTTGATGTTTTATGGACGGAGGGGATTGGGGCGTCCGGAGGCTTCGGGGGGTTCGGTGATTTCGGTGGGCTCGGGTCTATTCAGCGGATTGGCCTGGCAATTAGCCAAGTGTATTCTGTACTGAACAGGTGAGTGAAATTCTGTTTTGCATCAAGGACAGAAATTGATTTCGTTCCCAGTTCCGCCGGTAACCTCTTCCAACTGATCGAGGTCCAGTTCCTTCTCCGTTTCCCGCTTGTCTTCCATGATCGATTCCTCCTTTTCTTATTTCATTTGTGTATACGCAACGGATCAGCCCGCTGGCAGTACTTTTTTGCGTACCGGTTGAGTTATTTGATTTTTTGCGCTTTCAGCCATTCCCGGCCCGCCTGTACGGCGGCAAGCACCCGTTCCGGGGCGGGGCCGCCGGTGAGGCTCCGGGCGGCGACGCAGGATTTTAAGGAAATGGCCTCATACACGTCCTGGTCAAAGGCGGGGGAGAAGGCGCGCAGTTCGTCCAAAGACAGGTCGTCCAGGGCGCAGCCCTTGTCCAGGCAGTGGGCCACCAGCCGCCCGGCCACGGCGTGGGCGTCCCGGAAGGGCACGCCGCGCTTCACCAGGTAATCGGCGCAGTCCGTGGCGTTGGCAAAGCCCGCGCTGGCGCTGTCGTGCATGTTCTTTAAGCGGAAAGTAGCGGTGCGCAGCATTTCGGTGAACACGTGCAGGCACTTGAGCCACGTATCCCGGGCGTCGAAGTAGTTTTCCTTGTCCTCCTGCATGTCCTTGTTATAGGCCAGGGGCAGGCCCTTCATGACCGTGAGCAGGGCGGTCAGATCGCCGTAGACCCGGCCCGTTTTGCCCCGGATCAGCTCCGCCACGTCGGGGTTCTTTTTTTGCGGCATCATGGAAGATCCGGTGGCGAACCCGTCGTCTAAGGTCAGGAAGCCGAATTCCAAGCTGCTCCACAGCACCAGTTCCTCGCAGAACCGGGAAAGATGCAGCATGCCCACGGCGGCGGCGGACAGGTAATCCAGCAGGAAATCCCGGTCGCTCACCCCGTCCAAGCTGTTCTGGTACACACGTTCAAAGCCCAATTCCGAAGCGGTAAATTCCCGGTCCAGGGGATAGGTGGTGCCCGCCAGCGCGCCGCAGCCCAAGGGGCAGCTGTCGGCGGCTTTCTTGGCGTTCTGTACCCGGATCATATCCCGGCGGAACATTTCAAAATACGCCATCAAATGGTGGCCCAGGGTGATGGGCTGGGCCCGCTGCAAATGGGTATAGCCGGGCATCACGTCCCCGGCGTGCTTTTCCGAAAGGTCCAGCAGCACTTCTTCTAAATCGGCAAGCATGCCCAAGGTATCGTCGCTGGTGTCCTTGGCGTACAGGTGCATGTCGGTGGCCACCTGATCGTTGCGGCTGCGGCCCGTATGCAGGCGCTTGCCCGCCTCGCCGATGCGTTCCGTTAAAATCTGCTCCACCAGCATGTGGATGTCTTCGCTTTCCGGCGGGAAAGCCACTTTGTCCGCCTGCATGTCCGCCAAAATGCCTTTCAAGCCCTCCTGAATGGCCGCTTCGTCCGAGCCGCTTATAATGCCCTGGCGGCACAGCATTTTGGCGTGGGCCATGCTGCCCTTGATGTCCTGGGCAAAAAGCCGCTTGTCAAAGGAAATGGAGGAATGAAAATCGTCCACCATCTGATTGGTTTCCTTCTGGAACCGTCCGCCCCAAAGCTTCATACGTCAATTCACCTCGTCAAATCAATACCGGTCACGGAAGCCATTATAACAAAAACCGGCTTGGCGCACAAGCCGGGTACAAAAGGAATGCATTCCTGTTACCGCATTATTTTACAATTCTGTGTAGAAAATGTGACGAAAAAAATTTGATAATCCGTGCCGCGTATGCTATAATACAATCGCCGCGCCGCGGAAATCATTGGCCGCAGACGCGAAACAGAGGAGGATGCGTATGTATCAGGCTTTGTACCGGGTATGGCGGCCCAAAACCTTTTCGGATATGGTGGGCCAGGAAGCCATCGTGCGCACCCTGCGCAATCAGGTGATGACGGGACGGGTGGCCCACGCCTACCTGTTCTGCGGCAGCCGGGGCACGGGCAAAACCAGCGCGGCCCGCATATTGACCCGGGCCATCAACTGCCTGAATCCCCGGAACGGAGACCCCTGCGGGGAATGCGAAAGCTGCCGCACCATCGAGGCGGACGCCTCCTTCGACGTTTACGAAATGGACGCCGCCAGCAACAGCCGGGTGGAGGAAATCCGTGAATTGCTGGAGAAGGTGGATTATCCGCCCCAGTTCGGCAAATACAAGGTGTATATCATCGACGAAGTGCACATGCTGAGCAACGCGGCGTTTAACGCGCTGCTGAAAACCCTGGAAGAACCGCCCGAATACATGGTGTTTATCTTAGCGACCACCGAACCCCAAAAGCTGCCCTCCACCATTCTTTCCCGCTGCCAGCGGTACGATTTTGGCCGCTATTCCGAGGAACAGATCGCCGGGCACCTGCAAAAGGTGGTGGAGCAAAGCGGCGAAACCGCCGAGCCGGAAGCGCTGGATTTGGTGGCGCGGGCGGCGGAGGGCGGCATGCGCGACGCCCTTTCCATTCTGGATATGTGCATGGGCTCCGGGGAAAAGATCACGGAGGAACATGTGCGCGCCGCCCTGGGAACGGCGGACCGGGCTTTCCTCTTTTCCTTCGCCGACGCCATCGCCCGCCGGGACGGCGGCGAAGCCCTGCGGCTCATCGAGGAATTGATGCGAGGGGGCCGGGACGTGCAGGTGTTTTTAAAGGACGTATCGGCCCATTTGCGGCTGCTCATGGCCGCGCTGCTGTGCGGGCCGGGGGAGGGCATGCCGGGCGTCAGCGGCGAAAACGCCAAGCGGTACGCGCAGCAGGCCAAGCAGTTTTCCCAGCAGCGCCTGCTTCGGGTGCTGGACGGGTGCATGCGGGCCGAAGCGGACACCCGCTGGGCGGCGTCTGCCCGGTCGGTGCTGGAGGTTTTCGCCCTGAAAGCCTGCGACCAGCCCGAAGAAAAGGATATGGAAGCGCTGCTGGAGAGGATTGCTGAACTGGAACAGCGTTTGTACGAGCTGGAAAAGAACGGCGTGCGCGTTGCGCAGGCTGACGCCGCCCCGGCGGAGAAAAAAACGGAACAGCCCGCCGGGCCCGTGCCGCGGCCCGTTGTGGAAACGCCCGTGCCGACGGGCAGCCGCGCGCCCAAGGATGTGTGGAACGACGCGCTGAAATACTTGAAAAAGGCGGAACCCGCCATTTACGGCCCCCTTTCCAGGGCCAAATACGGCGGGTTTCAGAACGGCGTGTTTCGGGCCTTATTCGCTTCCGGCGAGGAAATTTTTATGACCATGCTCACCGCCCCGGAGCGGAAAAGCAAAATTGAAAACGCGCTGAATCAATCGGGGGGGCAAAACGCCGTATTTGAGGCGCTGCCCCAGATGATGTCCGCCAGCCCGGAGGCCGGGAATCAGCAGGAAAAAAACCTGAACGAGCTGATTGATATGTTCGGCCGGAACAAAGTTCAGATAGACGAGTGAGAAAGGAACCCTTCATGAATTACAATCGCGGACAGTATAACGAATCGCCCATGTATAATTTAAAAAACAAACGGGCGGATAAAAAAAAAGACGGGGAATTGGAACTGGAACAGGAAACCGATTCGCTGCAGCAGCGGCATACAGTCCTTTCATTGCTGCTTTCTATCGTCCTGCCTGTGCTGTTTTTGGTGAGCCTTCTGGTGCGGAATATGCCCCTGCGCATCTCCTTTTTGGGGCTGACGGGGTTATGCCTGCTGTTCATGTGGCTGAAGCGCGCTTTTGTGCGCAGCGCCCGGAATACCCTCACGGTGATTTATTTGGCGCTGGCGGCAGTGATCGCCTTGGCGATCATCATTAACCAGAAGCCGGAAAGCCGCCAGGCATCCGCAAGCGTGCAGTCCCAGCCGCCCCTGTATTCCAGCGAGGACGGCGGTGTGAGCGCCTATGTGCCCGAAACGCCCGCCCCGTCCGCGGAACCGGAGACGGAAGCGGATACAGCCGCCTCCGTTTCGGAAACCGAAGCGCGCCTGGAAGCGTTCTTTGAGGTATGGACCACCAAGAACGTTTCGGCCATGAAGGATTTCTGCCTGCCCTCCTGGGTCAGCGAACAGCAGTCCCCCGATACGGTGCTGTTCCAGATGCTGAGCCGAAGCAGGCCCGTGGGAAAGCCGGAGGTAGAAGATACGTCGGGCGGAGCTGACGGCGCCAATTCCCGCATTCTTACCGTGAAGGTCAGCTTTGACGAGAATGGCGAAATCATCTTGAAGCGCATGCGGGTGATCCTGCGGAAAATCAACGGCGTGTGGTACATCGACCCCAATTCCCTGGACGGCGTGAAGGTGGACGAGGCCGCCGAGGCTGCCGCCCTGGCCTCTAACCAGAAGATCGCCAGCACCATCGCCCCCACGGCAGTGCCCAATCCCAACGCTTCCAGCATCACCTTGTATTATAACCTGCACGGCGGCAAGTATTATCATACAAAGCCCAACTGCGTGGCTGTTGACCCCAGCTATTGGCCGCTGCTGGGCGAATTTCCCTACGAGCTGATCAACAGCAGTGAATACAGCAAGCTGCTGCCCTGCAGCAAATGCGGCGCGCCAGCACGGCCGGCAGTATACTAATCCGAAAGCCCCGCCGTGTAATCCGCCATGCCGCACAGGCATTGGAGCTGGGCGTACTTGAGCTGTGCGCCTAAGGCAGCTGTGCTCTTGGCGGACAGGGCTTCGTTCAAGGAAAGGGACATGGCTTCCAGCATGTCAGCGGCGTCCAGCACCGCTTTGGGCGCGTTTTTGCCGAACTGGGCCTCGAGCCTGGCTTTCAGGGCAGTCAATGTATCCCCATGGGAGCGGAGAGCGGCAAGAGCTGTCTGCCGGTCTGTCTTCCCCCGATCCAATTGATCGGACAAGGCCGCCAGCTGTGTGGACAGCTGCTCCAGCGCGTCGTAAGCGTCGCACAGGGCCGTCAATTGATCCGGCCGGCCGTTCAGGCGCAGCGTCACTTCCGCCTGGGTGATTTCCGTCAGCACGGCATCCACTTGATGCTGGGTGCGAAGCTGGGTCATCACAGCCTGGGCGTCTGCCCGGGCGGCGTAAGCGGCGGCCAGCACCCGATACTGGCCCTGACTGCGGATATAACCCGCCGCGCCTCTGCCGCGATAGGCTGCCGCCAGGCTTTCCGCCGCGTCCGCGCTGTCGAACGCCCCCAATTGCAGCGCGTACCAGGTATGGCCTGGCAGCGTGAGCGTCAATTCTTCACGGGAAGCCGTTTCAGGCGTGGGCGCGGGGGAAACCTGCAGAACGCCCGGGAGCAGCGGCAAAGCGGCTTCCCACGCCTGCTTTCCGTACAGGACCGCACCGGCGCCCAACAGGAGGCCCGCGATCAGCAGCAGCGCCGCCCATCTGCCTCGTTTTTGCACCGGATACCGTTTCATTTTCAGCCTGCCCGCCCGCATTTTTGCGCCTCCTTCCCGTTCCTTGGGATTGTATGCGCGTGACAGGAATTGCATGCCTGTTTAAAAGGAGGAATTATGCGCTACCATATCGATACCATTCCCGTTTGGGACGCCATGAAGCTGGAGGGCGAATGTCCTTTGTGCGCCCTGCGCCGCCGCAACGAGCTGATCGACGTGGACCGGTTCTTGGGCGCGTCGGTCATGGAGCCGGACACCCGCATCCAGGTGAACGCCAAAGGCTTCTGCGCCCATCATCAGGTGCTGCTGTATGCGCAGAAGAACCGCCTGGGCCACGCGCTGATGATGCATACCCATTTGAAAGAAACCATGGGCAGGCTGCATCCCATTTTGGAAGCGGCCAAGGCAGGCGCGGACAAAAACGCCGCCACGCCCGCCTTCAAGCGCCTGCTGGGCAAGGGCGAGGGCAAGGACGATCTGGCCGGGGCCGCAAAGAGCATCCGGGAGATGTCCCAAACCTGCATCCTGTGCGATACCATCGAGGAGCATACCCGCCGGTACGCCTACACCATGCTGCACCTGTACAAAACGGACGATTCCTTCCGCAGGGCCCTGGCTGATTCCAAGGGCGTGTGCCTGCCTGATATGGCCATGCTGCTGGAAATGGCCCAGGAGGAATTGAGCGGCGAAACGCTGAAAAGCTTTGTCAATGATTTAAGCGCGGCGGTGGAACGCAGCCTGACGAAAATGGAAAAGGATCTGGAGGGCTTTACCCTGAAATTCGATTACCGCAACGCCGACAAGCCCTGGGGCGACAGCCGGGGTTCCCTGGAACGCACGGTGAACAAGCTGCAGGGCTGGTGCTTAGGGGAGGAGCCCAATCCCAAATGAGAAAAAAGACCGCATGGGCCGCGCTGCTCGTTTGCTGCATGCTGACGCTGACCGGCTGCATGACTTCCCCGCCGGACGCGCTGCTGCGGGAAGGAACAGAAGGCCAGCGCCTGATCAGCGCCAGCACGGCGGAGCTTTCGCCGGACAGCAGGACGGTCACCCTGTATTTCCGCTATGAAGATTCCGATTACCTGGCCCCGGAGCAGCGGGAAATCCAGCTGAAGCGCAATGAAAGCCTGGAAAAAGCAGTGGTGGAAGCCCTGATTCAGGGACCGGACGCATCCAACCTGGCGCTTTCACCCCTGTTCCCGCCGGGAACGGAGGTGCTGGCCGCCACAGTCCAGGGGGATACCCTGTTTATTACTTTCAGCGAAGCCTTTTTGGGCCGCTACGCCGACGAGGCTTCGGACGCCGCTTCCAGCGAATGGACGCTGCGCCGTCAGCTTTGTTTGCAGTCCCTGGCCGCTTCGCTGACGGAGGAAGGGCTGTGCGCCCAAGTGCAGGTGCTGGTTGATCACAGCACGGCGCAGTCCGCTTCCGTGCGGCTGCAGGCGGGCTTCCTGAACCGGACGAACGACGACGCCCTGCTGCCGCCCGTGACGCGGGATGAAAGCTGCCTGCTGACGCCCTGCAATACGGCTGCTTTGATTTTGCAGGCATGGAAGGCCCAGGATTGGCCCTCGCTGTACGATTTGACCGCCAGGGAGGGAGAAACCGCCGAAGCCGCCCGCGCCGGAGAACAGATCGCTTTCGACGCCTTTTCCGCCGCCCGGATGCTGACGGATTTTTCCCTGTCCCCGGGCACGGTGTCCTTTGACGGACAAAGAGCGGTGCTCACCGTTTCCCTGGAAACGGTGGATCAAACCGTGCGGGGCTATCCCCTGATCCTGCTCCGGGAAGAGGGCATCTGGAAAATGGACTACACACGGCTCATAAAAATGATGAACGGAAATGACTGAATGGAGGCTGCACACAGCCATGAACCACCGTTTGAAACGCTTGGTCTGCCTGCTTGCCGCGTGTCTTTTGCTTGCGGGCTGCGCGGCCCAGGAAAGCGGGACGACCAGCGCCCAGCTGACGCTGCCCCCCGCCCAATACCGGCATACAGCGCCGGAAAACGATATGAACCAGGACTACGAACAGACCGTGGCGCTGTATTTGCCCTCCCTGGACGGCACCAAGCTGCTGGCGGTGTCCCAGACGGCGACTTTTTCCGCCTCCCGCCAGCGTTCCCGCACACTGTGTGAAATGCTGCTGGCCCATCCCGGCACGGAAGCCGCCGCGCGGGTGGGCGGCAATGTGACCCTGGCCCTGTCCGATACCGACCCGGTGGAGGTTTCGGGACAGGTGGCCACGGTGAGCTTGGCGGCATCTGCCCTTCGGCTGAGCCACGAGCAGCTTTTTACCGTTGGTCAGGCCATCGCGAACACACTGGGACAGTTTGGAGACATTCAGTATGTGAACGTGCTCATTTCCGGCGCGCAGCCGGGCATGAACATCGCGGCCACGCTGCCCGCGGGCTGCTTCCAGCCCAACAGCCGGGAGGAGCTTTCCGTACTGTGGGCCCGGGCATCCGCATCCCTGTCCGCCGGACGCCGGTCCTTTGCCGCCGCGCTGTACTACCCGGCCCCCTCCGGCAAGGGCATCTTGTGCGAGGCGCGCACCCTTTCTTTCACCGCATCCGATCTTTCCGGCATGGCCATGACCCTGCTGGAAGCCCTGTCCGCAGGGGCGGAAACCTTGCCCGGCGTGCCGCGCTGCCCCGAGCTTACTTCCTTCCTGCGGGAAGCGCCCACCCAAGGCGAATCGGGCGGCGTCCGGCGCTTGGTACTCCGGTTTTCAGAAGATCTGAACGCCGCACTGATCAACGCGGGCATTACCCGGTCCGTCATGATGGCCTCCCTGTGCTGCACGCTGACCACCTTCCTGCCCGGTATCGAAGGCATAGAGATTTGGATCGGCTCGGAACGCATCAACACCCTGACGCCCTCCGGCACCTATTACGGCGCGGGGGAGAGCATCACCTTTCAGGACAGTCTGATGCGGCGGCGGGATTTTTCCGCTTTCCTGCTGGAGGAATGTGCCCTGTATTTTGCCAACGGCCAAGGGAAGCTGGAAAAGATTTATCGGCCCATTCCCTATTACGAGGCGGCCAGCGCCCGGGCGCTGGTGGAGCAGCTGATGCTGGGTCCCCAGCCCTTCGACAGCCGCACGGGCCTTTCCGCCGTGCTGCCAAGCGGCCTGCGGTCCGCCGATCTGCTGGGCGTTGGCTTTGAGGATCAAACCCTGCTGCTGAACTTTTCCGCCCAATTGGGCGCGCTGGCAAAGGACATGGACGGCGAAGATGAAGCGCTGCTGATTTACAGCCTGGTGAACACCGTGTGCCAGCTGCCGGGGGTGAAGCGGGCGGCCCTGTTCGTTCAGGGCAGCCAGCCCGATTCCCTTTCAGGCGCGATTTATCTGCCCGGCGATTTCCTGCCCAACACGGATATGGTGGCGGAATAAAACGGCGTACAAAACCGGCGCGGGGGCTTTCGCTTCCGCGCCGGTTTTGTATGCCGTGAAGGATTACCGGTCTTCCCGGAAATAGGACAGGCCCAGAGAGGACGGGGGCTGGTTTTCCCGCTTGTTGCGGATGCTGGAAATGATCAGCACCAGCACGGTGACCACGTAGGGCAGCATTTTCAGCACCGGCTTCATGGACATGGTGACCACCACGCCGGGAATATTGGTGATGAAGCTGGAGCAGGAGAACAGGAACCCAAACACGGTGGAGCCGATGATGGTGACCGGAGGCCGCCACAGGGCGAAGATCACCAGGGCGATGCTCAGCCAGCCGAAGGCTTCCAGGCTCAGATACGCTTCCTGGGACGCCATGTAGTCGATGATGTAGTAGAACCCGCCCAAACCGGCGATACCGCTGCCGATGCAGGTGGCAAGGTATTTATAGCGGTTTACGTTGATGCCCACGGCGTCGGCGGTGGCGGGGTTTTCGCCCACGGCCCGCAGGTGCAGCCCCACCTTGGTGCGGAACAGCACCCAGCCCGCCGCGATGGCGATGATGATCGCCAGGAAGAACAGCACGCCCAAGCACTGCAGACTGTCCTGCCGCCCGGCGAAGGGCCAGCGGTAATACTGCTTGGGGCCCACCAGATACACGGTGGCGGTCAGCTTGCTCATGATGACCTTCATCAGGCCCACGCCGAAGGTGGTCAGCGCCAGTCCCGTCACGTTCTGGTTGGCCCGCAGGGTCACGGTCAGGAAGGAATAGATGAGGCCCATCAGCATGGAAAACACCAGGGCGGACAGGATGCCGAGGATCACGATCAGCACCGGCGGCAGGCCGGATTTGCCGATCAGGTTCAGCATCAGGCAGCCGCCCGCGCCGCCCATGCACATGATGCCCGGAATGCCAAGGTTCAGATGCCCCGCTTTTTCGGTCAGGATCTCGCCCGTGGAGCCGTAAATGAAGGTCGCGCCGAAGGCCAGGGAGTCGATGAGAAAATTCAGCCAGGTATTCATTTTACTTTACTCCCTCCTTTTCCACCTTGCCGCGGTGCGCGTGGCCCCGGAAATGCAATTCATAATTGATGAAGAATTCGCAGCCGATGATGAAGAACAGGATGATGCCGGTGATGACGCTGGGCAGCGCGCCGGACACGTTGAAATCCTGGCTGATTTGGGCCGCACCCTGGGAGAGCAATTGAATCAGTCCGGCGGTCAAAATCATCACCAGGGGGTTGAATTTCGCCAGCCAGGAAACCATGATGGCCGTGAAGCCCTGGCCGCCCACGGAATTGGTGGTGATGCTCTGGTCCAGGCCAGCGCCGATCAGGTAGCCCGTCAGGCCGCAGAGCAGGCCGCTTAAGATCATGGTGCGGATGATGACCTTGCGCACGCTGATGCCCACATAGCGGGCGGTGCGCTCGCTTTCGCCCACCACGCTGATCTCATAGCCGTGCTTGGTATAGTTCAGGTAAATAAACAGAGCGATGGCCATCCCCAGCACGATCAGGATGATGAGCAGGTAATCGTTTCCGCCCACAGTGGGCAGCTTTCCCGTTTTCATTTTGGGCAGCGCCCCGGAGCCGTTGGTGACCCATACCTCCAGGAAGAACGCCACCAGGAAGGTGGCGACGTAGTTCATCATCAGGGTGAACAGCGTTTCGTTGGTGTTCCATTTGGCCTTGAACAGGGCGGGGATCACGGCCCACAGCGCCCCGCAGAAAAGCGCCGCCAGCAGCATCAGGATCAGCAGCAGCCATTCCGGGATTTTGCCGCCTAAGTAAAAGTCCACGGCGATGGCGCCCAGCACGCCCAGCAGCGTTTGTCCCTCCGCGCCGATGTTCCAGAAGCGCATGCGGAAGGCGGGGGTCAGGGCCAGGGCGATTCCCAGCAGGATGGACAGGTTCTTGAGGAATTTCCAGAGCTTGCGCGGGGTGTCAAAGGAACCCTTGATGAAGGCGTAATAGAAATCCCAGATTTTTTCCGGCTTCGCCTGGAGCTTTTCGATCAGCAGGAAGGCCACCAGGCCGCACACCGTAAGGCCCAAAATCACGGCGATCAGCCGGATGGCCCAGGCGTGGAGGGGATGGATGGTGGAACGCTTGCTCAGGTGAACCAGCGGCTCTTTTACCGCCGGGGTATGCTTTGCGGTCATTTAAGCGTCCTCCTTCCGAAGCGGCTCTGTTTTGGTCATGAGCAGGCCCAGTTCTTCCTTGGTGGCGGTCCGGGCGTCCACGATGCCGGTGACGGCCCCGGAATTGATCACCATGATTCGGTCGCACAGCGCCAGCAGCACATCCAAATCCTCGCCCACGAAAATCACGGCTACGCCCCGTTCCTTCTGGGCGTTGAGCAGGCTGTAAATGGTGTAGGAAGAATTGATGTCCAGGCCGCGCACGGGATAGGCCGCCATCAGCACCTTGGGCACATAGGCGATTTCCCGGCCCACCAGCACCTTCTGCACGTTGCCGCCGGACAGACGGCGCACGGGGGTGTTGGTGTTGGGGGCGACAACCTCCAGCGCTCTGATGATCTTTTCCGCCGTTTCCTGAGGCTTTTTTCGGTCCAGGAAGCCCGCCGGGCCTTTGCGGTAGCTGCGGAGCATCATGTTATCCCGAATGCCCATGCTGCCCACCAGACCCATACCCAGCCGGTCCTCCGGCACGAAGGACAGGTGGATGCCCAGTGCCCGAATTTGCAGGGGGTTTTTGTCCCGCAGGTTCACGATTTCGTCCTCGTTGAACAGCACGTCCTGGCTCTGCACCCATTTCCACACAGCCTTGCTGCTCATGCCGTCGAAGGATACGGGCTTTCCCTGCCTGTCGTGGAAGGTGCCTTTGGCCGCCAGATCACGCACCTGCTTCATGGTCTTATGGTAGAAGGATACGGGCTTATCTTTCTTGGGGTTATGGAAAATGATCTCCCCGCTGCGCACGGGCTGGAGGCCCGAAATGGATTCCAGCAGTTCTCGCTGCCCGCTGCCCGCGATGCCCGCGATGCCCAAAATTTCCCCGCCGTTGGCGGTAAAGGAAATGTTTTTGAGCACGTGAATCCCTTCCGGATCGTACAGGTTCAGATCTTTCACGATCAGGCGGGGCACGGTGTTCTCCGGCTCATAGCGGTCGATGTTCAGGCTCACCTTTTTGCCCACCATCATTTCCGTCAGCTGGGCTTCATTGGTGTCTTTGGTCTCCACGGTGGCGATATGCTCGCCCCGGCGCAGGATCGCCACCCGGTCGCTGACCTCCATCACCTCGTTGAGCTTGTGGGTGATGATGATGATGGATTTGCCGTCCGCCTTCATGCGGCGCAGCACGTCGAACAGACGCACGATTTCCTGGGGGGTGAGCACGGCGGTGGGTTCGTCCAAAATCAGGATATCCGCTCCGCGATACAGCACCTTGATGATTTCCACCGTCTGCTTTTCGGAAACGGACATATCGTAGATTTTTTTCTTCGGGTCAATGTGGAATCCGTATTTTTCCGCGATTTCCGCTACCCGCGCGTTGACGCTTTTCAGGTTGTAGCGGCCTTCTTCCTTCACGCCCAGCACCACGTTTTCTGCGGCGGTGAACAAATCCACCAATTTAAAATGCTGGTGGATCATGCCGATGCCGTGCTGGAAGGCGTCCTTGGGGGAACGGATCACCACTTCCTGGCCGTCCACAAAGATTTTTCCCTCGTCCGGGAAGTAGATGCCGGAGATCATGTTCATCAGGGTGGTTTTGCCGCAGCCGTTTTCGCCCAAAATGGCAAGGATTTCCCCCCGATACACGTCCAGGTCCACATGATTGTTGGCGACGACGCCGCCGAAGCGCTTGGTGATTCCCTTCATTTGCAGCGCAAGCTGTTTCTCCACGTGCGATCCTCCGTCCGGTCACGTTTTGGCTGAATAAATGGATTCGGACTGCCGCCTCACCAATAAGGCGGCAGTCCGATTGATTCACGCGCTTCGCATGAAACGCTTTGGATCAGAAACCGTATTTATCGTTCAGCAGCTCAATGCCGTCGATGCGGGCATCGAAATAGGGAGCAGAACGATACATGGATTCATGGAAGTAACCATCATAAACGATCTTGTTGCTTTCATCGAAAGAACCGTCGGTATACTTGGGATCAGGACGCCAATCGTTGGTCAGGAGCTGACCTTTTACGGTGATGAAGCCTTCGGTGTCGGTGTCGAACACATGCAACGTACCGGCTACCATTTCCGCCATGGCGGCATCAATGGCTTCCTGGGTGCCAGGAGCGGCTACAGCTTCGTTCAGATCGGTCACGATGACGGAGCCACCCGCGATGGTGCCCACCCAGTCGGTTGCGATTTCTTCACCGGCGATGGTCTTTTCGATGATGTATTCAAAGTAGGGAGCCCAGTTGATGCGGGAGAACACCAGATAGGTGTTGGGGCAGCTTTCCTTGGTGGAGATGTTGTAGCACACGTTGGGGATACCGGCGTTTTCACAGGCGGTGGGAGCGCCCATGGAGTCGGCGTGCTGGCTAATCAGATCGGCGCCAGCGGCGATGAGCGCCTCGGCGGCAGCCTTTTCTTCCTTTTCATCGTACCAGGAGCCGGTGAACTGCACCTTCATCTGCACGTCGGGGCAGACGGACTTAGCGCCCAGGTAGAAGCTGGTGTAGCCGGACACCACTTCGGCGTAGGTGTAAGCGCCGACATAGCCCATCAGAGGGGTTTCGCCCTTGAGCTGACCGGCGGCCTTGATCTCGTTCAGCTTCATGCCGGCGGCGATGCCCGCCAGGTAGCGGCCTTCGTAAATATCTGCAAAGGCATTGTAAACGTTCTCGTAGGGCAGGAGGTGCGCCCGGTCGCCAGTGGCGTGGAAGAATTTCACATTGGGATAGGCGGCAACGGCGTCGTCGGTGTAGAACTGATGGCCGTAGCTGTCGAAGAAGATCATGTTGCAGCCTTCGTCGATCAGGTCCAGGGCGGTTTCGGCGCACTGGTTGGATTCGGGCTGGTTGCGGGCGATGATGAGCTGATCCTCGCTCAGGCCCAGATTGGCGAACGCTTCGGTCACGCCGTTGATGAAGTTCATGTCATAGGTGGAATCCTCGTCGTGCAGCAGGATCACGCCCATCTTGATGTCTTCCTTGGCAATGCCTTCCGCCATGGCGGGGATGACGCTGGCGCACAGGATCAGGGTGAGCAACAGAGCGAGCATTTTCTTCATGGATATTTCCTCCTCCAATTACATTGGATGATATATTTGGATCAGTCGTCGGCCAGCAGGATCTTTCCGTTCTCGATGCCGGTGACAACTGCCAAAGACGAAAGCCTTATGCCCATGGCGCGCAGGTTCTTTCCGCCCTGCATGAAGCCCTTTTCAATGCCGATGCCGATGCCGACGATGGGGCAGGCCGTCTGGGCGCACAGGGCCATCATGCCCTGGCAGGCCTGGCCGTCCGCCAGGAAATCGTCGATGATCAGGACGCGGCTGCCCTGGGGCAGGAATTTTTTATCCACGCGGATCACGTTTTCCCGCTTATGGGTGAAGGAATACACTTTCGCTTCCGCCACATCGGGGCTCTGCACCACCGTCGCGCCCTTTTTGGCGAAAACAACGGGCAGATCGTTCATAGCCCGGGCGGTGGCAAGGGCCAGGGCGATGCCGCTGGCTTCCACGGTCAGGATCAGGTCGGGCTTTAAATCCTGAAAACGGTTGGCTAATTCTTCACCCATGCGGAAAAGCAGGCCGGTTTCAATGCGGTGGTTCAAAAACATATCCACCTTTACGATGTTCTGGCCGATGCCCTGACCGTACCGGGCGATGGCTTCTCTCAGTTCCTGCATGGGCCGTGCCTCCTCCGTCAAATTCTGTAAAAAATCCGAACATTTTGAGGAAATACAGCTCTATTGTACTGGAAAAGTTCAAAAAAGCAACCCCTTTTTTAAAATATTTTTTGCACCCATACGGATTTCCGCTTATTCGCCCATATTGTACATGGAAAAAGGAAAATCTACAAGATATAGCCCCAAATAGCCCAAAATCATTCGTTTTACTCTTTTCAATTCCGTCAATATGCGCTATAATAAGATGAAAAGCGGGGACGCGCTGGAAAAAATTCCTGTTTCCCTTGCAAGAATATGGTTTCGTTTTTCGTTATGATTCATGAAAGCCGAAAGGATGTGGGCAACATGCGGGGACGCATGCGGTTTTTCGCTCTTCTGATGGCGGCGGTGCTGTGGCTTTCCTGCCCGGGCGCACTGGCGGAGTTTTCTCCCCGGTATGAGCGGCTTGCGGCAGCGGAGACTGTGTCGCTGGAAATATCTGGCTATCTGGACAGTCTGTCCCCCTTGGGCGGCCAGTCCCTGAAAATCGTGAACGGATGGCTGGAGGGGCTCACCCTTCGGGTATCGGCCGGGAAAAACGGCGGCATGGAGATCACGAAGAACGGGGAAAGCCTGCTTTCCGCTTTCGTGGAACGTCATGATCGGTATACGCTTACCGCGTTTCTGCCCTCCGGCAGCGCTTACCTGACGGATCCCGCCGGGCCGGATGCTTTAAAGCTGATCACGGGAGAGGATGTGAGATTGGCTGATCCGACCGTGCTGACGGCGCTGTACAGCGGGGCCGCCCCCGGCCTGTACGCTGCCCTGGATCAGTACGCGACGCCCAAAAAGGTGAAGGAAAGCACCTCCATCAAAAACGCTTCCGCGGCCCAGTCCTATATGAATTACCAGTTCACGGACGGAAAGCTGAATGAGGCATGGCCGGACATACTGGAAGCAATCCTTCCTTACATAAAGGAAGCGCTCAAAGAACAGCCGGGCCGGTACGCCGAGACGGAAAAGCTGCTGAGCAGTCTGACGTTTTCCGGTGAATGCCGCTTCAAGCGCTTCCTGGATAAGGAAGGGAACGATATGGGGCTTCAGTTCACCGGCAGAGCCGAAAGCGGCGGGGATACCCGAAAAGTGACCCTGTTTGGAGGCTGGACGCCGGGGAAGGGCGGCTATGTCTCGCTGAACCTGACAGGCATCGGATCGAATAACAGCCTGAAGGCGAGCTTTGGCATGAAACTGCTTACGAAGAAGAACGAGACCACCCTCACCGCCGAGGGCAGCCTGAAACGCGTCCTGGACGGAAAAACAACGGCCTATACCCTGGACGTTTCCATGAAAAACGAAGCGGGCGCGGAAAATGAACACTGGACGGGCAAAATCAGCTATACGGGCGTAGAGAATAAAATCGTAAACACCTGGACGCTGAAGCCGGACCTGACCTTCGGCGAAAACGGGCTGGAGGGTGACATCAGCGTGCAGCGAAAAACCGGATCGGACATTACGCTGAAAGCCAAGCTGCATATTCATATGGCTGAAGCCGCGGAGCAAAGCCGTCTTTCTGCCTTGAGCGCCAAGGATCTGCGGGGAATGACGGAGGAAAACGCCCGCGTGGCCGTGCTTCCGGAACTGGCTCCCCTGACGGGGGCGCTGGCGTCCCTGACGGCGGACCTGAACGAAAAAGAACGAACGCTGCTTTTACATGAACTGCGGACGGACGAATGGATGAACGGCGCTGCCGTTCCCGTGCCGGATACCGCGGCCCAGCCGGATGATGCGGACGGCACCTGGGCCGTAGAGGAGGATGAATCAACATGAAACGTGGAATCGCGCTGCTGCTGGCGGCGCTGCTGCTGCTGGCCGCCGTGCCTGCCCTTGCGGAGGATTATACCCTGGCGGAAAAGCTTTATCAGCAGGCGGTCAAGGAATCGGCGTTCCGGGGAACGCTTACCCTGTCGGTTTCCGGCACGGGCACCAGGGCAATGGACGGGGTGCTTTGGACGGCGCTCAAAAATCTGGCGCCCCGGCTGAGTTTATCCGCGGAGCACACCACCACGCCTTATCGGGATGAAGGGCAGGCCACCCTGACCCTGACCCTGGACGGCAATCCCAACGCGACGCTTACTTATCTTTATGACGAACAGCTGATGGCGGTCAGCGGCACTTTGCTGGGCGGCGATAACGTCTGCTATTCCGCCGCCCGCGCTTGGGATGTGACCGAACTGCTGGAGGCGCTGCTTTCTGACGGCAGCGTGTGGCCGCCCGTGTGGCAGATGATCCTTGCGGTGGAAAACGCGCCGGAGGAGTGGAAAACCCGGGCCGAAAGCCGCATCAGCATCTACAAAACCAAGCTGAACCTGTGGATGAACGGGTACGCCCAATCCTCGGTTGGGCAGGATGGCGCCACCGCGTATTTCCAATTTACATGCGCTATTCCCGCCCAGGCCCTGAAAGCCGAAATCAAGCAGCTGATGGTGGATTTTTATAACGATAACGAACTGCTCACGCTGCTCAGAGAAGTGGTTCCCGCGCGGGAAGCGGCCGTTTACCTGCAGCCCTCCATGATGACGGACCTGTTCTCCGCCCTGGACAGTCTGCAATTGAACGGCAATTTGGAAATCATACAGCGGTCTGAAATGTCCGGCTCTCCCTTGCTGATCCAGCTTTCCCTGCCATTTGGGGACGGCGCCCTGCTTTCCCACCTGAAGATTTCCTGCGCTTATGAGGGAGACGGACAAAACTGGCAGTTCGCCGGCAGCCTGAACAGCGGCGCGGCGTTTGAAATATCCTGCCTGATTACGGACGAGAGCATCTATACCGGCAGCGTGAAGCTGACCGTGCCGGAAAACGAGAACGAAAGCTTTGTGGTGAGCGATCAGGCGGCGATGAACACAGTGGCTTTTGACTACAACCTGGAATGGGAACCGGGGGAGGATGCCTATACCCTCTCCACCGACCGGTTTTCCCGGGAAATCAGGGGCAGCCTGCTGATCCGTCCCCTGGCGGGGAATTTGCCCGAGCAAAGCCTGACCCTGGAAATGACCATGTCCTCCGGCAGCTCCAAACGATCCGCCACCCAGCTGAACGGCAGCCTGACCTGGCGCGATCTGGAAAGCGGCGCGTCCATAAGCGCGATCCTCACCAGCAAAACCGCCGCGCCTTTTGCTTATACCACGCCGTCTTCCCTGACCGGAGCCATGCGGATCGACCAGCTGAGCGCGGACGCGCTGGCCGCCGTGGTGCAGTCCTGGGCGCAGCGCGCCCAAAGCTATTTCGCCTCTTTTGCCTTAAGCGGGATGGGGCTGACCATCCCCACGGTCACCGCCCAGCCCTGACCAGGGCAAGAAATGACACTTTTCCTGCCTGAAAACAGCAAGATTCATGCCTGAAATGTCATTGCGAAAACGCGCATACGATGGTATAATCATACCGTAAGCACACGATAACATCGTGGGGATGATCCGTTTCGGACGAAGCGGATAAAAACCCGGCCAATGCCGGAAATAAAAGAAAGGGGAAACATGAAATGAAAAAGATCCTCGCTCTGCTGCTGGCCCTTGTGATGGCGCTGGGCTGCGTCGGCGCCTTTGCCGAAAAAACCGACACCGAAAACACCATTGCCAATCCCTCCTTCACCGTGACTTTTGAATCCAAGGCGGATGTGGACGCGCTGATCGCCCTGCTGCCCATGTTCGGCGTCAACGAAACCACCGCGGCCCAGATGCAGTCCATCCTGCCCCTGCTGGCCAACACCAACGGGCAAATCGTTATCGCCGATAACGGCGTGCAGTTTGATCTGGGCCTCAAGGGCCAGACCGTGCTGACCGTGGCCGGCGAACTGACCGAAAGCGGCATCGCCGTGGCCAGCGATATCCTGCCCAGCTATGTGATCACCATGGCCAAAGAGACCGTCGAACAGATGCTGCAGCAGTTCACCGCTCAGTCTGAAGAAGCCGCCCCCAATATGGACATGAACGCCGTGGTGGAAAGCCTGACCGGCTACTTCATGCAGTTTGCCTACGTCGTGTCCACCGCTGTGAGCAACGGCGAACCCGAAGTGGGCGAATTCGTCTTTGAAGATCTGGACCTGACTTTCAACTGCCGCATGCCCATCGAAATCGATATGGAAGCCATCAAGGCCGCTGCCCTGACTTTGGTGGATCAGATCAAGAACGATGAAAACTTCGCGTCCCTGGTCAGCGCCCCGGGCACCATGGGCATTCCCGTGGAAATCTCCGAGAATACCGAAGTCGTTACCCCCGAAGTGACCGTGTACGCTTACGCCAATGTGGATGAAGAAGGCAACAACATCGGCGAAGTGAACATGGTGACCGTGGAAGTCGCCTCCGAAGGTCAGACTGTGAACGTGACTGTGCTGATGGAAGGCCAGAACGTGATCGTATATGTGGAAATGCCCGAACAGAACATGGGCGGGACCGTGCGCGTTGAACCCAACGACAGCGGCATTTTCGTTTCCTTCGTTATGAATGCCGCCGGCGTCCAGGCCGCCGAAACGCTGACGGTCACTATGGGCGAAGCGATCCAGCTGTATTCCGAAACCTATCTGTTCGATATGGAAAACCCCATCGCCACCGATCTGGTCACCCTGGCCACGAGCGGCGAACGCACCTTTGCCGTGCTGGATGAAAACAAGGCCGAAATTGCCGTGGAACAGCTGATGGCTGATACCGAAGGCGAAATCGCCGGCGCTCTGCTGGGCGACGTGATGAGCAACGGCCTGGGCGCTCTGCTCGCCAAGGTGTCCGAAATCATGCCCGAAGAAGTTGGCGCGCTGATGACGCTGCTCTCCGGCGGCCAGGCTGCGGAATAATCGCTGAATTCAATATCCCATGCCGTCCGGGTTCGCCCGGACGGCGCTTCTTTTCATCGAAACGGAGGTCGCACACGCTATGCAGGATTTTTCATTGCCCCAGGCCAAGCCCTTTGATTTCCCGGAGGGCGACCACGGCATTCTTTTGATTCACGGCTTTACCGGTTCGCCCGCCCATATGCGCCTGCTGGGCGAGGGCCTGCATAAAAAAGGCTTCGCTGTTCGGGGTATCCTCCTGCCGGGGCATGGGCAGACGCCGCTGGATTTAGGCAAGGTCAAATGGCAGGATTGGCTGCTGGCCTGCCGGGAAACGGCCGTGGAAATGCGGGGAAAATACCGCCGCTTTACCGTGGCGGGCCTTTCCATGGGCGGGTGCCTTGCTCTCATGCTTGCAGAACAGATGCAGGCCGACGCCTGCGTCACCATCGCCGCGCCCATGAAGACCGTCAACCGCCTGCGCGTCCTGGCCCCCATGGCGGCCTTTGCCCATCCCATGATCCATAAGCAGGCGGACGGCGCGCGGGCCACCCTGAACCAGGATTACGATATTGGTTATACCAGCTATCCCACCGCCAGCGTGGGCCAACTGAGCGCCGTCATCCGCCGGGCGAAAAGAGATTTGCATTTGATTCATTGCCCCTTGCTCACCGTCCAGTCCCACGGCGATAAAACCGTGACCCAGGACAGCCCGGCCCTGATCGCAAACGGCGTATCCAGCGCGGTCAAAGAAGCGCTGTGGCTGGACAGCGCCCCTCACGTATGCACCATTTCCCCGGAATACGAAAAAATCGTAAACGGCATGGCGGATTTTCTGAAAAAGTGGGCGGAATAAGAACCGAAGCCCAAAACGGTTTGCCCAAAATCGAGGCCGTTTTTCATTTCAAATTGCCGAAACTTCGGATATTTCTTTGGAAAACGCTTGTATTTCGGTACGGCCTATGGTATACTAACCGCTGGAATCTGTCAAAAAGATGGCAGAGGCCGGAAACCAAGTTTTACACTGCCTTTTAAAGAAAGAAGGGTTTAACGAAGAGTGGGAGCTGCAAGCAGGAAGACGCGGTGGCGGATGCTTTATTTCGTGCCCCTGTGTTTTTCAAAGCCTGCGGCGTGATCCCACTCTTTTCTGTTTCAAAGGAGCGGACAATGCCTCAAAAAAACCTGAACATGCAGAAAATCACCGATATCTGCGAAAAAACGGCCCGGAAATTCGATTATGAGCTGTGCGACGCCGCCATGGAAAAGGAACCCACGGGCCGGTATCTGCGCATCTACATCGATAAAGAGGGCGGCATCACCCTGGACGACTGCGAAAAGTACCATCGGGCGGTGCAGCCCAGCCTGGAAAGCTTCGATTATGATTTCTTAGAGGTCTGCTCCCCGGGCATCGACCGGCCCCTGAAAACCAAGCGGGATATCGAAAAATCCATGGGGCTGCTGGTGGAAGCCAGGCTCTATAAGCCCGTTGACGGCAGGAAATCCGTTCAGGGCCTGCTCCGGGAAATGGATGAAGACCACGTGCTGCTGCAAAGCGGCGAGGAAACCGTCGATCTGCCCCGCAAGGCGGTGGCGCAGGTGCGCCTGGTGCCCGATTTGAGCGCGCTGGACGAAGCGGAGGAAGAAACGTCCCTGTAAAAACGGGGATGAGTACATAAAGAAAGCAGGAGGATAAAATGGCACGCAAATCTGAAATGATGGAAGCAATCGAAGCCTTGGCAAAGGCCAAGGATATCAGCGTGGATCAGATCATGGAAGCGGTGGAGGACGGCTTGAAGGCCGCTTACCGCCGGGAAATGAAGCGGGGCACCAACGCGCCCATGAACCTGTCCGTGGTTTTCTCCCGGGATAAGGACGCGCAGATTTTCGCGCGCAAAGTGGTCACGGAAGAAGTGGAGGACGAAAGCCAGCAGATTTCCCTGGAAGAAGCCCGGGCGCTGGGCCCCAATTACGAGCTGGGGGACATCGTGGAAATCGACGTGACCCCCGCCGATTTTGGCCGCGTGGCCGCCCAGACCGCCAAGCAGGTGATCCGCCAGAAGCTGCAGGACGTGGAAAAGGGCAAGATCTACGATGAATACATCGAGAAGGAAAACGAGATCCTCACCGGCATTGTGGAACGGGTGGACGCCAAGGGCGTACAGGTGGAGCTGGGCCGCACTCAGGGTTTCCTGGACAGCAGCGAATTCATGCCCGGCGAAGAATATCGCCCCGGCGACCATATCAAGGTATACGTTTTGCAGGTGTACCGCACCAACCGGGACGTGAACCGCACGCCCCAGGTGGCGGTCAGCCGCATCCATCCCGGCCTGGTCAAGCGCCTGTTTGAAATGGAAGTGCCGGAAATCGCCACCGGCGTGGTGCAGATCAAGTCCATCGCCCGGGAAGCGGGCAGCCGCACCAAGATGGCCGTTGCCTCCATGGACGCCATGATCGACCCCGTTGGCGCCTGCGTAGGGCCCCGGGGCGCCCGCGTGGATAAGGTGGTCAGCGAGCTGAAAAACGAAAAGATCGACATCATCAAATGGTCCGCCGATCCCGCCGAATTCGTGGCCAACGCCCTGAACCCCGCTTACGTGGAACGGGTGCTGCAAAGCAACGAAGAAAAAATCTGCCGCGTGGTGGTGCCGGACAATCAGCTGAGCTTAGCCATCGGCAAGGAAGGGCAGAACGCCCGTCTGGCCGCCAAGCTGACCGGCTGGAAAATCGATATCAAATCCCAGACCCAGTACAACGAGCTGATGGGCAACGAAGCGCCTGTCCTGCAGGAAGGCAACGGATCGGTGATCGCCGACGCGTTCGAGGATTACGACAGGCAGCCCGTGAATGACGAGATCGAATAATCAGAGGACAGTCCCATGAAGGAAAAAAAAGTGCCTATGCGCATGTGCGTGGGCTGCCGGGAAATGAAGCCCAAAAAGGAGCTTCTGCGGGTGGTGCGCTCTCCGGAAGGCGCGGTATCCATCGACGTGACGGGCCGCAAGCCGGGCCGCGGGGCGTATGTGTGCCACTCGGCGGATTGCCTGAAAAAGGCCATCAAGCAGCGGCAGCTGGAGCGGGCATTTGAATGCGCCCTGGGGGAGGAAACGCACGAATCCCTTATGCGCGAGCTGGAAACGCTGGAGGCCAAAGCATGACGAAGGCGGACGGTCTGCTGGGGTTAGCCAGCCGTGCCGGGCAGATCACCTTAGGCGCCGATTTAGCGCTTCGGGAAATCAAAGGCGGCCGGGCCGGGGCTGCGCTGGTGGATGAAAGCGCGTCCGACGGCACCAGGAAAAAAATCCTGGACGCCTGCGCCTATCGCGGCGTTCCGGTGTATATACTGCCTGAGGATACCCTTTCCCGCGCCTGCGGGAAGGAAAGCCGCATGGCCGCCGCCCTGAAAAGGGGAAAGCTGTGCGACAGGATTATGGAATCGCTTAACGAGGAAACGGATAAATTACAAGGCAAATGCGGGGGTGCAAGCATCGAATGACCAAGGTGAAACTGGCTGAAGCCACAAAGGAAATCAATCAGCAGGCGGGCACAATTCTGGAAGAAGCCGCGCGCATCCGGAGGAGTCTGGAGGGCGTGCTGGGTATGCTGCGCAAGCAGGAAGCCAAATTCCAGCGGGAAGAGGAAGAAGAAAAGGCCCGTAAGCGCCAGGAGGAACAGGCGGAGCTTGCGAAACAGCACACCAAAGCCTGGACGATGCCCGATGAGGATGAACCGGCAGCCCCTGCCGCCATCGAATCGGATCGGAGCGAAGAAAAGGCGGCTGCTGAACCAGCGCCTGTAAAGACGCCCGAACCGGTGAAAGAGAAGAAGGAAGAAAAACAGGAGCCTGCGCCCGAGCCCGCGCCCAAGCCGCAGCCCGAGGCGGAGAAGCCTGAGGAGAAGCCCGCTCCTGCCGCTCCCGCCGCGAAAGCGGAAGCGCCCAAGCAGGAAAAGCCCGCCGAAGCGAAGCCCGCTCCGGCGAAGCCTGCGGAAGCCAAACCAGCCCCCGCGCCCGCAGCCCGGCCCGTGCCCGCGCAGCCCCAGCGGCCTGCCGGTCAGGGCGGCGCGGCCCGTCCCGCTGGCGCACAGGGCCAGCCCAGACCCCAGGGACAGTATGGCCGTCCCGTTGGCGGGCAGGGCCAGCCCTTTAACCGTCCCGCCGGCGGCGCACAGGGTCAGCCTTTCAGCCGTCCTGTGAATGCCCAGCAGGGCCAGGGCGGCGCGCGTCCCGCCGGCGCTCCCTATGCCCGTCCGGCTGGCGGCGCGCCTTACGGCCGTCCCGCCGGCGGCGCACAGGGCCAGCCCTTTAACCGTCCCGCCGGCGGCGCTCAGGGTCAGCCTTTTAACCGCCCTGCCGGCGGCCAGGGCCAGCAACCCTTTAACCGTTCCGGCGTCTCCGGCGGTGGGCCGCGTCCCGCTGGCGGCGCCCGGCCCCAGGGCGGCGGCTCCCGTCCCGCTGGCGGCGGCCGCAGCCGCGGCCCGGAACTGCCCCCTGTGGTGGAAAAGGAACGGGTCAGCAACTACGATCCCAACAAGAAGCAATATATCCGGCAGCATGACCCGGAGCATGTGGCGAAGAACCGCAAGCAATTGCAGAAGGAAGCTTTCCCCGGCTACGACGACGAAACCGTGCGCGGCGGCAAGAAGGCCCGCAGCAATAAGAAGCAGCTTTCCGCCCAGCGGATGATGGCCCCCATCAAGATCGAAAAGGCCTTCATGACGGCGGAAACCATCACGGTCAAGGACCTGACCGAGCGCATCGGCAAGCCCGCCGGCGAAATCTTAAAGAAGCTCCTGATGCTGGGCATCATGAGCAACATCAACTCCGAGCTGGATTACGATACCGCTTCCCTGGTCTGCTCCGAATTCGGGGTGGAGCTGGAAAAGAAGCTGGATAAAACGGCGGAGGACGCCCTTTCCGAAATCGACGTGGAGGATTCCGAAGAAGATCTCCAGCCCCGTCCTCCCGTCATCACCATCATGGGCCACGTGGACCACGGCAAAACGTCCCTGCTGGACTACATCCGCAAGGCCCACGTCACCGCCACCGAGGCGGGCGGCATCACCCAGCATATCGGCGCTTACACCGTCAAGCTCAACGGACGCCAGATCACTTTCCTGGATACCCCCGGCCACGAAGCCTTCACCGCCATGCGTATGCGCGGCGCCCAGGCTACGGACATCGCCGTGCTGGTGGTGGCGGCGGACGACGGCGTCATGCCCCAGACCATCGAAGCCATCAACCACGCCAAGGCCGCCAATGTGCCCATTGTGGTCGCCATCAACAAGATGGATAAGCCCGGCGCCAACGCTGACCGCATCATGCAGGACCTGACCAAGTACGAACTGGTGCCCGAAGACTGGGGCGGCGATACCATCATGGTGCCCGTCAGCGCCATCACCGGCGACGGCGTGGACGACCTGCTGGAAATGATCCTGCTGCAGGCCGATACCATGGAGCTTCGCGCCAACCCCGACCGCATGGCCAAGGGCGTCATCATCGAAGCCAAGCTGGATAAGTCCCGGGGCCCCCTGGCCACCGTGCTGCTCCAGAACGGCACCCTGAAAATTGGCGACAACATCGTGGCAGGCATGGCCTCCGGCCGCGTCCGCGCCATGGTGAACGACCGGGGCGAGCGCGTGCAGAGCGCAGGCCCCTCCACCCCCGTGGAAATCTCCGGCTTTAATGAAGTGCCCCTGGCGGGCGATGAAATGTTCGCCGTGGCGGACGACCACCTGAGCCGTCAGGTGGCCCAGGAACGCCGCGACAAGGTGAAGGCCGCCCGGGTCAACACCACCAAGGTGAGCCTGGACAATCTGTTCGCGGGCATCGCCGAGGGCAAGGTGCAGAACCTGAACATCATCATCAAGGCCGACGTGCAGGGCAGCGTGGAAGCCGTGAAGCAGGCGTTGGAAAAGCTGTCCAACGACGAAGTGAAGGTGCGCGTGCTGCATAGCGCCGTGGGCGCCGTCACCCAGGACGACGTGAACCTGGCCTCCGCTTTCAACGCCATCATCATCGGCTTCAATATCCGCCCCGATGCCACCGCCCGGGACGCCGCCGAGCGCGAGGGCGTGGACATCCGCCTGTACCGCATCATCTATCAGGCCATCGAGGACGTGGAAAAGGCCATGAAGGGCCTGCTGGCGCCCGAATTCAAGGAAAACCTGCTGGGCCACGCCCAGGTGCGCAGTACCTTCAAGATCACCGGCGCGGGCACCATCGCGGGCTGCTACGTCACCGACGGCAAGGTGCAGCGCAACGCCTCCGTGCGCCTGCTGCGCGACAACGTGGTGGTGTTCGAGGGCAAGCTTTCCTCCCTCCGCCGCTTCAAGGACGACGTGAAGGAAGTGGCCTCCGGCTACGAGTGCGGCGTGGGCCTGGAAAACTACAACGACGTCAAGGAAGGCGACGTTGTGGAATGCTTCGTGATGGAAGAAATTGAGAGATAATGGGAAATGGCGGGAAACCTTTCGTTCCGGAGAAAGAAAGGTTTCCCGCACCCTTCCAAAGAAAGCCTTCCTCGGGATGGAAGGGGAAAGCTATTTTGTTTCTTGCTTCCCCGTGGAAGGCTTGAACATTTGAAAGGAAAAAACATTGAGCAGTTTTCGCATTGACCGCATTTCAGAAGAATGCCGCCACGCCATCGACGCCATCATCCGGGAGATGAACGACCCCCGCATCACCGGCACCTATGCCGTCACCCGGGCGGATGTGACCCGCGATTTGCGCTGGGCCAAGGTGTACGTCAGCGTCCTGGAGAACGATAAGGCGGACGACATGATCAAGGCGCTGAAAAAGGCCGCCGGGTTCATCCGCCACGAATTGGGGGCGCGGGTAGACCTGCGCTACACCCCGGAGCTTTTATTTGAACGGGACCGCAACATCGCCTATGGCGCGCATATCGCCCAGGTGCTGAAAGAAGTGGCCCCTGCCAGAGAGGAAGAAGAAAATGACGATGGCGCAGAAGCATGATTTCTGCCCTGAAATGCTGTCCGCGCTGCTGAATGCGAACAGCATTTTGTTATGTACCCATGCGCAGCCGGACGGGGACGCCATCGGCTCCACCCTGGCCATGGGCTTGGGGCTGCGTTTCCTGGGAAAAGAAGTGACCCTGCTGGACGCCGACCCGGTCCCGGCGCAGATGCGCTTCCTGCCCGGCGCGGATGATTTCGTCCAGCCGGACGCCATACAGGGCAAAGCCTTTGACGCGTCTTTAGCCATTGACACCGCCACCGTGGAGCTTTTAGGCAGCAGCAAGGACGCATTTTTTGCCGCGCCTGTCACGCTGGTGATGGATCACCACCCGGACAATCCCCGCTATGCCATGCATAATGTGGTGGACGGCAAGGCTTCGGCGGCGGGCTGTTTGGTTTACAGATGTTTAAAGGCGTTGGGTGTTTCCCTGAACCCGAACATCGCCGCCTGTCTGTACTGTGCCCTCAGTACGGACACGGGCAATTTCCGCTTTCAGAATACCAACGCCGAAACCTTTTCCATCATGGCAGAATTGATGGAAGCGGGGCTTGATTTGCCCACTGCCGCCCGTCCCCTGCATCAGCTTCGGGAGGAACCTCAAGCGCGGCTGCTGGGCCGGGCACTGGCTTCCCTGAAGCTTTTTGCGGGGGGAAAATGCGCCTGCATGCGGCTGACCCAAGCGGATTATCGGGCCGCTCACGCCCTGCCGGAGCACAATACAAACATCGTGAATTACGCCCTGGATATCCCCGGCGTGGAAATGGCCTTTTTAGCCGAAGAACGGGAAAACGGGCAGGTGAAAGCCAGCCTGCGGGCGCTGCCGCCCTGGAACGTGGCGGAAATCGCTAAAGCCTTCGGGGGCGGGGGTCACAAGCTGGCCGCCGGGCTGCGGCTTCCCGGCACGCTGGACGGGCTGTGCGGTGCGCTGGAAGAAAAAATGCTGCTTTTGGTTGAGGGTCAGCCATGAACGGATTCATCAATCTTTTGAAACCCCCCGGCATGTCCTCCGGCGCGGCTGTTGCTATCGTGAAACGCCTGTCCAAGGAACGGGTGGGCCACGCGGGCACCTTAGACCCCGAAGCAGCCGGTGTGCTGCCCATCATGGTGGGCAGGGCAACGCGGCTTTTGGACTGCTTTCCCGATCACAGCAAAAGCTACGTAGCCGAAATCGCTTTCGCCGGGGCCACGGACACCCAGGACGCCCAGGGGACGGTCATCGATCCGAAGCAAAGGGTGCCGGAACGGGAAGAAATCTTAGCTGTTCTGGAACAGTTTCGGGGAACCATCATGCAGCGCCCCCCGGCCTATTCCGCCCTGAAAAAGGATGGCGTGCCCTTGTACGCCCTGGCCCGGCAGGGAAAAGCGGTGGAAACCCAGGCTCGGGAAACCATCATCAACCGTTTGGAATTGGGGGAAAGAACGGGAGAGGACGGTTATATGCTGTCCATTGACTGCGGCAGCGGCACCTATATCCGCACCCTGTGCCATGATATCGGTCAAGCGCTCAACGCCCCAGCCCATATGCGCTTTCTGCTGCGCACCCGCCACGGGGCTTTCTCTATCGAAAATGCCGTGACCGTGGAGGAAATCATGGAAGCGGACAGCCTGGAAAAGTATCTTTTGCCCTTGGATTTTCCCTTGGGCGCGCTGCCCGCGCTGCAATTGCCGGAAAGCTATTGGAAGATAGGGCGGAACGGGGGAAAGCTGCCCGCCGCTTTGCTGCCGCAGCTGGACGAAAAGGAACGCTGCCGCATTTACGCAAATGAAGAACTATTGGGCGTCGCCCACCGGGACGGGGACATCCTGCGCTTCGACGTAGGCTTGACGGGAGGATAAAAAATGGAGACACGGGAACAATTATCCAAAATCCGCTGCTTTCTGCTGGATATGGACGGCACCTTCTACTTGGGAAATCAATTGATCGACGGTTCCCTGGATTTTCTGGACGCGCTGAAACGCACAGGACGGCAATGCCTGTTCCTCACCAACAATTCTTCCAAATCGGCGTCCTTTTACAAGGAAAAGCTGAAAAAGATGGGCGTTCCCGAGGAATTCCGCAACGTGCTCACCAGCGGTCAGGCCACGGCCCGGTACGTGACCGCCCGTTTTCCCGGGAAAAAGGCATTCCTGCTGGCAAACGCCATCGAAACAGAGGAAATGAAAGCCCTTGGCGTGGAAATCGATCAGGAGAACCCGGATTACGTGCTCATCGCCTTTGATACCGAGCTGGACTACAAAAAAATGACCATGCTCTGCGATCACGTACGGGCGGGCCTGCCCTACATCGCCACCCACCCGGATTTCAACTGCCCTACGGAAACGGGCTTCATTCCCGACATCGGGGCCACCATCGCCTATGTGAAGGCCAGCACGGGCAGGGAACCGGACGTGATCATCGGCAAGCCAAACAGCGGCATTGTGGAAGAAACCCTGCGGGTGACGGGCCTGCAAAAGGAAGAAATGGCCATGGTGGGGGACAGGCTGTATACCGACATTGCCACCGGCGTGAATTTCGGCATGCTGTCCATCCTGGTCATGAGCGGGGAAACCACCGCCCAAATGGCTGCGGAATCGCCCATTAAACCGGGGCTGACCTTCGGGCGGCTTGCGGATATGATTGAATATTTGTGAAGCTGTGAAAGAACGCTTTAAGTCAGCAATGAAACGAGGCAGGGGGCTTCTTCCATCCGCAGCCTCAATCTGCGCAACTCCTTCGGAGATTGCTTGTTTCGGCTGATCTCACCGCCGATGAAATTCCCGCCA
>JAFSKN010000010.1 GCA_017448975.1 Clostridia bacterium
CAAACTCTCCCTCGAACACGTGGGTGGCTTCGCCGGTGAGGGTGATTTTTTCCTCCGTGCAGCGCACGGTCAGGTCTCCCCCGGCCAGCTTCACCACGATGTCCTTGTCCGCCGGGCACACGCCGGTTTTCACCGCGGCGGCTACCGCGGCGCAGGCCCCGGTGCCGCAGGCCAGGGTTTCCCCGTTGCCCCGCTCCCATACCCGCAGGCGCAGGGTGGTGGGATTGATGACCCGCACAAATTCCGTGTTCACCCGTTCGGGGAAGATTTCCGCGTACTCGAACTGGGGGCCGATATCCGAAAGATCAATGCCGTCGATGGCGTCCGCGAACACCACGCAATGAGGGTTGCCCACCGATACGCAGGTGACGGTGTATGTTTTGCCGCCTACGGTCAGGGGCTGATTCACCATTTCCGGCACAGCAGCCCGTACGGGAATCTGCTTCGCCGCGAAGGAGGCTTTGCCCATATCCACCGAAACGGAATTCACCTTGCCGTCCCGCAGGTACGCCCGCAGGTGGTGCACCTTCCCGCTCATTTCGATGGACAAATATTCGCTGCGCACATAGCCCTTATCGTACAGGTATTTCGCCACACAGCGGATGTTGTTCCCCGCCATTTTGCCTTCGCTGCCGTCCTTGTTGAAGGAGCGCATTTTCGCGTCGGCAATATCGGACTTTTCGATCAGCACGATGCCGTCCCCGCCGATGCCGAAGTGGGGCGCGCACAGCTGCACGCACAGGGATTCGGGGCAGGTGATGGCTCCGTCGAAGTTTTCGATGAAAATGTAATCGTTGCCGCAGCTCTGCATCTTGGCAAAGCGGATGGTCTGCCGCCACGCCCGCATGTGGTTGATGTCAATGAGCTCGATATTCTGGGCGGTGAAGCGGGACGCCATGATGTCCGCCAGGGCCCCGGCGGTGTCCAGACTGGTCAAACAGGGGATGCCCAGCTGCATGGCTTTGCGGTGCAGCACGGTATAGTCCCCGATGGTGGCGTCCTTCACCGCCCCGGTGTACACGATGTAGTGCACGCTGCCGCTTTCCATGAGGCCCGTGATCTCGTCGTTCTCCGTGGCGTTGGCGACGGCCTTCACGGGAATGCCGAGGCTTTCGATGGCTTTCGCCGTGCCGGTGGTGGCGTAGAGGCTCAGCCCCAGGTCGTACAGGCGCTTGGCCAGGGAAATGATCTCCTGATAGTCGTTTTCCTCCACGCTGAGCAGCACGCCGGTTTTGTGCTTGCTGTTGGCTGCCGGCACCTTGAAGCCCGCGGCGGTGAGGCCCTTGAACAGGGCTTCCGGCAGGGTTTTGCCGATACCCAGCACTTCGCCGGTGGACTTCATTTCCGGGCCCAGGATGGAGTTTGCGTCGTTGAGCTTTTCAAAGGAGAACACAGGCACCTTCACCGCCACATAAGGCGGCGTGCGGTACAGGCCCACGCCGTAACCCAAATCGATGAGCTTTTCGCCGAGCATCACCTTGGAGGCCAAATCCACCATGGGCACCTTGGTGACTTTGCTGATGTAGGGCACCGTGCGGCTGGCACGGGGGTTCACTTCAATAACATACAATTCATTGTTGTAAATCAGGTATTGGATGTTGACGAGGCCCTTTGTGCCTAAAGCCAGGGCCAGCTTTTCCGAACAGTCGCAGATTTTGCGCAGGAACACGTCGTTCAGGTTATAGGGCGGGTACACGGCGATGGAGTCGCCGGAGTGAATGCCCGCCCGTTCGATGTGCTCCATGATGCCGGGGATCAGCACGTCCGTGCCGTCGGAGATCACGTCCACTTCCAGCTCGATGCCGGGCAGATACTGGTCGATCAGCACGGGATTGTCGATGCCCCCCGCTAAAATCTTTTCCATGTAGGCGACGGTGTGCTCCTTCGTCCTGGAAATGGTCATGTTCTGCCCGCCGATGACGTAGGAGGGCCGCAGCAGCACGGGATAGCCCAATTCCTCGGCGGCGGAAACCGCTTCTTCCAGGGTGCGCACGCCCATGCCCCGGGGACGGCGGATGCCGAAGTTTTCCAGCAGCGCGTCGAACCGTTCCCGGTCCTCGGCAATATCGATGGATTCGGCGGAGGTGCCCAAAATGCGCACGCCGTGTTCATCCAGGAACTTTGTTAATTTGATGGCCGTCTGCCCGCCGAAGGCCACCACCACGCCGATGGGGCGCTCCACGTCGATGATCTTCATCACGTCTTCGGGGCAAAGGGGCTCGAAGTACAGCCGGTCGGCGGTGTCGTAGTCCGTGGACACGGTTTCGGGGTTGTTGTTGATAATGACAACATCATACCCCATTTCCCGCAGGGTCCATACGCAGTGCACGGAGCTGTAATCGAACTCGATGCCCTGGCCGATGCGGATGGGTCCGCTGCCTAAAACCATCACCACCGGCTTGCCGCTGCGTTTCAGCGTCCGGGCTTCGCAGGCCCCGCCGGGGCAGGAATAGAAATAGGGCGTTTCTGCGGCGAACTCCGCCCCGCAGGTATCCACCATTTTGTAGCTAAAGGGGAACGCGGGCAGTTGATCCGCGTGAAACAGCCGTTGGATGGCGCTGTCCGGATAGCCTAAGCGCTTCAAAAGGGGATAATCCTCCTCCCGCATCCCCGCTGCCAAAACGCGGTTTTCCAGTTCCGCCATGCCCTGCAATTTACAGAGGAACCACCGGTCGATTTTCGTAAGGGCAAAAATTTCGTCCACGGATACGCCCTGTTTCAGCGCTTCAAACACGGTGAACAGCCGCCGGTCGTCCTGGGCGGTGAGGCGATTGAAAAGATCCTCGCCGGAAACCGGCGGCGCGTTCAGGTTATCCAGCCCGATTTCCGCGCCCCGCACGGCCTTCATCAAGGCTTCCTCAAAGCATTGGCCGATGGCCATGACCTCGCCCGTGGCCTTCATTTGCGTGCCCAGGCGGCGGGAGGAACCCTGGAATTTGTCGAAGGGCCATTTGGGGTATTTCACCACCACGTAGTCCAGGGCGGGTTCAAAGCAGGCGCAGGTTTTCCCGGTGATGTCGTTGGCGATTTCATCCAGGGTATACCCCAGGGCAATGCGGGTGGTGATCTTGGCAATGGGGTAGCCCGTAGCCTTGCTGGCCAGGGCGGAAGAACGGGAAACGCGGGGGTTCACCTCGATCACCGCGTATTCAAAGGAGTCCGGGTTCAGGGCGAACTGGCAGTTGCAGCCGCCCACGATGCCGATGGCCTCGATCATCCGCAGGGAGGCGGTGCGCAGCATTTGATATTCCTTGTCGGACAGGGTCAGGGCCGGGGAGACCACGATGCTGTCCCCGGTATGCACGCCCACGGGGTCCACATTCTCCATGGAGCACACGGCGATGCAGTTGCCCAGGCCGTCCCGCATGGTTTCAAACTCGATTTCCTTCCAGCCGGAAATGCACTTTTCCACCAAAATTTGGGTAATGGGCGAAGCGTCCAGCCCCGCCTTGGCAATCACGCGCATTTCGTTTTCATCCTGGGCGATGCCGCCGCCGCTGCCCCCTAAGGTGTAGGCCGGGCGCACGATGACGGGATAGCCGATCTTTTCAGCCGCCGCCAGCGCGTCCTCCAGGGTTTCCGCGATTTCGGAGGGGACGCAGGGCTGGCCGATCGCGCGCATGGTGTCCCGGAACTGCTCCCGATCCTCGGCTTTTTCGATGGCCTCAATGGGCGAACCCAGCAGCCGCACCCCAAATTCCTCCAGGGTGCCGTCGCGGCTTAATTGCATGGCCAGGGTCAAGGCGGTCTGCCCGCCCAATCCCGCCAGCAGGCCGTCGGGCCGTTCCTTTTGAATGATGCGGCGCAGGGTGGCGGCGTTCAGGGGCTCCAGATAAATGGCGTCCGCCAAATGCTGGTCGGTCATGATGGTGGCGGGGTTGGAATTGACCAGCACCACGTTGACGCCTTCGCTTTTCAGCACCCGGCAGGCCTGCGCCCCGGCGTAGTCAAACTCCGCCGCCTGGCCGATAACGATGGGGCCGGAACCGATGACCAGCGCTTTCCGAATGGATGTATCTTTAGGCATGGCTGTTCCCTCCCATCATGGCAAGAAAGCGGTCGAACAAAAAGCCCGTGTCCTGGGGGCCGGAGCAGGCTTCCGGGTGAAACTGGACGGTAAAGCAATCGAGATCCGGATAGGCCATGCCCTCGCAGCTGCCGTCGTTGGCGTTGACGAAGGTTTCCGCGCCGCGATCCGCCAGGCTGTCCGCCACCACGGCGTACCCGTGGTTCTGGCTGGTGATCCAGGTGCGGCCCGTTTGCATATCCTTCACAGGCTGATTGCCGCCCCGGTGCCCGTATTTCAGCTTCACGGTGTCCCCGCCCAGGGCCAGGGCGGTCAACTGATGGCCCAGGCAAATGCCGAAGACCGGCTTCTGTCCGAGCATTTTTCTGATTTCCGCGATGCAGCCGGTATTCTCCTTGGGGTCGCCGGGGCCGTTGGACAGCATGACGCCGTCGGGGTCGCCGGCCAAGACCGTTTCCGCTTTCGTATCCGCGGGCCAGACCGTCACCGCGCAGCCCCGCTTCTGCAAAGAACGGATGATATTCCGCTTGGCTCCGTAATCCAGCAGCGCCACGCGGTATTCTTCCTTCCCTTCGGCGGGAAACAGCTGTTTTTCTTTGCAGGTGACGGAGGCGACGGCCTTGGTCACCGAAAAATCCCGCAGGAAGGAAATGTCCTTAGGCACTTGATCGCAGATCATGGCGTTCATGACCCCTTCTTCCCGTGTGATCCGCACGATTTCCCGGGTGTCCACGCCGCACAGGCCCGGAATGCCCGCTTTGACCAGGTAATCGTTCAACGCGTACTGACTGCGGAAATTGGAGGGCGTATCGCAGATTTCCCGCACGATATACCCGAACAGGGCGCTTTTCCCCTCAAAGTCCTCCTCGATCACACCGTAATTGCCGATCAAGGGGAAAGAATGGGTCACGATCTGGCCGAAGTAGCTGGGATCGGTCAGCGTTTCCAGATACCCTTCCATGCCGGTGGTGAAAACCAGCTCTCCCACCCGGTCACCGTTTGCCCCTATGCGGCGGCCTTCAAAGATTTTGCCGTTGCTCAATATCAAATACGCCATACGCATCCCCTGTTTGTTTTCAAAGATACACAGGCAGGGAAGAAAGCTTCCATCCCCGTGCCTTTGATTGTATTTTTATTTTCAGCTTCTGTCAATTTTCAGCGCGAGAAAACACAAAAAAGATACGGTTTTCCGACGGCAGGAATCCTTTTGCGAAAGCCGCGCCGTAACAGCGGAAGCAAAACAAAAAACGCCCGCCTGAATGATCGGACGGGCGCTTCTGTTCATTCCCTCTCAGGAAAAGAAGGTTTTCTTTCCGGTTTTTTCATACCGGTAGTTGCGGATCCACAGCAGGATGTCCACCGTGACCATAGCGGTATTGATGATGTAGAAGATAAAAGCAAGATTATAATTCTGCGTCACGATCTTGCCGCAGATACCGCAGATATATCCCACCAGGATAAAGCAGCTGAAGAAGATGCTTTTGCCGCCGGTAGACCAGCTTTTGTACATGCGCGCAATGGACAGGGGCCAGGAAATGCCAAAGCAAAGGATCATCGTCGTTTCTAAAATTGCGGCGGTATTCATTTTTTCACCTCATTTTCAGTCCCCGCGGCATTGTTCCAGCAATCCGCGTTCAGACAGGATTCTTACAAGCGCGTCGCCGATCCGGTCCGGCGTGAGCGCCACCTCCGCGCCGGCGGCGCGCAGCGCTTCGATCTTGCCGACGGCGGTGCCCCTGCCGCCGGAAATGATGGCCCCGGCGTGGCCCATGCGCTTGCCTGCCGGTGCGGACTGTCCGCCGATAAAGGCGGCCACGGGCTTGGTCATTTTCTTTCGGATATATTCGGCGGCTTCCTCCTCGCCGCTGCCGCCGATTTCGCCGTTCATGACCACCGCGCGGGTATCCGGGTCCGCTTCAAAGGCTTGCAGCGCGTCTAAAAATCCGGTGCCCCGGATGGGATCGCCGCCGATGCCGATCACGGTGGACTGGCCGATCCCACGGTCTGAAAGCTGCTTGACGGCTTCATAGGTCAGCGTGCCGGAACGGGAAATGATCCCCACGTGCCCTTTGCGGTGGATATAGCCGGGCATAATGCCGATCTTGCAGGCCTCCGGCGTGATGATGCCCGGGCAGTTGGGCCCGATGAGCCGGGTATCCGTCCCGACCAGATAATGCTTGACCCGCGCCATATCCAGGATGGGAATGCCCTCCGTGATGCAAACCACCAGCCCGATCCCGGCGTCCGCCGCCTCCAGGATGGCGTCGGCGGCAAAGCGGGGCGGCACATAGATCACCGAAGCATTCGCGCCGGTGGCGGCTTTGGCTTCCGCCACCGTTTGAAACACCGGCACGCCCAGCACCGTCTGGCCCCCCTTGCCGGGAGTGACGCCGCCCACGATCTTTGTGCCGTAAGCGAGCATCTGCTCCGTGTGGAAAGCGCCCTGCTTGCCGGTAATGCCCTGGACGATCACCCTTGTATCCGCGTTGACCCAGATGCTCACGCCCCGTCACCCCCTGTCCGTGCCGCGGCTTCCACGGCCTTGCGCGCGCCGTCGGCCATGTTCTCCGCGGCGATGATTTTCAGGCCGGAAGAAGCCAAAATCTGCTTGCCCAATTCCACGTTGGTGCCCTCCAGGCGCACGATCAGCGGTATGGAAATGCCCATTTCCCGGGCCGCCGCCGCCACGCCCTCGGCGATCACGTCGCACTTCATGATGCCGCCGAAGATATTGACGAAGATCGCCCGGACGTTCGCGTCCGAAAGCAGCAGTTCAAACGCCGCCTGAACCTTTTCTTTGGAGGCGCTGCCGCCCACGTCCAGAAAATTGGCCGGTTCGCCGCCGAAATGGTGGATGATGTCCATGGTGGCCATGGCCAGCCCCGCGCCGTTGACGAGGCAGCCGATGCTGCCGCCGAGGCTCACATAATTCAAATCATACTGGGAAGCCCGGTATTCCCGCGGGTCCTCCTCCCCGATGTCCCGCAGCTCCCTGAGCTCGGGATGCCGGAACAGGGCGTTGTCGTCAAAGGTCACCTTCGCGTCCAAACACAGCAGATGCCCCTCGCCCGTCAGCGCCAGGGGGTTGATTTCCACCAGGGAGCAATCCTTTTCCAGATAGAGCCGCGTCATGGATTCCAGCAGGGAAAGGAGCTCCTTTTCGTTTTCACCGGTCAGGCCGAAAACGCCCGCGATTTGCAAGCCTTCATAGCGCTTGCAGCCCTCCACGGCGGAGACGCCGACGCGGGCGATCCGCTCGGGATGGGTCCGGGCCGTTTCTTCGATCTCCGTACCCCCGTCCGCCGACGCGATGATCACCAAAGCGGCGTTTTCATGGTCCCCCGTCACGCTCAGGTAAAATTCCTTTTTCACGTCCACGGCCGGAGTGACCAGCAGCTTGCGCACCAGCTTGCCTTCAGGGCCCGTCTGACGGGTCGTAAGCCGCATGCCCAGCATTTGCCCGGCGATGGCCCGCGCCGCCCCGGGGTTTTCCGCCAGCTTGACGCCGCCCGCTTTGCCGCGCCCGCCCGAATGGACCTGCGCTTTCAGCACGCAGCGGCCGTATTTTTCCGCCGCCGCCACCGCCTGCTCCACGGTTTCGGCCACTTCTCCGGTCGGGACGGGGGCGCCGTACGCCCGCAGCAGTTCCTTGGCCTGATACTCATGGATTTTCATTGCTTCGCACCTTTTTTCTTTTCCGCGCGGACTGCCGGGGCTTTCTCCTGGCCGGAGGCGGAAGACGCCAGCCTGACGCCCTCGGTGAGCGCCTTTAGATTGATCTCCTCCGTGCCCCGGGGCACGTGGAGCAGGGTGGCTTTCTTTATCGTCTCCGCGTCCGTGATGCCCAGCAGTTCATTGATGCAGCCCACGGCCAGCACATTGGCGGTCTGGGCGCGGCCCACCGTCTCTTTGGCCGCGCGCAGGATGGGCAGGCAAAGCACCCGGTGGCCGCTCAGCTTTTCCGGCACCGTGAGGCTTTCGTCCACAAGCACCAGGCAGTCTTCCGGAAGCGAAACCGTGTATTTATCCAGCGCTTTCTGGGTCAGCGCCATCAGGAAGTCAGGCTGCTGGACCTTGGTGAACCCAATGGGCGCGTCGGAAATGAGCGTTTCCGCTTTACAGGCTCCGCCGCGCGCTTCCGGGCCGTAGGACTGGCTCTGGGCGGTATATTTGCCGGACTGGACTGCCGCCTCGGCCAGGATGACCGAAGCGAGGATCACGCCTTGGCCGCCGCTGCCCGCCAGACGAAGCTCCATTTTACTCATTTGCTTCACGCTCCTCCGCCAGCTTCTGGATCAGCATATCGTATTTGTAGGTAAACTCCGGGTACTGGGCATGATGCAGCAGGCCGATCACCAGCTTGTCCTTGAGCTGTTCCGGGGCCATCTTGGCCGCCTGCTCCACCGTGACCGCGTGATCCTTCTGCCACTTCATCATTTCTACCGCGTCGCCTTTTTTGTTCTTGCGCCCGTAGTAGGTGGGGCAGATGCTGGCCACGTCGATGATGGAAAAGCCTTTGTTGCGGATGCCGTCCTGGATCAGGCCGATGGTCTGCTGCACGTGGTACGCGCTGCCCCGGGCGGCATAGGAAGCGCCCGCCCCGTAGGCCAGCCCCGCGATGTCGAAGGAGCGGTCCAAATTGCCGTAGGGGGCGGTGGTGCCGTAGGCGCCCGTGGGCGTGGTGGGGCTGTACTGTCCGCCCGTCATGCCGTAGTTGCTGTTGTTCATCACCACCACCGTAAGGCCGATGTTCCGCCGGGCCGCGTGGATCAGGTGATTGCCGCCGATGGCGGAAATATCGCCGTCCCCCGCGATCACGATGACCTCCAGCTCGGGATTGGCCAGCTTGATGCCCGTGGCGAAGGCGATGGCCCGGCCGTGGGTGGTGTGGATCGTATTGAAGTCCATGTAGCCCGCCGCCCGGGAGGAGCAGCCGATGCCCGACACGATCACGGTCTGGTTGCGGCTCAGGCCTAAGTTTTCGATGGCCTGGGCCACGTCCCGCATGATGATGCCGTTGCCGCAGCCGGGGCACCAGATCTGGGGCAGATGCTCGGGCCGCATGTACTTATAGATCAGGTTGGACATCTGTTTTGTCCGGGAAGCCGCGTTTACGTCGCCTGTATTGACTTTCATTTACGCTTCCTCCACTTTCTGCAGGATCTCCTGCGGTGTGATCACGGTGCCGTTCCACTTGCCGACAAAAGCCACGGGACAGGCGCCGCGGGTCAGCCTCTCCACTTCCAGGACGATCTGGCCGCAGTTATGCTCGGCCACCACGATCTTTTTCAGATTTTTCAGCGCCGCCGTGAGCTCCCTCTCCGGGAAAGGCCAGATGGTGACGGGACGGAAAATGCCGCAGCGGATGCCCTTTTCCCGCGCAAGCTCCATGGCTGTCTGCGCCGCGCGCATGGTGCCGCCGTAGCAGACGATGGCCACGTCGGCGTCGTCCATATTCACCTGTTCGCAGCGGACGATATCCTTGTAATTGTCCGAAATCTTATGCATCAGCCGGTACATCAGCTTTTCCGCTTCCTCGGGGGAATTGGTGGGGAAGCCGGATTCGTCATGGATCAGCCCCGTGATGTTGTAGCGCTGGCCGCAGCCGAAGGGCGCCATCTGGGGCACCATCTGTCCCTTCTTTTCGTTCATATGGTACGGCTTGCGCTTGGGATCGGGGAACTGAACCGTCGGCCGGTTGACGATGGTAATGTCCTCCGCTTCCTTCATCTGCATGCCCTCGCGCAGATGGCCGATGATCTCGTCCATCAGGAAAATCACCGGCGTCCTGTATCTTTCAGACAGGTTAAAGGCGCGGATCGTCTGGTAATACGCCTCCGTGACCGATGATGGGCTGATCACGATGATCGGATGGTCGCCGTGGGTGCCCCAGCGGGACATCATCACGTCGCCCTGGGAGGGGGAAGTGGGCATGCCCGTGGAAGGGCCCATGCGCTGCACGTCCACCACCACGATGGGGATCTCCGCCAGACAGGCGTAGCCCAAATTCTCCTGCTTGAGGGAAAACCCGGGGCCGCTGGTGGCCGTCATGGATTTCACCCCGGCCACGGACCCGCCGATGGCGCAGGCGATGGAAGCGATCTCATCTTCCATTTGGATGAATTTCCCGCCCACCTGGGGCAGGCGGTAAGCCGAAAGCTCGGCAATCTCGGTGGAAGGGGTGATGGGATAACCCGCGAACAGCCGCATACCGGCGGCAATCGCGCCTTCCACACAGGCTTCGTTTCCCTGCATCAATACGACTTGATCCACTGGTTTGCATCTCCTTCCGGCTCGTCTTCATTGATATAGATCGCGTAGTCCGGGCAGCGGAGTTCGCATTGCCCGCACAGCGTGCATTCCGCGTCCGCGACGCGCCGCACCTTGTCATTCACGATCTCCAGCGCTCCTTTGGGGCAGAACGCCGCGCAAATTCCGCACCCTTTGCACCAGTCCGGGTTCAGGATCAGTTCCTTTTTGGCCGTCATGGTATGCCTCCTATATCCTGTTTTCCTGATATCGTGTCTTTTTGTTTCTATTATACTCCATCCCAGTCACAGTTTAAAACAGTTTTTATATCGTAGTTCTCACAAGATTTATTTTGTGATATAATCATATACAATGAAGAACGGGGACGGGAGGGGCCGAAATGAATTTCCAGAACATGGAATATTTCCTGATGGCGGCGGAAACGGGCAACATGACCCGGGCGGCCGAACGCCTGCATATCAGCCAGCAGGCATTGAGCGACTGCGTTTCGCGTCTGGAGGCGGAATTGGGCTGCCGGCTGTTTGAACGCAGGCAGGGGCTGGAGCTCACCTACAGCGGACGCCAATACCGCGCGGCGGTTGAACGGATGCTGGACCTGCACAAGCAGACCATCGTTATGCTCAATGACATCAACGACAATATCCGCGGCGAGCTGCGCATCGGCATCTCCTATACGCGCGGCCAGGCGATCCTGCCCATGGTGCTGCCGGAATTCATGCGCCGGTTCCCGCTGGTGGAGCTTTCCGTGCAGGAGGGAGATACCCAGATGCTGGAAAGCCTGCTGGAACGCGGAGAAATCGATGTGATGATCGGCTTTGCCCCCTTCCGGATCAGCCGGGCGGAATCGATCCCGTTCATGAGAGACCGCCTCCATCTCGTCATCCCAAAGAGCCTGCTGCGGGAGCACTGGAAAACGGCGGAGCAGATCGAAGCCCGCCTGTCCGCCTTCCGCACAGGCCACGATATCGCGTTGTTCCGCGATTTTCCCTTTGTCATGCTCAAGGAGGGAGACCGCATCCGCACCATCACAGATCAGGTGTTTAAAACCGCCCATATCAAGCCCCTGATCAAGTTTGAAACAAACAATACGCAAACCGCCATGGCCCTCGCCGCCGAAGGGCTCGGGATCGCCGTATGCCCGGAGCTTTATCTGGGCAGCAATTATCTGGCTTCGGGCACGGCGGGCTCCTATATCCGCAGGCTGGTTGAGGTGTGCCCCCTGTTTGACGATTCTCTTTCGGACACCATCGCCATCGGTTACAACAAGGACCGCTATTGCAGCAAGATCGCCGAAAACTTCATTCGCTTATGCCTGGAAAGGATGAACAGGACGGAACGCGCCGCCATACAAAATACCGATTGAAAATGAGAGACCTCCTGGTCTTCATACACCAGGAGGTCTTCCATGGACACCCGCAGGAGCCGGGCCAGGGCCAGCAGGTTATCCACCGTGGGCAGGCACTCGCCGTGCTGCCACTTGTAAATGGCCTGCGGGTACTCAAACCCGAAATAGGTTTGCAGATCCCGCACGGTCAGCCCGGCCTGGCGGCGGTGCAGCTCGATGCTGCGGCCCGTCCACTCCAGGTCGATGACCGGATACGCCGTCTGCGTGTACATCGAACCATCCTTTCCTTTGGATGCCCGCCGCTCTTCCATTCGGAAGCGGCGGGACGCGCCACGGCTTCGCCCGTGCGCTCATCCTTTCCTTTGGATGCCCGTCGTGGTGTTCCACAGCGTGAACAGCTGGCAGATGCGGGCCCCCGTCACCGCTCATACCAAAGACGCGGCGCTCCAGAGCTGCGCGAGCCCCCACGTCCTCAAAGAAAAGTTTGACGGAAACATCACTCCATGAACCGCATGCTGCGGGTGCAGAACGGAGAACGGTCCAGCATGATCCACCCGTAACTCTTCCCTGCCGACCAGACTTCCCATGACGGGGAGGTCTTTTTTTATTGGTCTTTCTTTTCGATTTCCCGCAAGCCTTGATATCCCAGCGCCATCAGCCGCTTGCAGTAATCGTCGCTGCGTTTCTGGATATCGTCCTGATAGACCTCCAGCTCGGGCATGGAAACGGCGAAGAAGTCATAATCCACCTTATCAAAGATATGGCGCTCGCCAAAGATAATGAGCTGGTGGAAAGACTTTTTTGCCATCTCCATATCGCCCAGCGCGGCGAAGGCCAGGCCCTGATAATAAATATAATCCGAAGGCTGGTCATTGTAATAGCGCACGGGTTCGGGCGTCTGGGCGCCCAGTGTCGCTTTTTCAAAGCAAGCCTTGGCCTGCGCTTCGTCTCCCAGGACCCGATAGGCGCAGCCCATCGTATAATATGCCCGGTTGTCCGGCACGTTGTCCAGCTTCCCTTCGCCCAAATTATCGGGATAGGTCAGGGTGCGCCGGGCATACGCAAGGGCTTCCTCCGGCTTTCCTTCCGCCAGGGTTTTTTCCGCCAGGGCGAACAGGGCGGTTTTGTATTCGTCCGCCACCTTGCCTTCGCCCCCTTCCCACACGTGGAAGGTGTAATGGGTCATAAGCTCCAGGGCCTTTTCGTGCTGTCCATCCTGATTGAGCAAAGAAACATAGGCCAGCATGAGGGCGTACCGGCCGGGGAGGATATTTTGATGGGCTTCCAAAATGGCGAGCCGTTCTTTGACGGGGCGTTCCAAGCGCTTCAATAGCTGCTCCTGTTCCAGCAGGAAACGGCTGTTGCCCGGCTCCAGGCGCACGGCTTCGGCGATTTCCGGCAGAGCCAAAGCCTTTTCCCCGTGATTGTAATAAGCGATAGACAGGTTCCGGTGGGCCGGGGCTAAATCGGGCCTCGCTTTCACCGCCTCCTGCCAGTGGAAAACGGCCTGCGCATACTGCTTTTTGTCGTAGAGCAATTCGCCCAGGTAATAGTGGGCCATGGGCGCTTTCCGCCCGCTGCTTTCCAGCAGGTCGACGGCGTTTTTCAGGATCAGGCTTTCCATGACCCGGTTGGGGAAGCAGTAATCGGAAGGGGCCTTTTCACCGGCCTCCGCGGCATTTGGGGCGGCGGAAGCGGGGAAATCCAGCAGACTTTCCGCGTAAGCCAGGGCGTAATGCTTCATGGGGCTTTCCAACCGGCAGGCTTTCAGCACTTCGATGGCGTCCTCATAGAACCCGAAGCCGATATATTCATAAGCCACATTCAGGTATTCTTCGATTCTTCCCCCGGTGGCCTTGTCAAAGGCCGCTTTATCCGCATGGCGGCACAGCAGGCTCAAATACAGGGGATCGATTGCCAGGCTGTCTTCCAGGAAGCTCCAATAAACAGCGCTTTCCTTGTCTAAATGGGCCAGGATGGAGGCTTTCAGGGAACGGGTTTTCATGTTGTGCCAGCCGCGCAGCAGGCTTTCATCGGCGAATTGCAGCGCCTTTTTCAAATCGCCCCGCTTGACGCAGATACAGGCCAAATGATGATACGCCGGGCCCGCCGTTTCCGCGCTCCAGGCGGCCTTGAAAAATGCGTCGCAGGCTTCCGGCAGTTTGCCCAGCAGCTCCAGGGCAAGGCCCAAATTGAAATACGCTTCCCCGGCATAGGGGTTGGGGTTGCGCCAGGTCTGCTTTTTGATCGCCGCTTCAAAGTATTTGACGCTTTCTTCGATTTGCGCATTTCTGAGCAGATACAGGCCGTAAGCGTTATTCAGCCGGATGTCCGTTGCGTCCCGCCCCAGGCCCTCCAAGTAATAATCGGCGGGCAGGAGAGTGGCGTGGCGGTACTGTTCCAAATGCTGCCCCGCCAAGTACAATTCTTCCAAAGATTGAATTTCTTCCGGCTTTTTCAGGGCCTCGGCGGGGTCGGGAATGGGCCGGTTTTCCTTGACGTATTCCCTGTACGCGCAAAGCAGCTCGTCCTTTTCGCTGCACACCGTTATTTCATAATCCCGCAGTTCCTTTACCGTGTCCACAAACGCGGCTTGGGGGGACAGATCGGCGGTTTTCTGATAAATCACTTTCCCGCCGGAGCAAATGACGATTTGGGCGTTTTTATATTCTCCGGTAGCGTACGCCTTGATCCGGGCGGCGGCGGCTTTCCCTCGGACAGTTTCGTTGGCTTCCCTGCCGAAAGCGAAGGGGTCGGGATCGATGATTCGCCCGTTTTTATCCAGATAATCTACGCCAAGGATCATATCTTTCGTGGCGTTGCTCACCCGCCCCACGGTTTTGTAGGGCATGAAATACTGAACGAACGTCTTTTCTTCCTGGGGCTTGAGCCAGGTGAAATCCGGCTGGTTATCGCAGTACACGCCGGTCATGAGCTCGATGTAGGGGCCGTCTTCGTCGGTCAGGTTCTTATCCCACATTTTCCCGAAATCCCCGCAGCCCCAGGTCCATTGCTTTTTGCCGGGGCTGATGTGATGATCGGCCACGTGGAGCAGGCCCGCGTCCTTCCCCTCGTCGAAATTGCCCACGAAATCAAAATCGGAATGGGCGGCCATGTAGCTGGTGGGCACCCGGATGTTTTTGTACCGGGAAATGTCCACCCCGGCGGAATAGTCGGCCTTGTAATATTCCCCGGTAGCGATGGGGAAGGTGGACACGGCCCGCTTGCCGTGGTCCATCACCGCGTTCACGTCCGGCGGGAACACGGAGAAGGTTTGGCCGTTCACATGCACGGCGGGATTGGCCCACCACAGGAAGGTTTGGGGGTAATCGGTGGGATTGAACAGCCTGCCCTTGATCTCGATATACGCTTTATCCGGGTACAGGGTAATGCCGGCGTTGGCCTTGGTGCCGTTGATGCGGTCTGTTTCACCCAAAATCACAGTGGCGGAGCCGTCGGGGTTTTCGGAAAAGGTATAGTCCACCGGCATAAAGGTGGAGGGGCGGTGATGCTGGGGCCAGTTGAATTCGATGCCGCCGGAAATCCACGGGCCCGCCAGACCCACCAGGGCGGGCTTGATCACCCGGTTGTAGTACACGAAATCATAGTTGTTGGTTTTGTCCAGGGCCCGCTGGATGCGCCCGCCCAATTCCGGCAGGATCATCACGTACAGGTAATCGTTTTCCAGGATGACGGCCTTGTAAGTCACGTCTTCCCTGGTTTCACTGACGCTTTCGCAGATGGGCACGGGGTACACCTTGCCGGTAGACCCCTGATAAGCCCGCTTCTCGATGAACAGCGGATTCTTTTCCAGTTCCCCCGCCCGGTACGTGGGAATGACCGCGGCCTGTTCATACACCGAAACCTTTTTCATACTGTTTTCTCCTCGGCGATTGATAGCTCTTCGCCCTTTATATTCTCTCTCCTTGGCCGTTTCCCTTTTTGCGGCGGGCCAAAAGACGCGCTTTTGCGGCATCTGGCGCGTTTTTGGTCGAATCTGCACAGGATGCACCGGGAACTGCGCGGAAATGGCGGCGGAAAAACCCTATAATAAAGTTAAAGGCTAATAACTTCTATGTTTGATACGATCGGAGAGAGCGCCATGAACGAGTACCGCACAGGGGCATTTACCCTTCCCGGCGAGGCCGGATACGAAAAACTGACGCTGGAAATGGCGAAAAAATGGGGCGCGGACGTGATCCGGGACTCCGACGGAACCAAGCTGTCCCCGGAAATCGTGGAAGCGGGCTACAAAATCTATTCCACCATCTGCATCATCCGGGAGCACAACGCTTTCGCGGCGGCGCACCCCGACGCCCAGCAGCAGACGTTCCTGTCCTCCGACCCGTGCCTTGCCGTGGCCGACACCCTGAACATCGCCCCGCTGGACGGGTATTTTGACGAGCAGTTCCAGCTGAACGACAGCCCGGACGCCCTGCCCTTCTGGCAGGTGTGGGACAGGACGGCAAACAGGCTTGTTCCTTCTGATCAATGGATGTATCAGGACGGCGCGGTCCGCATCCGCGGCTGCGTGCCCTATCACCGCTACACCGTTTCCTTCCTGGCCTGGCGCGTGTGGGAAGAAATCAACATGTACAACCACACCACCAACCATTGGGAAAGCGAGCACCTGCGCCAATTGGACCCCCGCCATCCCCTGGCCTGGGAATACCTGAAAGGGTGGCTCAAGGACTGGTGCCGGGACAACCCGGACACCAGCGTGGTGCGCCTGACCTCCCTGTTCTACAATTTCGTGTGGATTTTCGGCAGCGATCTTCGCCGCCGCACCCGGTTCGTGGACTGGGCCAGCTATGATTTCACCGTCAGCCCCGCGGCCCTGCGGGCTTTTGAAAAAGAATACGGCTACGCCCTCACCGCCGAGGATTTCATCAACAAAGGCAAATTACAGGCCACCCACCGCCCGCCCACGGCTCCCAAGCGGGATTATATGGATTTTATTCAGCGCTTCGTGGCGGAAAAGGCCGGGGAGCTGGTCAGGATCATCCATGCCGCCGGGAAGCAGGCCTATGTGTTCTACGATGACAGCTGGGTGGGCATGGAGCCCTGCGGGAAATACTTCGCCTCCATCGGCTTTGACGGCCTGATCAAATGCGTGTTTTCCGGGTTTGAATGCCGCCTGTGCGCCGGGGCGCAGGTGCCGGTGCATGAGCTGCGGTTCCATCCCTATCTGTTCCCGGTGGGCTTAGGCGGCCTGCCCACGTTTGCGGAGGGCGGCCGCCCCGAAAAGGACGCTATCGCGTACTGGCTCCACGTGCGCCGCGCCCTGGCCCGCCAGAGCGTGGACCGCATCGGCCTGGGCGGCTATCTGCACCTGACCGTGGGCCAGGACGCCTTCAACGACGCCATTGAAGAAATGGGCATTGCCTTCCGGCGGCTCAAGGCGCTGCACGCCTGCGGCGCTCCGGCGGCGCTGCCAATTACCGTGGCCGTGCTGCATACCTGGGGCGCGCTGCGCTCCTGGACCCTGTCCGGGCACTTCCACGAAACGGACGGCAATATTTTGATTCACATCAACGAAGCCCTGTCCGGCCTGCCGGTGAAGGTGAAGTTCATCAGCTTCGAGGACGTAAAAAACGGCGCGCTTGCGGACGCGGACGTGCTGATCAACGCGGGCCGGGCGGGGGACGCCTGGAGCGGCGGCGACGCCTGGAAGGACCCCGCTCTGATTTCGGAAATCACCCGTTTCGTATACGCGGGCGGCAGCCTGATCGGCGCGGGGGAGCCCTCCGCCGTGCCGTGCGGCGATACGCGCTTCGCCCTGGCTCCCATCCTCGGCGTGGATCAGGACGACGGGGCCTACGCCTGCCATCAGCCCTGGGCTTTTGAAGCTGAGGAAGCGCCCTTCTTCGTGGCGGATCAGGCCCTGGGCGCAACGCCCGGCATCCGCCTGATCGCCCCGGATACCCGGGTGCTGCGGGCGCAAAACGGCGTGCCCGCCCTGACCCTTCATTCCTTCGGCCAGGGAAAGGCCGCCTATTTCGGCGGATTTTCCTACAGCCCGGAGGCGGCGCGGATGCTGCTGGAGCTGCTGCTTTATCTCACCGGGACGGACGGACGGGCCGCGGGCCTGACCGACTGCCCGGCGGCGGAATGCGCCTGGTTCCCGGCATCCCATGCCCTGGTGATCATGAATAACCAGGATGCCCCCTGCGAGGTCGCCGTGACCCTGCCCGAAAAAACGCTTCGGGCGCGCCTGGAAGCAAACGAAATGGTTTTCCTGAACGATTGAAGCGCAGGCGGGAGTTTATGGTCGTTTTTGCACAGTTTTGGGCCGGAAAATAGCGGAAAAGAACCAAAACTGCGTATATAATAGCTGTATCGCAGCTGTTCAGCCAATCAGAAAGAACAGTTACAACAGCGTTGAGAGCGGATCGTTGAGGGTTGAGTTAGCCGATGTTTTTCGCTTTCGGCCTTCAACTCCAGAGAACGGGACGCATAACCATCTATATCTCAACTCTCAGCTCCCAACTCTCCACTCTCTCCGGCAACGCTGCATCCGGCCCGCCGATTATTCCGAGGGGGTTAAGAAAAATGTCTGTCAAAACGGCTGCGCCGAAAAAGCGCAAACAGCCCTTCGGCGTGTATATGCGCCGCTACTGGCCCCTTTACACCATGCTCCTTTTGCCCACGGCCTTTTGCCTTTTGTTCAAATACTGGCCCATGACCGGGCTGGTGATGGCCTTTAAGAATTTCAAAATGATGCGGGGCATCTGGGGCAGCGCCTGGAACGGATTTGACAATTTCACTTACCTGTTCAGCCGCGCCGAATCCGTCAGCGTGATCCTGCAAACCCTGAAACTGAATCTGTTTGACCTGCTGTTCGGCTTTTCCATGCCCATCATCCTGTCGCTGCTTTTGAACGAAGTGCGCTCCAAAGCCTTTAAGCGCATCACCCAGACGGTCATTTACCTGCCCCATTTCCTGTCCTGGGTGATCATCGCCTCCCTGTTCATCATGCTGCTGCGCACCGAAACCGGCATGATCAACATCATCGCCACCAACATGGGCGGGAACAAAGTGCCCTATTTGGAGGACAATTTCCTGTGGCAGGTGGTGTACATCTTCATCGGCGTATGGCAGAGCATGGGCTGGGGCACCATCATTTACTTAGCCGCCATCACCGGTATTTCGGCGGAACTTTATGAAGCCGCCACGGTGGACGGCGCGGGGCGCTGGGCCAAGATCTGGCATGTGACCCTGCCCGGCATCCGGGGCACCATCGTGACGCTGCTGATCATGAACTTAGGCCGCATCCTCGGTTCTTCCTTCGAGCGCGTCAATTCCCTGAGCAACCCCTACGTGGTGCTCAAAAGCGCCAACGTGATTTCCACCTACATTTACCGCGTGGGCCTGGCCAACGGCAAATACCATTACGCCACCGCCATGGGCCTGTTCCAGAACGTGATCGGCATTATCCTGATCCTGATTTCGGACCGCGCCGCCAAATCCATGGGCGAAAGCGGCCTGATTTAAGGGGGTGGCGGCATGCAGACCAAAACAGGCAGATCCATCGGCACCCGGGCGGTTGACGCGGCCATCCATGTGATCCTGATCATCGTGGGCCTTTTGTGCCTTTTGCCCTTCCTTCACGTGGCGGCGAAAAGCTTTTCCTCCAACGGCGCGGTGATCAGCCAGCGGGTCTTCTTCCTGCCGGTGGAATTTACCCTGGACGGCTATCTGATGGTGATTCAGGACCCGTCCATGATGCGCTCGCTGTGGATCACCGTGCTGGTGACAGCGGGCTTTACGGCGATCGGCATGATCCTTTCCATCCTGGCGGCCTACCCGCTGACCAAGAAAGGCCTCAAGGGCCGTACCTTCTTCGCGTTCCTGTATATGTTCACCATGTATTTCGGCGGCGGCCTGATCCCCGATTACCTGCTGATGAACGACCTGAAAATGCTCAACACCGTTTGGTGCCTGATCCTGCCCCTGTCGTTCAGCGCTTATAACATCATCATCCTGCGCTCCTTCATGCAGTCCTCCATTCCCGATTCCCTGGAGGAGGCGGCTTTCCTGGACGGGGCCAGCTACTGGGGCGTGCTGTTCAAGGTGGTGCTTCCCCTGTCCACGCCGGTGCTGGCCACCCTGTGCCTGTTTTTCGCGGTGGGCCGCTGGAACGCCTACGCCGACGCCCTCTACTATATTTCCTCTTCCAAGCTGTACCCCCTTCAATTGAAGCTCTACTACTTAATGGGCATGGCTACCGACGCCGCCACCCTGGCCGAGGGCGGCAGCACCACCTATGTGACCGGCGAGGTCATCAAGGCCACCTGCGTCATGTTCGCCACCCTGCCCATCATCATCCTGTATCCCTTCTTACAGCGCTATTTCGTCACCGGCATCATGATCGGCGCTGTGAAGGGATGAACCGCCGACGACCGCCAGTGGCGGGAGTTTCGTCGGCGGTGAAATCAGCCGAAACAAGCAATGTCCGCATGAAGCGGACTTGCGCCGATTGAGGCTGCGGATGGTATTCACTTCGATCCTTTGCGGCTGTATCCGCAAAATATAAAAGGAGGATTCCCCATGAAGAAACTGTTTGCCGCGCTGCTGACGCTGATCATGGTTCTGTCCATGATGAGCATCCCCGCCCTGGCCGAGGATCAGGTGAGCTACACCGCCTCCGGCGCCAAGGTGATCACCTACGCCGAGCAGATCGAGCTGAAAGTGCCGATCTATCAGCGCAACGGCATCAAGGATCCCATCGAAGACAACTACTGGACCCACTGGGTACAGGCCAACTTCGGCGACAAGTACAACATCAAGGTCACCTATGTGCCCATCTCCCGCACGGACGAAGTGAACGACTTCACCCTGAAAATGGGCTCCAAGGACACCGCGCCCGACATGATCTTCCACTACGACAACCCGCAGCTCCTGGCCTATATCTCCCAGGAATTCGTGCAGGAAATCGACGAGGACATGGTGAAGGAATTCATGCCCGACTATCTGGCCTATGTGGGCGAAGCCGCCTATGAAGCCGGCAAGTACAACGTGGACGGCAAGAAGGTGCAGATGTACTTCCCCGCTGCCCGCGACAGCGCCGACAACTGGGCCACCATCATCCGCGCCGACTGGCTGGAAAAGGTGGGCAAGGAAATGCCCACGTCCGTTGAAGAATACCTGGACGTGCTGCGCGCCTTCCGCGACGCCAACCTTGGCGGCGATTACACCATCCCCGCCACCCAGAACCTGCCCAGCACCACCGGCATGCGCGCCGACTCCTACCGCACCGGCCACACCGATCCCCGCGAAATCGCCATCTACAGCGACCTGCAGGTGGTTTCCCTGGATTGGGAACCCATCAAGAAGAACTACAAGGTGCTCAACACCATGTACAACGAGGGCCTGATTTCCAAGGAATTCGCCCTGGACGCCGACGGCAGCCAGGCCAAATCCGACTTCGTCAACGGCAAGGCCGGCGTGTACGGCTTCTATCTCTCCTCCAACAGCGACGTGATCTCCACCCTGATGGCGAACTGCCCCGACGCCAAGCTGGCTATTCTGGACGCCCGCTCCGGCGTGCCCGCGGGTGAAACCCTGTACGATTATCAGGCCGATCCCATCGGCATCTCCACCGGCATCACCGCCTACTGCGAGCATCCCGAAGCCGTGATGATGTACATCAACTGGATGGCCCAGCCCGAAGTGCTGGAATATCTGGAATACGGCGAAGAAGGCAAGCACTATAACGTTGTCAACGGCCTGAAGGTGCTGAACTCCGACTATGACGGCCCCGACCGCTTCGTGTCCACCAACGCCAATATCGACCTGTTTGTCATGGTTTCCCAGACCCGCCGCGACGCCGTTTCCCTGGAAGCCATGAGCGCCACTTACTGCCCCAAAGGCTTTGAATACCTGATGGAGCAGATCTTCGAGAACAACGCCAACAAGACCTACATCCGCAACTACCGCTTCACCACGCCCATCGAAAGCCAGGCCGAGTACGGCGAAGACCTGCGGGCCCGCTTCCAGGCGATTTCCGCCCAGGTCATCACCTGCCCCGAGGATCAGTTCGACGCCCTGTACGATGAACTGGTGAAGGATTACTGCGCCGCCGGTCTGGACGAGATCCACGCCGAAAAGGCCCGGGTGTATGACGCTGAAAACTGATCGGAACTGAATAACGCGAAAAGGCCGGAGCTCTCGGGCTCCGGCCTTTTCTATCTGTATCAGTTCTGATATATCTCCAAAGAAGGCTTTAAGTCACAAGGAAGCGAGGGCCTGTGCGGCCCTCGCGCACCTGCACCAGGAGGTTTCACCTCCTGGACCTCTTACCCGGAAGCCGCTTGAAAGGGAAAAGGAAGTTGGTTCCCGGTGATGCATGAAAGGACGCGGA
>JAFSKN010000011.1 GCA_017448975.1 Clostridia bacterium
CTTTGCATCGCTTCCTTTTTCATAAGAAAAGCGGCGGCCTTTTCGCTATGAAGAATAAACTCTCTCTGCAAATTGCTATCCACCATCTGAATCGTTGCGTCATCATCGTCCAGATTACGGATAATGACCGGCATTGTTTTCCTTCCAGCAATTTCGGATGCTCTTTTTCGCCTATGGCCTGCGATGATTTCATACTCTCCATCTGGCCGTGGCCGAACAAGCCCCGGAACAAGCACACCGTAGTCCCGGATGCTCTCCGCCGTTTTCTGCATATGCTCGTCGTCTACTACCCGGAAGGGATGATTCTTGAAGGGATGAAGCTGCTCCAAAGGAATTTCAACGATTGTCCCCAGCGGAAATGCGCCTGGGCTGGCTTCCGTGGTGAAAATATCATCGTAGGAAGTCAGACTTATGTTTTTGCCGATGCTTTTCATCGCTGATTACCTCCCGCGCCAGTTCCCGGTATGCCGCAGCCACCGGGCCATCGGGATCGTGAAGGAAGATGCTTTTCCCCTCGGCGCTGATTTCCTTGGCTCTGACGGAACTGGGAATATCCGCAGGAAACACCCGCAGCTTCCCTCCGTAGGTATTCCGCAGCAGATTGCTCATATCCCGGTCATTGTTCGTCCGCTTGTCGACCATGGTCAGCAGCACCCCCTCGATATTTACCTCCGGGTTGATCTGCTTCTGAACCCTGTGGATGGTGTGCAAAAGCTGCTCCATGCCTTTCAGGGGCAGATATTGGGCCTGAACGGGAATGATGATGTTTTGTGCGGCTGCCAGGGCGTTCAGCGTCAGCAGCCCCAGGGAGGGCGTGCAGTCGATCAGGATGTAGTCGTAGGGCTTCCCGATTTCTTTCAGGATCTGCCGCAGAATGGTTTCCCGGCTGATGGCGCTGACAAGGTTTTGCTCCATGGCTGCCAGTTCGATGCTGGCAGGCAGGATGTCCACCCCCTCCGCCTGATGAAGAATCCCTTCCGCTTTCTCCAAAGGCTTTTCCATGATCGTTTTTTTGATGAGATCGCTGACCGTGACCGGCAGCGTGTCCGGCTGGGGATAGCCCAGGCTGATGGTCAGCGAAGCCTGGGGGTCCAGGTCAACCAGCAGCACCTTTTTCCCTTCCTGGGCTAATCCGACGCCCAAATTGGCGCACGTAGTGGTCTTGCCGGTTCCGCCCTTCTGGTTTGACAGGGCGATGATTGTTTGGTTCACTTTTTGTCCTCCTTTTTCCTGAAACGAAAAAAGCGTTCAGAAAGTCGAAAAAACGTCTGAACGCCGTCCCGTGCCGCTGTTTCTTTGAAGCCTTGTATGCTGTTGTGTCCGGGCTTTTCAAGGTATCTCCCGTGAATTGCCCATGTAAGATGATTTTTTCGCCGCCGGGCGGCCCTTTCAGCACCGATTGGCGCAGGATATAAGTCATGACTTGTCCATCTTCCGGCTGACCGCAATGTTTCTGTTCACAGGTGGGACACACCTGCCGTCCTTCAGGAATGACCGCACCACAGACAACACAAGTATTATCCATTACGATTCCTCCTCTTTCGGCATCCAGCCCGCTTCCCGCATTTTCCTGTCGATGAACAGACGTCCCTTCTGCGTCCATTTCATCACCATGCGCACCCTTTCCACGCCGTCGCATTTGCGGACGTAGGTAACGGTTTTGGTGTACCCTTTTCCAACATAGGGGGCATACAGTACCCAGCCGCCGTCGCATTTATACTGGATGCGCTTTTCATGCAGGAATTTGTTCAGCTTTTGTCCAGACCAGTTGTAGGTTTTCGCAATAGCCCTGATGGTGAGAACATCTTTGGCGTTCAGCACCCGGTCGCAGTAATCCACTTTGGGCTTCATCTGGCGGACGGTCTTTGTCTGCTTTTGAATCACCACACGCTGCTTTTCCATGATCTCGGATTGCTGGGCGAGCCTGACGGCTTGAATAGCCAAGGCTTCATTCTGCGCCGCTATATCCGACGCCAACTGTAAGTTCCTCTCATTGGATTCCTCCAATCGCTGCCGGTAATAGCGGATTTCCTGCTGGCTGACTTCTGCCGCCTGCTGAATCTTTTGTTCACCGGCTACAAGCTGCCGCCGCAGCATCCGCCCTATCGGGGAGGACTGTACCAGACAGATTTCCTTAGCCGCCGCAATGGTCAGCAGGTGGTCGATCTTCCTGCCCGGCATCTCAACACCGTCACCACGCCGGACTTTTTTGACCAGCGTGGTAAAATCCCGCCCTTCTTTCAATTCCAGGCGCAGGCATATCCGTTGGAACCAGTGCCGGTAGTCCGTCATGATCCCCAGCGCCTCATGAAGCCGGGAACCCAGGATACCGGGATAATCGCCCGCCTCGGTTTGATAGATAACATTCGCCAGTTCGTTCATTCGCTCTCCTCCTTCCAAAAATCGAAAAAGGCGTCCAGATGATTTTGAATGATCTGAACGCCTTTACCAACGTGGTATAAATTTTTATTCTTCTGCCGCATCATAGGACCTGCCAGAAAAGATTTTCGTTCTTTTTTGCTCTCCTTTCATCATATTCTTGTTCCATTTTCTCATCTTGTCATCCGCGATCCGGCTAACTTCGCTCTTTGAAATGAATATCCGGCGCGCCCGAACCTTTTCAAATAGCGTGTCAATGATTATTTTGCGCTTAGCGGATTTCAGGGGCTTATGTGTGGCTGTAACCTCCTCCGCGTACAGGTATCTCAACGCTTTTAGCATCCATTCCTGCTGACGCCGGGTGATCCTGCGCCATTTCTTCCTGCCCTGCGGAGTGATTTTCTGATGGTATATTTTCAGTCGCTTACAATTCTTGCTCATGACGGCCTCTTTTTGATCTTTTTGCACTGCTCCAAAGCCTTTTTCTTACAGTATCTGCTGCTCCACCCAATCATCCGCTTTGAAATGACACGCGATACCTCCGCGAATGGAAGTAATATGCCTCTGTTATACGCCGCTGTATAGGTCTTTCTTACAATCCGCTGCTTTTTGTACAAAGAGGGGGGAGATGCGGAAGAGCCGATTGCATTTTGAAAAAGGGCTTCCGCTTCCCTCAGAATTTGTTCTTTCTGTTCATTCTCTAAATCCCTCCACTTTTTGTACAGAAGAATACCTTTTCCATTCTGGGGCCTCTGACTTTCAGACATGAAATACCTCCATTCTTTCATTGAGTTTGAAAAAAATTGGATGGACGTTTGGGAAAAATAAAAAAGGCGTCCAGAATATTTGGGGAAAATATCTGAACGCCTAAAGACACAGTATATTTGCTTGTAAATAATTGGGATTTATTCTGGTATCAATGCGAATGTATTGTTTCGTGTATTTATGTATTTATTGGTCTGTTTTATTCCACATATTACATTATAGCGTGAATTTTATTTCTGAAAAAATGGTAAAGAAAAAGCCCTGAAATCCAGTAATTTCAAGGCTTTGAGGGTGGTGGAGCATACCGGAGTCGAACCGGTGGCCTCTACAATGCGAATGTAGCGCACTACCAACTGTGCCAATGCCCCATAATTTTCCAGCACTTCCAGTTTCAGGAATTTCTTCCATTCTCTGCGGGGATGCAGTAGGGATGCTTCGTCCTACCAGCTGTGCTAATGCCCCATTTGGTAAGATTTCCGACCAGATTTTCTATCGTCCATTGTGGCCGGGGCAATGGACGCTTCGCCGTCCGTGGGGGTGAGTAAGTTGACCTTCGTTCTACCAACTGTGCCAATGCCCCATAATTTTCCAACACTTCCAGTTTCAGGAATTTCTTCCATTCTCTGCGGGGATGCAGTAGGGATGCTTCGTCCTACCAACTGTGCTAAAGCCCCAAGGGATTTGCAATCTATGTGAAACTCTTGTGGGAGTGGAATTTCAGTTGGGACAACAGGGGCGAAACCGCCGCGCTGCGAACTCCCTGACGGGGTATCCCAGTATCATCACCCGGCTTCAAGGCCCCGGGAACTGCCTTGGAAGAATCGCGGGCTTTTGCCCGAACCTCCCGTTTTCACTGCCCGATCGCTCAGGCACTTTGGTATTTTATCACTGAACCGGGAAAAAAGCAAGTAGAAAAATCAAAAAAATTGAAAGAATTATCTGGAATTATCTGGAAAAATATGGAAATTAAAGGCCTGATACAGGGGCTGCCGCGCGTTTGTGCAGCAGCCCCCGCAGCGCGAAAGATTATTTGCCAGCCTCCTGGGCGTTGGCATCCGTTGCGTTCAGGGTCAGAACGGGCAGGGCTTCCGCCGCGCCGCCGGAAACGTAGGTGGGCAGCTGGCCGTTCCAGTTGTTCACCTGGGTGAAGCGGATCAGGTTTTCGGTCAGGCTTTGCGCGATTTTCTGGTTGGCTTCGGCCTCGGCTTCGGCCTTTACCTTGGTGGAGTAGGCTTCCGCGTCGGCGTTGATCTTCACCACTTCGGCCTTGGCGTCGGCTTCGATCTTCTGGCGCTGGGCCTGCTGCTGGGTTTCCATGGTCTTCTGTTCCTGCTCGATTTCGGCCTGCAGCTTGCGCTGGGCGGCCACCTGCTTGGCTTCTACGGCGTCGGTGAAAGCGTCGGTGAAGTCGATGTTTTCAATGGATACGGAGATGATGGAAATACCGTAGCGCTCCATTTCCTTGCTCAGGTTATCCCGGATCTGGATGGACAGCTGCTCCCGGGCGCTGACCAGATTTTCGGCGGTGTACTTGGAGAACACGGCCTTGGTGTTTTCCAGCATGCGGGGGTTCACCAGCTTGTTGAAATAATCGGTGCCCACTTCTTTGAACAGGGTCATGGCTGTGGCCTTATTGATGGCGTAGTTGATGGAACCCACGATGTCCACCTGCTGGATATCGCTGGAAAACGCCTGGGTGGAGAAGGGCGTTTTCTGCTCCCGGTTGTCCATCAGGATGATTTCCTGGAAGGGGCTTTTCATATGGAAGCCGGCCTCCAGGGTGTAATCCTCCACCTTGCCGAAGGTGGTCACGATGGCGGTGTAGCCGGTATCGATCTGCACGGTGCAGCGGAAAAAGATGACCAGCGCCGCCAGAATGATGACCAGCGCCAGCACCAGCGCTTTCGTGCCCTTGGGGCTGACCGTTTTCCGGGTGTTGACGGGCGTGGTGAATTGAGACATGGCTTGTTCCTCCTTGCGTTCCTCCGGAACGACCGGCCTTTTCCGGCCGCCGTTCCCTGTTTCCTTGTGACGGGAACAGTATAGCATCCCCGTATGCGAAAGGGAAGGGGAAGCCGGTCAAAAAATACAAAAAAGCGTTTCAATCGTCGTTCAGACGCCATAACGATATTGCAGTTATGGCAAAAAAGGCGTAAAATACAAAGGAAGTACAAAACACATCTCAAAGGAGAGAGGCAGCATGGACGGACAGGAAACCATCTTTCTTTGGCCTGGGGAAGCACCCTACACGGCGGACAGCCCGGATCAGCCGCAGCCATCCCTAAAGGCATTTCCCGCGGAGGGGGCTCGGGGCGCCGTGGTAGTATGCCCCGGCGGCGGTTATGTGATGAAAGCGGACCATGAGGGCGACCCCATTGCCCGGATGCTGAATTTCCAGGGCATTGCGGCCTATGTGCTGGATTACCGGGTGGCCCCCTGCCACCGGCTGGCTCCCTGGACCGACGCAGCCCGTGCCATCCGCCTGGTGCGTTCCCTGGGCTATGAGAAGGTGGGTATTTTAGGCTTTTCCGCCGGGGGCAACCTGTGCTGCACCGCCGCTGTCCATTATGACGGGGGAGACCCCGCCAGCGCAGACCCGGTGGAGCGCTTCTCCTCCCGGCCCGACGTGTTCGTTCCCTGCTATCCGGTGGCCTCCTTCGGTGCATATACCCATCTGGGCAGCCGCCAGAGCCTGCTGGGCGATGCATGGGAAAACGAGGAAATCGCCCGCTGGTACTCCGCCGAGGAGCATGTGACGGCCGACACACCGCCCGCTTTTCTGTGGCACACGGCGGAGGACGGCTGCGTGCCCGTACAGAACAGCCTGAATCTGGCAAAAGCGCTGGCGGACAAGGGCGTGCTGTTTGAGCTGCATGTGTATCCCAAAGGGCACCACGGCATCGGTTTGGGCGCGGAATACGGGCCCGCCGCCGGGTGGGGCTGCGCGCTGTGCCGCTATCTGCTGGAAATGGGGTATGGACGGTAATGGAGAAGCAAAACGCGAAGCTGTTCACCGCGGAATGGTGGAAGCAGTTCGGATGGCTGAATTTAGGCACCGTGATTTTGGCGGTGGGCGTGTATTTCTTCAAATTCCCCAATCATTTTACCACCGGCGGCGTCAGCGGTATTTCCATTCTGGTGGCCCATTATATCCCATCCGTGACCACCGCCACGTTGAACATGATCCTGAACGTGGTGCTGTTGATTATCGGCGCGGCCTTCCTCGGCAAGGGCTTCGGGGCAAAAACGGCCTATTCCGCCCTGGTGTCCTCGGGGCTGACGCTGCTGCTGGAAAAGCTGGTTCCCATGTCCGCGCCCATGACCAGCCAGCCGGTGCTGGAATTGATGTTCGCCGTGGGCCTGCCCGCCGTGGGCTCGGCCATCCTGTTCAACGTGGACGCATCCTCCGGCGGTACGGACATCATCGCCATGCTGGTGAAAAAATATTCCCATATGAACATCGGCCTGGCCCTGGCGATTGCCGACCTGATTGTGGCAATAGGCGCTTGCTTTGCTTTCGGCATGGAAACGGGGCTGTTTTCCCTGTTCGGGCTGTTCATGAAATCCTACATGGTGGACGCGGTGATGGATAACCTGCGCACCTACAAGGTGTTCCAGATCATTACCGACAACCCCGACCCCATCTGCAAATTCATCATGGAAAACCTGCACCACAGCGCCACCATCATGGAGGGCCGGGGCAGCTTCACCCATGAGGAACGCAAGGTGATCATGACCGTCATTAACCGTTCCCAGGCCATCCGCCTGCAATTGTTCGTCCGCGCTACCGATCCCCATTCCTTCATCACCATCACTTCGTCCAGCGAAATCGTGGGCAAGGGATTCCGGGGTATGAGCGAATAAAGGGAGGCTTTAAGTTGGTAGGAAAACGCTGGGGCCTCCGCGGCCCCAGACCCCGCGCCAGGGAAATGATTTCCCTGGACCCTCGTTAGCGGATATAGCTTGACGTCGTTATGCTTCTGGCCTGGCGGCTAAAAAGCCGCCAGCCCGGATGCAAAGCATCCGGAGAAAGCCAAAGAATAATCCCAGGGGAAAAGCGAGCTTTTTCCCTGGGATTTTCTTGGCTTTCTATGGGCCAGAAGCCTTCAAACTTTTCGTTTTGCCGAAGCAGTAGGCGGAAGTTGTCGGTTTTTCTAACACAGCCGATTCGCCTATTGGTGTCCAGAGGACGAAGTCCTTTGATTCAGGGGTTCAGGGGGACGAACCGCCGATGACCGCCTGTGACGGGAATTTCATCGGCGGTGAGATCAGCCGAAACAAGCAATCTCCGAAGGAGTTGCGCCGTTTGAGGCTGCGGATTGAAGAAGCCCCCTGCTTCGTATGGAGAAAGCTACTCCAGCACTTTCAGGGTATCGGCGGACAGGGTGCCGTTTGTCACGGTGCCGGTGAGCAGCACGGTGGTGCCGATGGCGGGCACGGTTTCCTTGGCGGTGAAGGGCGCCTGCCAGGAGCCGTCGTAGTAGGGGTCTTGAAGGACAGTGGGGGAAAGGACGCGGCCATAGGCGGAGAAGGTTTTGCCCTCGAAGGCCTCCGGTTTATACAGGATGTTCAGCATCTGGACCCGCTCCAGGGTATCGCTGAGGGTGTACATATCCAGTTCCTGGCCGCCGGCGGTATACCGGCTTTGAACGGTGATTTCAGGATTGATGAGCCAGTAGCTGTCCAGGGCGTCTTCGGAGGCGGCGAAAGTGCCTTTGACGCTCACCAGGGACCCGCAGGCAGGCAGGTTCTTGGGATCATCGATCTTGATTTCCCACTGCCAGTCGCAGCAGCGGGTATTATCCAAATAGCCCCACACATAATAGCGCGTCATTTCGCTGAACGCGTCGTAAATCACGCCGAACACGCCCTGCTTGGTGAGCTCCTGGCCCACGTACTGATCGCCGGTCTGGTTATAGAAAATGTTCTGATACAGCAGATACTCCATCTGATTCAGCACCACGGGCACCTGGTTGGACGTGGGTACGGCGTTTTGTCCGCCGCTGTCCGCGCTGGCTTTTTCATCGCTTCCGCAGCCCGCACACAGGATCACCGCCGCCAGCAGCAACGCCGCCAGCAAAAGCCGCTTGTCTTTTCCGTTCATGGTTTCACGCCTTTCTTGCGCCCACGCCCAACCGGGCCAGGATGCTGAATATGAGAAACGCCGCGATGTCCGCCGCCACGATGGTGGACCCCACGGGCGTTTCGGTCAAAATAGAAATCAGCATGCCCAACAGCGCGCAGGAGACGGACAGCACCGCCGAGCAAATGGTAACCCCCTTAAAGCTGCGGAACATGCGCATGGCGGAAATAGCGGGAAAAATGATCAGGGCGGAAATCAGCAGGGAGCCCACCAGGTTCATGGCCAGCACGATGATCACGGCGATCACCACCGCGATCAGCAGGTTGTAGGCTTCCACGTGGGTGCCCGCGGCACGGGCAAAATCCTCGTCGAAGGTGACGGCGAAAATCCGGTTGTAAAACAGAATGAAAATCACCATTACGGCGATGGATAGGCCCACGCACAGCCACACTTCCGTCGCCGTCAGGGTGAGGATGGAAGCGGAGCCGAACAGAGAGGTGCACACGTCGCTGCTCACATTGGAGGACTTGGGGAACAGGTTCAGCAGCATGTAGCCCATGGCCAGGGCACCCACGGAGATCATGGCGATGGCCGCGTCGCCCTTGATGCGGGTGTTCTGGCCGGTGCGCAGCAGCAGGATGGCGCAGATTATGGTGACGGGCAGGATGAACACCATATCGTTGTCGATGATGAACTGAAGTACGCCCGAAAGATTCGCTTCAAAGCCCGAATCGCCCAAATACCCCTTCAATTCCTTGAGCACCGGGCCCAGCACCCCCGCCACCGCCATGGCCCCGAAAGCTACATGGGAAAGGCCGTCGCCGATAAAGGAAAAGCGCTTGAGCACTAAGGTGACTCCCAGCAGGGAGGAACACAGGGCAATCAGTGTGCCCACGATCAGGCCGTGCTGAACAAAGGAATAGCTCAAAAACCTCGAAAGCTGGTCGATCATTGGTTCTGCCCTCCTTTCGCGGCCAGAAAGCGCCGGGCCAAATCGCTGTTCAGGTAATCCCCGGTGGGGCCGAAAAAAACATCATGGCCGATGTGCAGGATGTGGGAAGCAAAGCGCACGGCGGAGGCGATATCATGGGAAATCATGATCACGGTCACCTTGTCCTCCCGGTTCAGCTTTTCGATCAGCTGATACAGCTCCAGGGTTACCTTGGGGTCCAGACCGGTCACCGGCTCGTCCAGCAAAAGCAGCTTTTGGGTGGCGCACAGGGCGCGCGCCAGCAGGACGCGCTGCTGCTGCCCGCCGGACAGCTCCCGGTAGCAGCGCCGGGCGAACTGAGTCACGTCCATTTTTTCCATGTTCTCCCGGGCCAGGGCCTTGTCCGCCTTGTTATAGAAGGGCCGTCTGCCCGTTCGGGCCTGACAGCCGGACAGCACAATTTCCCAGACCGTGGCGGGAAAATCCCGCTGCACCGCCGTTTGCTGGGGCAGGTAGCCGATTTCGCTGTTTTTGAGACCGTCGCCCCATGCAATGCTGCCCGCCAAAGGCTTTTGCAGGCCCAAAATGGTTTTCATCAGGGTGGATTTGCCCGACCCGTTTTCGCCCACGATGCACAGATACTCCCCGGCGGAAACGGAAAAATTCAGGCCCGTCAGGATCGCGTGCCCCTCGTAGCCCAGGGACAGGTCCTTGCATGTCAGCTGCGCCATAAAACGCTTTTGCTCCTTTGTTTGCTGGCGTCAGGGGGCCTTTTCAGGCCCCCTGACGGAATGTTCAGTTCAGCGCTTCTTTCAGCACTTCCAGATTGCTTTCCATGATGGAAAGATAGGTCGCGCCCGCCTTTACATCCTGGGCGGTGACGCTCTGCATGGAATCCAGCGCCAAAATCTTCTGGTTCCGGGCCTTGGTGGCCTGCACCACGGTTTCGGCGATGCGGGATTTGGGATGCTCGATGGTCATCACGGCGGGCAGGCCCAGTTCGTCCATCTTCGAGGCTAAGAACACGATGGTCTGGAAGCTGGCCTCGCTTTCGGCGGAGCAGCCGGAGAAGGCGGCGAAGTAGGAAAGACTGTAATCGTCCGCCAGATAGCGGAAGGGGAATCGGTCGCCGAACAGCAGGGTATCAAAGGATGAAGCAGCCACGGTTTCGGCATATTTTTGATCCAGGGCGTTCAGCTTTTCCGTATATGCGGCGGCGTTGGCTTCATACAGGGCGGCGCTGTCCGGGTCGATTTCGGAAAGCGCGTCCGCGATCACCCGGCATAAGGCCTGGGCGTTGCGCAGGGAAAGCCACACATGCTCGTCTATTTCCGCTTCTTCATGGTCATGGTCATGGTCGTGATCGTGGTCTTCATCCTCGTGTTCATGCTCGTCGTGATCGTGGTCTTCATCCTCATCCTCATCTTCGTGTTCATGCTCATGCTCCATGCCTTCCACCAGTTCCTCTTCCTTGGCCAGGCCGCCCAAGGCTTCCACCAGGTTCACGGTGCGCATGTCGGCGTTCATGGCGGTGGCAAGCACGTCCTCGATCCATTCGTCGCTTTCCCCGCCCACGAAAATGAACAGGTCGGCGGTGGAGACTTTCAGAATGTCCGCGGCGGTGGGTTGGAAGCTGTGCAGGTCAGCGCCGGAATCCAGCAGCAGGGTCAGGTCGATCTTGTCCGTGTTTTCACCGGCGATTTCCCGCACCCAATCGTAAATGGGGAAAATGGTGGCGACCACGCTGAGCTTTTTGTTCTCCGCCAAAGCGGCGCAGGGGAACACGGAAACGGTGAGCAGCAGCAAAGCCAAAGCGGCGGCAAATAACTTTTTCATGGGATGTATCCTCCAAGCTCTTTTTTTCGGAAAACCGGGATAAAAAAATACAAGGCGATTTTGCCGCGGGGGTACAGTTTTTCCCCCATGGCGCAAAACTCCTTGCAATACGGTTTTTCCTTAATCGTTGAGCCGGACTTTCCAGCAAACCAGCGTGCCAAAGACGGGCAGACGGACGGCTTTCAGGGCATAAATCGCCCGCAGCAGGGGCAGCAGGCAGGCGGCGAACAGCAAAAGGAAAGCGCACCGGCCCATCACCCGCAGCAGGGCCACGGTTTTAGCGATGGATTCGCAGATTTCGCACGCTTCGCCGGAGCAGGCATGCCCTTCCTCCAGCACGATAAAAGCGGAAGAAACGGCCAGGGTCAGAAGCAAGCCGATGCACAGCAGCAGCGCCGTTAAACGCTTCCGGTCACGCATACGTCCGTTTCCCCCTTCCGTCATTTTCTGAAAACCGTTTTCATTGTACCCACGAAACGCGGTTTGTCAATACGCTATTTATGATGAAATTGTAAAAACACATGGAGATACAGAGGGAAAACAGCCTGTTTTTCTTTATTTTGTGAGCACCCGCGCCCGGAAAGCGTCGATTTCTTCCCGGGGGATATGCAGGGTATCCGTCAGGAAATTTTCGCCCATGGCGGCCCAGGCGGCGCGAAGGTAGCGCTCGTCCGCCACGTAAGCCCGGTACACGCTGCGGGCGAAGACCTCGCCCCGGAGGGGAAGCAGCCGTTCATAAACGCCCCGGGCGCGAAGCAGGCTGGTGCGGTTGGTTTCCAAATAATCCCGCATGATGGCGTCCCGGTCCACGCCAAGGGCTTCCAGCACCAGGGCGGCGGTCATGCCGCAGCGGTCCTTGCCCTCGGTGCAGTGCCAGAGGATGGCGCCCCGGCTGTAATCCCAGGTGAAAATCCGGTGCAGGGCCCGGGCAAAGCCCGCCTGGGTGGCAGGACGGGTGACCATGAGGCGGTAGAGAAAGGCCATGTCGGGAAACTCTTTTTCCTCCGCCGCCTGTTCATGGGTAATGCCCGCCCGGAGGTCGTCGATCACCGGGATGGCGAAGCATTCAAAACCGTCCGCATGGTCGGGCTTTTCCAGGCGCTCCTGATTGGTGCGCAGGTCCAGCACAGCGGCAAGCCCTTCCTCCTTGCGCAGAAACAGCAAATCTTCCGCCGATGCGCTGCCCAGGTGCGCGGAACGGATCAGACACCGGGGCCGAATGGCCCGCCCGTCCGCCGTAATCATTCCGCCTAAGCCGCGGATGTTGCGAATGGAATTGAGCAGCAGGGGCTTCATTTGTTTTCCCTCCAATGATTCGCTGGCAGGTCAATGATGAAGTTGAGCAAAATGAAATATTTGAAAGAAAATTCTTTGCGTTTTTCCTTCCCCCCGGAAAAAACCTATTTCAATCCCGGTACGCCGTGCATATTATCCAGAACGAATTGAATGAATAAACGCACGCCGGTTTCCATGCCGCTTTCCTCCACGTCCCAATCGCAGGTGTGGGCGGGCTTGTTGAAGCCTTTCGCGTCGTTGCGCAGGCCCAGGCCGAAAAGCAGGCCGGGCTTTTTCTGTTCGTAATAAGCAAAATCCTCGCCGCCGGGGGAGGGCTCCAGGGGCAGGCAGAAGCCCGGCCCGCCCACCTTTTCGGCGGATTTCACAAAGGCCTCGTACATGTGCGGATCGTTGCAGGCGGGGGGCAGGGGATCATCGGAAAATTCCAGCTCGTATTCTCCCCGCATGTCCTCGCACACGGTTTTGACCAGGCGCTGAATCCGCTCCCGGGCCCAGGCCATGGTGGTTTCCTTAAAGCAGCGCACGCTGCCTGTCATTTCGCAGCGGTCGGCGTTGGCCGAAATGGTATTGCCCGCGTGCATGGTGCAGACGGAGAAAACCACGGTGTCGAAGGGGTCGGTTTCCCGGGAGAGCATCATTTGAATGCCGTCATAAATCTTCACTGCCATGGCGAGGGCGTCGATCCCCCGGTGGGGGGAGGCTACATGCACTGCCCGGCCTTTGGTGACGATCCTGAAACGGGCGGTGGAGGCGTTGGTGATGCCAGCCCGGCAGGAGGGGCGGGGGGTGGGATCGTTGCAGTTGACGTGGCACATGATGATGCAGTCGATATCGTCCATCACCCCATGCTCGCACAGGGTCCGGGCCCCGCTGGGCCGGGTTTCCTCGCTGGGCTGGAAGATCAGGCGCACCCGGCAGTCAATCTGATCCCGGATGGCGTACAGCGCCTTGCACGCGCCGATGAGCATGGCGGTGTGGGTATCGTGGCCGCAGGCGTGCATGACGCCGGGAATTTGGGAGCGGTAGGGCTTATCCTCGTTCTTTTCCTGAATGGGCAGGGCGTCCATGTCCCCCCGGATGCCGATGGTGAAGCCCGTTTTTTCCGGGTTCACGGTGGCGACGATGGAATTGCGCCCGTATTTTTCAAATTCGTAGGGAATACCGATCAAGTCCAGCTCCCGGCGCACCAGGGCGGCGGTGCGGTCCAGATCCCAGCCCAGCTCGGGATGCATATGCAATTCCCGCCGGACGCGGACCAGCATCTCCTGATCCACGGGACAGTGCAGCGCGTCGATCATGGCTTTTCTTCCCCTTTCAGCGCGTTCTTGAATTTTTCGCCCAATTCCTCGCCCAACCGTTCCGCCTCCCCCCGCTGGGTGGGGATGCGGCGGTAAAGGAAAAAGGCGTCCTTGGAGGCGTAGGAGCCCCGATCATAATCGTCCATGGTGGGCAGATACCCCAACATTTCTTCCGCGCAGCCCAAAATAAGGGCGTCGTCATTGCCCAGGACCCCGCGGATCAGCATGCCGGTGAGGGTGTAGGTTTCAAAGGGCAGCGCGGCGATGAGCACGCCCCCAAGGGATACATACCGGGCGTGGAAGGCTTCTTCCGTCCTGCCCGGGTCGTAGGTTTCCAGCATTTCCCGTTCCCAGGCCCGGGCTACCCGTCCGCCTCCCGGCGGGTCAGTTTCTATTTCGTTGGCCGCGTCGGCCATGCGGCGGATATCCTCGGGCGTCACATGCTGCAGGCGCAGGTTTGCTTCCACCTGTCCGCCGGAAACGGTGCGGGGCAGGGAAAGGGATTCTCCTTCCATCCCCTGGCAGAGGGTATCCGCAAAGCCCGTAAGCCTTGCGGGCCGTTCCTCCTTGGCGCAGCGGATGGGGTCGATGTCCCCGCAGGCCCCGTTCAGATACAGGGTCCGGAAGCCCCTTTCCTCCAAACGCGCGCACACCTGGCCCGGATAATCGGCGGAAATGCCCCGAATATTGCCCTGGCATACCGCGTGGCAGGCGTAGGAGGCCAGCGCCATGGGCGCGGCGTCCTGCCGGTCGATGCGGAAAAAGCGCGTCTGATCGTCCACGGGGTTTTCCGCGCAGGCCCGGTTATAGGCCCACTGCCGCCGGATGGGATTGCGGAAAAAGCGCAGGGCGGTCACTTCTTTCAGGTCATTCAGCGCGGCACGGCAGGCGTCCGCGATCTTGCCCGGCACGGTGCGCACATAGTCCGGGCTTACATTCCCGCAGCCCCCGTGGTATTTCATGGCGGGGCCGGTGTGGGTGTGGATGCTCACCAGGACGGCATGACCGGCGGGTATGCCGAAGTCCCGCAGCAGCGCGTTTTCCACGTTCTCCACGATGTCCCGGCTCAGGCCTAAGCAATCGCAGGAAATCAAAATAAACCGTTCCCCTTCCTGCTCAAAAGCCGCCGCCCGGACAAACAGCGGGTCCAGCACTTTGTCCGCCGTCCGGCCCAGATAATACCCGTACCCGGCCAGCTCCACCCCCAAAGGCGGGGTGATTTCCACTTTCCCAAATCCCGCGCGCATAGGTTTTCCTCCATCCGGTGTAATCTTCTGGGGGAAACCATTCTTTGGAGGCTAAAGAATGGTTTCCCCCAGACCCCTTTCCAAGAAAGCCACAAACAGGCTTTCAACATTTTGAAATGCTTAAAGAGCTGGTATTTTGCCTTTGTACTTATTCAGAAAAGCGGCGTTGATGGCGTCGCCTCCGTCGATGTTGCTGGAAGCGAAGTATTCGATGTCCTGTCCCCGCTCCCGGGCGATTTCCTCCACCCGGCACACGATGGCCTGCAGCAGCGCAGCCCCCACCGCCGTGGACGTGGGCCCCACCATGCGGCCGCCCGTTCCGGTCACGCAGGCGTCGCCCAGCACGCCCATATTGTCCAGCACCAGATCCGCCGCCTCAAACAGCCGCAGGTTCAGGGCGTTGCGCGGGGTGGCGGCGGAGGAATGGTTCATGTTGGTCAGGGCAATCACGAAGGCGCCCTTTTCCCGGCAGGCCACGGCCATTTCCACCGGCACGGCGTTGCGTCCGGAATTGGAGGTGATCAGCACGGTGTCTCCCGCTTTGACGGGGTATTTTTGCAGCAGCTCCGCCGCCAGCCCTTCCTTCCGTTCCCATGCCGAGCTTTCGCTGGCGGAAATATGCAGCATGAGCCGTTCGTCCAGCATGGGACACACCCGCACCAGCCCCCCCGCACGGTAAAAGATTTCCAGGGCCAGCAGATGGCCGTGGCCGGTGCCGAAGGTGTACAGCATGCCGCCGGACAGCACCGAATCCGCGATCTTTTGGGCGGCTTGCTCAATGGCCGCTTCCTGTTCGGTGAACGCCCGGTTCAGCATGCCTTGAAGAAACGCATAATAGGTTTTCTGCGCAGGCATGATTCATTTTGCCCCCTTTGCTTCCGTCAGTTTTTCATAGGTGGTTTTCAGCGCCGCGAGTTTTTCGGCGTTCAGCGTTCCCAAGCGCTTCAAGCCCCGGATCACCGCGCCGATCTCCGGCGGATATACCGGATTCACAATTTGAATAGTACGGTCCGGCAGGCGTTCCCGCAGGGCGTCGGCAAACAGCCGCCGGGCCAGGGGCTGATGCTGGAAAATGCCGCCGTACAGGCCCACCTTTTCCACCCCTTGCGCGTTTTGCAGCAGGGACGCCGCCTGCCAGGCCACGCTCCGCGTTTCTTCCCGAATGATGCCCAGGGCCGCCCCGTCGCCTGCTTCCGCCAGCGCAAACACCTCTCCGGCGAAGCGCGCCACGGTATCCGGGCCGCAGGCGGGGTCATAAATCAATTCGATCAGATCGCGGGGCTGCTTGATGCTCCAATATGCCAGCGCCCTGTCCGCAAGCCCCGTTTCCGGCCCCGTGCGCTCCCAGGCGCGGATGGCGGCCCGCAGCCCGGCCATGGCGATGCCGTAGCCGCTGCCGGGGTCGCCCAGCAGATAGCCCCAGCCCCCGGCCACCCTTTGGCTGTTTCCGTCGTCCAGCAGCGCCATGGAGCCGGTGCCGCAGATAACGATCATGCCCCTGTCCCCGCCGGTCATGCCTTCCAGCGCCATGCAGGCGTCGGATTCGAGGATCAGGCTTTGAGGGTCGAACACGTCCCCCGCGAAGTCCCGCAGGGTTTTTTCGTCCGCCGTGGTGTCCAGAGAAGGCAGGCCCACGCTGAGCAGCGCGCACACGCCGCCGCAGGCTGTTTCCAGCCTGTCCACGATTTCCTTTAAATTCCGCCGGGCCTGCTCCACGCCGGTCTGATAAGCATTGGTGCCGCCGCCGCGGTAAACCGCCAGCGCGTGGCCGTTTTCGTCCGCCGCCACGCCGATGCTCTTGCTTCCGCCGCCGTCCACACCGATGATGATCTTCTTTTTTTCCATACGCTTCCGTTCCTGTATGCCTTCATTCATTGGTATTGTATGCCTTTGCCCACGCAAAGTCAAGCCAAAAAGGAGGGCTGCGCGAAGCAGTCCCCCTCTTTTGCCCATGAGCGGCCAAGGCCCGCTTTCAGGGTTGTATGAACGTTTTCAGAATTTCAGCATGTAGGTGCTCACATAGCCCTGCACACCCTCGATTTCCACCTTGCACCAATTCACGCCTTTTTCCAGCACTGTGACCGCGGTGCCCACGGGATACGCCTTGATCACCTTGGTTTTCATGCCGGGATACAGGCGGAAGTTCACCACGCTGCCGCCGTTGATGTTTTTAAGCACTGCCTGAACGGGGGTGGACAGGGGCGTGGTGTAAGAAGGCGCTTTGGCGGAAGCCAGATAGGCGCTGGCCATGTAGCCCTCCGCGCCGCCCACCTTTACCTTATGCCAGCCGCTGCCCCGCTGGAGCACGGTGACGGCGGTGCCAATGGGGAAGGAAGTGATGATGGAGGCGCTGGTGCTGGGGCCTTCCCGCAGGTTCAGGCCGATGCCGGTGTTGGTGCGCACGTACAGGGTGGATGCGGACGCGCCGAAGTTCAGGTATTTGGTCATCATGTAGCCTTCTTTGCCGGCCACCTTTACCTTGCTCCAGGTATCGCCCTTGGACGTGACCTCGATCCAGGTGCCCGTGCCGTACTGGCCCAGCACCTTGGCCTGCAGGGAAGCCGTCTGGCGCAGATTCAGTCCGCCGCCCTTTACCGTGGCGTATTCGCTGGCCAGGCCGGCGGCAGGCACGGCGAAGCACAGCGCGCCCGCCAGCACGGCGCTGAGGATGCGATGGGATTTGCGGTTGTTCATGGGGATTTCCTCCTTTGGTATTTCTTTGTTCCGGCCTTGGCCGTACACTACATTGACGGAGGACAGGCCCTTCGTTCATCCGCAAAAAAGTGCCAATATATGGCAGCGAAAGCCCGGTTTTCCAGGTGTTTCCTGGCGTTTCTTTCCGTTGTTTCACTTTTTTGGCGCGGCGCTTGCGATTTTGTCTTTAATATTGTTTTGCCATTTCCATGTATTTCCTTTTCGCGTTTCGCTCGTTCCGACAATACTTTACAAAATTCGACGGATACCGTATAATCGTCAGCAGCGGAAAACTGTCATGCTGCGGAAAGGGTGGATGCCGAAATGGTGGATTATGAAAAAATGGGCAAGCGCATCAAATACAAGCGCCAGACCAGGAACATGAACCAGGAGGAAATCGCAAAAATGGTGCAGATTTCCCCCTCCTATTATGGCAATATCGAGCGCGGCAACCGCATCCCCAGCGTGGATACCCTGGTGGCTATTGCCAACGCCCTGGAGGTGGGCACAGACTTTCTGCTGGCCGACAGCCTGACGATCGCGAACCGCCAGCGCACGGAGCAGGAAACCCGCTTGCTCACCCGCTTCCTGCGGGACCGGGTGGAGGAATTGAGCTACGACGACGCCCAGATCGCGGACGACGCGCCGCCGGAACTTTGAACGCAACGTTTTTTCAGTAATTGCAAAATTTGATGGCATCAAAAAAACGCGGACGCCGCTCGCCCGCGTTTTTTTGAGCCCTTAGGGGTTTTTTCTGTCCCGCCTCAGCCCACGGTGATCACATGACGCCGGGAAATGCTTTCGCCTTTTTCCAGGCGCATGAAGCCGGGCTTTTGGTCGATGGCGGCGGGGGCGTCTACGAAATCGGGGCCGTTGCACCAGGGCTCGATGCAGATATAGGGAGCCTTGGGCTTGGTCCACAGCAGCAGGAACGGATGATCGGGATAATCCACCCGGAGGGTGCGGCTGTGCTTATTGCTGCGCAGGGTCACGCCCCGGCTTTTCAGGCTACGGAACACCAGGGCATCCACGGCGAAGTAGGCGTATTTCAGGGGCAGGGTCCTGGCATGTTCGGCTAAGATCACGGTCTCATGGCTGTTCAGGTTGCCGATGAGGGGCGAATGGGCCAGGGTTTCTTCCTCGTCGAACACGATCTCATAGTCCTCGATGCCGGTGGGGGTGGCGTAGGCTTCGTGGGAGCCGATGCTGAAGCAGAAGGGCCACTGATCCCGGTTGGTGACGGTGTATTTTACCTCCAGCTGGTTATCCTTCACGGTGTACGATGCCCGCAGGTCGTATTCATAGGGGAAGCCCTCGTGCTTTTCCTGCAGCAGGAAGGTGGCCTGGTTTTCCTTTACGTCCTCCACCTGCCATTCCAAGGGGCGGATGAAGCCGTGCTTGGGCATGGGATACCATTTCCCCTGCCATTCGTAGGTATCGTTTTTCATGCCCCCCGCCACGGGGAACAGAATGGGCGCGCGGTTGGGCCAGAAAGCGGGATCGCCGTTGAACATCCGCTCCACGCCGTTTTTATCCTGGATGGATTGAATCTCCGCGCCCTTGGAGGAAATCGTCACAGACAGCAAATCGCTTTTGATGGTAATCAATTTCATATGGCACCTTCTCCTCGCTTTTTCAGTCGTCTTCGCTTTCCCGCTCGATATCGGGATCGTCGTCGCAGCGTGCTTCTTCCTCCCCGGTCTCACCTTCGGGGAACACGGCCTGGGTGACTTCCCTGGCCCGGTCATACTGGGCGAAAGGCACGTACAGGCTGTACATCTCCAGGGAAAAGCCGGTGAGCGCCGTCATGGCCGCGCCCAAGCTGCCCTGCTTCAAATACGGAATTTTTTCCTGATCCAGCAGCTCGCAGGCCATGTCTGCCCAAATCTGCCCGCCGGACAGCAGGAAGCAGGGATCCTCCGGCAAGGCGTCCCGATGGCATTTTTTGCCGCACTCGGGGCAGATTTCATCCTCCGTCAATCGCTTGCACCGTTCGCAATACATCGCGTTATCCCCCTTTCATCGGGCCGTTTCCAAATCACACGCCTTTTTTGATCCACTCCGTCCAGGCAGCTTCGTCCGCGCCCAGGGTCACCTGTTCGCCGCAGCGCACGATGGGCGTGCGCAGAAAGCGGGGATACTCCGCCAGAGTATCCAGGATATACCGAGCGTCGTCTGTGTGGGCGGCGGGGTGGCAAATGGCCTCCGGGTTGTTGCGGTCGATCAGGTTTTCCGCACCCAGCCGCCGGGCGAACAATTGCAGTTCCCGGGCCCCTAACTTGTGCTTTTTCAAGTCCAGCAGCTGATAAGGCACCCGCCGTTCCTTGAAAAACCGCTCGGCTTTCTGTGTATCAAAATTCTTTTTCAGACAATAAATCTGAATGCTCATGATAGGGGCTTCTCCCCGTCCTCATCTTCCGCAAAGGGCAGCGGCACCCGGTTCTGGCCGTCTTCCCACAGGCGCTCCAAATGATAGAAGCGCCGGTCCTCGGGATGAAAGATATGCACCAGCACCGTACCGTAATCCAGCACGATCCAGCGCCCTTCGCCTTGGCCTTCCCGGGCGCGGAGGGTCACGCCCTCCATGGCCAGGGCATCGTCCACGTCGTCCGCCAGGGCTTTCACCTGCAGGGCGGACCGGCCGCTGGCGATCACCATATAATCGGTGATCACGGTGAGATGGGCTACGTTCAGTACGGTGATATCCTGCGCTTTTTTATCGTACAGGATGCGTGCGATCCTCAGGGCCAGACTGTTGTTTTCCATTCAGATTCCTCCTTCTTCTTCCTCCAGCGCCAGCAAGCGCTTTTCCTCGGGGGTCATCAATCCTTTCACATAGGCCATTGTTTTTAACGACGACGGGTCAAACGCCCGATTGGTTTCTCGTAAATATTCCTGGGTGAGCTGGAAAGACCGGTACACGGCGGCGGGCAGGGACACGTCCGAAAGGCGCCGGAGCTGGGCGAGCCCTTTGTAGTCCTCCCGGTTTTCCTCCGTGGCGTCCGCCACGAAAACGCACATTTCCAGCCGGGACATGCCTGCGCGGCCCACGGTATGGCTGCGGATGGCGTTCAATACGTCCTCGTCCCGGATGCCGAATTCCTTTTTCGCCAGGAACGCGCCCACCGGGGCGTGGAGCAGCGCGCCGGAGGTCAGGGTGCTTTCATCCTCCGTCAGGTGTTCTTCCCGGGCCAGACGGGCCATATCCTTCATGCTCATGCCCTTGGCGCAGTCGTGCAGCAGTCCCGCCAGGGCCGCTTTCTGGATGGGCAGGCCGTGGATGCCCGCCAGGCGAACCGCTTCCTTCCGCACGCCCAGGGTGTGCTGAAAACGGTGGGGATTCATCATGGTTTTCAGTTTCGGGATAAAATCGGGCTGATACAGGCTGTGCAGAGCCATATAGGCCAGCACCTTGGGGTTCAGCCCCGGCGCGTCCTGATATTGGGCTGATTGCAGGCGGATCATGGAAGCGGAATAGGGCGTGCGGAATTCCGGCAGCATCTCGATCCGCGCCCCGGCCCGCCGGACTTTATCCAGAGCTTCCTCCGCCGCCACGCCGCTGCGGGCAAAGCACAGAAAACCGCACTGGGAAAACAATTGCTCCGCCTGATACCAGTAGGGCAGGCTGACCAGCTTATCCGCGCCGATCAGAAACACAAATTCCGCCTTGGGAAATTCCCGCCGCAGGGGCGCGATGGTGTCCCACGTATATTTGACGCCCGGGGCCATCCCCGCCTGAGACAGCAGAAGGCCCTTTTCATCCTCGATGGCCAGGCGGCACATGGCCAGCCGATCCGGCGCACTGGCGTCCGCCTCCCGATGGGCGGGCCGGGCCATGGGCAGCAGGATCACGCCGTCCAGATCGCCCCGGCGCAGCGCTTCCCGGGCCAGGGCGATATGCCCCGCGTGAATGGGGTCAAAAGTGCCGCCCAATACGCCCAGCTTCTGCAAAACGATCATCTCCTGTCCATATTATACAGCATTTTGGGCATTCTGAAAAGAGGGAGGGAACACAAGAATGCAGGAATATTTGCATCGTTCGCGGTTGGGAAGCATTTTGGACGGCATCGGTTTTCATTTTCTTGCGCTGGGCGTCAGTTTTTTCTGGTTTCTGCTGCTGTGGGGGCTTCGGCTTTCCAGCCTTTTGGCGGGGCTTTCCCTGTACGGCATGATTTTGCTTCTGCGGCGCAAGGTGCGGGATGACCAGCTGACCCGCCGGGAAAAGCAGATGCGGGCCGCCATCGGCGGGGAACTGGCCCTGGAAAGGCTGCTGCTCACCCAAAGGGAACGGGCGCATTTTGAAACGGCCGTGCTTTTGTCCATGGCGCATCCTCTGGTGCTCCTGCAAACAGGGGAGGAAGGGGTGCTGTGCGATTTGAAGGGGCAAAAGGTGCTGATCGCCTTTTTGCAGCGCTCCGCTTCCGCCGCCGTGGAGGCGGATCAGGTGCTTTCCATGCAGCGGGCGGTTCGCTTGCTGTGCGCGGACAGAGGCCTTTTGTGCGTGCCCTGCGGCATTTCCCCCACAGCCCGGGAGCAGGCCCAGAACCAGCCTCCCGTGGCTTTTTTATCCAGGGAAGAAATGATTGCCCTGTTTGGCCGGGCCAATCCCGCCACGGACGAGCAATTGGTGAACCTGGGCCGGAGGAAGAAAGCGCCCCGGCCCGTCCGTTGGCTGCGCCTGATTTTGGACCGCCGCAGGGCGAAACGTTACGCCTGCTACGGCGCGTTGCTGCTGATCATGAATCGGCTCACCGGTTTTTTCTTTTATGCCCCGGCGGGCCTGCTGTGCGCAGCGCTGGCGGCGGCATGCAGGTGCGTCAGGGAGAGGAACGAGCTTTTCGAGAACTTGTAAGGTGGCGGCAAAAGAGAGTTGGGAGTTGAGATTATATCGTTGACATCATCGGCGTCCATACGACAGTGTATAGGACTATATCATCTCCACTCTCCACTCTGCACGCCGAACCTCGTGCTGACCACTCCCGCTCCTTCCGCATACCCTGGAAGCAAAGGGGGTGCGCGGCCATGCAGCTGTGGGCGGCGGACGGGGAACGGGGGCTGATGCGGGCGGACAGCGCAGGTTTATGTAGGATAGGGCCGCCCTGCGGCGCGCTGTGCGCCGGGTGGGGGCGCGTTTACTGCGCGGAGCAGCATCGGTGCGTGTGCCGGGATCGGGAAGGGGGCGGAGCCGTCTTTGATCTGCCCCTGCCCACCGGCGTGTGCGCCATGACGATGTGGGACGGCCGGGTGTGCGCCCTGTCTTCCGACGCGGACAGCGTGACCGCCTTTTCCGCCCATACGGGGGAGCTGCTTTGCTGTGCCCCGGCGGGGGTATACCCCCGGGATTTGTGCGTTTCGCGCCAGGGCAGATACCTGGCCGTGGCGGGCGGCGCCAGCGGCAGCGTGCTGCTGCTGAATCACGATCTGAGCCTATTGCGGGAATACCGTCTGCCGGGAACCGTGTGCGGCGTCTGCTGCCTCAGGCGATGCCTGCTGGCCCTGTGCGCCGTGGAGCGGGGGAACATTGAAACAAGGCTTCTGCGCGTCAGCCCGCGCGGCACGGCGGAGGAGGTGTTTTCTTCGCCCCTGGTGCCCTCCTGCCTGTGTCCTTTGCCGGGAAACGGCTGCGCCGTGGGCTGCATGGGACGGGTGCTGTTCCTGTCCGCCGGATACAAAACCGTAGGAGCCCTGTCCTGTCCCTGTCCTGTGCGCTTACGGCCCACCCGGCGGGGCGTGCTGATCTGCGATCCCTGCCAGGGAACGGCGGCGCTGGCGGGCGGCCCTGTGCTGTACCAAGGCAGCGCGCCGCAGGACGCGGTGGCAGTCTATTGAAGATGACTTCAAGAACACTTTAAGTTACAAAGGAGACCGGCGGGGCTTTGCCCCGCACCCCACAAGGGGGATGATCCCCCTTGACCCCGCTCCAGGCGAAGAGGCATGTATGGATTTGTCAAGCAAACGCCGCCTGCTGCTTCGTAA